>NZ_CP014161.1:658087-1316174 GCF_001543175.1 Aerococcus urinae
TTCATAGGCTTTTTCGCGTTGCTCTTTCCAGTTAGTTGAGTTTGACATATTCGTATAACGCTCCTTACAATAATCTCTTTGCTATTATAGCATAAAGGCTTATGACATTTAACGTGGACTTAGAAAGATTTCCTTAAGCCTTCACTTAAGCAAAGGATGAAAACAAGTGCCTGGCTACGCCTTTATTTTTGCTAAAGACTTTGATAATATTATCATTGAAATGAGAAGCCTAATGACGCAATCTCATCGAATGTTATTAGAATGTAGGAGGAACTACTATGACTCAAGCACAAATTGGTGTAATCGGAATGGCGGTAATGGGGAAAAACTTAGCCCTAAATATTGAAAGCCGCGGCTATACGGTCGCTATTTATAATCGGACTACCTCACGGATGGAAGCCGTTTATGAAGAAAACAAGGACAAGAACTTAGTCCCTACCCGTACGTTAGAAGAATTTGTTGAACATCTTGAACGTCCCCGTCGTATTTTACTTATGGTAAAGGCTGGGGCGGCTACTGATCATTTTATTGACCAAATTTTACCTCTTTTAGAAGAAGGGGATATCCTCATTGACGGAGGAAACACCTATTTCAAGGATACTATGCGACGTTCAGAAAAATTAGCTCAATCCGGGATCCACTTTATCGGTATGGGAGTTTCTGGTGGTGAGGAGGGTGCCCTGAAGGGGCCTGCTTTAATGCCAGGTGGTCAAAAAGAAGCCTATCTAGAAATGAAAGATATTCTTGAAGCCATGGCGGCTAAGGCACCAAGTGATGGTAAACCCTGCGTGACCTATATTGGTGAAAATGGAGCCGGTCACTTTGTCAAAATGGTCCACAACGGTATCGAATATGGGGACATGGAATTAATTAGTGAATCCTATGATTTATTGCGTCATTATTTAGGCTTAAGCGTGGAAGAGTGCGCTCAATACTTCAAGCAATGGAACCAAGGCGAATTAGACAGCTATTTGATTGAAATTACCGCTGATATTTTGACCAAGAAGGACCCCCAAACCAAAGCACCCATGATTGACGTTATCCTTGATGCTGCGGGTAATAAGGGAACCGGAAAATGGACTTCTCAAGAGGCCTTAGATTTAGGTGTGCCGCTACCAACCATTACGGACTCAGTTTACGCGCGTTATATTTCTGCTTTAAAGGATGAACGTGTTCGTGCTAGCCAAGTCTTAGAAGGTCCAAGCCAAGTGAAAGGCGTTGAGGATAAAGAAAACTTTATTGAAAAAATTCGTCAAGCTCTCTATTTCTCTAAACTCATGAGCTACGCCCAAGGTTTTGTGGAATACCGTGAAGCAAGCAAGACTTACAACTGGAACTTAGATTATAAGGCCATTGCAAGTATTTTTAGAGGGGGATGTATTATTCGAGCACAATTCCTTGAAACAATTATGGCTGCTTATGAGAATAATCCAGAATTAGAAAATATTCTTTTAGATGATTACTTTAAAGAAATAGCCGCTAAATACCAACAAGCTACTCGTGATGTGGTGAGTGCAGCAGTTCAAGCGGGTATTCCGGTATCTGGATT
This sequence comes from Aerococcus urinae, assembly GCF_001543175.1. Taxonomy (NCBI): domain Bacteria; kingdom Bacillati; phylum Bacillota; class Bacilli; order Lactobacillales; family Aerococcaceae; genus Aerococcus; species Aerococcus urinae. The sequence goes on from NZ_CP014161.1 coordinate 659,637, forward strand.
TACTAGTGCGATATCATATTATGACAGCTATCGTTCCGCTACACTACCTGCTAATATGATTCAAGCACAAAGAGATTATTTTGGGGCCCATACCTATCAAAGAGTGGACCAAGAAGGAACTTATCATTTCTTATGGGATGAAGAAAAGGAAGTTAAGCAGTAATCCGCATTAAGGAGTTGTGTTAGGGTTTGGAAGCAAAAAAGCAAATTCTTTTAATCGATGCTGAAGAAGAATGGGTGCATTACCTCGGTGATGAGTTAAATAGTGAAAATTATTTTGCTACAATCGCTCATGATGGTCCAATGGGTTTAGAACTAGCTCATCAACACCAATGGGATTTGATTTTACTTGATTTAGATTTGCCTTTGTTAAATGGCTTAGAGGTCATGCGCCGCTTGCGGCAAGAGATGACGGTCCCAATTCTAGTGATGACCCAGCGCTCATCGGTCATTGACCAAGTGTCCGCCTTGGACCAAGGAGCTGATGGTTATTTAATTAAGCCGCTTCCAATTGAAGTTTTTTTAGCACACATACGCTCAATTTTAAGGCGTATGACCATTGAAGCCAATGAAAACCACATTAGACAGACCCGCTTGGTCTTTCGCGATTTACTAGTGGAAAAAGAAAATCATCTTGCTTATCGTGGCGAAGAGGTCTTAGACTTGACAAAACGTGAGTATGACCTATTAGTAATTTTTATGGAGAATATCAATAAGGTGTTGAGCCGGGAAAAATTACTTAAAGATGTCTGGGGTTTTCAAAGTGTGGTTGAAACCAATGTCGTGGACGTTTATATTCGTTACTTACGTAATAAAATAGATCCCAATAGGAATCAAAAGTATATCCAAACCATCCGCGGTGCTGGTTATGTCATGCGCGATGAGGATAACTCTTAGCATAATAAAGACATCAAAACACCCCCTAACTGTTCGCTTAATGCGCTAGCAGCTAGGGGGTGTTTTAGTTTGAAGGCTTACTTAAAACTTTATTTCTTTCTGTTTTGTTTTCCCGCATTCCGGTTAGATTTATGAGGCTTAGTTGCTGAAGTTGAGGAATTTGCTGTATGGGTGACATCTTTGACTGAATTATTGGGTTTATAATGTTGGTCAAAGCGAATGGGATTATCCTTCATTTCATCTTCCACTTTAGCTTTAATACGAGGATGAACAAAGGTATTAATGGCCAATTGTTGGAGCATTCCCCAAATAGTGGTTGTTACTAAGTATAAACCAATCGCAGCAGGGACGTTGAAGACAACAAAACCTAGCATGAGAGGCATAAATAGCATGGATTTACCTTGTTGTTCGCGGACTTCTTCAGGCATGGTTTGCATGCTGATCCGGGTTTGTAAGAAAGATAAAAGAATAAAGATAATTGTTAAAACTAGGTTGGGTTCTCCTAAAGAGAAGCCAAAGAAATTGTAGTTGGCAATATTTTGGTTATTATAGATTGCCACATACATCCCGGAAAGGATAGGTAACTGAATTAACAGGGGTAAACAGCCCATATTTCCAAATAGGGAGATGTTATTATCCTTCATAAAGGCTTGCTGTTGACGGGTATATTCCATTTGCTCTTCTGGAGTTTCAGCGCCTTGGATTAACTCTTGGAATTTCATCAAGTAAGGTTGGTAATAACGGCGTTTTTCTGTTCCCAGAATGGAACTGGTTTGTTGCTTGTAGGTGAGTGGAATAAGTAGTAGGCGGATGATGATCACTAGGCCAATAATAGCAAAACCATAGTTACCATTGAAAAATTGGGCCAACCACTCGATTAACTGGTTAATTGGACTGGCAATTAAACGAAAAGTCCAGCTGTCTTGGTTACGGCTAACGCAGCCTCCTAAGAATAAGGAAGAGGCAGCCAATAGACTGAGCAGCTGGAAGTGTTTTGATTTGAGACTTGTTTTCAAAATAGCACTCCTTAATATAGATTTGTCGAACGCCCCTAATTTTAGCGAAAAATATTGTTTTTTTCAATATATGGGGTGAAAATCATGCATGACTGGAAGATCTTTTTCTCCCGTGATACTTAGCTGGTCGATTCTAGCGTAAGGGATATTCTTAGGATCTTGGAGCTCTGTGATAAAATGATCTCTTTGGGCTTCATCTGCCTGTAATTGGATAGTCACACTGCCATCGGACTCATTTTTTACCGTACCGGTCAGTTGCAGTTTATTGGCTAGGCGGGTAACGTGAAAACGGAAACCGACGCCTTGTACCCGTCCTTGAACTTGTAGTTTACTAGTTAGCATATGATCATCTCCTATTGTTTTATTTTAACATAATCCCTCTAATAAATTGATTAATTCTATAGAGGATCATGCCAAGACCCAGCTTTAAAAAAATGGAGGGATATTATATAATGAAGACTGATTGACTTAAGAAGAGATGAGTCGGGAGGAACTATGGCAAAAAGAAAAACACGTTCAAAGAAAAAAACAAATAATACTTACCAACAAGCGATTATCGCTTTTTTTATTTTAATTTTAACCGGGCTAGGGAGTTTTCAACTGGGCTTTTTAGGTCGAATTGTTAAAGCCAGCATGCGTTTTATTGTGGGCGAGCTCTACTTATTGGGCTTTTTCCTGGTGGCCATTACCGCCCTTGCCTATCTATTAACCAATCAAGGGCCAAATTGGCGCAAACGCCCTTACAGTTCTCTGCTATTAGCCGTCCCCATTTTGGCTTTACTCTGCCATGCGATCCAGTTTAAAGAAGTCATGGCCAAGGGGGAGTCTTTATTTGCCGTTAGTTTAAATCACTTTTTGGCCGGTTTTAAGGGAGATTTTCAGCCCGATGTTGGTGGCGGTATCATGGGCGCTGGTCTCTATCAAGTGAGTTATTTTATCCTCAGCCAATGGGGTACCTACTTACTTATTTTCCTAGCTGCTTTAGCTTGGCTGGCTTACTGCCTAAATATATCCGGTCAAGAAATGATTTCTAGTGTTCAAAATCTTTTTCAAATGGCGGTGCAATGGCTACAAGGCTTTATAAATGTTACTAAGGAGAAATCCGCTAAACGTAAAGAAGCCAAGGCTAATAGGGCTAAGAAAAGTCAGCCAGAAATTCTAGCGAAAAATCATTCCCCTAAGCTAGCTGCAGAGGAAGATGATAATAATGAAGTCAGGCTTGATGACGACAAAAATCAAGAATCCGCTGTGGAAATTGTAGGGCCCAACTACCAAAATTTAGTAGAATCTGAAGAAGAATCAGCCCTTGACCAGAAAAAGGCAAGTCAAAGCCAAGATCAAGCTAGCCAATTAAGCCTGGATATCGACGAAGAGGATGATGGGGAAGATTTATCTGATTTAACTATCGAGGCCGAAGAAGAAAATCCAGATTATAAACTCCCTCCAGTCAACCTCTTAAATCCGATTCACCACACGGATCAAAGTAGTGAGTACCACATTATTAAAGAAAACATCAAAACTTTGGAAAAGACCTTAGCCAGTTTCAATGTGGATGCCAAGGTGACTAAGGCAAATTTAGGTCCGGCAGTTACCAAGTATGAAATTGAACCGGCAGTCGGTACCAAGGTATCTAAAATTACCAACTTAGCTGACGATATCGCCTTGGCCCTAGCTGCTAAGGATATCCGGATCGAAGCGCCGATTCCAGGAAAGTCAGTGATTGGTATTGAAGTCCCTAACCAAAAGGTGTCTGTGGTTTCCTTTAGAGACAGTTTTGAGAACCAGCCAGCTAACACTAAGTTACTCGAAGTTCCCTTGGGACGGTCAATCTATGGGGACACCCGGGTGGCAGACTTAACGAAAATGCCCCATCTCTTAATTGCAGGGTCGACGGGTTCGGGTAAATCCGTCTGCATCAATGGTATGATTGTGTCCATTTTATTAAAGGCTAAGCCTAATGAAGTGAAATTAATGATGATTGACCCCAAAAAGGTTGAGTTAAACGTCTATAACGGTATTCCTCATCTACTAACTCCAGTAGTAACTAATCCACGCAAAGCCGCCCAAGCCTTGAATAAGGTAGTTGAGGAAATGGAGCGGCGTTATGAATTATTTGCCGCAACGGGTCAGCGAAATATCGATGGCTATAACCACCATGTGAGTGAATACAATGAGACCAGTGATGATAAACAGGCCTTGCTGCCTTATATTGTGGTTATTGTCGATGAATTAGCTGACTTGATGATGGTGGCTTCCAAAGAAGTTGAGGCTGCCATCACCCGTTTAGCACAAATGGCGCGGGCAGCTGGTATTCACATGATTTTAGCTACCCAACGGCCGTCCGTTGATGTTATTACGGGGATCATTAAGGCTAATGTGCCTTCCCGGATTGCCTTTGCCGTATCTAGTGGGACAGATTCACGGACAATTATCGATCAAAATGGTGCGGAAAAACTCCTCGGCCGTGGTGATATGCTCTTTATGCCCATGGGAGAGGGAAAACCCTTAAGAGTACAAGGTGCTTTCATTACGGACGAAGAGGTTGAAAGCGTGGTTGATTTTGTTAAAGACCAGCAAGAGGCCAACTACAGCGAGGCGATGATGCCTAGCGAAGTGAATGAGAATAGCGCGGCTGACGACCTTGATGAGATGTGGGATGAGGTCATTGATTTTGTCAAGGGTCGCGAAACGGTTTCGATTTCCATGCTGCAACGTCAATTTCGTATCGGTTACAACCGGGCCGCTCGCCTAGTTGATGACATGGAGGCACGCGGCATTGTCTCAGAACAAAACGGTAGCAAGCCGCGCACAGTTAATATTAGTGAAAAACCAGAAGAACAGGAAGACTAAGAGGCTAGGATAAAAGTCCCAATCTCTTTTCAAAATCCAAACTATTTAATTCAAAAGGTGCCCCGGATGCAGATCGATCGCTATTTAAAGGCACTTGTCGTACGCTCCTAAGAAATAAGTCAAAGAGAAAGGAAACTTTAGTAGTGACTCACTCTTTGACTTTTTTACTAGGCTGGATTGCTTTTTGACTGTCTAAAACGTGATATAATGTAAGAGATATTTTCCTAAAGGAGGACATTGTCATAATGAATTTACCTAATCGACTGACCATGCTAAGGATTTTGATGATTCCCTTATTTATTTTATTGATAGAAATTCCCTTTAATTGGGGAACATGGACCATTGCTAGTCAAAGTGTGAGTGTTCAATTGGCTGTGGCAGCTCTCATTTTTGCCGTAGCGAGTTTTACTGATTGGTTGGATGGCTACATTGCCCGTCGTGATAACCTAGTGACCAACTTTGGTAAATTTGCCGACCCCCTAGCGGATAAAATGTTGGTGATTACAGCTCTAATCGAGCTCATTGCTCTAGGCAAGGCGTCAGCTTGGATTGTTGCCATTATTGTCATGCGTGAATTGGCCGTTACGGGCTTAAGACTATTGATCGTGACTGAAGGGGAGGTTCTAGCAGCTAAGTGGCCAGGAAAAATCAAGACCTGTACCCAGATGTTGGCGATCATTTTATTATTAATGAATGATTTTCCTTTCCAAGCCTTGCCATTTTCACTCGGACAGCTTTGCCTCTACCTGGCTTTACTAGCAACCATCTATTCAGGTTATGATTATTTTAAAAAGAATTGGCAAGTCTTTAGTGATAGTTTTTAAATAAGACAATAAAAATTGCTGAAAGTACGGAATAATAGAGTGGAGGAAATCATGAAGGCAGAAATAATCGCGGTAGGAACAGAAATGCTTATGGGACAAATTGTCAATACCAATGCTCCCTTTATGGCTAGACAACTGAATGAACTAGGAATTGAACACTACTATGAGACGGTAGTGGGCGACAATCCCAAACGCTTAGTTGAATTAACTCAGATTGCCGAGTCACGTAGCGATATGATCATTTACTCTGGGGGAATTGGACCGACCCAGGATGATTTGACCAAGCAAGCCATTGCCGAGTACTTAAATGAAGAGCTTATCTACGACCAAGACTGTCTAGAGCAGATAAAGCAGTACTACCAGGACCGCCATCAAACCATGTCCTCCAACAACCTCCAAATGGCCCTAACTTTCAAAAATGGGCAATCGCTTAATAATGAAACGGGACAAGCCTGTGGTAGCCTCATTCATAAAAATGGCTGTCTCTATGTTTTTCTCCCAGGTTTTCCAGATGAATTGGAACCCATGTTCATTAACGAAGTCAAGCCCTACCTGTTTGAACACTTGACCAATAAACAGGTACTGTCCTCCCGTTTTTTAAACTTCTTTGGCATTGGGGAAGCTGAACTAACTAGCCGTTTAGAAGACTTGATCGCTAAGCAAAGTAATCCAACGATCGCTCCTTATGCCTCAAAATCAGTAGTCACCTTAAGACTCACGGCTCAAGGGAAGAATAAAGTAGTGACAGATAAACTACTAGATCAAGCCCAGGAAGGAATCCTTGACCTCGTTGGTGACTATTATTACGGAAGCGGTTATAATTATCTCCCTATGGATGCCTTATTCGATTATTTGAACCAAGAAGGAAAAACGATTGCTTTTGCTGAAAGCCTAACGGGTGGTCTAGCAGCGCATTTATTGGTCAACCATGAAGGGTCTTCAAAAATTTTTAAGGGCTCAACAGTTTCCTATAGTGAATATGCCAAGGCCCATGTCATTGGGGTGAGTCAAGCAACTCTCGACCAAGAGGGTATGGTTAGCGAGGATTGTGCCCAGCAAATGGCTGAATTAACCTGCTCGGACTATGGGGCTGATTATGCTATTAGTTTCACCGGAGTTGCTGGCCCCGATAAAATGGAAGGTCAAGAGGTTGGAACCGTCTATTGTGGTTTTGCTAGCCAAGGGCAGACTACCCAGGTCAAACGCTATCACATTAATGGCAATCGTTCAGCCATTCGTTTAAAGGTTATCTACCAAGCTGTGTTAGATTTTATCCAAGACAAGTTGTGAGAACATTTGTTCTGTTTTTGCTTGCTTTTTTGACTTAATGCCGTTAGACTAAGAGTGAAAGATAAACGAGGAGGATATTGAATGAGTACATCACATGATGCAAACCGCCAAAAAGCTTTAGACCAGGCTCTTAAACAAATTGAAAAAAACTTCGGTAAGGGAGCTATAATGAAAATGGGAGAATCGACGGATACTCAGGTTTCGACTGTCCCGTCAGGCTCCTTATCCTTAGATATCGCTCTAGGAGTCGGAGGTTACCCGCGTGGACGAATTATTGAAGTCTACGGTCCAGAATCTTCCGGGAAAACCACTGTTGCCTTACACGCTGTTGCTGAGGTTCAGAAACAAGGTGGTATTGCTGCCTTTATTGATGCCGAGAACGCCTTAGACCCTGAATACGCTAGAGCTTTAGGGGTTGACATTGATGAGCTATTACTCTCTCAACCAGATACTGGTGAACAAGGACTAGAGATTGCCGATGCCTTAGTGTCCTCTGGTGCGATTGATATTGTTGTTGTCGATTCTGTTGCTGCCTTGGTTCCACGGGCTGAAATTGAAGGTGAGATGGGGGACTCCCATGTGGGCCTCCAAGCTCGCTTGATGTCTCAAGCCCTACGGAAGTTATCGGGCTCCATTAATAAGACGAAAACCATTGCCATGTTTATAAACCAGATCCGTGAAAAAGTAGGTGTCATGTTTGGTAACCCAGAAACCACCCCAGGGGGACGGGCCCTAAAATTTTATTCCACTATCCGTCTAGAAGTGAGACGCGGTGAACGGATCAAATCCGGTCAGGATATTATTGGTAACCGCACCAAGATTAAAGTGGTAAAAAATAAGGTAGCTCCGCCATTTAAGGTTGCTGAAGTGGACATTATGTATGGCCAAGGGATTTCTCAAGCAGGTGAATTAGTCGATTTAGCTGCTGACATGGATATCATTAAGAAGAGTGGTTCTTGGTATTCATACGGGGATGACCGGATTGGCCAAGGACGCGAGAATGCCAAACTATATCTCACCGAAAATCCTGACATATTTAAGGAAATTGATAGCAAGGTTCGAGCAGAGTATGGTTTTGGACCAGCTGTTGAAGATGACGATTCAGAGGATGAAACAAGCAAAGAAGAAACCAAAAACGATTCATCAAGTGATGAAGAAAATGAGACCCTAGATTTATTTAATGATGATGAAGAATAAAATAATTTTTTCAAAAACTTGGTGGTGATAGCCAAGTTTTTTTTAGAAATATTTTTTGTGACTCTTATAAATGCTGAGATTAAGTGCTGTATCTATTGCCTATAAAAGGCTCATCCCATCAATACTTCCTTATTTTTATTTTCTGAGCAGAGGGAGAATTTCTTGGTAGCGCTTCTAGAATAATTGACAATAATGTGAAAAAAATATAAAATTTAAATAAATGCTTTGCATTTGAAATTTTATGATTTTTTTATTTAAAAAAGCAAACAATTAAATAGACACGGAGGTGAAACTATGGATGGTTTAACTATTGCCTTCGTTATCGTTACTTTAATTGTTGGCCTTTTAGTCGGATTAGTAATTGGTTACAAAAGACGTCAAAATGTTGAAGAAGAAGAACGTAATGAGGCGCAAAATACTGCAAAAGGAATTTTAGCTCAAGCCAATAAAGATGCTGAAGCTAAAAGAAAAGAAATTCTTTTAGATGCAAAAGAGAAAGCTCAGGATTATCGCAATCAAGTAGAAAGCGAATTAAGTGACCGTCGTCAAGAAATTACTCAAAAAGAGCAAAGACTCTTCCAAAGAGAAGAAAATCTTGATCGGCGAGAAAATGTTCTTACCAATAAGGAAAATGATCAGCTTTCTAAAGAGCAATCGATTCAAGATCGCTTAAAAAATGTTTCTCAAAAAGAAGAAGAAGCCCAAGCAATGGTTCAGGAACGTCAAGATGAAATCGAGCGGATTTCTATGATGACAACTGAAGACGCCAAGGCTTTGATTTTGAAAGAGACAGAAGCAAACTTATCTAATGAAATTGCTTTACGAATTCGAAATGCAGAAGAAAACTATAAAGAGCAAGCACATAAGATCGCTACTTCAATTATATTACAAGCAATCGAAACATCTGCTGCCGATACAGTCGCTGATACTTCGGTAACCCGTATCGATTTACCAAACGATGATATGAAAGGTCGTATCATCGGTAAAGATGGGCGGAATATTAAAACCATTGAAGCCTTGACTGGGATTGATTTAATTATCGACGACACTCCAGAAACGGTGGTACTCAGTGGTTTTGACCCGATTCGTCGGGAAATTGCTCGGATTGCTTTAGAAAATCTAATTAAGGATGGACGTATTCATCCAGCAAAAATTGAGGAAGCGGTTGAACGTGCTAGAAAATCAATGGATACAAAAATTCGTGATACTGGGGAAGAGACAACCTTTGACCTAGGTATTCATGATATGCATCCAGACTTAGTCAAGTTAGTCGGACGTTTAAACTATCGCACCAGCTATGGGCAAAATGTCTTGAACCATAGTGTCGAAGTAGCTAAACTGGCTGGTATTATTGCTAGTGAACTCGGCGAAGATGAACAACTTGCTAAGCGAAGTGGATTATTACATGATATTGGCAAAGCTGTGGACCACGAGGTAGAAGGTACCCATGTCGAAATCGGTACTGAACTCGCTCGTAAATATAATGAAAATGATATCGTTATTAATGCCATTGCGGCCCACCATGGAGATATTGAATCTGCTTCTGCGATTGCCATTATTGTTCAAGTCGCTGATGCCTTGTCAGCTGCTCGTCCTGGTGCTCGAAGTGAATCATTAGAGAATTATATTCAACGTTTAAGAAGTTTAGAAGCCCTAGCTAATGAATTTAGTGGTGTGAAGAAGACATACGCTATTCAAGCGGGTCGCGAAATTCGTGTGATTGTTAACCCCGAAAAGGTGGATGACTTAAGTGTCGTTAAGATGTCACATGACATTTCTAAACGTATTGAAGACGAACTGGATTACCCAGGCCAAATTAAGGTGACGGTAATACGTGAATCCCGTTCTGTGGATTATGCAAGATAAATTACCTAAGCTATACAATAAGCTTTGATTAAAAATAAAGAAATCTGGAGTAGTAAATTCCAGAATGAAATAATAAGCGAATCGATAATTTCTTATTGGAAAGGTCAGTTCGCTTATTTTTTATGTAAGCTAGTAATCAAAGTTGGTGACTTTTACAGATCTCATTTCATCAGTCATATATTCACCTTATGAAAAATAATATTATTTTTTAAGTTATTCATGTTGTTAATGTTATGTAAAAACGCAGTATCGTTATTAGGATATGCTTATATGGTATCGCAAAGTAAAAGTTGAAAATTTATGATTTTATTGAAAGAGGGCGGGAAAGTGCTAAATAAGCGCAATAAAAAAGGCGATTCTTATGACCGCTCATTCATTCTTTTCTATAAACCCCTTAGCGGAGAAGTAAAGACTCGTACGCTATTTGTACGATTTATTTTTGATTTGACTGTTTTTAAGTAGTCGCGACTTATTTTAAAAGTATTTTTTAATACAGGTCAAAACCAGCAATAAAATATAGAAAAAAAGCACCCCGAAGGATGCTAACACGTTGACTGGCAATAGTTTGTGAAATAAAAAAGTTACAGAAAAGTTATATATTTTGGGGTAAAAGTTGGCAATTAGTAGAAATTATTAGGAAATCGAAACCCTTAGAAACGTTGATTTAACAACAATTAGGAACTACTGAGAATCACTAGAAATTTGTCTACGGAGAAGGTGGGATTCCACCCTTGTTTCGCTTCTATCTTCTATAAACATTGATTTACCAGCGTTTTAACCCTATATGATTTGTTTATACTTTCCACTTTGCGCAATATTTTGCGACTACAGTTAAAAATTAACATAATTTGCGAAAAGCTGAGCGCTTTTTCTTTCAGATTGTTCCGTGACATGGGTATATATGTTCATGGTGGTTTGAATATCCCCGTGGCCAAGGCGGTTCATCACATCTTTCATAGGGACACCGGCCTCAAAGAGTAATGAACAATGAGTATGCCTAAAACCATGGATCTTAATGAATCTAAAATCATTCTGTTCGCAGATACGTTTAAAGGCGTTATAGATAGACGTTAGGTTGAGAAAGCCATTTGTCTTAGTGTTATTGAAAATAAGCTGATCTTTACCTAGGTTGAAGCCCATTTTTAATAATAGTTGTCCCTGTTCTGCCCGCCATTTCTTCAAAACATTTAGGGTCTTGTCGTCAACGCTAATCGTCCTTATACTATTGGCATTCTTAGGAGCTTTTAAATAGAGCTCATTGCCGTCACGTTGCCCAACAGCTTTATCAACCGTTAGTGTCTTAGCATTGAAATTAATATCGTTCCAAGTCAAGGCGAGGATTTCCCCACGTCTTAGGCCGGTATAGGCTAGCGTTCTAATGCATGCATGCCATTTCCTGCTCCTCTGCCGTTCAAGAATGGCCATAAGCTGGCGTAACTCGTCACGGGTATAGAAAGGGCAGGGATCGGCCTTTTCGTCGCATTCATAGGTTATTTGCTTCTTAGGAACAACGACTTTATTAGTGACTAATTGGGAAATGTATCCCTGAACATAGGCGTATTTTATTACTCGTTTCAAATAACTATAGTCAGAGCGATATTTTTTATATTTCTTATGCCATTGGTTGACGACATTCTGAATCATAGGGGCAGTTATTTTGTCTATGTAATACTCCCCAAAGACAGGTAAGATTCTATTTTCAAAGAGCCGTTTAGCTTTTGATAATGTGGAATCTTGGACATCATTTTGATAAATTTCTAGCCATTCATGATATACTTGTTTAAAAGTGAATTTCTTTTCTTTATTGAAGCAATCGCCTAGCAAGAACTTTTTCTCTTGTTCTTTGAGATAGGCGGCTGCTTCTTTTTTTGATTGAAAACCTCTTTTACGGCATTCAACCTTTTTTCCTGTTAGTTCATCTATTCCAAGGTAGCCCCAAACTTGCCAGAACTCCCCTTTTGAATTGGTATATTTTCTATAAGTTGCCATTCTTTAATTTCCTCTCTAATTCACTATCCCTATAGCAGAATCAGAAAGTCTATAGTCAATTTTACCCCCCACGCCAAGGAGCTTGCAGAAAAGAATGAAATTATATTATTTTCTAGTCAAATCTCTTTATTTTCTTCATTATTTTTATAAGTCCAATATTCTTCATGTATTTTTAAAACTGTATTTTGAACATTATCATATAGCTGAAAAATAAAATATTGCTCGATTGCTTGATCTTTGGTCATTCCCATTTTGTCATGATCCCTAACATATTCTTCAACTGTTTCAGTCGTATAGCTGTAAGGATCAATAGCGTTTACAGCGTTCATAATAACAGTTTCAGCGCCTTTAAATGTCTTACTTACTTCGCTACTAACAATATTAATATATTGAATAAATGACTCTATTATTTGTTCAGGTTGATTAAAATCGATATTTAAATTGTATTTTATAAAACTGTCTATATTGGTGCGAATAAAATTTCTTATTGATTCTTCTTCATAATCCCCGTCATTTCCAAGATCTTGCAAAGAAAATAATATATCTGTAAGGTTTTCGTACACATCCAAATATTCAATTATTCTATTATAAAGGTCTTCAGAATAGACTTCTGAATTTTCATCTATCGCACTACATAAAAGGTTATATAAGCGGTCTTTTTGATTGCCATGTAATAGCTCATCTACTGTTATGCCGCCTATGTCCGCTATAGCTTTAATTGTAATGTCATTAGGGACATTTTCCCCACGTTCCCACTTTGATACATTACTTTTACCAGTCTTAGAGGCGCCCTCAGTTTTCTTTTTTATTTCATCGGCGAATTGAGCAAGGGTTAATTTATGATCAACCCTTATTTTTTTTATTTTCTGACCTAATTCATGCTTGTTTATAGTCATAAGCATTTCCTCCTAACTAAAGCTAATATTATCACAAAAGTGTAAAAAGTTGAATATTGGGGTTGCAATTATTTTTATCCCATGATATTCTTTAGGTGTCAAAAGTAGAAAGGAGGTCTTGAGAATGACTCAAGTGAGACAAATGCGGTCATACATGGGATTAACTCAAACTGATTTAGCTAATACGCTAGACATTTCTTTACAAGCATATTGGAAAAAAGAAAAAGGGATAACCCCATTCACCGATGAAGAGAAGATTGTTCTTAAAAAGATTTTCAACGAATCTTTTCCAAGTGCAACAATCGATGATATTTTTTTTAGCCATGAAGTGTCAAAAGTTTAAAGGTAAATTTATAGTTAGTTAGAAAGTCTGCAAGTCAAAAAATTAAATCCCACGCCAAGGAGCTTGCAGAAGAAAATGAAAACAAAAAACGCTGAGCAGATAGCCCAACGTTTTCACCCAACCATAAGAAGTTAGCGCCCGCCATAGCGCTTAGACAAGGAGTAAGCACCTATTAGGTCATACCACCTAGCCCCGCACTTCTTATAGATATTACCTGCTTATTATACAGGTATTTGGGGCAGAAATCCATTTTTAAATTAGAAAGGGGAATCCACCATGCAGTTAGTCTATATCAAAAATAGAAGCAGCGAACCTTACACATTATCAAGTGTTATTGCTGAATGTGCTGAGGTACAGCACCACACCGTTACCCGACTAATTAGAACCTATAAAAAGGATTTAGAAGAGTTTGGAATTATTGGATTTGAAATCCATAAATTAACTGAGGGTAGAGGACGACCAACGAAAGACTACCGATTAACCGAACCTCAAGCCACGCTGCTTATAACTTGGCTTGACAATACAAAGCCAGTTAGAGCTTTTAAAAAGGCTTTGGTTAAGGAGTTCTATTCTATGAGGGCAGAGCTTGCTGAATTTAGACTTCAACGTGACCATGAAAAATTGTATCACGGCCATCTAAATGAAGCCATTAATGGCTGGGTATACAAAAATCAGCATTCCTACAGTAATATCAACTCATTACTTTGCCAAGTGGTCACAGGGCAGACCCCCAGACAATTAAGGGGGCAGCATGGCGCTTCTAAAGAAGTGCCGGCCCTTGATCTCATGACAACGGAAGAACTAGACCTATACCGCCAAAAAGAGGTTCAGGCAACCATCTGCTTAAGGCAGCAATTGCCTTACTCAGAAATCAAAGCCAACTTATTGGCAGCTTAGACCTGAGTAATAACAATAAAATTAATGATCATTGAAAATTGAATAAATAAGGGTATTGACATGTTGGAACTCATAAAGTATTATTACTTTATGGAACTCAATTAGTAGGAGGTGAGAGCCTTTGAAAAGTTCCAAGATGGGAAGACCTAAAGCTAAAAATCCTTTAAATGTGGATGTTAAAGTTCGTATTGATGAAGCAACCAATGAGCAATTACTTGCTTATTGTAAAAAGCACAATATCACTAGGACGGAAGCCATACGGAAAGGCATTCAATTAGTTTTAAAGTCTGACAAATAAAAAAAGACCCCTTAGAGGTTCGCAAGTTTGGCGACAGAGAACCGCTAAGGGGGGCACTCAATAAGAGTACATGAATACTATACCACATGTACCCTTATTTGACTAACCCAGATAAGGGAGTGAATGCCCTTATCTGCTAATGATAAGGGTTTTTATTATGCAAATAAACAGCCCAAGGAGGTGAGAGACATGTATTTTTCAACCGGAGATATTGCCACCCTATTTATATCCATCCTTTTCCTAGTGGCCGGCATTGTCCACCAGATGATGGCTGTAGAGCGGCTGACTGAGGAAAATGCCAAGATCAAAAATATTTTAAATAGTAGTGTACAAAAATAATTAAAAAAAGAAAGTAAAAGAGGTATTTATTATGACTAAAGATGAAATTAAAGAAGTACGTGTTCAAGCAACCCTAGCAACCGCAGGCATAAGAATCGATGAAGCAAAAACGCTTATTAATATTATCAAGCGAAAAGCTTACGTAAAAGCGTTTAATGTCGAAGATTTAGCTGAATGGGGAGAAGATGAAATCGCCGAATACGCTTTTGAGTGTGCTGAGGAAATGACTCGACTACAAAGTCTTGCCGAGACATTGGACGAATCTATCATAGAAACAAATTATTCACTCAAGGAGCTTGATAAGTTGTTATTTGGTGGCTCAGAAGAGTCCGAGGACGAAGCCCCAGCAGACCTTAAAGAAGCTGAAGAAGACTAGAAAAAAAGTGCCAATGGTTAACCACCGGCACATTAAAAAAACACCATTTACATTATACCGAAAACATTGATTTTTGAAAATTAAATATATAAAGGGCTAAGTGTAGACTATCGGGCTTAAATTAATTATAATGTAATTACGAAAATAATTACTAATAAGGAGTGAAAGCCATGGTAGTTAAAGCCAGAAAACAAGGGAATTCTTTAATGGTCACCATCCCAAAAGCCTTTAACATAGCTGAGGGGGCTAGCTTTACGCCCCACCTGCAAGAAGACGGAATATTCTTTGAGCGAGTGGACACCGCCCCCCGCTTTGTTGATGATTTTGATGCCTTATTATTAACGGACATTATCAAAGACGGCTACACAGACGGAGAGGCGATCATTAAGGAAATGGAACACCGGAAGAGTCTCATGGAAGACCGTTTAGCTGAACTGATGGACGAGCCATCTAGCCAGATGACCGAAGAGGATTTTAATCGTGAGTTTGGATTATAAAATCTTTTTCAGGAACAGCGCCAAGCGGGAACTCAATAAGTTAAAAGATAAACGCCTAATCAAGTTAATTAGTCAGGAAATTTACCAGGTCATAGCCAAAGACCCCCATTGTGGGGATCGGAAAAAAGGCGGCTTGAAGGACATTTACACCCGACCAATTCACTACCAAAAGGCACAATATCGCATAGCTTACACGATCCATGAAGACATAGTGACGGTGGAAATTGTCCAAGTTGGTAGCCGTGAGAACTTTTATAAGGAATTAACACGGAAGATACCCTAGCAGCTGCCTAATCTAGCTAAAACACTTAAGCCTTTATCATTGATTTGATGAGGGCTTTTTATATGCCCAAAAACAGGGATAGGAGCGATTTATTATGTCAGATTTAACTAAGAATACAGAGGGAATGAACCAGCGGGAAAAAGCCGCAGCAAGGCGGGAGGCCATGCTTAATTACTTTGGCAGCCACTCAACAGTTACTTTTCAGGAAGTGGCCGACAAATTTGGTTACCCGTCCGCTGAGGTGGCACGCCCCAAAATGTACCGCCTAAAGAGCCAAGGCTATATTGATTTTACGGTAAAGGATAGCGCCATGCACGGCCTAGAGGTCTTAAAAAGAGCAGATGAACCAATTTGGATTAAAAGCCAAGAACAATCCGCCGAGTATTGGGAACTTTTTTATCTGTTAAAAGAATTGGCCATGACCGAAAATGACACGACTGTTCTTAATGCAAAAACTAATACTATTCAGGTGGCCATGAAAGCCTTGTCTAAGGTATAGGAGGTAAACAAGATGAGTAATATTGAAATTAAATTAGATCCTACCGTTTCAAAAGGCTTTGTAGACCAGTTAAAGCCCTATCTGAACCAACTGGCCGAAGACCTCAAGAGAGATTTAGCCATTAACAGGGAAATGCTCACGATTGATGAAGTCTGTCAGTTATATTCCACCAGCCGGAACACGGTAACGGAAAAGTGGCACAGAGAACTAGGCTTGCCCCTCAGTAAGCTAGGAAACAAGATCTATATTGAACGTCAAGTGCTAAACGACTTCATTAGATCGCACCCTTACCAATAAAAAAAGCGGCTCATGGCTAACCACAAGTCGCTAAGGACGATTTTATGAACCGGAAGCTTTCCGGAATTAAAAAGAAACTTTGGTAACTTTTTATACGTCCATTATACCAGATCTATAAAACCCGCCGCAATAGGATTTTAAAGGAGAAATCACCATGGAAACAACAAAAGACGAGTTAATTAAAGATATTTCTAAGCAAAAGGACATTATCCAAAATAACCTACCTGCTTTAGGTGACCCGCAAACTGATCCCAGAATCAAAGCCATTCAAAGAGCAGTTACTAGCATAACAGCTAATCTCTTTTGGCTAAGACCAGCCCCAGAGGGAACCCCGGAAGACTTATGCTACCTAAACCCTTATCACTTAGACCAGTTGGCCAATGTTCTATATCCCGTTATAGACCTAATCGAAAAGCAAGAAGCTATTGATAAACTGATTTATTTGGCTTCATACGCTAGCACCAACGATTTAGACTGTTTTCACGAATTAGAAGGAATCCAAAAAGACTTTGATAATGATTTTCAAGAAAAGATTATGCGCCAAGGCGATACTTTAGCAACTATCTATTGCCTATTATGCAATAGCGATGATGAAGCAGAAGTTCAAAGTAACCTAGAGGCCTTAGGTATTGAATACTAGGTGGCTGCCATGATCTACACAACAACAGGAGTTAAGAACAACCAACTCAAAGAATGCCCCTCTAATGGTAGTGACTTTGAAACCTTAGCCTATCTTTGTCAAAACAATATCCAACACCTAGAGGGCATTCAATCCCAGCCAGACGGTGGCAAGCCGGTTTCTGATGAGATCAAACTAAATGACTGCCTTTACTTCTTTAGTGGCCAAATCCAAGGCTCAAAGCGTTCTGACAGCCAGACCCTTAGCAAGTCACTCATTACCCTAGACATTGAACCTAGGGCCAACGCTGACCCTAATAGCCCTTTTAAATATGAGCCATTGGACTATGAAGAAGCCGTTCAGAAGCTTTTAAAAGAGCTTGAGGGGCTAAGGTATATCATCTATCCAACGATCAATAGCCAGCCCCAGCATGCCAGAATAAGGGTTATTTTAGAGCCTGACCAGCCTATGACTAAGCGAGAATGTAAAGCGACAACTCAGGCGCTTATTGACCACTTGGAAAAGTTAGGTTTACCCATTGACCCAAGTAGTGGCGACTTTAGCCGTCTAATGGGTATGCCAGTAGACAACGGCCTAGACGGTGATTATAAGGTAATTACCCATCTTAGTGGTGCGAAAGTGCCTGTAAATCGTCCTGAGCAACAAGCTAATTTTGAAATTAAAAGGACTTATAGCCCCTATGAGAACGGCCGCTATATTGGCAAAGTGCCCCGGCTATTACAGGAAGTTTATTCCGGAATTTCTCAAGGTGGCCGCAATAACTTTTTCACTAAGGCCTTTGGAACGCTTTTAAAGGCCAATGTTAGCCCAGAATATTGTATTTCTATTTGTCAAGATTGGAATCAGCGCTTCACTCAACCGCCCCTATCTGATCAAGAATTGGTTGGTGTAATGAAAAGCGTTTTATCACGAGAAGAACGAAAGCGAGGTGAACCAGTAAATGACTAATGAATTTGATGAAGTGCTTAGACGTGCCAGAAACCTAACCAATCCCCCTAAGGAAAAAGCCCCCAGAACCATGGAAGAGATCCGTTCAGCACTCGAGGCCGCAGGGGCTAAATGGCATGCTGAACACCAAAAAGAAAACAAAAGCGCCCCCTTTTTACATGAGGGAACAGGGGCAGAACTTTTTATGCAACATGTCCATTGTATTTTGATAGGTAATGACCGGGATAGGGCCATGCTGGCTTATTATGACCCAGAACAAGGCCTTTATATTTCAAGTCAGAATGAAATGAGCGGGCTAATTAATTGCTTGGAAGAATATAAATATAAGCATTGGATCGAGGTTATACGGCAATTAAGAATCAGAGTGCCCCTCAAAGAGCCTTTTTCTAGTCGTGACCTAATCCCAGTGAACAATGGCATTTACTCACTCAAGGAACATAAGTTACTACCCTTTAGCCCTAAGTATGCCATTACCAGCAAAATCGCCACTAACTACAATCCCTTGGCCACTAAGCCTATTATCAATGGCTTTGACTTTGATAAGTGGCTAAAGGCTATTGCTTGTGGTGATGAAGAAGTCGTTACTTTGCTATGGCAGGTTATCAATGAAGCCCTGAACCCTAACCATACACGGAATAAAATCGGTTTTTTAATCGGTAATGGGAATAGTGGTAAAGGAACGTTTCAGCAACTATTAATCAATCTTATTGGCAAAAAGAATGTTAGTGCTTTAAAACCGCCTGATTTTGGCAGTCAATTTGGGAAAGAGGCACTAATAGGGAAAGTCTGCAACATAGGGGATGATATCTCTAATAAATATGTCGATAGTATCTCAGATCTTATGAGTCTAGCCACCGGAGATCCCATTATGATAGAGGAAAAAAGGAAGCCCATTTTTATGGCTACCCTTAAAATATTTTGCTTATTTAGCGGTAACGGCATGCCTAACGTCCGCAATAAGTCTACAGGCTGGTACAGACGGTTACTATTGATCCCCTTTAATGCTGACTTTAACGGGGAAAAGAACGATCCCAATATTAAAGAAGTCTACCTAAAAGACAAGGCTGTTTTAGAATACGTCCTAAAAAAGGCCATTGAGTTGGATTTCACCCACTTTATCGAGCCAGAATCGGTTAAGAAAGAAATCGCTAAGTACCGCCGAGCTAATGACTTTATAGAGGGATACATTAATGATGAGTATATCCCTAATGGCTATCATGAGTTGGGGAAAGTGCCAAACAATTTTATTAAGCATGATTTAACGGTCTATAAAGAGGAGATGGGGAACTATAGCCCCTTGCCCTATGGCTTTTGGACTAAGTTTATTGAGATCTTGGAACGGTTGACGGGTAATAAGTATAAATTGGCCAAACAGAGAATTAATGTTTCTGAATCGGAAAATATGCCAGAGGAAATCCAACCCTATGCCAAGGGCCGCAATCCAATAAGAATTATTCTCAAGCATGAATAATGTCCCGCTTTGTCCCGTATTGACCCGCTTGAGGCGGGACCCTAGAAACAGCGATATATCAACAATCTAACATATATGTCCCCTATGTCCCGCTTCTTTTTAAGTATAACTATAGTAATAAATAATATATATATATATAACAAGTTGGCAAGAACCGGGACATTTTTTTGGAATAGGCCTAAAGCCTTTGCTATCAAGGGATTTGGGAGCAATTTTTCCCTAAAAACAACCGGGACAAGACTGGGGACACAACCCCCTAAATAGATCATTAACAATGATTAAAGACAAAAGGAGACCTAAAAATGGATGTTTTAGAAATAAAAGATGAATATATCAAGAAGCGAATGAAGCAATTACTTAACCGCCCCCAAGGAGACGGGGCTTATATGTTGGCAGAACAAGAATTCAATCTGATTATGACCATGCAAGGGATCATTTATTACATTGAGGGAGATATTACCAAGGATCAGTTGGAACTAATCAATGATCAAAACGGAATCGACAAACAAGGTTATGAACTCATGCGAGAAGTTGGCATTATTGAATTTTAAGGGGAAATAAATGGACTCACCAGAAAAGAAAAAGCAATTTACAACAATCAGACAAAGCCAAGTGTTGGAATACCCTATCAACCTAATAGCTGATATGGTGGCAGGTCAAGAATACAACACAGCAATGCTTACTAAGGCAATTAATGGCTACTTATCAGGGCAAATCACTAGAGACCAGCTCAAAGCAATTAATGATAAGTACGGAGTGGCCCGGGAAGCTTATCAGATGATGAAAGACATGGATATTTTATAAAGGAGGACCTTATGGACGAAAAAGAAAAGATTGATCAATACATAGAAAAGCGAGTGGCAGGCTTAGTTAATTTACCATGTCCCACTATTGCTAAGTTATTGGCAAATCAAGAAATAGAAATGTTGGGATTGGCCGGCACGGTAATAGACTACCTCAATGGCGATTTACCTAAAGAAGCACTTGAGAAGTATGCCTATTCAGCAGGTATGCCAACCGCAGCAGCTGACCTTTTCAAAGAAGTAGGTATTTTATAAAAGAGGTGGCCAAGATGTTAAGTTTTAGAGAATTAGAATCCCATATAGCGACCTTTGGCGATAACTACATTAATGACCGTGTGGAACTGCTAAAAGGCACTTCAAAAGATGAAGTAAGCAAGGCCTTAGCTCAAAGTGAACTAGATGTGATGGTCTTGTATTATGCCATAACCCGCTACCTTGCTGGGGGCATTAGCGAGGAAAAGCTAGGGAAGATTAAGGAAAACACCGAAATTGAATGCTCAGCCTATAATCTCATGAAGAATTGGAGATTTTTTAATTAAGCAGCCTTTCAGTATCAGGGTATAAAAAAAGCTTATTATCCAAAAAAATGATAATAAGCCCGTTTAGAAAGGAACTTGCAAACCCTTAGCAGAAGCCCACTAGATCAAGTAGGCTATACCAATTATAGCATATTTTGAATCAGAGAGGGGCTAGGTAATGTTCTATATTCCGCCAATTGATGAAGAAAAAACTGCAAAAAAAGCCGATAGTATATTAAGCGATTATGACCGTTTAAGACGACTTAGCGGCTACCAAGGCCGTTTAGTAGCTAACTATAGATATACCCCTGAAAAGCATGTAAAAAATGCTGGTAATTATTCCGAGGACCTAATAGAGATCAGAGAAGAGGCTAAAGCTAAAGTATTAGAAATTGAAAACGCAATTGATTTAGTAGAGCCCGAACTAGGCAAAATTTTGGAAAAAAAGTATATTAAGCACTTCAAAAATACTGATATATATAGAGAGTATTACTATTCTGAATCCACTTTTTACAGGTTCTTAAAAAAGGCTCAAATTCAGTTCGCAGAGGCCTTTAAAGGAGGTGAGCTATTATGCTTTAAGAACGAAACCGATCGTATTACTTGGAATTAAAAAAGAAAAGGAGAATTAATTATGAATGATGTTCAAGATGAAATTTTAAGAAAACCCGGTGCTTTTGACTTAGGCGTTTATATGGAAATTAAAGAGGAAGAAGCCGCCAAAGAATACCAACAATATAAAGAAGCCCAAAAGGCTAAGATTAAAAAAATGCAAGAGGAGGAAGAAAAGAACCGCCAATTCTTAGCAGATGCTATGCAAGTGGAAAGTGATCGCCTAGCCAAAGAACAGGCTAACCGTGAACATGATCGCAGGGTCTTAGCCCAACGGAAAGCATTTAAGGAGGCTGGGCTAGTTTATAACGAGAAAACCACAGAAGAACAAGCCCTAAATGACTCTTATGCTAACTTGGCCGAAAGTCTTATTAATTCAGCAAAATAATAGAAAAAGAGGAAGCAAATATGCCTACATTGCAACAAATCGACAGAAAATTTAATACCTTACTCACAAGAAATAAAAAGCTGACCACGGAATACCAAAGCAAACTGGAAAAGCTCAAGGCCCAAAATGCTGAAAATAAAAACAATTTTGCCAAAGCTGAGGAAAAGGCTGATATTGATACCGCCCTATCTTTAACGAAAGAAGCTAATGCCAACGAGGTCACTATTAGATACCTTGAAAAGAAGCTTGAGGAACTGAAAGAAGCCCCTTTAGTGGCAACTAGCAAAGAACTTGAAGCTTTTGAGGATCAAATTAAGACCGAAGCAGAATCACGGCTTGATGAACTATTCAAGCAATTAAAGGCCCCGCTTTTAGAAATTAAAAAATTAGCTGAACAATCACAGGAAATAACCAACCATGCTGACACCCTTATCCATGCTTTAGTTTATGATATTGGCAGATTAGGCGCTTGGGGCAGTAATGCTTACTTAAAGGCTAAAGGGGAAAGCTGGCGAAAACCCTCAGAAAATTATTACCCTAGAAAATCAGCGGCATGGATCTTTGATAGCATTGAAGAACGTTGCAGCGATGAGCTAAAAGAGCTAGGGCTTGAAGCTGCTGAATAAGGATAACTTTTATTATAAGAAAAAGCAGGGAGTGAATAACAACCATGGACAGAGAATTTCTAAAACAATTTGGCCTAGATAAGGAGGCTATTGGTAAGATCCTAGGGGAATATCATAATTCCTTGGATCAGATTAAGGAAGAATATAAAGTTCGTGCTGAGGAGGTTTCTGAGTTGGAAAAGCTCAAGGAAGCCAACAGCACCCTTGAAGATACCATAGCCAAACAGGCCGAGGAACTTTCAACTTATGAGCAGGCACTAACTGAAAGCCAAGACCTCCTAAGCCAAGAGCAGGTCAATAGTATTAAGATTAAAACGCTAGCAGAGTATGGGCTTAACCCTAACATAGCTAAGTATGTTAAGGGATCAACAGGCGAGGAGATCGCAGAAGATGTTCAATTGCTGAGAGATACCCTAGACAGCAGGCCACAGCCGGAAGCACCTATGAAGTCTTTAGAGCCTAGCCCCTATCAGGGTAACCCATGGGCTCAGATGGCTGACAGCCTTATCGAAGCTTCATGGCGCTAAAGTATTATTAACTGGTGGTAAGCATAATAAGAGAAGTATAGGTATGGGGCTGGTGGAACACCGCCCCTTTTCCTTTACCCCACTACCTTGAATAGCCTATAGGTCTGATAGTCTGCCTACCTGTTTGCCTCTATTACCTAGACCCAGTAGCCTACTATGATGGCTAGCTGATATAGATAAAGATTGTTAGTTGGTATAGATAAGGATAACTAACTGATATAGGTTAGCTATTACATTCACAGCAAAGCATAAAGCTATTGACTGATAGGCGGACGATTAGGAAAGTAATAGATAAGTAAGTGCTGCTGCTAATATTAATAACTATGATCGATTAATCTAATCAATGATCACTTGGAACACTGATAAAGATTTAGATATAATAAAGTAAATAGTTGTTCAGTCTAATTAAGAGTTGAACCGCAGCGAGGTCAATGCGTGAACCTATGCTAGCTAAGCTTCAAGGTAAAGTAATAATTAAAATAAAAAAGATAAAAAATAAATTATTTTTTTATTTATTAATAAGTGATAACTTTAGAAATATTTTTTATAAAATTCTATGAGCGGCTGACTCAGTAGGTGGGGGGATACCTCCCCCACCCCATGGCCGGCCGGACTTCAGCCGTCTATTGCACATATTTTTTCATGAAAAGGAATGAAAGCAAGGAGTTGATCACATGGACAATCGAGGGATGGACTACCTCAAGAGTAAATTAGCCATATTTAGTGCAGGCGCATGACGTTGAAAGGATTGGTTAATATGGGAAACTTCTCAAGCCCAACAGAATATTATTATTGCCCTGACTATAAGAAATACGTGAAGCGAGAAGGCGGAATGTTTTTTTGTATTGAAAAAGGTGTAGAAAGGTTTAATGATTTTTATTCTCAAATTGATTTAGGAGAGATCTATACCGAAGATATTTCTAAGGAGAAATATTATGATCAGCTATATTAAAGCGCTTATTATTGCCGCTGTTGCTCATTGGGGACAAAAAGACAAGGGCGGTCACCTTTATTTTTTTCACCCATTTAGAGTATCTAGGGGAGTTAAAAATCCACGAGTCAAAATTGTGGCCTTGCTTCACGATGTTTTAGAAGACAGCGGGCGCTTTAATCTTTCAGACTTTAATTTCCTTGACGACGAGCAAAAAGAAGCGCTATGTTTATTAACTCATAATAAGGCAGTAGATTACTTTGATTATATTAAACAAATTAAGGAAAATAAGATTGCTAGGGAAGTGAAGCTTTCTGATCTAAAAGATAACATGAATTTGACAAGGCTATCCGAAGTGACCGATCAGGATATAAAGCGATACAAAAAATACCAAAAAGCTAAAACTTATCTAGCTAGTTAACCACCGCAAATGTGAACGGTGGTTTTTTTACGTCAATAATCGTGTGCAAATCGTGCGAAAATAGCTAAAAAGGCTGATATATCAATATTTAATCGTGAGTAAATCGTGCGAAATTGATAGTGTAGACGGCTTTATCAAACCTAAAATGCTAACATCGGGATAACATTGGTGTATAATAATAGTGATAAAGGGAGGTTATTTATATGGCTAGAATCAATATTAGAGTTGATGATGATTTAAAAGAGCAAGCTAAAGCAACTTTTGAAGATATGGGGCTTGATCTGACAACAGCAATCACTTTATTTATTAAGTATTCCGTGAATAGTGGTGAATTACCATTCAAACCAGCAACAAAGAAGCAAATTGAGAACAGACAAGCAAGGGCCGAAGCCGAAAGTGACCAACTAAAAACTTATGATAATGTCGATGATTTACTAGAGGCATTAAATGAATAAAATTAGATTTACTAGTGCTTTCAAGCGGGATTATAAACGTTACAAGAAAAAGCACTATCCCATGACTAAAATTGATAAGGCTATATGCTTGATAGCTAGTGAAGAAATAGACATCTTAATTAATCAGTATAGGCTTCATAATCTAAAGGGAGAATGGCAAGGATATAAAGAACTTCATGTTGATGGGGATACGCTAATTATTTATATTGATCAAAAAGGGATAGTAACCTTAACTAGGTTAGGAACACATGACCAACTTTTTTAGGCTAGCATTTTAAAGCTAGTCTTTTCTTTTGCTCAAAACATACTCTCAGACTTAAATATAGACCCCTACAGGCGTTTTTAGCCTTAGGAGGTATAAATATATCTTAGGATTATTAAATCAAACCAGCGGTTAATAAAAGGCAAATAAAAAAGCCCTTAAATTAAGAGCTTTGACTTGCTAATTCAGCTATAGGGATAGTGAGAATTTTGCGCAATATTTTGCGAATATAGTCGCAATATTAGGCGTCTTCATCTGTTATCAACTTTTTTAAAATCCTTGTTATATCAACGTTTTTGACACCTTTTGATAATTTAAAAAAAGTCATTTACGGAGAAGGTGGGATTCGAACCCACGTGCCGGTTTCCCGACAACTTGATTTCGAGTCAAGCGCGTTACGGCCTCTTCGCTACTTCTCCCAGCTAAACGAAGTTAGCAACAAAGTATATCTTATAACGTTTTGTCCGATTTTGCAAATAAATTTTCACCAGACACGGACATCTCCCGATAAGGCTTCATATTTTCTATAAAGGTGAAGGTGTTGAAATCGTAAACAAAGTGAAAGATTTCGCAGTTGCCGATACCAGCAACCGGGTCAGGGAGGAAATCTTTTACAAATTGGTAGATAACAGCCCCATGAGCGACCGCTAAGACTTGCTGGCTATCCTCTCTAGTCATGATGGCTTGGAGGCTATGGTTAATGCGTTGACAGACTTCGCTAGCTCTCTCACCACCATATTGACAATAGTAATCATCCGTTTTGGGTGCTGAGAGAGGTTTAGGCATGAGGTCGCGAGATTGCCCTTCTAGTGAACCAAAGCCCCATTCCTTTAAACCAGTGACTGTTTCTGTGGGCATGGGATTGGGGCTGCTATATTTTAGCGTTTCTCTGGCCCGGTCAAGTGGTGAGCTGTAGCCATGGGTAAAAGTGATTTCTCGTTCCCTTAGCATATCTCTAGCCAGCTCGGCTTGTCGGATACCTTTTTCAGTTAAAGGGGAATCACACCAGCCCTGTACTCTGTTCTCCAAATTGAATTCCGTTTCCCCGTGGCGCATGAGATATAAATGCTTTAACATAATTCATTCCTTTCTCTTTTTTAGCTTTTATTCTATCACGAATTATTAAAGCTGTGAATTTCACCCTTTGCTTTTCTATGTTAGAATAGATAAGATTGTAAAAAGTTAAGATTAAAGGATGTAAACAATGGCGAAGAAAAAAACACCAATGATGGAGCAATACTATCAGATCAAAGATCAATATCCCGATGCCTTTTTATTTTTTAGGCTGGGCGATTTTTATGAAATGTTTGATGATGACGCCAAAAAAGCGGCACAGATATTAGAAATAACCCTAACGAGTCGAAATCGGAATGCGGATGATCCCATTCCCATGTGTGGTGTTCCCTATCATTCAGCGGATGAGTATGTGAAAACCCTAGTCAACCAAGGCTATAAGGTCGCTATCGCTGAACAAATGGAAGATCCTAAGCAAGCTAAGGGTATGGTAGACCGGCAAGTGATCAAGGTGATTACTCCGGGGACTTATTACAATTCTAGCGATAAGGAAAATGTCTTTATTTGTGCGATTATACATCAAGAAGGCGCCTATGCTTTAGCTTATACTGATATTTCAACAGGCGAGTTGAAAGTGACCCATATGGATTCATTTGAAATGCTGTTAACAGAATTCTCACAAATTCAAGCCAAGGAAGTTGTCTTTTACCATGAACTTCGTGAAAAAGACTTGGCCCAACTCGAGCAGCTCTTTCCTTTCACCTCTTCCTATATTAATCAGAAAACCCTCGATCAATTACCGGAAACTGCCTTTGAAAAAATTACTCAAAATATTAAGCATGGTATTGAGCTTAAGGCTCTGCATATTTTGATGGCCTATGTTTATAGTACCCAGTTTCGTATGGTTAACCACTGGCGCCAAGCGGAGTCCTATGAGTTAGATTATTACTTGCATATGGACTATTTTGCTAAACGCAATTTAGAATTAACCGAATCGATTCGAACTCAGAAATGTTCAGGAAGTTTACTGCATTTTCTCGATGAGACTAAAACCGCCATGGGCGGACGTTTGCTAAGACAGTGGCTGGACCGGCCTCTTATTATCCAAGCAACGATTGAAGAGCGCTTAGACCAAGTAGAGTCCTTGATCGACGCCTTCTTTGAACGGCGCAATATCCAAGAAAATCTCTCTGGGGTCTACGATTTAGAGCGCTTAGTGGCTAAGATCTCAATGGGGCAGGTCAATGCCCGCGAGCTCCTGCAATTGATGAATTCCTTGAAAAAGGTTCCCCAAGTCTCTGAAAATTTACAGTCTATCCAAGACAATCAAAGTGACAGCCAAGAGACTGGCGTTTGGACCAAGCTTCTTAACAGCCTGGCAGCCCTACCAGAAGTGGTTGAAACCATCGAAAGCGCTATTGATCCGGAAGCGAATATATCGATTACTGAAGGTGGCATTATTAGGGATGGCTTTAGTGACCAGCTGGATGACTACCGTCAGGCCATTCGCCACGGGTCAGAATGGATTGCTAACCTGCAAGCCAAGGAGCGTGAAGCGACCGGGATTAAATCTTTAAAAATTGGCTATAATAAGGTTTTTGGTTATTATATCGAGGTAACCAAGGCCAACCTCCATCTTTTACCAGAAGGTCGGTATGAGAGAAAGCAAACCCTAACTAATGCGGAACGCTTCATTACCCCAGAATTAAAAGAGATGGAATATCGGATCTTGGAAGCTCAGGAAAAATCAGTTGACTTGGAGTACGAGCTGTTCCTTGGGGTGAGAGAAAAGGTAAAAGTCTACCAAAAAGACCTACAAGCCATCGCCCAGGCTATTGCCCAGGTGGACGTGATTCAGTCCCTAGCGGAAATTAGCGAACAAAACCAGTATGTGCGTCCTCATTTTAGTGGAGAAGACCGGGCCTTATTGATTAAAGATTCCCGCCACCCAGTGGTTGAAGAAACTTTAGGACGTGACGATTTTGTCCCTAATGACATCATCATGGATAAGGACACTTCCATTCTATTAATTACCGGACCTAATATGTCAGGAAAATCCACTTACATGCGCCAGCTGGGCCTCACCGTGATCATGGCCCAAATGGGAAGTTTTGTACCCGCTAGTCAAGCGACCCTGCCTATTTTTGACCAGATCTTTACCCGGATTGGGGCAACCGATGACTTGCAAGCGGGGCAAAGTACCTTTATGGTCGAAATGATGGAAGCTAACCAGGCTATTCAACATGCGACTGACCGGTCCTTGTTACTCTTTGACGAGATTGGTCGGGGAACTTCGACTTATGATGGCATTGCTTTAGCCCAAGCTATTTTAGAGTATTTACACGACCATCTTAAGGCGAAGGTGCTCTTTTCAACCCATTACCATGAACTGACTGATCTGGATAATCACTTGCCAGCTCTTAAGAATATTCACGTCGGAGCCATTGAAAAAGATGGGGAAGTGGTCTTTCTTCACAAGGTTTATGATGGCCCGGCCGATAAGAGTTATGGGATTCATGTTGCTAAGCTGGCTGGCTTACCTAAGAGCTTATTAACCAATGCAGCTAATATTTTATCTGACTTGGAGAGTGAAGCCGCTAAAGGGGCTGAGCCTAAGCAGCTTAATCTCTTCACTGACCAAGAAAATTTCAATCAAAAAACAGCGAGTGAAGATTATGTCTTAGACCAGCTAGATGCTGTCGATATTAATCATTTATCACCTATTGAAGCCTTAGAATTATTGAACCAATTACAAAGGAAACTAAGCGAGGAGGACTAGGATGATCCACGAACTTCCTGAACAAGTTGCTAATCAGATTGCCGCTGGGGAAGTGGTTGAACGGCCGGCTTCCGTGGTAAAAGAACTCTTAGAAAATGCGATTGATGCCCAGGCAACCAGTATCGATATCAAAGTCGAAGAGGCTGGTTTGAAGAGCATCCAAGTCATTGATAATGGTTTAGGAATGAGTGGGGAAGATGTGAAGTTGGCCTTTAAACGCCATGCTACCAGTAAAATCTATCATTCACGAGACCTCTTTCGGATCAAAACCTTGGGCTTTCGTGGTGAAGCCTTGCCCTCGATCGCCTCAGTTGCTGAAGTTTCGCTGGAAACCAGTGATGGAAAAGAGGGCTCCTCTATCAGCTTAATTGGGGGCGATGAAGTAGAGTATCGTCCTTCGCATTTACGGCAAGGAACAACCATCCGAGTAGAAAATCTATTCTACAATACCCCAGCCCGCTTAAAGCACATTAAGCAATTAAGCACCGAACTTTCTCATATTACGGATGTCGTGAACCGTTTAGCCATGGCCCATCCTGATATCCGGTTTACTTATAATCATGATGGCAGGGAGCTACTAAGGACCAATGGCAAGGGCCGCCTCCAAGAAGTTATCGCTGCAGTTTACGGTTTTAAACAGGCTCAAGACATGTTAGCGATTGAGAATGAGGACCATGATTTTCAACTCAGCGGTTATATTTCTAAACCAGAACTTACCCGGGCCTCACGCAATTATATGTCCCTATTTGTTAACGGCCGCTATATCAAAAACTATGTCCTCAGTCAGGCAATTATCAAGGGTTACGCTTCTAAGCTCATGATTGGCCGTTATCCCATAGCTGTCCTTAATATTTCTACAGATGCCCAATTACTTGATGTTAATGTCCATCCAACCAAACAAGAGATTCGCATTAGTAAGGAAGAAGAACTTTACGATCTCATCCAAAGCAGTGTTCAGGAAAGACTATCTCCCCTAAGAAGGATCCCCGATGTAGGCAAGAAAGAGATTACTGAGACAGCTAACCATCAAGCCAGCATTGATCTAAGCAGTCAAGAAGATAGCCAGCAACTGCGTTTTGATTTTAAAAATCAAGTAGAGCCAGCTGAGAATGAAGCTTTCCTAGTTAAGGAAACAGACCATGGCAAAGACTGGCAAGCGGAAGCCCAGACAGCTGAAAAAGGGGAGGGTGCTCATAGAGAAAGTTTCCCACCAAGCACAAGCACACCTAGTGATCTTAAGCTAGCTAGCCCTAATCATGAAGAGGGGCAAGTCCAAGGTCAGAGGAATCCAAGCTTCCCTCAACTGGACTATGTGGGCCAATTACAGGCTTCTTATTTGGTCTGTTCCGATGAAACCGGGATGTATTTAGTTGACCAGCATGCGGCTCAAGAACGGATTAAATATGAATATTTCCGCGAAGCCATCGGTGATATGGATACAGCTAGCCAGGAATTACTGGTTCCTTTAGTTTTAGACTATCCCTCATCAGAAAGTCATGATGTCAGACAAGTCTTAGACCGGATACGGGCTATGGGGATTGGCATTGAAGAATTTGGCCCCAATCAATTTTTAGTCAACTACCATCCCGCTTGGATGGGGAGTGACCAGGTCCAAGAACACATTGATTCCATGATCCAACTAGCCATTGAAAATAAAGATTTTTCGGTCAATACCTACCGGGAAAAAACCGCTATTATGATGTCTTGCCGGCTTTCGATAAAAGCTAACCATTATTTAGATGATCGTCAGGCCCGGCAATTGTTAGATGACCTGACTTACTGTGAGAACCCTTATAATTGCCCCCACGGACGTCCCGTTTTAATCCATTATTCTAATTATGAAATCGAACGCAGCTTCAAACGGATCCAAGATGCCCATGAAAGTCCTAAGAATCAATAATATAGGGATTATCTGCTAGTTATGATAAAATAAAGCAAATTAAAGAAAGAGGAGAGACTGCTATGAATCAAGAAGAAAAAAACGCTCGTTTAAAAGAACTTAGTGACTTAGCTTATGAAGTGACTCAAAATCAAGCCACTGAACGTCCTTTTTCAGGTGACTATGATGAATTTTTTGAAAAGGGAATTTACGTAGATATTGTGGATGGAAAACCCTTATTCTCTTCCAGTAAAAAATACAATTCCGGTTGTGGTTGGCCGGCTTTTACCCAGCCTATTGAAGAGGATGTTGTTAACGAGCACCAAGATACTTCACATGGCATGGTTCGTACTGAAGTACGAAGTCAAGCAGCAGACTCTCATTTGGGACATGTCTTTACTGATGGTCCAAGTGAAGCAGGGGGGTTAAGATATTGTATTAATTCTGCTACTTTAAAATTTATTCCCTATGAAGAAATGGACCAAGCTGGCTATAGTGACTACAAAAAATATGTGGAGTAATGAGGTTGAGTGATGTACCAATATATCAAGGGATTACTTGTTGATTTAACTAGTGAAGCGGTAGTTGTTGAAACGGCGGGACTTGCCTATTATATTTATTTTCCTAACCCTTATCGCTTAAGTGATCAAAAAGGCCAACAGGTGCAAGTTTGGCTCTACCAAGCGGTTAGCCAGGATGCCATACGCCTGTATGGCTTTTTTGATCAGGCCGAGAAACAACTCTTTTTACAATTAATAAGTGTTTCGGGAATCGGGCCTAAGAGTGCTTTATCAATTTTAGCTTATGGTGACCAAGCCGGATTTATTGCAGCGATTGAATCGGAAAATGTCAAATTCTTAACCAAGTTTCCCGGCGTTGGTAAAAAAACTGCCCAACAGATCATCTTAGACTTACAAAGTAAGCTCAGCCGCCTTAAATCCGAAGCGCTTCCAGCTGACCAAGAAGTCATTTCTGATCAATCAGAGTCAAGTCAGATGATGATTGAATTAGAAGCAGCCCTAAACAGTCTAGGTTACGCTAAGCGGGAGATTGATCAAGTGATCAAAAAAGGCGATTTTTCAGAGGTCGATAATACTGCAGATGCTATCCGAGTCGCCTTAAGATACATAACCTTAAAATAAGTAGTGAGGAGTTATAAGTATGTCTAGTGAAAAAAGGCTTCAAAGCGGTGAAGAATTTTTTGAAGAAGAAGACATGGAGGCTAGCTTAAGGCCGCAACTTCTCAAAGACTACATTGGTCAGGAAGAAACCAAGCACGAACTATCGGTTTATATCCATGCTGCTAGACAGCGAACGGAATCCTTAGACCATGTCTTGTTATACGGCCCACCGGGATTAGGAAAAACCACCTTAGCCAATGTCATTAGTAATGAAATGCAGGTCAATATGCAGACCAGTAGCGGTCCAGCCATTGAAAAAACGGGTGATCTTTTAATTTTACTCAACGAACTGGCCCCTGGAGATGTCTTATTTATCGATGAAATCCACCGCCTGCCCCGCAATGTCGAAGAAATGCTCTACAGTGCTATGGAGGACTTTCGTGTTGATATTATTGTTGGCCAAGAGAGTTCAGCCCACGCGGTTCAATTTGATCTGCCTCCATTTACCTTGGTAGGAGCCACGACTAGGGCTGGGAGCTTATCTGCTCCTTTAAGGGACCGCTTCGGTATCATCCAGCATATGCGCTATTATAAGGTGGATGAATTACAAGAAATCGTTAAGCGAAGTAGCCAAATCTTTGAGGTAACCATCGAAGATGAAGCAAGTTATGAAATTGCCTTACGGTCGCGTGGAACCCCTCGGATTGCCAACCGCTTATTGAAGCGGGTCAGAGACTTTGCTCAGATATATAATACCAATGCAATCATTGATTTAGCAATCACTGAAAGAGCCCTAAGTATTTTAAAAATTGATAAGGCTGGTTTAGATGATCTTGACCGACGCATCTTAGAGACTATTATTTTCTATTATCAAGGTGGCCCGGTAGGCTTATCCACTATTGCGGCTAATTTATCAGAAGAAAAAGAAACCATTGAAGATATGTATGAACCTTATTTAATTCAAATGGGTTTTTTACAACGTACCCCTAGAGGGCGTATGGCCACGGCTAAGGCCTACCAACATTTAGGAATTGATAAAGAGGAGAACGAGGATGACCTTAAAAACGACAGATTATGATTATGATTTACCCGAAGAACTCATTGCCCAAAGTCCCACTAAGGATCGCTTAAACTGTCGACTTTTATGCTTGAATGCTAAAGATGGCCACTACCAGGATAAGATGTTTTCAGCTATTAAAGAGGAGTTTGAAGCAGGGGATGTCTTAGTCTTAAATAATACTCGGGTCTTACCGGCCCGTCTTTACGGCGAAAAAGAGGAGACCGGTGGCCACGTTGAAGTATTACTCTTAAACAATGTGGAAGGCGACCTTTGGGAGACCCTGGTTAAACCAGGACGACGCTTGAAAGCCGGCACCAAGCTTAGCTTTGGCGATGGGCGTTTGAAGGCTGAAATCAAAGAAACACTTGACTATGGTGGTGGTCGCCTGCTGGAATTTTATTATGATGGGATTTTCTTAGAGATTTTAGAGAGTCTAGGAGAGATGCCTCTACCACCTTACATTAAGAACAAATTAACTGATCCAGACCGTTATCAAACAGTTTATGCTAAAGTGAATGGCTCGGCAGCAGCCCCGACAGCGGGTTTACACTTTACTGAGGACTATCTAAAGAGCCTACAGGAAAAAGGAGTTAAGATTGCTTATCTGACCCTCCATGTCGGTTTGGGAACTTTTCGACCAGTGAATGAAGAAGATCTGAGTGACCACCAAATGCATTCAGAATTTTATCGCTTAGATCCAGAAAATGCTGAAATGATTAGTCAAGCCCAAGCAAATGGCCACCATGTCATTGCTTGCGGGACAACCTGTATTCGTACTTTAGAGACTATTGGTCAAAAATTTGATGGCCAAGTGAAAGCTGATTCTGGCTGGACTGATATTTTCATTTATCCAGGTTTTAAGTTTACTGTGGTGGATCATTTCATTACCAACTTCCATTTACCTAAATCAACCCTAGTGATGTTGGTGGCTGCTTTTGCTGGAAGAGACCATGTGCTTAACGCCTATCGGCATGCGGTCGAGGAGAAGTATCAATTCTTTTCTTTTGGGGATGCCATGTTTGTCCGCGGCCCGCAATACATAGAAAAATAAGTGTCTTTACCATCAGTAAGCGGTGACTATATGTAAATAAGCTGGCTAAACTGATGGTTTTTATCATGTTAAAAGGAGTTGGTCTATCGTGTTTACGCCTTTAAATGTGAATACATCCTATACGCTTTTAAAGAGTCCCATGCCGGTAAAGGATTATGTCGAAGCGGCCAAAGCCTTAGGTTATAAAAACTTAGCGATTAGTGATATCAATGTGATGTATGGGGTAATTGATTTTTATAATTATTGTAAACATTATGACATCAATCCCTTAATTGGAATGACCGTTTCAATTCAACGTCCTGACCAGCATGACCAAGAAGAGTGGCTGATTTATGCTAAAAATGATCAAGGCTACCGCTCTCTTATGCGCTTAAGTTCCTTAATTAAAAGCCAAGAGCCCATTGATTATCAGGCGGTTAGAGATTTTATCTTTAATAACCACCAAGATTGGATCACTATTTTAGAAGCTAATAACGGTCCGCATATGCATTTTCTTAAGCAACAGCGCCAAGAAGAGGCTGCTGCCTTCTTAGATAAATTACGGGAAATCTTCAAGGCTTCTGACTTATATATGGGTATTGATGAATCTTATCTCTACCATCAAGAAGCCTTAGAAGACCTAGCTAAGAAAAGTCAGATTCCCTTGATCGCCCAGTCAAAGTTGGCTTATTTGTCAACAAAGGATGTCTTTACCCAGGAAGTATTAGCTGCTATCGAAGCTAATCAGTCCCTAGATAATTACCGCGAAAAAGCTGGGGCAGAAGGACAGTTTTATTTAAGGAGCCTAGCGTCTTATCAAGAATCCTACCAAAACAAGGGACTAGCTAAGGCTTTTGACCAAGTGTCAGAGGCTTTTGATGGGGTTCATTTAGACATTCACTTTGACCAAGCGCTTTTGCCCAAGTATCCCATTGAATCAGGGCAAAGTAGTAAGGAATTTCTCAAAGATTTAGCCTATCAAGGTCTGTCTAAGCGGGTGGGTAATGAGCAAAGCTACCGAGAACGCTTGGATTACGAACTTTCTATTATTGATCAAATGGGCTTCAATGATTATTTTCTCATTGTTTGGGACGTGATGGATTATGCTCATAAGAAGCATATTATGACCGGACCAGGTCGAGGATCTGCTGCGGGTTCCTTGGTAGCTTATTGTCTTTTTATTACCGATGTAGACCCTATAAGAAATCATTTACTTTTTGAGCGTTTTCTTAATCCTGAACGCCAGTCGATGCCGGATATTGATTTGGACTTTCCTGATGATAAGCGCCAGGATATTTTGAATTATGTCTATCACAAATATGGTAGTGACCACGTGGCTCAAATTTCTACCTTTGGTACCTTTGCTGCCCGCAAGGCCATCAGGGACGTTGGTAATGCTTTTAATAAGAGTCAAGCGACCATGAGCCGTTGGGCCAATACCATTAGCTCGCAAAATCAGACTCTTGAAGAAGCTTATCAAAGTTCCAGCCAACTCCAACAATATATAGCAGAAGAGGAGGATGGCCAGCTCTGGTTTCAGACCGCTAAGAAGATTGAAGGCTTGCCTCGCCACGTTTCTACCCATGCGGCAGGGGTTATTCTCAGTGACCAAGACTTGACCGATTTTATCCCCTTACAGGCTGCCCTTAACCATTCCATTCACCAGTCCCAATACACCATGCATGAAATTGAGCGGATTGGTTTATTAAAAATTGACTTTTTGAGTTTAAGTAACTTAACGATTTTAGCCAATAGTGTCAGAGCAGCGGAAAAAATCAGCAAAAGGCGCTTACGTCCGATAGACTTTCCACGTAATGATCAATCGGTCTATCGTGTCTTTAGTCAAGCCAATACCCTGGGAGTCTTTCAATTTGAATCTAATGGGATTCGCCGTGTCTTGAGGCGGGTTAAACCCAGCTCAATGGCGGACCTAGCAGCAGTAAATGCCCTCTACCGCCCAGGACCTATGCAACAAATTAATCACTTTGTCAATCGTAAACATGGTAAGGAGCCGATTACTTACCCTCATCCGGACTTAGAAGGTATCTTGAAGGAAACTTATGGCATCATTGTCTACCAGGAACAAGTCATGCAAGTTGCCCAAAAAATTGCGGGATTTTCATTGGGAGAAGCTGATATCTTACGGCGGACGATCAGCAAGAAAGATAAGGCAACCATGGACCGCTTACAGGCGAAATTTATTCGTCAAGCTGTTGCTAAGGGCTACAGCCAAAGCGTTGCCCAAAAAATTTATTCCTACATTGAAGCTTTTGCTGATTATGGATTTAACAAGTCACATGCCTATGCTTATTCCTATTTGGCTTATGAGATGGCCTGGCTAAAGGTTCATTATCCGGCGGCCTTTTACTATGGGAATCTCTTGCAACATAAGATTTATGAGACTAAGGGTCAGCAATTGACCTATGAGGCCGGTCTCTGTCAAGTTAAGCTCCAACTCCCCGATGTAAACCGCTCCTATACCACCATGCAGGTAGTTGATGACCATCATATTTTACTAGGTCTAACTGATATTCGCGGCCTGATGCGAAACTTTACCACAGCCGTTGTCCAGGAACGGCTCAATGGGGGACAGTTTCGGTCGTTAGGAGACTTTATCCAACGTCTTCCAAAAAACTATTTAAAGGCAGAGAACCTGGAAAAATTGGCGCTTGCGGGAGCCTTGGACAGCTTTGGCTATAACCGCCGCACCTTAATAGAAGAGGCTCTGCCAAAGTTACTAGAAGCGGTGAACTTATTTGGCGGAAGCAACAACCAGCAGCTTTCCTTGTTCAATCAGGAGAATCGAGAGCTCTATGCGCCTGAAATTAAGCAATTGAATGAATATGATGATCGCCTTCTTTTGGAGGGGGAGCAAGAAACCCTGGGTCAGTCTATTAGCGTTGAATTATACAGTGACTATCGTCCTTACTACCAAAGTGGTCAAATTCAACCCATCAATAAGATAAGTGATAAAAGTCAGGTGACGATTATTGGAGAAATTGTCAAGGTGAAAAGAATTCAAACTAAGAAGAATCAGCCCATGGCTTTCTTAACTTTGCGTGATGAGCATAGTGAAGTCGAGGTGATTGCTTTTCCTAAAGCTTATATTGATTTCGCTGCCTATTTAAGGGAAGGCCAGCAAATCCTTGCCCAAGGCAAAACTCAGACCAGAAAACAAGGCTTGCAAGTGATTTTAGACCAGTGTCATCCCTTAAATAATCAATTGCTCACTGAATTGGAAAGAAAACGGCTGAACGCAATTCAATCAATAACTATTCGTGTGGCAAGTAGCCAGCTGGCCAGTGAGAAAAAGGCAGACCTCCTTGCTCTTATCAACCAGTATCACGGCAGGGTTAAATTAACTTTCACCATGGCCAAAGAACAGAAAAAATATCAATTGGGTGAGCGCTTTGCTGTTCAAGCCCGCCCCGAAGTCATTCAAGAATTAAGAAAAATTTACGGCTCTGAGAATGTTCTTTATTAATGAAATCGTTTTAATAGGAAAACCCTTAGTAATCAGCTTAGAAACATGATATTATATGACGTGAAGGGAAAAGAAAGGATAAGATTTATATGGCAAAAAAAATTGCGGTCTTAACAAGCGGTGGCGATGCTCCCGGCATGAATGCTGCGATCCGCGCAATCGTACGTAAGATCATTTTTGATGGTAACGAAGCTTATGGGGTACGTTATGGATTCCGTGGCTTAGCAGATGGAGATATTTTCCAAATGACTGCTGCTGATGTTTCCACCCTATCTTCGCGTGGCGGAACGATTCTGTTTACAGCCCGCTACCCTGAATTTGCAGAGGAAGAAGGCCAACTCAAAGCCTTAGAACAATTAAAACGTCATGAAATTGACGGCTTGGTTGTCATTGGCGGAGACGGGTCCTACCAAGGGGCTTTAGCCTTGTCACGACGTGGCTTTCCAACGGTTGGTATTCCTGGAACAATCGATAATGATATTCCTGGTACTGACTTTACCATCGGTTTTGATACGGCATGCAACACTGCCCTAGAAGCTTTGGATAAGTTAAGAGATACCGCCAAAAGCCACATGCGGACTTTTGTGGTTGAAGTAATGGGGCGGCATGCTGGAGATATCGCCTTATGGTCTGGCATTGGATGTGGTGCTGACCAAGTGATTATTCCAGAAATTAATTTTGATATCCAAGAGGTCGTTGACCAAATTAATCAAGGACGTGAAAAGGGTAAGAAGCATACCCTCATTGTTTTAGCTGAAGGCGTTATGCCAGGCTATAAATTTGCTGATTTATTGGATGAATATGGAAATTACCACATTCGGACTACCGTATTAGGACACGTTCAGCGTGGAGGATCACCAAGCGCTAAAGACCGTATGTTAGCAACTTCTTTAGGACATGCAGCGGTTGAAGCTTTAGCTAAGGGTCAATCTGGAGTATGTATGGGAATTGTAGATAATAAAATTGTCTATACCGACATTGAAAATGCCCTAGAGAAAAAAGACGACCGTCAAAAACGTAATACGCTCAATAAATATCTCTATGATCTTAACCAAGAAACCTCAGTTTGGTCTTAAAAATAAAAGGAGAAAATGAAATGCCATTTGATATGAAATTATTAAAGAAAACCAAAGTTGTATGTACGATTGGACCTGCTTCAGAAGATCCAGAAACCCTAGTCGAACTGGCTAAAGCAGGTATGGACGTTGCCCGGATGAACTTTTCTCACGGTGACCACGATGAACACTTAGCCCGCATCAAAGCCATTCGCCAAGTGGAACGTGAAGCTGGAAAACGGATTGCGGTTATGCTAGATACCAAGGGTCCTGAAATTCGTACCCATAACATGAAGGACCATGCTCCGGTTTTCTTAGAAAAGGGTAAAACCGTTAAGATTTCCATGACTGAAGTTGAAGGAACCCAAGACATGATTTCAGTCACTTATCCTCAATTAATTAATGATGTTCATGTTGATTCTCATATTCTCATTGATGATGGTTTAGTTGATTTACGTGTTACTGACATTGACTTTGATAAGGGAATTGTTACCACTGTTGTGGAAAATAGTGGTTTAATCAAAGACAAGAAGGGGGTTAATATCCCTGGCGTTTCCGTATCCCTACCTGGTATCACTGAAAAAGATGAAGCCGACATTCGTTTTGGTCTAGAAAATGGAATTGACATTATCGCTGCTTCCTTTGTTCGTAAGCCAGAAGATGTTTTAGAGATTCGCGAAATTTTAGAAGAAACCGGGAACGAAACCGTTCAAATTATCCCTAAAATTGAAACCCAAGAAGGGGTAGATAATATTGACGGGATTTTGCAAGTTTCTGATGGTTTAATGGTTGCTCGTGGTGACCTAGGGGTAGAAATTCCAACTGAAATGGTGCCAGTTGTTCAAAAAGAATTAATCCGTAAGTGTAATGCGGCTGGTAAACCAGTTATTACTGCTACCCAAATGTTAGATTCTATGCAACGCAACCCACGTCCAACCCGGGCTGAAGCTTCTGACGTTGCTAATGCGATTCTAGACGGTACTGATGCGATTATGTTATCCGGTGAAACAGCTGCTGGTGACTACCCACTTGAAGCCGTTAAGACCATGACCCGTATCGCTATGACTACTGAACGTGAAAGCGAATTACGTGGTCAAGCCCAACAAGCCCTTAAAGAATATCAAAACAGTGATGTTTCTGAAGCAATTGCCCAATCTGTTGCCCATACAGCGCGTAATTTGAATATTCAAACCATCGTTGCTGCAACAAATTCAGGTCATACTGCTCGTTTAATTTCTAAGTACCGTCCTAATGCCATGATCTTAGCGCTTACCTTCTCTGAAAGTCGTGCCCATAAGTTATTACTTAGCCGTGGTGTGGTTCCAATGGTCATTGAAAAACCAGCATCTACCGATGAAATGACCTTACTTGCCACCCAAATTGCTAAAGAAGAAGACTACGCTAAAGATGGCGATCTTATCCTCATTACCGCTGGTGTGCCGGTTGGGGAAACAGGCACCACCAACTTAATGAAGATCCAAATGATCGGTGAACGTTTAATTGAAGCGCAAGGGTTAGGAAATCAATCAGTCATTGGACACGTGGTTAAAGCCCAAAGCCCAGAAGAAGCCATTGAAAAAGCTAACCATGATAACATCTTAGTGGTTTCCACAACTGATGAACGCTATAATGAAGCCATTAAGAAGGCAGGAGCTGTTATTGTAGAAAATGCAACCCTAACCAGTCATGCTGCCGTAATGAGTGTCAACACTGGAACACCGGTTATCGTTAATGCTAAAGATGCGATGAACATTCTTGAAGAAGGCCAATTAATTACCTTGGATGCACGTCGCGGTATGGTTTATGATGGTGCTACAACCACTATCTAAGCTTGAACGAGACAAAGTCAGTGCCTATTAGGTACTGGCTTTTTTTATTTTTCCTTATTGTACTTCTGGCAATTCATTTGGGGAGGCCTATGTCTATGCTATACTTAAAGAAATCAATATGAAGGAGATCAGCAAATGAAAGAACTAGCAAGTGTAGTCTCTGCTAAAGTGAGTGACTATAATGCAAAGAACTATTACGTCCAGTTCGCGGGGAAGACTTTTGAATTAAATCCCAGCGATAAGATAAAATCACTGAATATTGGACAAGAAATACTGGTGTTTATCTATACCAATCAAAAAAATCAAGCTAAAGCGACTCTAGATTTCCCAGATTGTCGACAAAATACCTATGGTTGGTCTGAGGTTACCCAAGTACGCCATGATCTAGGTGTCTTTTTAGATATTGGTCTTCCAGATAAGGATATGGTCTTGTCTTTGGATGAGTTGCCCAGCGAAACAGGGCTTTGGCCCAAAAAAGGCGATAAGCTTTATGTGAAATTATCCGTGGATCGTAAGGGCCGGCAGTGGGCTAATCTAGCCGATTCTGTGGTCGTCCAGTCTTTAACCAGGAAAGTTAAGGGGAATGAAAAACGCTGGGTCAATCAAGTTAAGAAAGCCCGGGTCTATCAGTGTAAATTGAATGGGAGCCACTTAATCACAGAGGATTACTACTTGGCTTTTATTCACCCTAGTGAATGGGAAGTAGAGCCCCGTCTCGGAGAAGAGGTAGAAGCTCGGGTTATTGGTATCGGACAAAATGGGAATCTGAACTTATCCTTAAAGCCACGTGCTTTTGAAGTGATCAATGATGACGCGGAAATGATTTATCAAGTTTTAAAACGTACTCCTGAGGGCTTTTTGCCTTATAACGATAAGAGTGACCCCAATGCGATTCGATCAGCCTTTAATATTTCCAAGGCTCAATTTAAACGTGCCTTGGGCCACCTGATGAAAACTCAGCGAATTGAACAAAATGAAGATGGGATAACTTTAAAGGATAAGTGATTTTTTGACTATCAATGATTTGATTGAGGATTTTTTAATTGCTTTACGGGTAGAACAAGGCCTTTCGGAAAATACCATTAAAACTTACCACAATGTCTTGAAACAATTTCAAATGATTTTGTCTGAAGCGGGGATTGAGGATATTCAAGCCGTCAAACGCCAGGATATTATCCAACAGCTAGAAAAGTTAAACCAAAAGGGTCGGGCAGTCTCAACCATGAGTCAATATTTATCGACCCTACGTCACTTCTTTAAATATTTGATTTTAGACTCAGTGATTGAAGAG
This sequence comes from Aerococcus urinae, assembly GCF_001543175.1. Classification (NCBI taxonomy): domain Bacteria; kingdom Bacillati; phylum Bacillota; class Bacilli; order Lactobacillales; family Aerococcaceae; genus Aerococcus; species Aerococcus urinae. Next base: position 701,435 of record NZ_CP014161.1, read on the forward strand.
AACCCGGTGGAAAATATTTCCTTGCCTAAGAAGAAACAGCAGCTCCCTCAAGTGCTAAGTGTTGAAGAAGTTGATCGTTTGTTAGACATACCGGACGTCAATTCGACTCTTGGCTTGCGAGATCGTAGTTTATTAGAGTTACTTTACGCGAGTGGGCTGCGGGTAAGCGAATTGGTCCATTTAAAAATCAGTGATTTTCACGAAGATCTCGGCTTTCTCCAAACGATTGGTAAGGGCAACAAGGAGCGCATCATTCCTCTTGGAGAAGTGGCCAAAGATTGGCTACAGACTTATCTCAAAGAGAGCCGCCTCAAACTCTTGGGAGAAAATGACCAATCTCAAGGGATGATTTATTTGAACCATCACGGACGTCCCCTTAGTCGGCAAGGGGTTTGGAAGAAGCTCAAGCAATATATCCAAGCGGCTGGGATAACAAAAGAAGTCAGCCCCCATACCTTGCGGCACTCATTTGCAACCCACTTATTGGAAAATGGGGCAGACTTAAGAGTGGTTCAAGAACTTCTGGGTCATGCTGACATTTCTACCACGCAAATTTATACCCACATCCATTCGCAACATATGCGCGAAATTTATAAAAAAACTTTCCCAAGAGCATAGAAAAAAGAGGTTGGAAGTTTTTTCCAACCTCTTTCTGTATGTGCGCCTGGCATGGGCGACAACTCGGTGGTGAAAGTCCACTACAGGCCTTTGCAGTAGGAACTGTTAGCCAAAGACAAGGGTGTCCACCGTGAGGTGGAATCTGAAGGAAGTTGGAGGCAAATACTTGCACTGACGTACAGAAACTTCATAAAGAAAGGCTGTCAAAAGATGGATGAGCTTGCCTAACAAAGTGAAGTCCAATACTGCACGAATCTGAGACAGTAGATGAAGCAGTGACATGAGTAGAAAGTTGTCGTTCTTACCCAGGGAGATCTCACAGACGGCGCAGGAGTCCCCTTATAAGAAGCCGGTCGAAAAAGGTTTACTGTGAGAAGTCAGCCGAAGTCATAGTAGTTTCCAGAGGAAACGAAGGACTGAACAATATCCATGTTTATTTAGATGGGAGGTAGCTCAATTATGGGAAAAGCAGAAAAGTTGCGAAAGCAACGCAGCCTACAGAGAAATAAGGTGGAACCTGAAAAGTATGCAGGTGTGCTTAGTAGTAGAGCTATTGAATATATGAAAAGACATGATGGGTCTCTAATGAGTCTCGTTGTCAGAGAAGAAAACCTCATGCGTGCGGCTCAATCGGTTCGAAAGAACAAAGGAGCAGCAGGCATTGATGGTGTTTCCGCAAAAGATGCGGAAGCCGAAGTAAGAAAGTACCTCAAACCTTTACAACAGAAACTGATGAATGCAACATATAAACCTCAACCGGTCAAGCGGGTAGAAATCCCTAAGGCCAATGGAGGAGTTCGTCGATTAGGTATTCCTGTTGTCAGGGATCGCATTGTTCAACAAGCCATTCGACAAGTGATTGAACCAATCATAGATCCTCAACTATCACCTTATAGTCATGGTTTTCGTAAAGGCAAGAGTGCACATAGTGCACTGAAACAATGTGTCGACTATTACGAAACAGGCTATAAAGTTGTGGTTGATTGTGATCTGAAGAATTGTTTTGATAATTTTAATCAAGATAAAATGATTCATTACTTGGAACAAATGGTAAAAGATCCAGCGATATCACGTATTCTTAGACGTTTTATGAGTGCAGGTGTTATTGATCTGATGGGTCAATTGATTAACAGTCATACGGGCACCCCTCAAGGGGGTGTCATTTCACCGCTTCTATGTAATGTTTATTTAAATGAATTGGATAGAGAATTAGAACGTCGTGGACATCGTTTTGTGCGTTACGCAGATGACTTTGCGATTTTCGTAAAATCTAAGCGAGCAGGAGAACGTGTGATAAAAAGTATTACTACTTACATTGAAAAAGATCTTCGATTAACCGTTAACCATGAGAAAAGTCAAGTGGGTTCGCCAACCCGTTTAAAATTCTTGGGTTGCCTTATCATGCCTACCCGAAAGGGTTGTCGTTTTCGTCCGACGAATGAAGCGAAGAAGAAATTCAAAGCAAAGTTAAAACGTCTGACAAGTCGAAAGCGACCAGGTCCCTTTAAAACCATTGTAAAAGAGATCAACCAAGTCACACAAGGCTGGATCAACTATTTTGGATTAGGTTATATTAAAACCTATATTGAAGATATAGAACAATGGTTAAACCATCGCCTAAGGCAACTCATTTTGAAGCGATGGAAAAACTGTCGAACGAAGATTATACGCCTCATGCGGTTGGGATTGGATAGTGATAGCGCGAAGCGTATTGCTTTCTCACGCAAGAAATATTGGCGCCTATCCAAGACACCGGAGGTGCACTACGCTCTGACAACAAAAAGACTCCGTCAGTGGGGATTAAAATCATTAACCCTCCTGGCGAAGTCTGCCTATTTAAGATATTGAACCGCCGTATACGGAACCGTACGTACGGTGGTGTGAGAGGTCCTCTGTCCGACTAACGGACAGAGTCCTACTCGATTGATGACTCTTGTAAAATGACTTCACTAAGTATCCTAGATAGGCCTATAAACATTCACTTATCCTCTTAGATTGATATTATTTTTCAATAGACAGGCCGTCATTCAATTCGATTTGAATGTGAGCTGCTTGAGGAGCGGTATTCCTAATGGTTACAGTTTGACTTTCACCTTGTTTGAGTCGGTCAGTCTTCCAAGTATCAGAAGCTAACTCTTTTTGGTCAGCATCGACAAATTTAAAGGTTATCCCCAAATTCACTAAGTCAGCTTTGGCATGGTTAGTTAATGTCCCCGTCATTACAATGCTTTGGTCAGTACTTGCCGCTTGGTCAACAGTGAACTGTAAATTATTTAAATCCTCTTCAAGTTGAGAATAGGCTGCTTTACGGAAGTCAAGATTTTCTTTAGCATCTTCAAGGGCTTTGGAATTTTTATCTGCGTCAATTTCTTCCAAAGCTTCTGCTTGAATGATAAAGCGTGAATCTTGGGATAAGTCTTTCAGGATATCAATTCGCTTCCGGTAATGATCATTAAAAGCAGTCTGACTATCGATGGTAGCCGGCTCTTGGTTTAGAGCATCTACACAAGCTTTTAATTCATTTAAGTAGTCCTTCACTTTATTTCCTAAATCTTTATCTTTAAAGCTTTGGTCTTGATACTTTTTCATTTCCTCCCACTCAGTATTGAAGGAATTGATGAGGGCTTGACTACCTGCATTGTCACTATTTTTATCGACTTGGCTAGCTGCTTCCTGTTTCTTTTGCCAGGTGGTAAAGAGATCACTAAAAAATAGGTCATCGGTTTTGTTTTGCGAAGAACAAGCACTTAGAAAGAATATGGTCGCACAGAGGCAGGCCAAGGCAATAATTTTCTTGAATGGCTTCATTAAATTGGTCCTTTCTACATTGAAGTTGATATTATTATATCATTACTTTAATAGGCATAGAAAAGAATTGAAAGGAAAAGCCGTTCGAAGATCATGCTAAACTTTGATACAATAGAACTATAGGAGGGCTGGTAATGAATAAGATCGAAACTTTAAAAAATATGATTTATGAAAGTGATCGGATCGTCTTCTTTGGAGGAGCAGGAGTATCCACAGCAAGTGGCATTCCTGATTTTCGTTCTGCGGATGGTTTATTTATGCAAGATTCTGGATATCAGGTCAGTGCAGAAGAAATTATTTCACACTCTTTCTTTGAGAAATATCCCCAAATATTTTTTGACTATTACTTTGATCATTTAGTCTATCCAGACGCTAAACCCAATGCCTGTCACCGTTATTTAGCTGATTTAGAAGCTAAAGGAAAAGAAGTTGCCATTGTCACTCAAAATATCGATGGCCTTCACCAAGAAGCGGGCAGTCAAAAGGTCTATGAATTGCATGGCAATGTCTGGGATAATTACTGTCTAAAATGTAAACGACACTATCGGACAGAAGACTTAGAAAAAGATGAGCAAGGGATCCCACGATGCAGCTTTGACCAGGATATCGTACGTCCTAATGTCGTTCTTTACGAAGAGGCACTCGATCAAAAAGAGATATTAGGGGCAGTTAGAGCCATTGAGCAAGCGGACTTGATGATCGTTGCTGGAACTTCTTTAAGAGTCTATCCTGCCGCTGGGTTAATTGATTATTTTAATGGCTCTTATTTAGCAGTCATTAATAAAACAAAGATTCAAGTGGATAGAAAAGATACGTTGGTCTTTGAGGATTCCTTAACCAAAGTATTTAAGGCCTTAGATATTTAAGATGTTTTTACAAAAAGTTTTCTATTTTTATGGTATTGGATATTTGCTTAGAAAAGTGAGTATTTTCTTTTTGGAGCGTTTGTGATAGTCTATGAACCATAGAATCTTTAAGAGAGGTTAGGTGAGTTATGCTAATTCCATACATTTCAAATTATGAGAAAGTAGTTATGGGTTTGTTATCTTATCTAGATGCCTATAAGTCTATGGATGACTTGATGGCAGAAATGAAGCGTATAAAAGCAGGTAAGCGTCAACTTTACTTATGGCGTGATGAAGAAACCGATAATATTGTCGGTATTATTGGTTTTGACCAAGATGAGGAAAAAGAATTAGTATTAGTACGTTATAGCTCAGTTAATCCTTCTTTCGACCAAAATGAGATTATCTATGCCATGTTGACTGCTCTAACCCAGGAATTTCCTATGTATACCATTAGCGGCTCACTAGCTATGTCTGATATCTTAAAAGGATGGGCCTTACATGAACAACGTACCATGCCACATATTATTCATCACGATGGGGAAGGTTTATGAATAAAACTAAGCAAGAAAACACTGAAACTTCTAATGATGAATTACACATCGATCTAGCGGCTTTTGAGGGGCCGCTAGATTTGCTTTTGCACTTAATTAAGCAGATGGAAGTTGATATTTTTGATATTCCCATTGTTGATATCACCAACCAATACCTAGAAACGATTCACCGCCACCAAAAAAGGGACTTGGAACTAGCCAGTGACTACTTGATTATGGCGGCCAGTTTAATTGAAATTAAGACTAAATTACTCCTGCCCAAAAAAGCCATGGAAAAAGAGGAGGAAGACGATCCACGAGCCGATTTAGTCCAACAATTACTAACCTATAAGCAATATAAGGCTGTCTCAGCGATCTTAGAAGAAAAACAAGCTGACCGGTCTTTGAGTTACTCTAAAGAGGCCAGTGACCTCTCGGATTTACAAGCCGTTGTGCCTTTGCCTGAAAACGAAGTAAGCAGTGAAGACCTCTTATCGGCCTTTAAAAAAATGTTTTTACGCTTGAGGCAGGAACAACCCCTTGAAAGAACTGTAAAAGGGGAAACTTTTACTATTGATGAGGCGATTACGAGTATCGAAGAAGCCTTGGACCAAGAGTCAGACCACTTGTCCTTTTTTTCTTTGCTGAGTTCGAATCAGCCTAACAGAGAGAAAGTGGTGACTTATTTTCTGGCTCTGTTACAATTAGTTAAACAAGGAAAATTACTTATCCAGCAAGATCAAATTGCTGCAGATATAAGCATACAAAAGAAGGATGATGGGGATTGACCATTGAGGGTGCTTGCGAAAGTTTATTATTCGTTGCTGGTGAGGAAGGCCTTAGCCTAGAGGAACTAGCTAATCTTTTAGATCTTTCTAAAGAAAAGGTCCAGTATAGTTTATGGAACTTAGACAAAAAATTAAAAACTGATAGTCAGCGGGGGCTAGAATTAGTATGTCTAGGGGGGCGCTATCAATTACTGACTCAAAAAATCTATGCTGACTTAATCCAAAAATATGCAGTCAGTCCTTTTGCTTTGAAGCTGTCTCAACAAGCCTTGGAAACCTTGGCAGTGATTGCCTACCAAGGCCCAATTACCCGATTAGAAATTGATGAAATCAGGGGAGTTCAATCGCAAGCCATGATTAAACGCCTCTTATTGCATGACTTGATTGAAGAAGCGGGGCGAAAAGAGGGACCTGGACGTCCGATTCTTTACCAAGTAACTAATTATTTTTATCAATATTTTGGATTGAATTCAATAGCTGACCTCCCTGATATATCATCGCTTTTACCTGAAGATGAGGAAGATAAGGGCTTATTTGATGAAGAAGGAGATAAATAATGGAAAGATTACAAAAGGTCATTGCCCATGCTGGTGTGGCTTCTAGACGTGATGCTGAAAAATTAATCCTTGCAGGTCGGGTGCAGGTCAACGGCCAGGTGGTTACTGAACTCGGCACTAAGGTCACAAAGAAGGACCTGGTTGAAGTTGACCAAGTACCTATATATAAAGAAGAACCCGTTTACTACTTATTCAATAAGCCGGATGGGGTCATTTCTTCTGTTGCTGATGACAAAGGGAGAAAAGTAGTGGTTGATTATTTTAAAGAGATCCCTCAACGTATTTATCCTATCGGGCGCTTAGATTATCATACGACTGGGGTCTTACTTTTAACCAATGATGGGGAATTTGCCAATTTATTAATGCATCCTCGTTACGAAATTGATAAGGTTTACGTGGCTAAGGTAAAGGGCTATCCTAGCCCCGATGCCCTTAAGCGCTTAGAAGAAGGTCTAGTGATAGACGGGCAGAAAACCGCTAAGGCTAGGGCACGCATTCGGAAAAATAAGGCTGCTAAGGAAAATGCAACCGTTGAGTTGACAATTCATGAAGGACGTAATCGTCAAGTTCGTAAGATGCTTGAAGCAGTTGGCCATCCCGTAAAACGTTTGAACCGCGAACGCTATGGCTTTTTAACGACTGAAGGTCTAGGAGTGGGTGAATACCGGCCATTATTAAAAGCTGAAGTTGAGCGCTTAAAACAATATGCCTTACAAAAATAAAACGCTTGCATTTCTCCTATAATGGGGTTATAATCTATTTGTAAAATTAAATAAATGAAATCTTCGGGGCAGGGTTAGATTCCCGATCGGCGGTGATAGTCCGCGAATCAGTGAGCTGATAGAACTAGTGAAATTCTAGTACCGACTGTAAAGTCAGAATGGGAGAAGATAGTAAATACTTACTAATTAATTCTTTTCATTGAAGACTTTCGGTGAAAGGAATTTTTTATTTTCAAGAAATAACAACTAACCCTGACTGAGAAGAAGAAAGGGGAAATTGTTATGAAAACAAGTACACGTCAGTTAATTGTTACCGCAGTTATGGGGGCTATTGCCTTTATCCTTATGATGTTTTCTTTTCCGATATTGCCTGCTATACCTTTCTTAAAGGTCGATTTTTCTGATGTTCCGATCCTATTCACCACCTTTTTGTTTGGACCATGGAGTGGTGCAGGGGCTGCTTTTGTACGGAACTTTTTACACTATATGCAAACAGGTGGCAATGCGGGTTACCCAATCGGAGATATGGCTTCTTTCATAGCTACTCTTTCTTATTGCTTGCCAATTTACTATATTTTGCGTAATTATGATCTTCGTTTGAGCAAACAAGTTGAAACGGCTAAGTACTATGTCAAAGTCTGCTTTGCTTTTGCAATCGGGAGCGTATTAATGACGATTGTCCTTTCCTTGGCTAACTACTATGTCATTACTCCCTTCTATATGGCTGTGATGAATTTTGAAATTCCTAACATGCAAGAATATATTCTTTATGGCATAGTACCCTTTAATTTACTCAAGGGCCTGATTATTTCGATAGCTAACTTTATTGTTCTATCAGCTGCCTTACCTGTGGCTAAGCGGCGTTTAGTTTAGGGGTCTTATTATTAGCTAGATAAATCCCTTGCCATTGAAATAAAAAAGAGACCAGCTTAATGAGAAGCTAATATTTACTTGGCTCATTAAGCTGGTTTTTTTATTTACTTATTTTTTGTGGAGATGCCATTCTTCTTTTTGGCCTTGAGAAAATTTGAGTTGGTTAATCATTTGGTAAATCCAACCTAAATCTTCAGTCGTTAGATCATCTTTGATTGTATGGATGGTTATGCCTTTAAGATTGAACAAGGGGTAGGTGGTTAATAAAATATCAATTCTTGAATGGTCTAGTTCTTCCATAAAGTAAGTATCTGTGATGGGGGTGACCTCAATTAATGAGCCAAAAAACAGATGGAGCTTACCACAAATTTCATCAGTAGAGTAAGAACGACTGGTATAAACCGCAATATGTAGGCGTTTATAGTCCTTATAAAAATGATTGATAGTTAAGGGATAAAAAGAATAGACATAAGAAAACATTATGGCTGTGCGTTTGGCAATGAGCTCTTTACTGAAATGGGATTGAAAACTTTCTAGAATTGGCTGTAGACGGGCGTTAAAGCCGGGAAGGATGAGTCCCCATTTTTCTTTTAGATTATCGATTTCTAAAGCAGTCAACTGCATCTTAGAGTAATTTTCATTTTCTTTTAAATCAAGCTTATCCTGACAACAATTATAGAGTAATAAAAGCAACAAATCCTTCTTATCTTGGTCTAAAGGATTTAATCGCTGGCTGGTTGTTAGTTGATCCAAATCTTCAAAGAAGTTAGAAACGGCTTGAGAATGATCATGTGAAGAATGGATTTCTTCCTGTAAGGCTTGGATAGATAAGTAGGTGGTGTGTGGTGCTAGACCGACTAAGAGTTGACGGACGGCTTCAGAATTGATGGATACCTTTAGTCGATACTCGATATCAAAGATAGTAAATTGGGCTTTTGTGGCGGTTAAGGATTCTTGTAAGCTCGATAGGTCCCTTGGTAAGTAACTGTCTTGGACCAGGTCTTTATGCTTATAACGAATTAAATTGATGGCAAGAATAATGGGGAACATGGGGTGACTACTATAAAGTCCTAGGCTAGGCATGGAGTGCCTTAAGTAGAGGGAGATTTTGTTAATGTCCTGATGACTCACCTCATTAAAAGGCCATTGGGTTAACTGGTAACCAAATTCAAAAAAATCGTAATAAAATTTCCTTACCTCGCGTTCGGGTCCCTCAATAGTAAAGGGGTTCATGGTGAGACTGAGACTTGGATAATAACTGGTAAAAAATTGGTTAATGGAATCAATGATGCGATAAAGAGTCGAACGACTAACGAATAACTTTTCGCACATATAAGAAATATAGTAAATTTTTTGACTGAAAATCGTCCGTATTAAGATGAAATAAATACTATTGCTAAAAAAGTAAGGATAAAACGCATTGACCTGAGTCGGAGTAGAACCTACTAATTTGATGTATTTATATTTCATTTCAAACTGTAGTTTGTCAGGAAAAATTAGAATGAGCTGCTTTAAGTCAGAAATTATTGTCTGTGATGAACAATTAAAATGGTTCTTTAATTCTTTGATGGCCGCCATTTCTTGGTCACTGCTAATGAGGTATTTGATAATATTTAAGCGCCGCTGGTCTAATTTACTCAGTAGCTTGGCCATTGTTTGGTCGTAAGCGTCAAATAAGAGAATAGAATTCAAAAAAATCTTGATAAGCTAGCGAAGAGGATTTTTTAAATCCTTTGTATGCTCAACTGATCAAGATTTTTTGTTATTTAAGTAATTCTCTTTTTGATTTTTTTCGACAGATCGCTTGGATAGCGGGATGCCAGGGAAGATAATCCTCAAGCACTTTTTCACTGAGTGTCTTTTCATTCGGCATGGCACTTAATAGGAAAGTGAGATATTTTTCAGGATCAAGGCCATTGGCCTTAGCTGTTTCAATGATCGATAGAATGATTCCAGAATACTGAGCACCTTTAAAAGAGGTAGAAAACAACCAATTTTTCCTCCCTATAACGAGTGCTTTTATGCCACGCTCTGCCCGGTTATTGCTCATTTCAACCGCACCATTTTCCAAAAATGTTTTGAAATAAGCTTCATATTTTAGGGCATAGGCGATGGCTGTTCCTAATTTTCCTCCAGCAGTAGGTGATTCCTGACGAAGGCGTTCAAAAAAGTGGTCAATTTTTACTTTTAAAGTTGTCTGGCGTTTATCTAGACGTTTATATATCGATAAATCTTGCCATTTCTTTTCTAATGTGAAAAATTGGTCACATTGTTTCACTGCCCATGAGCTGAGAAATTGACCTTGATATTTTTTAGGTGGTAAGGCCTCATAAAACTTTCGTCTTAGATGCGCCCAACAACCAGCGATAGTCGCTCCATTTATTTTGGGATAGACATGCCACATATCGCAATGAATCACACCCTCATAGTCAGCCATTCCTTCGGAAAGGTCATTAAAGCTTCGTCCAGGGGAATGGTGATAGAGATAAATTTGTTGCTGAGTTTCTCGAGAAGAACACGCTAACCAGTAGTAGGTCTTTTCTTTCTCATGCTCAATGACCTTATAACTCGTTTCATCCATATGGATGACTGGCTGTTTGATTAGCTTTCCAGAAAGCAGTCGATAAAGCGGCTCAAAGTAATATTCTGCAGCTTTTTCATGCCAATTAATGAGCGTTTGACGAGAAAGCGGTAGGCCCATCTTTTCCCATTCACCTTCCTGACGGTAAGCAGGAATTTTCAGTTCATATTTTTGTTGAAGTGAGTGGGAAACAAGACTTGCGGTCGCATAGCTCCCATTAAAGACAGGTTTTGGGACATCCGCACTGATCACCATCTCTTTACCCGCTAATTCTGAACAATTCGTACATTTATAGCTATGCTGAATAACATTCTCACAACGAATTTCCGCAGGAACGTAGCGTAACTGTTGGCGAATTTTCTTTTGGCCAATTTCTGCCATTTCTTGTTGACAATTAGAGCAATTGCGATCTTCACCTTCTAATGTGTAATGAAGATCATAATCAGAAAAGTGTTCAAGCACTACTTGTTTACGACCTTTTGGTCGCTTTTTGCGACGATAGTTAATCGTTTCGATTGCTTCATCCTCTTCTTCACTGGTCAAATCACAAGCATCAATCTCAAAAAGGCTTAGCTGATTGTTATTTACTAAGTTTTCTTTTGAACGACCATAGAGTTTCTTCTTCAAATAACGAATCAATTCATCTTGATGAGCAATCGTTACTTCTTTATTTTTCAATAGTTTATTTTGATGATTTAATTCATTCTGCTTATTGTCGATGGATGACTGCTGACTGTCGATAACACGTTTTTGATGATTGATCATTTTCTTCAATACTTTAATTTCTTCAAGTAATTGCTGTTCTCGATTTAAAGTCATAGTCATCCTCCTCACTCGTTTTTCTTATTTTACCAATTGTTTTAGAGGATGGGTATTTCAATAAAATTTTTTCTTTTGTGTTTTTCGCACAGAACTTTCGATAGAAAAACCTTCAAGTAGCCATTGCCACTGTTGCTTTGAAATCTGTTTTAATTCTCTATGGCTTTTAGGCCATTGCATCTTACCATCTTCAAATCGTTTGTAGAATAACCAAAAGCCACTGCCATCCCAATAGAGTGCTTTAAAACGATCATTGCGGTTTCCACAAAATAAAAATAATGACTGACTGAACGGATCCATTTTAAAATCTTCCTGAACAATAGTTGTTAGCGAATCAATTCCTTTCCTCAAATCGGTTTTGCCGTAGGCAATGTAAATATGGTGAAGGTCATCCATATTAATAATCATATAAAAACCCTCCTAACTATTAGAAGTATAGTTTGGAGGGCTTACATTTTATAGCCGTGTTTCTATTTGACGCTTACGTTTGGTCTGTTGATGTATCCATTAAAATATTACTCCCTTCTGTAAGAAAAATTAAAGACGACTTGGAAAATTATCCAGTCGTCCTTTTTGTTTTTAATCTCAATCATGTTGATAGTAAATGTCTTTTTAAATAGTGGGCTTGCTTTTTAGAAAAACAGTTATGATACACATGCAGTCTTGATGCGTAAAAACAAATAGTCTTATTACATTAAAACATAAGAATTTGATTTTTAATATACAATCCTTGGGATAGCTATCCCAAAAAATAAATAAAGGCTAAATTATTGAGATCAGACTTAGGAAGAATGATAAAGTCGTATTGATCAGTAATGGTGAGTTAAATAGATAAAATTAATAGGCTTTATTTCGATTGGCCTTTCATCTGCCTCTTCTTTTTCCTTTTCCGTAGGTCTTCGCTATAATGAATGTGAAAATAGACAATGAGGGGGGGAAAAAGATGTTAGAACTCTTAGCTGAAGTCAAAAAATACACAGCAGATTTGAATCAAAATACACTTTATCAGATTCTGATTGGTAAACGCACACCCTCAAGCTTGTTCTACGCCTATAGTCATCAGCTCTTATTTGTATTTAACCTATGCCCCCAATTATCCAAGTTAAGCTGGAAAAAGTTAGGCCAGGTTGACCATGAGCCAGAGACTGATATGCAAACTTTACTGGCTGGTCTAAAATACCGGCAGGGGCTATTTCCAAAAGCTAACCACCAGGTTATACAGACTAGTCTACTCTTATTCTTTCAAGCTCTAGCTAATGCTAGCCATGGTGAAAAAAGCTACCAACCCCTTACACAAAGTGCTCAAATTCAATACCAGGTCAAGTGCTTCTTTGCTTGGACGCAAAAAAAGTATCGTAAAAAGGAGTTAGCGACTATACTAGGGCAGGAATTAGCAGCCATTTTAGCTGCTTGGCCACCGGAGCAAGCCGATATGTTATTGGCACGGATGGGTTATGTTGACCTGCCAGCGCTGACTTATGAAGAATTAGCCAGTCATTATCATTTTACTTTAGACCAATGCCATTTGTACTATAGTAGTTTAATTGACCGCCTCATGGTCACAGTGCTATCAGCGGATACTTACCCTCTCCTAAAGAGCTTTTTTGAAAGCTTTATTGCTATTTATCCCCCTTGGTCTGATTCTGCTAATGTGAGCTATTACTATATTAAACAGGGCTATTCATTAGAAAAAATTGCTAAGAAGCGCCATTTAAAGGTCTCTACCATCGCTGATCATTATGTGGACATTATGCTTTCTCGCCCAGAAGTTTTAGCCCAGGAAGCCAGTCACTTGCTTGGCGCAGATTTAAAGAAGATTGATTGGTCGCTTCTTTATAATAATTTTGAAAGTTTTCAGAAAGCTTTTCCTAAAGCGCCTTATTGGCTTTACCGTTATTATCAAGTGATGCAAGTGAAAGAAACCAGAAAGGAGCAAGTAAGATGTTAGAAGATCTCTTAGCGACTCACTTTGGTTACCAGTCTTTTCGCCCCGGGCAAAAGGAAATTTTACTTCATTTACAAAAGCGAGAAAATGTGATAGGTATTTTACCCACTGCTGGCGGCAAGTCATTGATTTATCAGATCTACCAGTATTTAAATCCCGGACCTATTTTGCTTATCTCCCCTTTGCTGGCATTGATGGAAGACCAGGTCAGTCAGCTGCAGGCACTTGGTTTTAAAGCAAGTGTGGCAATAACTAGTCAATTAAGTAAACAAGAAAAAAACTGGTTACTTAATCATCTCCATGACTTTCAATTTATTATTATGTCACCGGAAATGCTTTCCCAACCCGCTGTCTTACGGCGCTTAAAGCAAATTGCTATCAAACTGATGGTCATTGATGAAGCGCACTGTATTTCTCAATGGGGCTATGATTTTCGGCTGGAGTACAGTGCCCTCAAACAATTTCGCCAAGCCCTAAATCATCCTTTGACCTTAGCCCTGAGCGGTAGCGCTAGTCAAAATACAGTAACAGAGATTGCCCAGCATTTGTTTGATGAGCGTGAAAGCTATCAGCAAGTCCAATGCTCCTTAGACCGGCCCAATTTGTTCTATGGTCAATTGAAGCTTAATGAAAAGGACAAGTTTCACCATCTTAATTCCTTGCTTGAGACCTTACCGAAGCCGGGAATCATTTATGTCCACAATAAAATGGAGTTGGAAGAACTTTACCAAGATTTAAAAGCGAGCGGCCAGCTAAAGCTCGCCAGCTACCATGCTGACAAGACTAGTGAGGAGCGCTTGCAAGTCCAAGAGCAATTTCAAAAGGGATATCTTGACGCGATTTTAGCCACATCTGCTTTTGGCATGGGGATTAACCAGGCCAATGTACGTTTTGTTATTCACTATCATGCTCCGCAATCATTAGCTGACTATCTGCAAGAGAGTGGCCGATGTGGTCGTGACGGCCAAGAAGCTTTGGTATTACTTTATTCTAATCCCCAAGAAATTAGCCGTTTAAATTATTTTAAAGAGCAAATTGACGCTCAAGCTTCGCCTTTTTATCATGGTTTAAATCAGGCTTATCAGCGGGCTGATTTTTTGCAAAGTCAGACTTTCTTAGCATTTGAGGAGCAAATCCAAAATTTAATCACCTATTTTTACTATAATTATTCGCCCAAGGATAAGGAGCAGATTCAGCGTGACTTTCAAAGCTATCAAAGGATAAAGAAAAATGAAATCGAACAAATGGTTCAATACCTCAACCTAAATAGCTGTTACCGCCGTTACTTACTAAGCCATTTTTCCAAGGAAAGGATAAGTACTAATGGCTTTTGTTGCTCGCATTGTCAGGCTGACTTTGAAGATACGGCAACTTTTAAGGAATATCTGACCTTGGCCCCTAAGCGCTTAGTGAATCCCAAAGAAAAAGTGTTGAAGGATTGGCGGGCACGACTTAATGTCTTATTTCCTAGTTAAGAATGGATTGGCTGAGGAAAATACTGACATTTTGCCTAATAAATGCTACAATTTTCTAGTAATAAAGGAGGAATAATCATGGCATTCAAGGACAATTGGAATCAGATAAAAAACAAATGGAAAAAAGAAGAGCCAGCGGTTGAGAAAGAAAATGCTAACTTAGAAGAGGAAGTTGAAGCAGGACCAGAGGCGAGTTCGGCCGATGAGTACGAAAATTTGAAGAACCGTCAATATTCACGGTCTTCCAGAAATAAAAAGGAAAAGGGTGTATCCCCAACGGTCAAGGTCTTGATTGCTCTAGGACTCTTGTTTATTTTGATCCCTTATGCAGCCTACGTTATTTACGGCAACCAACAAAAACAACCAGAAAGCATGAATGTGGACCAAGTGATGGTGTCTAAGTCTGAAAATGATTCCCAAAAACAAGCCGAAGAGGAAAGCAAGAAGGCGGAGGAATCTAAACAAGCAGAAGAAAGTAAAAAACAAGAGGAGAGTCAACAAGCGGCTCAAGCTTCTCAACAAGCGGCTCAGGAAGCCCGTCAAGCAGCGGAACAATCCCAAGCTGTCCAACAATCCCAACAACAAGCAGCTGCCCAAGAGCAATCCCGTCAACAAGCGAGTCGAAATCAAAATCAACAAAATACCAATCAAAATCAAAATGTAGGAAGCTATCAAGTTTCTGCGGGGGATAACCTTTATCGGATAGCGGTTAACCATGGAATGACTCTGAATCAATTACTGGAATTAAACGGCTTACATGCTAATTCACCGATCGCACCGGGTACGGTTCTTCGGGTCTACCAATAGGCGCGAAGGTTGGGTAATTGAGGAGTAGAAAATGAAAAAAATTAACATTGCTATTGACGGCCCCGCTTCTTCGGGAAAGAGTACCATCGCTAAACGATTGGCTGAACGTTTAAACTATGTTTACTTGGATACGGGTGCCATGTACCGCTGTGTGACTCTTTTGGCCTTAAAAGGACAGGTTGAAGCTGAAAACTCACCAGCACTTAATGAGCTATTAGAAAGCATCGATATTCAATTTGAGACGGACTCTGAAGGCCAAAAGATCATGCTTAATGGCCGAGATGTGACTAAGGCTATCCGCCAAGACCATGTTACCCAAGCGGTTTCTGCCTATTCTGCTATCGACCGAGTTCGCCAGGCTATGGTTGAACGGCAACAAAGTTGGGCTAGAAACCATTCCGGCTTAGTGATGGATGGACGCGATATTGGAACTGTGGTGTTGCCTGATGCTGATCTTAAGATCTTTCTTACCGCTTCAGCAGCAGTTAGAGCGAAGAGACGCTTTTTAGAAAATCAGGCTAAAGGACTATCTGAACAAACCATTGAAGAATTAACTGAGGCAATTGAAGCTCGGGATTACTACGATGCCCATCGTGAAAATAGCCCCTTAAAAGCAGCTGGGGATGCTATTGTTATTGATAGTTCTGATTTGAATTTAGACCAGGTTGAAGAAAAGGTATTGAGTCTAATTGAGGAAAAAGAATAAATAAATAAGATAAATCTAAAAAAAGCTTTAAGAAATTTGTCTTATTTAAATTAACATGTTATAATCGAAGGGTATTCATTGACCAAAGTGTCGATGGTTAGTACTTTTATTTACAGGAGAGGATATAAGTTTATGACAAATGAGTTTGAACAACAAGCAAATAACGAAGTAGAGGCAAATGAAGAAATGCCTTCTATGGAGGATATGCTTGCAGAAACAAAAGAAGTGAAAATTGGTGATACGGTAACAGGAGAAGTATTAACCATTGATGAAAACAATCAATTAATTGTTGGTATTGAAGGCGCTGGTGTTGAAGGGGTCGTACCTTTCCGTGAATTGTCATCTTCCCATGTTGACGATGTCACTGAAATCGCTAATGTTGGTGATACTCTCGAATTAGTGGTTGTAAAACACATTAAAGATAAAGAAAACGGAACTTTCTTACTTTCTCGTCGTCGTTTAGAACAAAAGAAAGTTTGGAAAGAATTAGAAGAAAAAGCTGAAAATGAAGAAACCATTACTGTTCCAGTAACAAAAGTTGTTAAGGGCGGTTTAGTGGTTGATGCTGGCGTTCGTGGTTTCATCCCAGCTTCTATGGTTGAAGACCACTTTGTACGTGACTTCACACCATATAAAGGCAAAGAATTAGAAGTGAAAATTGTGGAAATTAATCCTCAAGAAAACCGTTTAATTCTTTCCCATAAAGAAATTGCTCGTGAACAAGCTGAAGCTGAACGTGCTGAAAAATTAGCACAATTTGAAGAAGGCGAAGTTGTTGAAGGTACTGTTGCTCGCTTAGCTAACTTTGGTGCTTTTGTTGACTTAGGTGGTATCGATGGTTTAGTTCACATTTCACAAATTGCTCACCACCATGTTAACCATCCTTCTGATGAATTAGAAGTTGGCCAAACAGTTAAGGTGAAGATCTTATCAATCGATGAAGATCGTGATCGTATCTCCTTATCTACTAAGGCAGCTACTCCAAGTCCTTGGGAAGATATTGAAGAAAAAGCTCCTAAAGGCGCTGAACTTGATGGTGTAGTACGCCGTATCGTAGACTTTGGTGCTTTCGTAGAAGTCTTCCCTGGCGTTGAAGGTTTAGTTCACATTTCACAAATTTCTCATGAACATGTCAACCATCCTTCTGATAAACTTGAAGAAGGCCAAGATATTAAAGTCAAAGTTCTTGATGTTAATCCAGAAGAACACCGTCTATCTTTATCAATCAAAGCACTTGAAGAAGCTCCAGAACGTTCTGAGTCTGACAAAGACGAACAAAAAGCTCCACGTCGCGAACGTAAGGGCCAAGCCAATAACCGTCGTAACAAACCGGCACAAGCAAAACGTTCACAAGCATCTCAAAGTAGCAATGACGAAGACACAGGCTTCTCATTTGCTGATCTTTTAGGTGACCAACTAAAAGACTTAAATCTTGACGATTCTTCAGAAGATTAGTAAAGATTAATAAGGGCTGGGAGCTATCCCGGCCCTATTTTTGTTTAATCCGATTGGAATATTTATTCGCCTAGAAGGAGGGGGTTATGGATGAAAACCCTAAATATCGCCATTGTCGGACGACCTAATGTGGGGAAATCGACAATTTTTAACCGGATTGCCGGGCAAAGAATCAGCATCGTTGAAGATGTTCCTGGAGTAACCCGTGACCGTGTCTATGCCCAAGGAGAGTGGCTGGGGCGGAAGCTACGTTTAATTGACACTGGGGGGATTGAATTTAACGACGAACCCTTTGTCGAACAAATCCGCCTGCAAGCAGAAATTGCAGTGGAAGAGGCTGATTTAATTATTATGATGACTAGTGTAGTTGATGGGGTTACAGAAACCGATGAAATGATCGCCCGTCTACTGCAAAAGTCTGATAAGCCTGTCCTCTTAGCGGTAAATAAGGTGGATAATCCCGAATTACAAGCAGAAATTTACGATTTTTACCGACTAGGCCTTAATGATCCCTATCCTATCTCAGGTGCCCATGGCTTAGGAATTGGGGATCTCTTGGCAGAAATCTACCGTCTCTTTCCTTTAGAAGATGAGGATAGCGAAGATGAGGAAACGATTTCTTTTGCCTTAATTGGACGGCCAAATGTGGGGAAATCCTCCTTAGTAAATGCGATTTTGGGTGAGAACCGTGTGATTGTTTCTGATATTGCTGGCACCACCCGAGATGCAGTGGATACTTACTTTTCATATAATGAGCGCAGTTTTAAAATTATTGACACTGCAGGGATTCGCCGAAAAGGGAGAGTCTCTGAATCAACTGAAAAATATAGTGTCATGCGGTCGATGTCTGCGATTGAACAGGCATCTGTTGTCTTGCTCGTCCTCAATGCCGAAGAAGGGATCCGTGATCAAGATAAGACCGTAGCTGGCTACGCTCATGAGGCAGGGAAGGGAATTATTATTATAGTTAACAAATGGGATGCCCTAAAAAAAGACAGCCACACCATGAAGGAATTTGAAGATAATATCCGCGCTCAATTCCAATTTCTATCCTATGCACCTATCCTTTTTGTCTCTGCGAAAAGTAAGCAGCGTTTAGATAAGATTCCAGATCTTATTATCCAAGTTCATGAAAACTTTAACCGTCGGATTCAATCCTCCCTACTTAATCAAGTCTTGGCGGATGCTATCCGCATTAATCCAGCGCCTTCAGATAAAGGGAAAAAGTTACGGGTTTACTATATGACTCAGGTGAGTGTCGGGCCACCGACCTTTGTCGTGATGGTCAACGATACTGATCTCATGCATTTTTCCTATGAGCGCTTCCTAGCTAACCAAATTCGGCAAGCCTTTGATTTTAGTGGAACCCCCCTACATATTATTAGCAGAAATCGACGGTAAAACATTGAAATATAAGGTATAAATGTTGTTATGACGTGCTTTCTGTGGTATATTTATAGAGAATTGTCATTGATGATAATTCTCCATTCACGAGAAGAATGGAAATATTTTTGGAGGTGTAAAAATGGCTAATAAAGCTGACTTAGTACAAAAAGTAGCTGAATCAACTGGTGAATCGAAGAAAAATGTTCAACCAGTCGTTGATGCAGTATTTTCTTCAATTGAAAACTTTTTAGCTGATGGGGAAAATGTTCAAATTATCGGTTTTGGTAATTTTGAAGTACGTGAACGTGCCGCTCGTAAGGGACGTAACCCACAAACAGGTGACGAAATTCAAATTCCAGCAAGTAAAGTACCTGCATTTAAAGCAGGTAAAGGTTTAAAAGACGTTGTTAAGGGCTAATCTTCCTTAACTTGAAACTGCCAAGTTCTCAGAAGGACTTGGCAGTTTTTATTTATTACTTATCGGTAGGGTTAAGCTTTATATCTATGCTAAAATAAACAAATATGGAGGTTAGCATGAAGGAATTATATGAAGAAATCACAGAATTGATTGTTCAAGAAAAATATGACCAAGCCCAAGAAAAATTAGCGGTCTTGCTTAACCAACTGATTAAAAGGGGAAGTAAGGAAGATTTTGCTCAGCTGGGCTATAATTTCCAACAACTTGGCTTTATTCCCTATGCCAAGGCAATTTATCAGGAAGCCGCTAAGTGCTATCCCGGCGAAGCCACCTGGCCTTTGCTATTGGGAGAATTGGCTATGGACGATGGCCGCTATGAAGAGGGCTTGGATTACCTACTCAGTATTGATCCAAATGATGATTTATATCTGGAAGCCTTGCTATTGGAAGCTGACGCTTATCAAATGCTCAGTCTACCTGAAGTTAGTCTGGCTAAATTGAAGGAAGCCAACCAACTGGCTCCTGGTCAAGAGGCGATAGAATTTGGTATGGCTCAATTAGTCTTTACTATGGGGGACTTCAAAGAAGCCCTTAAACTTTACCATGACCTGAGTCAAAAGGAGGGTCTGAGCCCTGAAATTGGAGAAGAAGTGAAAGATAACTATCAGTATGCCCTAGTTGCTACCGGTCAATATGACAAGGCGGCTCAGCTGCTTTCTAGTAAAGAAAACAGCGCACTGAGCCAGGCTGAGAAGGAACAACTAGCTTTTCTGGCTTACCATGACCAGGATTATAGCTATTGCGACCAATTACTGAGTCCTCTCTATGAAAATAATTTGCTAGATCCTTCCTATTACCTACTTTTATCCAAGTGTAAATGGGAGCTTCATGAAAGCGATCAGGCTCTAAGAGTCATTAATGAAGCCATTAGTAAGGACCCTTATGCCAGCGTCTTATACATGGAAAGAGCAAATTTCTATTTCTACCTTAAGGAATTCAAGCGGGCCCAAGCAGACTATGAGAAGGTCCTAGAAGCTGATGAGGATAATATCAGAGCTTATCAACAATTATTACGTTTGGCTTTAGACTCTGATAATGAGGATAGGGCTCAAGAACTTATTGAGGCCATAAAGGATAAGGGGATCAGTGATGGAAATAGTCACTGGTTAATGGCCCAGTTCTATAATCAAACGGAAAATTATGATCAAGCCCGAAAATATTATGACCTGGCTAGTCGCGATTTAAAAGATGACAATGACTTCTTAGTGGATTATATTTATTTCTTAAGGGAAGAGGGTCAATTTAGAAAAATTGTCAAACTATTAGCTGATAAACCAGAACTCAAGCAATCCTCAGCGCTTAGCTCAGTTATCGACCAAGTAAAAGACTGGGAACAGGAGCTTTAAGTCATGCTATAATGGTGCATATGAAGATTGATAGTGAAAGGAAGCGATCAAGATGAAGGTAATGGTTACTGGTTTTTTAGGAAAAATGGGACAGACGACTGTCAATATGATTAATGAAAGTGACGACTTTACGCTAGCAGCCCTCGTTAACCATCATTTAGACCAACATCAAGACGACTTGGAAACTTTTAAAGGCTTGGCGCCAATTTACTCTAGTGTGGAAGAAGCCTTAGGGGAGGTTGAAGTTGATGCTGTGGTTGACTTTACCCATCCAAGTGTGGTATTTGATCATTGTAAAACTTATATTGAACATAATATCCATCCTATCATTGGGACTTCAGGTTTAGAAAGCGATGAAATAAACCGCTTACAAGCTCTAGCCAGTGTAAAGAAACTAGGTGGAGTGATTGCACCTAACTTTGCGATTTCATCCGTCCTCATGCAACTATTTAGTCAAGAAGCAGCCAAATATTTGGACCATGTCGAAATTATTGAATTGCACCATGCGCAAAAAGCGGATGCGCCTAGTGGTACCGCCATTAAGACAGCGGATTTAATCCATGAAAGTCAAAAGCAAAAAGAGGATATTGTTGTTAACCGTAATGAATCTTTAGCTGGGGCTCGTGGGGCTGATTATAAGGGGATTCCTATTCATAGTGTCCGTTTGCCTGGCTTAAATTCTCATCAAATTGTTCAATTTGGTGCGCCAGGAGAAGGTTTGACCATCCGCCAAGACTCCTATAACCGTGAATCTTATATGCATGGTGTTACTCTTGCTCTAAAGGTTTGTGAACAATTAGAGGAATTTGTCTACGGATTGGAACACATTTTATGATTATTGATAATAGAGAATTTCAAAAAGCCTTACCGGTTTTAAAGAAAATAGAGACTTTCGGTTACCAAGCCTACTTTGTCGGAGGCTGTATCCGTGATGCTTTATTGGGATTGGCTAGCCATGATGTCGACATCGCCACCAGCGCTTTCCCCGAAGAAATTCAGGCAATCTTCCCCAAACATTTTGATGTAGGCCTAGAACATGGAACGGTTATGGCTTATTTCAATGGAGACACCTATGAAATCACTACCTTTAGAACGGAATCTGAATACGAAGATTACCGCAGACCTAAAGAGGTAACTTTTGTTCGCTCCCTAGAGGAAGACCTTCTTCGCCGTGATTTTACGATTAACGCAATGGCCATGGGTACTGAAGGGCAGTTAATTGATTATTTTCAGGGTCAAGAAGATTTAAAAGCAGGACGGTTACGAGCGGTAGGAAAGGCCCATGACCGCTTTCAAGAGGATGCTCTAAGGATGATGCGGGCAGTGCGCTTTGCCAGTCAATTAGGCTTTGAACTTGAGACTGATACTGCCCAAGCCATCAAGGAATCAGCACCCTTACTTGAAAAAATTGCTGTGGAGCGGATAGAGACAGAGATGGCTAAATTATGGCAAGGCCAACACTGGCAAGCCGGCCTGACCGATTTTATTGATTTACAGCTCTATCGTTACTGCCCTTTAACGGAAAATGGACAGGCAAGCTTCCAAAAAATGTTGGATGTCTTGAGTCCTGAGCAGGTTTTTCCTAGTGATACTTTTGCTTGGGCAGTTTATTTTTTCCTGGCTAAGTGTGACTTGCAATTTATTGATGACTTTACCCGAGCTTGGAAAATGTCGAATAAACAGAACCGATTAATTAAGGAATATTTCCTAGCCTTAACCGCCCGTCAAGAAAGTCAGTCTGCTTGGACAGCGCAATTACTCTATCGTTTTGGCTTAAACACAGCTCAAACAGTGGAAAATTTCATTCAAAGAGAAGGCCAGGCTAAGAGTGAATTTGCTCGCCATTTCCCTAAAGGAAAAGCCGGGCAAGTGGAAGCCATATGGGAAGCGCTGCCTATCCATAGCCGTAAAGACTTAGCCCTTAATGGCCGCGATATTATTGCTGACTTAGCCCCGAATGATAAACGCCTTATTGGCCAGTATCTTAATCAGGCTGAAGCAGCTGTGGTTAATGAACAATGTCCTAATAGCAAGGACGACTTACTAGCCTATTTGAAAGCCAATCAATGAACTCAAAATAGAAGGAGTGTACGGTAGATGCCTGTTAAATATGCCGTGGTTGATTTAGAGACTACCGGTACCAAATATAACCGTGGCGACCGCATTATTCAAATTGGGGTTGTTTTTTTAGAAGGGCAGAAAAAGATTGGTGAATTTAAAAGCAACATCCAGCCACTCATCCCTGTTCCTAAAAATATTAGCGATTTAACTGGTATCCAGACTGAAGATTTACGGGATGCCCCCCTATTTGAAGACATTGCTCCAGACCTCTTTCAACAATTACAAGATTGTGTCTTTGTGGCCCACAACATTAATTTTGATTATAAATTTCTTAGTGCTTCCTTTGAAGGCGTAGGCTTACCGGCACTTGATCTAGAGGGGATCGATACAGTGGAATTAATCCGCGTCCTATATCCCCAGGCAGACAGCTATAAGCTAGGAGATTTTTCTCTTGACCATGGCATTAATCTAGTGAAGGCCCATACTGCTATTGAAGACGCCCGGGCAACTGCTCAATTACTAGTCCAAGTCATGGATAAAGTGGCCAGCCTCCCTGAATCTTTATATCAAGCAATGCAGCCCGGGTTAAAATTTTTCATACGCCAAACTGGAAAATATTTCAGCTATTGGTATAATCAGGCCCATTGTCAGAGAAATAAGGGCCTGATCCGTGGATCATTTACCCTTAATCCTGAAATTAATGTGGGTCTATACAGGCCGCTAGCTGGTACAGAAGAAGACCAAGATAGTGGTCATCTGAATATCCAAGAGGATGTAATGAATTTCTTTGACCAAAATAGTGACCAATTTGCCTTTTTGAAAGCCAATTCGGGCCAAGGAAAAACCTATAACAGTATCTTAGGTCAATTACAAGTTGCTTCTAAGACTGGAAAACATTTAATCGTATCTTTTCCCAATAATGTCATGATCAGACAATGGCAAGAAGACCACCTGCAAGAATTGGTGAATCAATTGGGGCGAAGGATACAAGTGGCGGTCTTAAAAAGTAAGGACCATTATCTCGATTTAAACACCTTCCAAGTTTATATCAATTACCTGAAGGCTAAGGAAAATCATGTTTCTAAAAATGAAAGTATGTTTACCTTGTCCTTATTACTTTGGGTAAGTGAGACGCAAACAGGAGATTTAGCGGAATTAAATCATGGCTTGAGACAATCTCCCCTCTGGGAACAGTGGGATAATCTGGCACTCTATCAGAATCATTATCATAGTGACCAGATGCCTATGCAGTGGAATTATTACCAACACCAATTACACTTAGCCAAAAAGGCTGATATTATTTGGACCAACCACGCCTACTTAATTCGCCATAAAGAGGACTTAGTCGCTAATGGATTGTGGACTAAGGCAAGCGACCTGATTATTGATGAGTGCCACCAGCTCCCACAAATTATCGAAAAAGATCTCGCTGTTCATCAGAATTTGGCAGATATCAATGATTACTTAAACCAACAAGAGCATTTTTTTGGTCAGTTAACGGACAAGTATTATCTTGATACCAGTAACCGAGTAATTGAAGAAGTCCTATACACTTGGCAAGACCAGCTGCAAAATGCTCTTAAAACCTTTGACCATGTCCTGGATGAATTATTGAATCATGACAGTCATGAAGCCGTTTATTTTTCTGGAACTGATCCTCGTTTATATAATACTT
Source organism: Aerococcus urinae (assembly GCF_001543175.1). Lineage (NCBI taxonomy): Bacteria > Bacillati > Bacillota > Bacilli > Lactobacillales > Aerococcaceae > Aerococcus > Aerococcus urinae. Next base: position 725,913 of record NZ_CP014161.1, read on the forward strand.
ATTTACTTTTTGCCCAATTGTGGGAAGATCTCAAAGGGGTTCAAAGAGTCTATGGCACTAGTTTAGCGATGGCGCAAAAAGAAAAATTATTAAAGCAAAATCACATACAAAAATGGCTACAAGCCTTGGGGTTGGGTCAAAAAATTATCGAAGATATTCAGAAACTGTTTACCAATAAGAATGATTATTATTATATAATTAGCTATCCAGAAAATTATCCTCGAGTTAGCGCTTATCCTAAGGCGGTAGCAGACTTTATGAGTGAAATTTGGGAAAAGTGTCCGAGTCAGGTGCTATTCCTATCGGCTACAGTTAACTTGCCGGAAAGTCGACGGAGTCTGGAAAGCATGTATGGGGTAAAAAAATATCATCTCTATACTTATCCAATTGATCAGACGATTTATGCCAATAAAGGCTTGTATATTCTTAGCGATTACCCCTCACTCCATGATTTATCGGAGACGGAATCGATCCACTATTTAGCAGAGATTTTACAGGCGCTATTGATTAACGGGGATAAGAAAATTTATCTCATGCTCAATTCCAAACAGCTATTGGCTGCCTTAAATCATTTTATTCAAGAATCTTGGCCGGAAGAACTCATCGCTGTCACTTTTATTCAGGGGAAAAAATATGGCCACCAAGATGCCATCAGTCGCTATAATGATAGTCACCATGGCCTCCTGATCGGATTGCAAGCCTTGACTGAGGGCCTGCATTTACCTACTCATAGTGACTATTACCTACTAGCGAGATTACCTTTTCGCTCGCCAGATGAAGTGAGGGAACAAGCCCGTCGTGACTACTGGCAGGAGCGTAATCAGAGTTATTTCTACCAAGAATCCCTACCTCAAATGCTCTTACGCTTAAAGCAGAGTTTAGGACGTATGCTGAGTGATCGATTCCCGGCCGCCTTTATTGTTTTAGATAAGCGGATCTTTTACAGTTCTTATAAGGATATGATTGATAAGGTGCTTGGAGATGAACTAAGAGTAGAAGAAGTCAGTTTAGACGCTATTCTCAAGTCTGACTAAAGGAGAGACCTATGACAAGAAGATTAGCAAATGCATTTCTTGTGTGTTTAATTATTATTAATTTTGGCTTATTTACGATTTTCTTCAATTCACAAAAACCAATTATTCAAGAGGAAAAACAGTTAATGACTATGGCTCGGGAAGATATTGGTTTAAAAAATATGGGGAAATTTTATATTTTAAATAAGGATCATACGACTTATACCATCCAAGGCGAGAATGACCAAGGTGAGCCTATTTATTATGCCTATCAACCGGAAACCGATAAAAAAATAACCGGTAAGGTGAATGAATTAGTCAATGAACAAGAAGCTAAATCATTGACCTTAAATAATGTGAATACCCAAGAGGTCAAAGAAGCTCGGATTGGAATTGAAGATGACCAATTGGTATGGGAAGTTTCCTTTATTAACCAAGATGGACACTTGGGCTATCATTACATTAATGCAGCGAGTGGTCATTGGTATGAAACCATAGATAAATTATAGGAGGAAAGCTAGCATGTTTTCGCAACGCGCTTTAGAATTAAAAGAATCAAGTACCCTTAAAGCCAGTGATCGAGCCAAACAATTAAAAGCTCAAGGCAAGGATATTATTAGTTTAACCTTAGGGGAACCGGATTTTCCCACTCCCCGTCCCATTGTGGATTATGCAAAAGCAGCATTAGACCAAGGAAAGGGTCATCATTATACGCCGGCTGGAGGCCTTTTAGAAGTTAGAGAAGCCATCGCTAACTTCCACCAAAAGAAGGATGGTGTTCCATATACGGCTGAGCAAGTTTTTATTGCTAACGGCAGCAAGTTAGTCCTTTATGATTTGTTTCAAATTCTTTTAGATCCAGGCGATGAAGTGATTGTGCCAAGCCCTTATTGGGTGAGCTATGAAGAACAGATACGCCTAACTGGGGCCAAGGCAGTTTTAGCTCAAACTGATGCTGACAGTGATTTCCGCTTAACGCCTGAAATTATTGACCAATACCTCACTCCAAAAACAAAGATTTTGCTGATTAATTCGCCGGCTAATCCGACCGGAACGGTTTTAAGTAAGGAAGAGTTAGCGGCTATTGCTGACTACTGTTTGAAGCACAATCTATTGATGATTGCTGATGAAATTTATAGCCAGTTAGTTTATAACGGCAACCAGTTTTACTCTCTTGCTGCTATAAGCCCAGAGGCTCGTGCCAATACCATTGTGGTGAATGGTATGTCAAAGAGTTATGCGATGACAGGTTGGCGCTTAGGGTATTGTTTGGCTGATCAAAAGATTATAAAAATGCTCAACAAATTAGCGGGTCAAATCAGTGGTAATGCGGCTGGTGTGAGCCAATACGCGGCTTTAGGGGCCTTCAAGAGCGGTCCAGAATTGGTTGAATCCATGCGTTCAACCTATGAAGAGCGTCTAAATAAAGGTTATGAAGCCGTAATCAATTTACCAGGTTTTGAACTAGCTAATAAACCCCAAGGGGCCTTTTATCTATTTCCAAAATGCCAGCAAGCTGCTTTAAGCTGTGGTTATGATAGTGTCGATGATTTTGTCATGGCGATTCTAGAAGAAGCCCACGTTGCCTTGGTAGCGGGTTCTGCCTTTGGAATGCCAGAACATGTACGGTTATCTTATGCGACTGACGAGAACTTATTCTTAGAGGCGATTGAGCGGATTAGTCGCTTTATGCAAGAAAAAATGAATTAAGAGGGTGGACTTTAGTGGTTGAAAGAAAACAATATACGGTTTTACAGACCAGCTTATTAGAAAACTATCAAGCGCTCTCTTTGAGCAATGAGGAAGTGATGTTTCTCATTCATATTGTCAGCTTTCAGCAAATGCAAGACGATTTTCCACCGATTCAAGCCTTACAAAAGCGTATGGGCTATAGCCAGGGTGAAACTTATGATATGATTCAGAATTTGATTGATAAAAAATTCTTATCAATTGAGAGCGAAGAAAGTGACCAGGGTCAGCAGATTGAATACTATAGCCTAGACTTGCTTTATCAAAAATTAGAGCGTTTATTTGAAGAAAACCATGCCAAAAAAGAAAAACAAGCGGAAGAGAAGGCTGAAGGATCGATCTTTCAAATTATTGAACAAGAATTTGGTCGTCCCTTATCGCCAATCGAATACCAGCAAGTGGCGGCTTGGTTTAGTGAAGACCACTATGATGTGGTAACGGTAAAGGCAGCCATTAAAGAAGCGGTTTTGAATGGCGTATTAAATTTGCGCTACATTGACCGCATACTAATCAACTGGCAAAAGCAAAATAAAAGAGGTAATGTTGAAACTAGCTTGAATTACCGTAATGCCAAAATTCGTCAGCAAAATAATGACCTTCCTCCAGTCCCAATGACTAAAATTATTCACACACCTGATGATGAGTGATGGCGTTGAGAATGATCAACTATAACATAAGAAAACCGCAGGCAATTATTAGCTGCGGTTTTGTTTATGGATTTTATTTTTTAAAGTAAGTGGTGCTATGAAGTGGGGCTAGCTTTTCCTCGGGGTAGAGGTAGTGAGTGATGGCGTTGATGGCTGTTGGGGCCTCACCGAAGCCACTAGCGATTAGCTGGGTTTTACCTGTATAAGTACAAATATCACCAATGGCATAGACCCCTGCCAGGCTCGTTTGCATGTGTTCATTAACAGGAATACGTTGGCCGAGAGACTCGATAGGCCATGATTTAAAGGCATTGATGTTTGCTTGAAAACCATAAGAAGAAATAATACTGTCTAGCTGGAGAACAATGCTTTCCTGGCTACGACTTTTGCCTAAAAGGAGTTCTACCTGCTGGCCCCCCTCGAGGGAACGGATGGCTTTAGCTTGGTAGGGAGTGAGGATTTCAACATTGCTTTTTGCTTTCAACTGGGCTTGGCTAAATTCATGGCCACGAAATTTATCTCGGCGGTGGACCAGATAAAGCTTCTTGGCATACTGGCTAACTAATAGAGCGTTATCTAAAGCCGTGTCGCCTCCCCCTAAAATAGCGACTACTTGACCTTGAAAATTTTGAGCCTGGTTAACGGTGTAAAATAACTTGTCCCCTTCAAATTCAGCTTCATTTTTAATATTTGCCGAACGTGGTCTAAAAGCGCCACCCCCAGCGGCAATTAAGACAGCTCGGCTATAAAAGCATGCCTTTTGACTTCTTAAGGAAAAATAATCCCCTTCATCATTGATTTCAGTGATGTCATGGTTAAAGTGAAAGCTAGTGGTCGAAGCAAAGGGTTTCACTTGTTCCATCAGCGCTTGACTGAGTTCCTTACCGGTAATTTGCGGAAGGGCCCCAATATCAAAAATCGCCTTGTCTGGATACAAGGCGTGGGGCTGTCCGCCAACTTGAGCAAGACTATCAATAATTTGTACAGAAAGCTGACGCATTCCTGCATAAAAGGCGGCGAATAAACCACTGGGTCCAGCGCCAATAATAGTTAAATCTTTGATGTTTTTTTCTGTCATTAAATCATCCAATCAAAATAAAAAAAGATAAAGCGAATAAAAAAGGCAACACCGACCCCAGCGACAAAGCCCCCAAAGACTTCCGAAGGTTTATGCCCAAGATAATCATCGATAACCATATTTTGGTCATCAATCTGATCTAACTTCTCATTGATTTGACCATCCTCTTCACTAACATAGTGTTCGCGTAATACGGCCAATAACTCTCTAATCAGAATGCCTTGTTCACCACTTTGTCTTCTTACCCCCATGGCGTCGAACATAACGATCAGCCCATAGGCCGTTGCTATGGCAACGTAGGGAGACAAAAAGCCTTCTTGAAGGATGAGGGAAGTGATTAAGGCGGTTACCGCGGCGGTATGTGAACTGGGCATGCCACCGGTCGTATGGATAATAGAAAGTTTGGTTTCCTTTTTTCCCATAAAGAGATAGGCAATCGGGTATTTAATTATTTGGGTGAAAATAATTGCTACAATCGTGGCAGTTAAGGGGAAATTTTTCACTGGAATGTTTCCTCTCTAATATTAACTAGTGTAATCTTATCATGAATTAGGAGGCTAGAAAAGTTTTTTAGGATCCTGAGAAAGTTTGCTGCTATTGAAAGTCTTCTATACAAAAATTTGCGATCTTGGTACAATTAAACTAAGGAGGTAAATAATGAACTATCTACAACTGGAAAGCAATGATCAGAATCCTACTGCAACAATTAAAACCACTTTAGGGGATATTACCCTCATTTTATACCCTCAGGTAGCGCCCAAGACAGTGAAAAACTTTATTGAACTGAGTCAATCTGGGTATTATGACGGGGTTATTTTCCACCGGGTCATTCCAAACTTTATGATTCAGGGTGGCGACCCAACCGGAACGGGTAGAGGGGGAGAAAGTATCTACGGCAGTGCATTTGAAGATGAGTTTTCTAATCAAGTCTTCAACTTTAACGGAGCTCTCTCCATGGCTAACGCTGGGCCAAATACCAATGGCTCGCAATTCTTTATCGTCTCTGCTCAAGAAGTGCCCCAAGCCATGTTAGACCAGATGAAGGCACTCTCTTGGCCTGAAGAGGTTATTGAGAACTATGCACAAAAGGGTGGAACCCCTTGGCTCGATCACAAACATACGGTATTTGGTCAAGTAGTCGATGGGATGGATGTTGTCTATCAGATCGAAGCAGTCGAGCGAGACAGCCATGATAAACCCTTAGAAGACGTCTCAATTGTTACGATTGATATTGAAGGCCTTGATCAGTAATGGAGCGTCAAGAAAACTATCGGATTGGCGATATTCTTAATGGAACAGTGACTGGCATTCAATCCTATGGTTTATTCATTAAATTGGACTCTCATTGTCATGGCTTGGTTCATATTTCTGAAGTTGACCATGGCTATGTCACCAATCTCGAAGAACGTTTTTCGATTGGTGACCAGGTCAAAGTAAAAATCATCGATATCGATGAATACACCAAGAAAATCAGTTTATCGATTCGGGCCCTTAAAGCAACCAACACCCCAAATTTTCCAGCGCGGATAAAGAAACCCAAGCGGCGTCACACACCACAAATAGGTTTTAAAACAATCAATAAAAAAATGCCTGAGTGGATTGAAAACTCGTTAGCGGATATTCGATCAGGTAAGATTAAAGATTATCGATTGGAGGAATAACATTGTCTACATTAACTTTTGATTATTCAAAAACACAACATTTTATTCAAGAACATGAATTAGACTACCTACAACCCTTTGTGAGCGTAGCAGACAAAATGCTACGTGAAAAGACAGGACAAGGTGCTGATTTTACGGATTGGGTAACTCTTCCAGCAGACTATGACAAAGAAGAATATGCCCGTCTAAAAGCAGCTGCCAAACGAATCCAGGCCGACTCAGATGTTTTAGTGGTTCTTGGTATTGGGGGCTCTTATTTAGGAGCTAAAGCAGCCATTGACTTTTTAAGTCATCAATTTATTAACTACTTCCCAGCTGATAAAAGAGACTATCCTCAAATTTTATTTGCCGGTAACAGTTTAAGCTCAACTTACCTTAGCGAATTAATTGAAGTGATTGGTGACCGTGATTTCTCAGTCAATGTTATTAGTAAATCAGGAACTACTACTGAAACAGCCATTGCCTTTAGAATCTTTAAGCAATTACTAGAAGATAAATATGGCAAAGAAGCTGCTAAACAACGGATTTATGCGACAACTGATAAAGCAAAAGGTGCCTTACGAGAAGAAGCCGATAAAGAAGGCTATGAGACCTTTATTATTCCTGACGGGGTTGGGGGTCGTTTTACGGTTTTAACTCCCGTTGGTCTTTTACCAATTGCGGTGAGTGGTGCTGATACAGATGCCCTCCTTGAAGGGGCTAAGCAAGCCATGGAAGACCTATCAGACGCAGACTTAAAGAAAAATAGTGCCTATCAATATGCAGGCCTAAGAAACATTCTTCACCGTAAAGGTTATGACACAGAAATCTTAGTGAACTATGAACCCAAGATGCAATACTTTGCAGAGTGGTGGAAACAATTATTCGGTGAATCTGAAGGAAAAGACCAAAAAGGGATTTATCCATCTTCTGCTAACTTCTCTACCGACTTGCATTCGATTGGGCAATCTATCCAAGACGGAAAACGGAACCTGATGGAAACTGTTATCAAAGTTGATACACCTGAAAGAAATATTGATATTCCTCGCTTAGACAGTGACTTAGATGGACTTTCCTACCTAGAAGGCAAGGACTTGGATTATGTAAATACTAAGGCTTTTCAAGGAACCTTGTTAGCCCATACGGACGGTCGCGTACCTAACTTTGTTATCCATATTGAAGAAATGGATGCTTATCATTTAGGTTACATGATTTACTTCTTTGAATTGACAGTAGGGATGAGTGGTTATCTCAACGGCGTTAATCCATTTAACCAACCTGGCGTAGAAGCATATAAGAAAAATATGTTTGCTTTACTCGGAAAACCAGGATTCGAGGATTTAGCGGATGAACTTAACCAACGCTTAGATTAATTTAAAACTAATAATCACTTTTATTAATTAAACTAATAGGCTATAAAAACTGAAAAATCAGGCTTTTAGAAGAGGAGTTTCATTAAGAAGCTTCTCTTTTTTTATGTATTTCAAACTTTTTTGGAAAAATCTATTGACTTTGATAGCAAAACATTATATTATATTTCTTGTCGCTGATGAGCGGAGCAAAACACAGTTGTTAAATCTTCGCTCGTTCTCAAAGAACCAACAAAATTTATTTCTTCATTTTGAGAGAAAGTTCAACAAAAAAATAAATTTTAAAAAGTTCTTGACAAAGAGGTGACAGTTGCGGTATGATATTAAAGTCGCAACAAGCGATATAGACCTTTGAAAACTGAACAAAGAAGACGAACCAAATGTGTAGGGCATCAACATTTTGTTGATGAACCAACAATTTAAACAATAAGTCTAGACCAGACTATAACTAGTCAGCAAACAAATGAGCTATCAACGCTCATGATTCTTTCATGAGAGTTTGATCCTGGCTCAGGACGAACGCTGGCGGCGTGCCTAATACATGCAAGTCGAGCGAACCGACGAAGTGCTTGCACTTCTGACGTTAGCGGCGGACGGGTGAGTAACACGTAAGGAACCTACCGATAAGCGGGGGACAACATCCGGAAACGGGTGCTAATACCGCATAGGAAACACCACCTCATGGTGGTGTTTGGAAAGACGGCTTTGCTGTCACTTATCGATGGCCTTGCGGTGCATTAGCTCGTTGGTGGGGTAACGGCCTACCAAGGCAATGATGCATAGCCGACCTGAGAGGGTAATCGGCCACATTGGGACTGAGACACGGCCCAAACTCCTACGGGAGGCAGCAGTAGGGAATCTTCCGCAATGGGCGCAAGCCTGACGGAGCAACGCCGCGTGAGTGAAGAAGGTTTTCGGATCGTAAAGCTCTGTTGTAAGAGAAGAACAAATTGGAGAGTAACTGCTCCAGTCTTGACGGTATCTTACCAGAAAGCCACGGCTAACTACGTGCCAGCAGCCGCGGTAATACGTAGGTGGCAAGCGTTGTCCGGATTTATTGGGCGTAAAGGGGGCGCAGGCGGTTTCTTAAGTCTGATGTGAAAGCCCACGGCTTAACCGTGGAAGTGCATTGGAAACTGGGGAACTTGAGTACAGAAGAGGAAAGTGGAACTCCATGTGTAGCGGTGGAATGCGTAGATATATGGAAGAACACCAGTGGCGAAGGCGACTTTCTGGTCTGTCACTGACGCTGAGGCCCGAAAGCGTGGGTAGCAAACAGGATTAGATACCCTGGTAGTCCACGCCGTAAACGATGAGTGCTAGGTGTTGGAGGGTTTCCACCCTTCAGTGCCGGAGTTAACGCATTAAGCACTCCGCCTGGGGAGTACGGCCGCAAGGCTGAAACTCAAAGGAATTGACGGGGACCCGCACAAGCGGTGGAGCATGTGGTTTAATTCGAAGCAACGCGAAGAACCTTACCAAGTCTTGACATCCTTTGACCACTCTAGAGATAGAGCTTTCCCTTCGGGGACAAAGTGACAGGTGGTGCATGGTTGTCGTCAGCTCGTGTCGTGAGATGTTGGGTTAAGTCCCGCAACGAGCGCAACCCTTATTGTTAGTTGCCAGCATTCAGTTGGGCACTCTAGCGAGACTGCCGGTGACAAACCGGAGGAAGGCGGGGATGACGTCAAATCATCATGCCCCTTATGACTTGGGCTACACACGTGCTACAATGGATGGTACAACGAGCAGCGACCTTGTGAAAGCAAGCGAATCTCTTAAAGCCATTCTCAGTTCGGATTGTAGTCTGCAACTCGACTACATGAAGCCGGAATCGCTAGTAATCGCGGATCAGCACGCCGCGGTGAATACGTTCCCGGGTCTTGTACACACCGCCCGTCACACCACGAGAGTTTGTAACACCTGAAGTCGGTGAGGTAACCTTTGGAGCCAGCCGCCGAAGGTGGGACAGATGATTGGGGTGAAGTCGTAACAAGGTAGCCGTAGGTGAACCTGCGGCTGGATCACCTCCTTTCTAAGGATATATTCGGAATGCATATTTGAGTCTTCTTTGTTTAGTTTTGAGAGGTCTATTCACATGGTTGATGGATTTAACCGGGCCTGTAGCTCAGCTGGTTAGAGCGCACCCCTGATAAGGGTGAGGTCGATGGTTCGAGTCCATTCAGGCCCATTACATGTTTATTAAATGACCATAACTCATACCCGGGGGATTAGCTCAGCTGGGAGAGCGCCTGCTTTGCAAGCAGGAGGTCAGCGGTTCGATCCCGCTATCCTCCATTGCAACGGAAACGTTGCAGATTGTTCTTTGAAAACTGAATACTATCATAACATTCCGCATTTCTATTTTTTGCGAGATAGAAATGTCAATAAACCAATTTTACCAAGCGTAAAAACCGAAAAAGAAAGAGTTTTAAAACTTTTCGCATCATACAACTTAACCGGTGGTTAAGTGAATAAGGGCGTACGGTGAATGCCTTGGCACTAGGAGCCGATGAAGGACGGGACGAACACCGATATGCTTCGGGGAGCTGTAAGTAAGCTTTGATCCGGAGATTTCCGAATGGGGGAACCTCATTGTTTTAATCGACAATGGTCCACTCAGTGAACACATAGTTGAGCGGACGGTAGACGTGGTGAACTGAAACATCTCAGTAGCCACAGGAAGAGAAAGAAAAATCGATTTCCCGAGTAGCGGCGAGCGAAACGGAAAGAGGCCAAACCAGCGTGCTTGCATGCTGGGGTTGTAGGACTGATGGACGGGAGTGAATGAGCTAGTCGAACGCCATGGAAAGGGCGATCAGAGAGGGTGACAATCCCGTAGGCGAAAGCTCAGCCACCTCATTCAGTATCCTGAGTACGGCGGTACACGTGAAATTCCGTCGGAATCCGCCAGGACCATCTGGCAAGCCTAAATACTCCCTAGTGACCGATAGTGAACCAGTACCGTGAGGGAAAGGTGAAAAGCACCCCGGAAGGGGAGTGAAAGAGTACCTGAAACCGTATGCCTACAAGCAGTCAGAGCCCGTTAAGGGGTGATGGCGTACTTTTTGTAGAACGGACCGGCGAGTGACGATAGCAAGCAAGGTTAAGCTGAAGAAGCGGAGCCACAGCGAAAGCGAGTCTGAAGAGGGCGTTGAGTTTGTTGTCGTCGACCCGAAACCAAGTGATCTACTCATGTCCAGGCTGAAGGTGTGGTAAAACACACTGGAGGGCCGAACCCACGTCTGTTGAAAAAGGCGGGGATGAGGTGTGGGTAGCGGTGAAATTCCAATCGAACTTGGAGATAGCTGGTTCTCTCCGAAATAGCTTTAGGGCTAGCCTCGGATGATGACTATTGGAGGTAGAGCACTGTTTGATCGAGGGGTCCATCCTGGATTACCGACATCTGATAAACTCCGAATGCCAAATAGTTTAGTCCGGGAGTCAGACTGCGAGTGATAAGATCCGTAGTCGAAAGGGAAAGAGCCCAGACCACCAGCTAAGGTCCCAAAGTTTCAGTTAAGTGGAAAAGGATGTGGGGTTGCTTAGACAACTAGGATGTTGGCTTAGAAGCAGCCATCATTGAAAGAGTGCGTAATAGCTCACTAGTCGAGTGACCCTGCGCCGAAAATGTACCGGGGCTAAACTGAACACCGAAGCTGTGGATCCGTAGGATGGTAGGAGAGCGTTCTATAGGCAGAGAAGCATGATCGTGAGGACATGTGGAGCGTATAGAAGTGAGAATGCCGGTATGAGTAGCGAAAGACGGGTGAGAATCCCGTCCACCGAATGACTAAGGTTTCCTGGGGAAGGCTCGTCCTCCCAGGGTTAGTCGGGACCTAAGCCGAGACCGAAAGGGATAGGCGATGGACAACAGGTTGAGATTCCTGTACTTGTTTGATTTGTTTGAGCGATGGAAGGACACAGAAGGCTAAGCGGAGCGCGGAGATGGAAAAACGCGTCCAAGCAATGAGTGAGAAGGTGAGTGAAAGGCTTGCCTCAGACTTCATGAGTTGTGACGGGGAGGGAAATAAAGTACCGAAGCCGCCGACGTCACGCTGTCAAGAAAAGTTTCTAGTGAGAATCAAACAACCCGTACCGCAAACCGACACAGGTAGTCGAGTGGAGAACACTAAGGTGAGCGAGCGAACTCTCGTTAAGGAACTCGGCAAAATGACCCCGTAACTTCGGGAGAAGGGGTGCTGACCGCAAGGTCAGCCGCAGTGAATAGGCCCAAGCGACTGTTTATCAAAAACATAGGTCTCTGCCAAATCGAAAGATGATGTATAGAGGCTGACGCCTGCCCGGTGCTGGAAGGTTAAGAGGAAGGGTTAGCGTATGCGAAGCTCTGAATTGAAGCCCCAGTAAACGGCGGCCGTAACTATAACGGTCCTAAGGTAGCGAAATTCCTTGTCAGGTAAGTTCTGACCCGCACGAAAGGCGTAACGATTTGGGCACTGTCTCAACGAGAGGCTCGGTGAAATTGTAGTACCAGTGAAGATGCTGGTTACCCGCGACAGGACGGAAAGACCCCATGGAGCTTTACTGTAGGTTGATATTGAATGTTTGTGCCACATGTACAGGATAGGTAGGAGCCATCGAAGTCGGGACGCTAGTCTCGATGGAGGCACTGGTGGGATACTACCCTTGTGGGATGACCATTCTAACCCGCGACCATTAGCTGGTCGGGAGACAGTGTCAGTCAGGCAGTTTGACTGGGGCGGTCGCCTCCTAAAGTGTAACGGAGGCGCCCAAAGGTTCCCTCAGAATGGTTGGAAATCATTCGCAGAGTGTAAAGGCAGAAGGGAGCTTGACTGCGAGACCTACAAGTCGAGCAGGGACGAAAGTCGGGCTTAGTGATCCGGTGGTTCCGCATGGAAGGGCCATCGCTCAACGGATAAAAGCTACCCTGGGGATAACAGGCTTATCTCCCCCAAGAGTTCACATCGACGGGGAGGTTTGGCACCTCGATGTCGGCTCATCGCATCCTGGGGCTGAAGTCGGTCCCAAGGGTTGGGCTGTTCGCCCATTAAAGCGGTACGCGAGCTGGGTTCAGAACGTCGTGAGACAGTTCGGTCCCTATCCGTCGCGGGCGTTGGAAATTTGAGAGGAGCTGTCCTTAGTACGAGAGGACCGGGATGGACACACCGCTGGTGTACCAGTTGTTCCACCAGGAGCATGGCTGGGTAGCTATGTGTGGACGGGATAAGCGCTGAAAGCATCTAAGCGTGAAGCCCCCCTCAAGATGAGATTTCCCATACTTTAAAAGTAGTAAGACCCCTGAAAGACGATCAGGTTGATAGGTTTGGAGTGGAAGCTTAGTAATAAGTGGAGCGGACAAATACTAATTGGTCGAGGACTTATCCAAAGGATAAGGTTGTATGAAGGTTTAAGGAAGGCATGATAGATTCAGTTTTGAGCGAACAAGCTCAAAAAAATAAATTGTACGGTGACGATGGCAAGAAGGACCCACCTGTATCCATCCCGAACACAGCAGTTAAGCTTCTTAGCGCCGAATGTAGTTGGGGGTTGCCCCCTGTGAGACTAGGACGTTGCCGTGCAATATTTTATGGAGAATTAGCTCAGCTGGGAGAGCGTCTGCCTTACAAGCAGAATGTCGGGGGTTCGAGCCCCTCATTCTCCATTATGATTCGTTAGCTCAGTTGGTAGAGCATCTGACTTTTAATCAGAGGGTCGGGAGTTCGAGCCTCCCACGGATCATTTACATGCGGGTGTGGCGGAATTGGCAGACGCACCAGATTTAGGATCTGGCGCCGAGAGGCGTGGGGGTTCAAGTCCCTTCACCCGCACTAATATAAAAGCCGGCTTAGCTCAGTTGGTAGAGCATCTGATTTGTAATCAGGGGGTCGAGGGTTCAAGTCCTTTAGCCGGCATTATATCTCATGCGGAAGTAGTTCAGTGGTAGAACATCACCTTGCCAAGGTGGGGGTCGCGGGTTCGAATCCCGTCTTCCGCTTAGCCAAATGGCTTAAAATTAAATATTATTATGCCGGGGTGGCGGAACAGGCAGACGCACGGGACTTAAAATCCCGCGGTGGTTAAACACCGTACCGGTTCGATTCCGGTCCTCGGCATAAGTTTTTTATAAATAGGCACCCATGGCTCAACTGGATAGAGTACCTGACTACGAATCAGGCGGTTGCAGGTTCGAATCCTGCTGGGTGCATTATCGGGAAATAGCTCAGCTTGGTAGAGCACTTGGTTTGGGACCAAGGGGTCGCAGGTTCGAATCCTGTTTTCCCGACTTTGGGGGGATTAGCTCAGCTGGGAGAGCGCCTGCTTTGCAAGCAGGAGGTCAGCGGTTCGATCCCGCTATCCTCCATTACATTATAATTTGGCGGTGTAGCTCAGCTGGCTAGAGCGTCCGGTTCATACCCGGGAGGTCGGGGGTTCGATCCCCTCCGCCGCTATTAATGTTCGGACCTTTAGCTCAGTTGGTTAGAGCAGACGGCTCATAACCGTCCGGCCGTAGGTTCGAGTCCTACAAGGTCCATCTTGTTAATTATATTATGGAGGATTACCCAAGTCTGGCTGAAGGGAACGGTCTTGAAAACCGTCAGGCGGGTCAAACCGCGCAAGGGTTCGAATCCCTTATCCTCCTTTACTTATTATCGCGGAGTAGAGCAGCTGGTAGCTCGTCGGGCTCATAACCCGGAGGTCGCAGGTTCGAATCCTGCCTCCGCAATTATTCAAAATTGAATAGGTCCGGTGGTGTAGGGGTTAACATGCCTCCCTGTCACGGAGGAGATCGCGGGTTCAAATCCCGTCCGGACCGTATGCGGGTGTAGTTTAGTGGTAAAACCACAGCCTTCCAAGCTGTTGTCGCGAGTTCGATTCTCGTCACCCGCTTACATTATATGGGCCTGTAGCTCAGCTGGTTAGAGCGCACCCCTGATAAGGGTGAGGTCGATGGTTCGAGTCCATTCAGGCCCATTTATAATTTGTGGAGGATTACTCAAGAGGCCGAAGAGGACGGTTTGCTAAATCGTTAGGTCGGGAAACTGACGCAAGGGTTCGAATCCCTTATCCTCCGTTATCCAATGGCCCGTTGGTCAAGCGGTTAAGACACCGCCCTTTCACGGCGGTAACACGGGTTCGATTCCCGTACGGGTCATATTTAGGTATTATCCTAATGGAGATATTGACATCGCGGAGTAGAGCAGCTGGCAGCTCGTCGGGCTCATAACCCGGAGGTCACAGGTTCGAATCCTGTCTCCGCAATTTTATTTTACCTAAATTTTTCAGGTCCGGTGGTGTAGGGGTTAACATGCCTCCCTGTCACGGAGGAGATCGCGGGTTCAAATCCCGTCCGGACCGTTTCATTTTTAAGGTCCGATAGCTCAGTTGGTAGAGCACTTGATTGAAGCTCAAGGTGTCGGCAGTTCGATTCTGTCTCGGACCATAAAAAATATATTTTGGCCCGTTGGTCAAGCGGTTAAGACACCGCCCTTTCACGGCGGTAACACGGGTTCGATTCCCGTACGGGTCATATTTAAGCAACTCTATAAAGGGTTGCTTTTTTATTTGTCTAAATATATTTTCTGACTTTGTTCAATATGATAGATAAAATACACTTTATTCTGCAAAATCTGTCAAAAATTGGCCCTTTTTGATAGAATATGAAAGAAAATGATTGATTAACAGCTGGATTTCCTTTATAATATCCTATGTTAAAAGAGAAAACGATTTCAATTAATGGAGGGAGGTAGATTATGCTTACCGAAGAAAGGCAAAAGTATATTATGGAAGCCTTAACCAAAGTCCCTATCTTAAATCTTCAAGAGGTATCAAAACAGTTAGCTGTTTCTGAATCAACTATTAGAAGAGATTTTGATAGTTTGGAAAAGGCGGGGAAATTAGAACGTATTCATGGTGGAGCCAAAAGAGTTCAGCAACGTAATATGGAAGCTTCCTTATCCGAGAAAAGCCAAGTGAATGTTTTAGAAAAACAACTCATTGGAAAATTAGCCGGAGAAATGGTTGCTGATCATGATACGATTTATCTTGATTCTGGTACCACGACGATTGAAATGATTCCCTGGATTATTAATAAGGAAATTATTGTTGTGACTAATGGCCTGGAAGTTGCCCAAGCTCTCTATCAATCACAGATCCATACCATTGTTGTGGGCGGTGAAATTAAAGAAAGTACGGGAACCTTGATCGGTGGCATAGCCTTATCTCAGGTTCAATCTTTTAACTTTGATAAAGCTTTTATAGGAATGAATGGCATTGATCTTGATACCGGATATACCACACCTGACATAGAGGAAGCACAAATTAAGAAAGCGGCAATTGACCATAGTCGTTACCGTTATATCTTGGCTGATGCAAGTAAATTTGACCAAAGTACTTTCTGTCACGTCTGTGACTTAGACCGAGCTGTTTTATTAACTAATGAGAGCAATTCAAAATATGAAAACTATATGAAAATTATGGAGGTATCTCAATGATTTATACCATTACCTTTAATCCCGCTGTGGATTTAGTAATGCAAGTTGATGATATAAAATTAGGTGACCTAAACCGATCCCATGAAGACCACTATGTGGCAGGTGGTAAAGGGATTAATGCATCAGTCGTCTTCCAGCGTTTAGGGAAAGAAAATATTGCCACTGGTTTTATTGGTGGATTTTCCGGTCAATTCATTATTGATGAATTAGAAGCTGAAGGGGTCAATACCCATTTTATTGAACTCGACCAGCCTACTCGGATTAATGTGAAGCTCAAAGGCCCACAAGAAACCGAAATTAATGCCCAAGGACCAAGAGTCGATGCTGATAAATTCCAAGAATTAATGACTTACTTGAATGAAGAACTGACAGAAAATGATACTGTCTTTCTAGCAGGAAATGCCGCTCCTGGATTGGATGAGGAAGCTTATATCCGTATTGCTAAATTATGCTTAGAGAAAAAAGTTAATTTTGTTTTAGATTCTAATAAGCAATTATTAAAAGCCTGTTTAGAATATAAACCTTTTATTATTAAACCAAACCGCGAAGAACTTGGTGAACTATTCGAAACTCAGATTGAATCAGATGCTGATTTAATTAAATATGCCAAGGCCTTACAGGAAGCTGGGGCTTTAAATGTCTTAGTATCCCTAGGTGGTGATGGGAGCTTACTGTTGACTGAAGCGGGAGATATCTACCGGGCCAATGTGCCTACTGGGAAGGTTATAAACTCTGTAGGAGCTGGCGATTCCATGTTGTCTGGCTTTATCAGTGCTTACGTTGAAAGTAAGGACTATGCCGAATCATTAAAAATCGCTGCAGCTACTGGATCAGGAACAGCCTTTTCCGTTGGAATTACGACGAAGGACTTAGTTGAAGAATTAGTTGATCAAATTGTCGTTAAGAAAGAAAATTAAAAAGGAGGATTCAAAGCAATGAAATTATCTGATTTATTTGTCAAAGAGGCTATGGATCTCAATTTACAAACTGATAGTAAAAAAGATACCCTAGTCCATCTAGCTAAGCGTTTCTCAGATTGTGGAGGCGTCAGTGATGCCCAAGCTTATGTGGAAAAATTAGAAGCCAGGGAAGCTCAATCTACTACTGGCGTTGGTGATGAAATTGCCATTCCTCATGCCCAACATGAATCAATCAAAGAAGCTGCTATTATTTTTGCTCGGAGCGCTGAAGGAATTGAATGGGAATCCTTTGACGGTCAACCGGCTAAATTAATCTTTATGATTGCTGCTCCAGAAGGGGGCGGTGGTGAACACCTGAAGGCCTTAGCGCAATTGTCTAAAGTCTTGTTAAAAGACGGAGTCAAAGATGCTTTATTAAAAGCAGAAAGTCCTGATGAAGTCCTAGAAATTATCAAGGCTCATGATGAAAGTGAAGAGGCAGCGGAAGAAAAGAGTGAAGCCAAAGCTGCACCAGTTGAAGCGGATAAGACTGATAGTACTGATAATGATGTATATATCGTTGCCGTGACCGCTTGTCCAACTGGGATCGCCCATACCTATATGGCGGAAGAACGCTTGAAAAAAGCCGGAAAAGCCGCTGGTTACCGGATTAAGGTTGAAACTAATGGTCAAAGTGGGGTAGAAAATCGTTTAACCAAAAAAGATATCGAAGAAGCAACTGCTGTCATTGTTGCTGCCGATAAACAAGTTGAAATGGCTCGTTTCGACGGCAAACCAATTATTATTGTTCCGGTTGGTGATGGTGTCAACAAGGCTGACCAATTAGTGGAACGGGCAGCCAATGACAAGCTACCCATCTATCATGCTAAGAAAGGCCAAAATGCTGAAGAAGAAGAGAGCTCAGATGGCGAAACATTAGGCCGTTTAGCTTATAAGCACTTAATGAATGGTGTTTCTCATATGTTACCATTCGTTGTTGCTGGTGGTATCTTAATTGCCTTGTCCTTCTTCTGGGGAATTACTTCCGCTGATCCAGCTGCTGATGATTACAACCAAATCGCCCAAGCCTTAAATACAGTAGGTAACTTATCCTTTGCGATGATGCTACCTATGTTGGCTGGTTTTATCGGTCATTCCATGGCAGACCGTATCGGTTTAGTGATCGGGGTTATTGGTGGTATCTGTGCGGAACCAAGTAAATTTGCTGCCTTTACTGGGGTTGGGATTTTTGAAAATTCGGTTTCCTCTGGTTTCCTTGGCGCCTTGGTTGCTGGTTTCTTAGCCGGCGGTATTGTTTGGCTATTAGAAAAATTGTTTGCCTGGCTACCTAAATCCTTAAACGGGATGAAATCGATCTTCCTATACCCAGTCCTTGGGGTATTGATTATGGGCTTCTTAATGCTCTTTGTCATCAATGGACCAATGGGTGCAGTGATGAACGGCTTAATGAGCCTTATCAATAGTATTCCACCTTCCATGACCATTATTTTAGGTTTTGTGGTTGGAGCGATGATGTCGATCGATATGGGTGGTCCGATTAATAAAGCCGCCTATGTTACCGGTACTGCCTTAGTTACCGCATCTGCTGGTGCAGGATCTAACGTGATGGCAGCCGTTATGTGTGGGGGAATGGTGCCTCCATTAGCCATTGCTATCTCTGCTACCTTGCAAAAGAGTCTCTGGACCGTAGATGAACGGAATAGTGCCTATGTCAATTATGTGATGGGAGCTGCCTTTATTACTGAAGGAGCGATTCCTTTCGCTGCTAAAGACCCGCTACACGTGATTCCACCGCTAGCTCTTGGTTCCGGAATTGCTGGAGCCTTAAGCATGTTCTTTGGCTGTGTTTCCTATGTTCCTCATGGTGGTGTATTCGCAGTCTTAGCCGGTGGGGTAACCAATGGCTTAATGTTCTTGCTCTCATGGTTAATCGGTGGGGCAATTGCAGGAATCTTACTAAACGTTTTCTTAAATCGTGCCAAAACTAGCGAAGAAGCGCAAAAAGCTGAATAACTTAAATGAGTCCTTGTGTAGTGCACAGGGACTTTTTTATGAATTGCTTAATTTATGAAAAGCCTGGTTGGCGCTCGTTTTCATCTATGATATACTTTTATCTATTGAAGATTCTTACCTTCTTAATAACTTTTTTACACAACTCAACTCAGTTATATTTAAGAATCTTTAAGTCGCTGCACGGAATGTGCAGCTTTTTTATTGTCTAATGATAGCTATTATAGATCAGCAATGAATACTTTTAAATAAGGGGAAGAACATTGTCATATCAGGCTTTAATTAGTAGAATAAAAGGGTCAACTCATTATGAGTAAAATAGTAGGAGGAATTGCAATGAAGAAATGGATTTTACGATTGATGGCCCTATTAGCTGCTTTTACCCTAGTGGCTTGTCAATCAGGCAATACTGATAGTGATAAAACGGTAAAAGTAGGGGTCGTTGGTGAGAAAAATGACGAATGGGATTACTTAAAAGATGAATTGAAGGAAAAGGAAGGCATTGACCTTGAATTGGTAAAATTTACTGATTATCGGATGCCCATTGAAGCCTTAGAGCATAATGAAATTGATATGCACGCTGCCTTAACTGAAATTTATATGGACAATATGAATAAAGAATCTGGTTACCACAACACCACGATTGGATATACCACCCTTAACCCCATGGGAGTCTTCTCCAATAAGATTGAAAGCATCGATCAAGTCAAAGAGGGGGACAAGGTAGCAGTACCGAATGATGTCTCTAATGAAAGCCGGGCACTGTTATTGCTTCAAGAAGCAGGACTAATTAAGTTAAACCCAGATAAAGGGCTCATGCCAACCGTTGAGGATATCACTGAAAATCCCAAGAATTTGGAATTCATTACCTTGGATTCTAACCAAACAGCTAGTGCTTTAAACGACGTGACGATTTCTTGCATTAATAACGATATGGCCGCTGACGCAGGCTTTGTGCCAACCAAGGATTCCATTTATTTAGAAAAGGCTACCGATAGTTCTAAGCCGTATTGGAATGTTATTGCCGTTGATGAAAAGAATAAGGATAATGAAACTTATAAGAAGATTGTGAAGTACTACCAAACCCCTGAAGTCGCTAAAATTATCGATGAAAAAAGTAATGGCTCAAGTATTCCAATTTGGGAAAGCCAAAAATAATTAAAAAAGACCTATCCCTATCTGAGGACATGCCCAGATAGCGGATGGGTCTTTGCTTTATTATAAACCGTGTGTGAGAAGGTTTGGGCAATATCCCGTTTCGCTAAGATTTAAGAGTGGACTTTTTGTTAGTCTAAATCATAAGACCACAGATCACTATTCCAATAATCATCGTCAGTTAATGATGTTTTCTTTCGTATAGTTGATCTGCGTAAAAAGTCAACCATACCTTTCATCTCTTTAAATTCATTAGAATTATACATAATTGATATAGAATAATTATTATTGTCTTTATTATAAATTAAAAGTGTTCCTATATTATCTGTATTGTCAAATGACATCGTTTCAGATTCGTTTACTTCACTAAATTGATCGGTTATTGGATAGTCAAGTTCTTTAAATAATTCAAGGATGAACCCTTTATCGACATTATAAATAGAGAAACTATTCACTCTTTTCTCATCGTCGGTGACATTTATCACACCATGGTCTTTCAATCTGTATAGTTTAAATTTATCTCTTTTTGGGGTTTCACTAATATCACCGTCTTCTTTCTCCACGCCTTTAGGGTCATATCCCGTCAATTCACATACTCTTCGTGTTGTTTGAGCAGGATTATCCTTGAGTATCCGTGGGCTTAGACGTTTACTAGAGAATACCAACAAAAGGATAAATGGGATTAGAGCAACGAGTAATATTCTTTTGACAGGATTACCTTTAATCTTTTCGTAAATAGCAATTCCTAGTAAAGCAACGGTAAAAAGCAATGACATTGTCGCCAATGTTATTGACGTAGAAGTGCTTATCATAGATTACCTCCTTATATATATTTTAGTTTGGCAAATGGTTTATAGCATATTGAGCTTCTTCCGGAGTAAATTGTTCTCCATATTGCGATACTAACTGATCATAGACTGCTGCCTTTGACATGGACATATTTGTATAGTAACTTTTAGCTTTTTCTAAAGCGTTTCTTTCCCAATTGGCTTGAACGTTATCAATAGCATATTGAGCTTCCTCGGGAGTGAATTTTTCCCCATGCTCTGAAACTAGTTGCTGGTAGAGGCCCAGCTTTGACAAAGACATATGAGAACTATAGCTCTTAGCTTTTTCTAAAGCGTTATTTTTCCAGGAAGCTTTTACATTAGTAATAGCATAATTAGCCGCTTCAGGAGAAAAATGCTCTCCATGTTCGGAAGTTAGCTGATCATAAAGCCCACTTTTTGACATGTAGAAATGATTTGAATAACTCGTGGCTTTTTGCAATGCGTTTTTATATTCTTGAGGAGTATTATCCTTTAATTTAGACTCTGAACTTTCTGTTTTGTACGTGTGAGATTCGCTTGATTTTGAATGAGATTCGCTATATTTTTTAGAAGATTCAGATGTATGGCTAGATTGAGATGCTGATGTATCTTTTTTGTCTTTATGGTCCGAATATGATCCAATAAATAGGATTATAATAATAAATATTATTAAACTTATCCCTCCAAATGCATTTTTATGATTATTTTTCATTTTTTCCCTCCTTAAATTTGTTAACAATAATTATATTAGGTCGTAAAATAAAAATAAATAAAATTTCGTATTAAGTAAATATTATTATTTTAAAATTATTTTACTTTGAATATATATCTTATAAAAAATAAACAAAGATGAGGAGAGGGGAGCTACTTACACCATAATTAATTGGTTAAACTTTGATAGGATACTTTAATCTTATAAAGAAAAGTTCAAAGCGGAATCAATTGAAGAAGGTTATATAGAAGAGATAATAGAGCAGAGAAATAGGTAACTATAAATTATTTGTGCACTAATAGAGATAAGAATGCTATAAAAAAAAGCACCCAGAGGGGCGCTACGTGCTGGTATGACAATATTCTTGATATAGAAAAGTTATAGAATTTCGAGCAAAAACTAGCTAATATTAGACTTTACTAAGTTTTAGTTAGTTCTAGATACACTGTAAAATCAACAATAGTCATTTTTAGACTTCACTGGTTTTACGAAACGCACCCAGAGGGAATCGAACCCCCATCTCAAGAACCGGAATCTTACGTGATATCCATTACACTATGGGTGCAAGCAATAAATGTATTATAGCACAAATAGCATGCTCTTGTTAAGAACTTTCTTGAAAAAAGTATTATTGATATCAATGATTTCTTACTATAGTAGCCTCACTCGCAAAATCAGATAAAGACTAGTAAAAAGCTAGCTTACTCCTGCTTTGAAGGGCGTTAATGGCAAGTTATAATAAATATCTCCAAATATTCCCCAGGAAAAGTGCCATAAGTTTATCTATTGACCTATATTGACTATTAAGGTTATAATGATTAGGAAGTTGAAAAAGGAGGAAATGAAATGAATTTAGTACCTACAGTGATTGAACAATCACCTCGTGGCGAACGCGCTTATGATATTTATTCACGCTTATTGAAAGACCGTATTATTATGCTCAGTGGAGAAGTTAATGATGATATGGCAAACAGTGTTATTGCCCAATTACTTTTCTTAGATGCTCAAGATAATGAAAAAGATATCTATATTTACATTAATAGTCCAGGGGGATCAGTAACTGCAGGAATGGCAATTTACGACACCATGCAATTTGTTAATGCCGATGTTGTCACCATAGTTACTGGTCTAGCAGCTTCTATGGGCTCAATCCTATTAATTGGCGGCACAAAAGGAAAACGTTATGCCCTACCGCATTCTGAAGTGCTTATTCACCAACCTCTAGGTGGCGTTCAAGGTCAAGCCACTGAAATTGAAATCTCAGCTCGTCATATCTTACAAACCAAGCAAACCTTAAAAGAAATTATTGCTGAACGTTCTGGTCAAGATATCGATAAAGTAGAAAAAGATATGGACCGTGATTACTGGATGACTGCCAAAGAAGCTAAGGACTATGGCATCATTGATGAAATCATGGCTTCTAACCAAGGACTAAAAGGTCAAGAATAGTATCTTAAAGCCTTGCAAGACATATACAGAATGATTACCGAGTGTAGCTTAAGTAAGTACACTCGGTTTTTATAAAATTTGGATTTTCACTGCAAAATGCTTGCGGCTGCATGATATTCTTGTTATACTACTAGTGTAGAAAAATGAATAGCAGATAGAACTGCTCAAATTTTTTTGCACTATGTTGGTCAAAAAAAGGCATGACGGACAATAAAAGTCCATGCAATAGAAAGTTGAATGTCATGAAAGCCGTTTACAGTAGAATCCTTAAAGTGGTTCCTGAATTGGAAGACCTCTTTAAAAAAAGGATGCAAATTTTACAAATGGTCTTACGCTTTCAACCTATTGGTCGCCAAATTTTGGCAAAGAAGTTAGACATGACTGAGCGACCACTCCGGCGTGAAACGAATATCCTTAAAAAAGAAGGGTTACTAGATTCCACTAGAAATGGAATGGTTATCACCGCTAAGGGTGAGGAAGCTTTAGCTTTTGCTCGTGAAATGCTCCATGAAGATTCTAGTTTATTTGCTAAGGAACAACGCTTAGAAAAGCAACTAGGTATCGATGAGGTACATATTATTGAGAGTAATCTTGATGAAGAAAATAGTACCTTGGCGCAAATAGGGGTTTTCCTATCTAACTATTTAGCCAATACTTTGCCAGAAGGATACATTACGGTGGCTGTTTCAGGCGGCTCGACAATACTCGAGGTTGCTAAAAGCTTAAACCGTAAAGTTTTAACTAAGAATCGGCATTTTACGATAGTTCCTGCCCGTGGTGGCATGGGCGATTCGGTGGCAATTCAGGCAAATACAATTAGTGACCAACTCGCACACCGCTTAAACGGGACCACTAATTCTCTCTACGTTCCTGATGTTCTTACTGAAGAAACGAGAGACTTATTGGTAAAAGAGCCCTCCATTCAAGAAACATTAAATATTTTAAAGCGGACTGATGCTTTATTATTTAGTGTTGGCGATGCTAAAATCATGGCCCAAAGACGGGGATTTTCATCAGAATTGATTGATAAAATCCTTGCTAAAGGAGCTATTGGGGAAGCATTCGGGTGTTTTTACACCAAAGAGGGGGAAATAGTTTATCAAATGCCCCGTATTGGTTTACAATTAGATCAAATAAAGGATATTCAATATCCCATTCTAATTGCTGGCGGACGTGCTAAAGCAAAAGCCATTCAAGCTTTTGCAAAACTCGCACCCTTTAATTTTGTCTTAGTGACGGATTTAGGGGTAAGTAATCAGGTTTTAAATGAGGAAACTCATTAAAAATATTTTTATTTCCGAAGGAGGAAAATTATTAATATGGTAAAAGTAGGTATTAATGGTTTTGGACGTATCGGACGTTTAGCTTTCCGTCGTATCCAAGATGTTGAAGGTTTAGAAGTAGTTGCAATCAATGATTTAACTGACTCAAAAATGTTAGCTCACTTATTGAAATATGATACCACTCATGGTCGTTTCAATGGTGAAATTGAAGTCCTAGATGACGCCTTCAAAGTAAACGGTAAAGAAGTTAAAGTTATGTCTCATCCAGACCCAGCTGAAATTCCTTGGGGTGACTTAGGTGTAGAAGTTGTTCTAGAAGCTACTGGTTTCTTTGCATCAAAAGAAAAAGCTGAACTACACTTAAAAGGTGGCGCTAAGAAAGTTGTTATTACTGCACCAGGTGGAGCAGATATTCCAACTATCGTTTACAACACCAACCACGAAATCTTAACAGGGGATGAAACTGTTATTTCTGGTGCTTCATGTACCACTAACTGTTTAGCACCTTTAGCAGATGCTTTAAACAAGAGCTTTGGTATTGTTGAAGGTTTAATGTCTACTATCCATGCTTATACAGGGGACCAAAACACCTTGGATGCTCCACACCGTAAGGGAGACTTCCGTCGTGCACGTGCCGCTGCAGAAAACATTATTCCTAACACTACCGGTGCTGCAAAAGCTGTTGGTCAAGTGTTACCAGAATTAAATGGTAAATTAGATGGTTCCGCACAACGTGTACCTGTTAAATCTGGTTCTATTACTGAATTCTTCACCGTTCTTGAAAAGAATGTTACCGTTGAAGAAGTTAACGCTGCTATGAAGGCTACTTCAAATGAATCCTTCGGTTACAACGAAGATGAAATCGTTTCTTCAGATATTGTAGGTATGACTTATGGTTCCTTATTCGATGCAACCTTAACTAAAGTTATGGACGTTGACGGTAAGCAATTAGTGAAGACTGCTGCATGGTATGACAACGAAATGTCATATACTTCACAATTAGTACGTACCTTAGAATACTTCGCTAAGTTATAATAAACGCTAACGTTTAATAAAAGCGTCTATCCATGTAAAGGCGGGGAGTCAGACGCTCCCTGCCTTTTTTCTAAGTGATAGAAAAAGGAGAAATGAATATGGCAAAAGAAACTGTAAAAGATGTTAATGTCCAAGGCAAAAAGATTTTAATGCGGGTTGACTTCAATGTCCCTATGAAGGATGGAGAGATTACCGATGATAATCGTATGGTCCAAGCCCTACCAACGATTAAATATGTGATTGAACAAGGCGGAAAATTGATCTTATTTTCTCACTTAGGCAAAGTCAAAAGTGAAGAAGACAAAAAAGACAAGTCTCTTGCTCCAGTCGCTAAACACTTAGAAGAACTCTTAGGGCAAAAAGTAGTCTTTGTTCCTGCTACTCGAGGACAAGAGTTAGAAGAAGCTATCGACCAATTAAATGATGGGGAAGTTTTACTCTTTGAAAACACCCGTTTTGAAGATGTTGATGGCAAGAAAGAATCAGGTAATGATCCTGAATTAGGCAAATACTGGGCTTCATTAGGCGATGGTATTTTTGTTAACGACGCCTTTGGGACTGCTCACCGCGCCCATGCATCGAATGTCGGTATTTCTGCCAATGTTGACCATGCAGTAGCTGGCTTCTTGATGGAAAAGGAATTAAACTTCTTAGGGGATGCCGTCAATAATCCTAAGCGGCCATTTGTAGCTATCCTAGGTGGGGCTAAGGTATCCGATAAAATTGCCGTGATTGAATCTTTGCTTAATAAGGCTGATAAAGTCCTTATTGGTGGGGGTATGGCTTATACCTTCTTAAAAGCAAAGGGTTATGAAGTGGGGAACTCCTTGTTGGAAGAAGACCGCGTTTCATTAGCCAAAGAAATCATGGAAAAAGCGGGGGACAAACTCTACCTGCCAGTAGATGTTGTCGTTGCCGATGACTTTTCAAATGACGCTAATACGCAAGTAGTGGCTGCTGATGCCATTCCTGAAGGTTGGGAAGGATTGGATTCCGGTCCTAAGACCAATGAATTATTCGCTAAACAATTAGAAGATGCCAAGACGGTCGTATGGAACGGCCCAATGGGTGTCTTTGAAATGGAAAAATTTGCCGTTGGTACCAATGCCGTATGTAAAGCGGTTGCTGACCTTGACGATGCCATTACTATTGTTGGTGGTGGGGATTCTGCATCAGCTGCTAAGAATTCAGGCTTTGCAGAAAAATTCTCACACATTTCTACCGGTGGGGGAGCTTCTTTACAATTCTTAGAAGGTAATCCTCTACCAGGTGTTGAAGCGTTAAGTGAAAAATAAGGAAGGATGAACAAAGTGAGACAAGTTTTAATTGCCGGAAACTGGAAATTAAATAAAACCGCTAGTGAAGCAAAAGCTTTTATTGAAGACTTGAAAGCTAAATTAAGTGGTAACGAAAAGGCTGAAGTTTTGGTTTGCCCACCAGCTCTATACGTTCAAAGCTTACTCTCTGAAAGTCAAGGCACTAACATTAAAGTTGGTGCTCAAAACTGCTACTATGAAAATAGTGGGGCTTTCACTGGAGAAATTTCACCTTTAGCTTTAGCTGATCTAGGAGCGAGCTATGTGGTTATCGGTCACTCTGAACGTCGTGAATTATTTAGTGAATCTGATGAAGATGTTGCTAAGAAAGCTAAAGCAATCTTCGATAATGGCATGACCCCAATTATTTGTTGTGGGGAAACTTTAGACCAACGTGAAGAAGGCATTGCTAAAGAGTGGATCACTGGACAAATTAAGGCAGCTTTACAGGAACTTAGCCAAGAGGAAATTGCCAAAAGTGTCATTGCTTATGAACCAATCTGGGCAATTGGTACCGGTAAAACCGCCTCTCCAGAAGACGCTGAAGAAATTTGTAGCCACATCCGTGACGTTGTTTTTGAAGTTGCTGGTCAAGAAGCTAGCGATGCTGTCCGTATCCTTTACGGTGGCTCAGTGAAACCAGCTAATGTAAAAGATATTTTAGCCCAAGAAAATATTGATGGCGCCTTAGTCGGGGGAGCTAGTCTTCAAGTCGACGATTTTCTTGCCTTGGTTAATGCTGCAGAATAATTCATCAAATAGATTATAAAATTAATTAGATAAAAGGAGATAAAATCTATGTCATTAATTACTAACATCCATGCCCGTGAAATTTTGGACTCCCGTGGTAACCCAACCGTTGAAGTAGAATTATATACTGAATTAGGCGCATTCGGCCGTGGTTTAGTACCTTCTGGTGCTTCAACTGGTGAACATGAAGCGGTTGAACTTCGTGATGGCGACAAAGATCGTTATGAAGGTAAGGGTGTCCTAAAAGCTGTTGAAAATGTTAATACAGTGATTGCTGAAGCTATTGTTGGTATGGAAGTTACTGACCAAGTAGGTATTGATGAAGCTATGATCGCTTTAGACGGTACCAAGAACAAAGGTAAATTAGGGGCTAATGCTATCTTAGGTGTTTCTCTTGCTGCTGCTCATGCTGCTGCTGATGAATTAGACGTGCCATTGTATAACTACTTAGGTGGATTCAACGCCCATGTTTTACCTACTCCAATGATGAATATTGTTAACGGTGGTTCTCACTCAGACGCACCAATTGCCTTCCAAGAATTTATGATTGTGCCTGCAGGGGCTCCTTCATTTAGAGAAGCTTTACGTTGGGGTGCTGAAACCTTCCACGCTTTGAAAGGCATTCTTAAAGGCCGCGGTTTAGAAACTTCCGTTGGTGACGAAGGTGGTTTTGCTCCTCGCTTTGAAGGTACTGAAGACGCTTTACAAACCATCATTGACGCGATCGAAGCTGCTGGACGTAAAGCCGGTGAAGACATCTTTATCGCTTTAGACTGTGCTTCTTCTGAATTCTACATCGATGGAAAATATGACTACACCAAATTCGAAGGTGAAGGCGCTGCTGTTCGCTCTGCTGCTGAACAAGTTGAATACATCGAAGAATTAGTTAACAAATACCCAATCATCTCTGTTGAAGATGGTATGGATGAAAATGACTGGGAAGGTTTCAAATTATTAACTGAACGTATTGGTGATAAAGTACAATTAGTTGGTGATGACCTCTATGTAACTAATACTGACTACTTGAAACGTGGTATTGAAGAAGGCATTGCAAACTCAATCTTAATTAAGGTTAACCAAATTGGTACTTTAACAGAAACCTTCAACGCCATCGAAATGGCTAAACGTGCTAACTACACTGCCGTTGTTTCCCACCGTTCTGGTGAAACCGAAGATGCAACCATCGCTGACATTGCTGTATCAACCAACGCTGGTCAAATTAAGACTGGTTCCTTATCACGTACTGACCGGATGGCTAAATACAACCAATTACTACGTATTGAAGACCAACTTGGTGAAACTGCTGAATACCAAGGAATCCATGCATTCTACAACTTAAGCAAATAATCTAATAAGTAAAAATTAAAAACGTTTTTAATCAATTGAAGGTGGGTCGCTCCCACCTTTTTATTTTTACTTAATGAGGAAGGATTTCTTGAAAACTAAGAGACTTTTCGTGTTAAATAAAGTGTGCTAAGATAGAAATTAATGATTCCAAGAGATAAGGAGGGATTAAATGTCTCAAACAGAAGACCGCCAAGCTTGGATAGAACAACGTAAGAGCGACAATTATATTTTTGCTGATGTCATCCAACAGGCTGATGATCGCTATTTAATCAATGGCCAAGCTTTTCAAGTGGTTAAGGATGCTGAAGCGGGCATCGATAAGCAGGAGTTAGCTAACCGCTATATGGATATTTTGGATAGCTATGACTATGTGGTGGGCGATTGGAGTTTCCAACAATTGCGTTTGAAGGGCTTTTATGAAGATAAATTACCCCACACCAGTATTGACCAGCAAATTTCTTTTTTAGATGATTATTTGTATGAATATTGTAGTTTTGGCTGTGATTATTTTGTTTTAAAGCACCTGCGTAATGAAGAAGAAATCAATGAACGTAACCGCCAATTGAAGAGTAAACGGAATAATCAAAATTCTAAGCGCAAGAAGAGGCGGAAAAGCCGTCATAATGACCAAGGAAGAAGTCATAAGTCAGGTCCTAAAAAACAAACGAAGACAGTGGGTAAGCGCTTCTCGGTGAAAAAGAAAAATTCCAGTCGTAAAGCCAATGCTGTTAAAGTAACTGATAAAAAAACGTTTAAAATAAGGAAAAAGTGATGAGAAAAGCTAAGAAGATAAAAGGCTTATTGATTGATTTGGATGGAACGGTTTATCGTGGGAAAAGTCCCATTAAGGGAGCTAAAGCATTTATTGAAAAACTCATTACTAGTCAAACGCCCTTTTTATTTTTAACCAATAATTCCATGAGGTCCCACCAAGAAGTCCAAGCTTTCCTAGAAAAAGAACATCATATCTTGGTTGATCCAGAAAGGGTTTATAGTAGTGTAGATGCCTTAGTTTATGCACTGAAAGACGCTTACCACCAGGTCAATCACCAACAGGCCGCTTATATTATTGGTAGTGAAATTCTTAAAAAGAGTGTCAGTGACTTAGGCTTTGAACTAAGAACAAATATTGATCAGCAGATTGACCTAGTAGTCGTAGGCCTGAATCAAAGTGTTTTTTATGACCAGCTCGCTCAAGCAGCTATTGCAGTCCAAAGAGGGGCAGATTTTTACTTAACTAACCCGGATATACAATTTCCGGATGAACGAGGATTTGTGCCCGGTGCTGGCTCACTAGGTCGTATGATTAGTGAGGTAAGTCGGACGCGTCCGATGGTTTGTGGCAAACCAGAAAAATTGATTATGTCCGGAGCCTTAGCTAAGTTAGGTCTTCAAGTCGATGAAGTGGCTATGTTGGGGGATAACTTAACGACTGATATCCTAGCGGCAAATCGTATGGATATGCCGGCGATATTAATTGAGACCGGTGTCCATCACAAGGAAGACTTGGAGCATTTTTCGGGTCGACCTGACTATATCGTTAAAGATTATGAGGAATTAGGAAAATTATGGCAAGAAATATCCGATTTTACCTAGGATTTAGCAGCCTGGTGCTTTTTATATTGTGTGGAGCGATTACCTTCACGATTTGGTTTACCCCACTCTATTATCTGAGTGCCTATCTTGAAGAGGTCAATCAAGTCGTTGACTTAACGTGGTTGGAGATTTTCCAGGACTATCATCGTATTATTGCTTATCTCAATTTTCCTTGGATTGAACATTTGTCCTTACAGCACTTTTTTATGAGTCCTAAAGGAGCCTTCCATTTTTATGAAGTGAAGCGGCTATTTCAAGGCCTATATATCTTATTATTTACCAGTGGTCTGCTATCCGCTCGCTTCCTAAAAAAATTAAAAAATAATCAGGCTTACTTCTATTTATATCGGCCCATGAAGGGATTAATGGTCTTACCTTTACTATTAATACCTCTCTTTCTCTTATTCTTTGATCAAGTATTTGTTTTATTTCACCAAGTTTTATTCAATAATGATGCTTGGTTGTTTGATCCCAAGCTCGACCCAGTGATTGAAATCTTGCCAGAGACTTTCTTCTTGGCTTGCTTTATTTTAGTGGTGGTTCTGGTTGAGGGCGTTTTTTATTATTTTTATCGTCTAGGAAAAACTAGTCTCGAAAAGTAGGCTGGTTTTTATTTTTACTTTAAATATTAAATAGGCTTTTTTTCTGGTCTTTGCTATACTTATAGGTAAGAAAAATCTTGAAACAATCATAGAGTTTATATAGGAAGGCGTGTTGAAAATGACTCGTGTGTGGAATTTCTCTGCTGGACCGGCAACTTTACCCTTAGAAGTATTGGAAAATGTACAGGAGAATCTAGTTGATTATCATGGTCAAGGCTTATCCGTTTTGGAAATGAGTCACCGATCAGACTCTTTTCAAGAGGTTATCGAAGGGGCGGAAGCCTTAATACGAGAACTTTTAGATGTTCCTTCCAATTATCAAGTGTTATTTATGCAAGGGGGTGCGACCTTGCAATTTTCAGCACTTCCATTAAACTTATTGAAAAACGGTAAAGCGGGATATCTTATTGGCGGTAGTTGGGGCGAAAAAGCCTACAAAGAGGCTGATAAATTAACCGCTAAGGCGACTATTTTAGCCTCTTCTAAAGACGATCAATACCAAAAATTACCCGTCTTAACCGATTTTAATTCCAGTGACTATGATTACATTCATATCACCAGTAACAATACGATTGAGGGAACCCAATACCGAAAATATCCTGATGCTAAAAGTCCCAACTTAGTCGCTGATATGTCATCAGACTTTCTTAGCCACCCCGTGGATGTTTCTCGGTTTGCTTTAATCTATGCAGGAGCCCAAAAGAATGTTGGACCAGCTGGGGTCAGTGTGGTTATTATTCGTGATGATTTATTAGAGGATAATGGTCAAGTAATTCCGACTTATTTAGATTATAAAACCCATGCCAGCAAGCATTCCTTGTATAACACCCCACCAACCTTCTCTATTTATGTGATGCGTTTAGTTCTAGAGTGGATTAAAAACCAGGGGGGCCTAGCTGCTATTGACCAAATCAATCAAAGAAAAGCCGCAAAACTCTACCAAGCCATTGATCAATCAGAAATCTTTATTAACCCGGTCCTTCCATCAGATCGCTCACTCATGAATATTCCTTTTACCAGCCAAGATGCTGATATCGACCAAGAGTTTATCCAAGCAGCCAAGGAGAAGGGATTTATTAATTTGAAGGGTCACCGTTCTGTAGGCGGGATGCGCGCAAGCATCTATAATGCCTTTCCTGAAGCAGGTGTGGAGGCCTTAGTGGAATTCATGAAGGATTTTGAAAGTGAGGTTAAACATGAAAAAAATTAATACTTTAGATAACATCGCTGAAACCGGGCTTAATTATTTACGTAAACAAGGCTACTTAATTAATAATGACCAAGACCCCGATGCTCTTATCTTACGCAGTAGCGATATTCATAACTACAACTTTTCTTCCCAACTAAAAGCGATCGGGCGCTCAGGCGTGGGGGTAAATAATATTCCTGTTGATGAATGTAGTGAGAAGGGGATTGTTGTCTTTAATGCACCGGGGGCTAACGCCAATTCAGTTAAGGAACTGGTTATTGCTATGATGATTAATCTCTCCCGCAATGTCTTTCAAGCAGAACACTGGATCAACCGCTTAGAAGGGGAAGATGTCCATAAACAAGTTGAAGCTGGAAAGAAGATGTTCCGTGGCCAAGAGCTCATGGGCAAGACCTTAGGGGTTATTGGTCTAGGTAATGTCGGCGCTCGGGTCGCCAATGCGGGGATTGAACTAGGTATGGATGTCATTGGCTATGATAACTATATCTCCGTAAAAAACGCTTGGCAAATTAACCAAAAAGTGTCTTATTGTGATGATGTGAAAGATATTTTCCAACAGGCCGACTACATTACCATTCACACCCCATATACCGAAGAAACCCACCATTTAATTGGCTTTGAAAACCTCTCTCTAGTTAAAACAGGAGCGATTATTCTTAACTATTCACGTCAAGAAATAGTTGATCCCCAAGCCATGCTTACCTTTTTAGAAAATGGCATGGTGAAATACTTTGCTAGTGATTTCTATTTTGAAGAATTGGCAGGTAGGGAGGACTTTATTATGACTCCTCACTTAGGCGCAAGCACCGAACAATCTGAAGAAAAGTGTGCCTTGATGGTGGCCCAAGAAGTAAATCATTACCTGGAAAGTGGCGAAATCAAGAATTCTGTCAACTTCCCCAATGTGGAAATGACCTTCAATGCGCCATTACGTCTGTCCATTATTAATGAAAACATTCCTAATATGGTGGCTGGGATATCTCGTTACCTAGCAGATGAAGATATTAACATCGAAAAAATTATCAATAAGAGTCGAGGAAATTATGCTTATACCTTAGTCGATGTGAGTGGGGATGATCTCTTAAGCAAGGTCAATACCTTTATGGAAGATGTGATGAGTGTTAAAGGGATTAAAAAGATTCGTATGATTCAAAATCCTCATAGTAAATAATGATTAGCTGTCCTACTGAGACGAAATAGTTTTTTCCTTGAGTCCCTATGATTATTATGTTACTATTGCTAAGAAACCTAGTAGAAGAGACGAGGGAAACTTTTGAAAAATATATTACTTATTTCAATAATTGTAATTAGTATTTTATTGATATTAGCAGTGATTATTTCCCCAGCCAAAACAAGTTCCAGTGCCAATATCACAGGCGCAATGGACCAAGGAATGAATGGAAAAAAGGCCCGCGGTTTTGACGCGGCAATGGATCGCATTATTAGCATCCTAGGATTTGCCTTTATGATAATTGCTGTCGTTTTAGCAAAATTATCTTCCTAGTTTTAGGAAAGTGCTGGGCTTATCCCAGCTTTTTTTATAGAAAAATGTCAAGCTTAGAAAGATCAGGGACCTCTATGCAAAAGCAAGAATCATTTTATTTTACCGGCGATAATGAAGTAGCTGTCCTCTTATTTCATGCTTATACAGGAACCACAGCTGATGTAAGAATGACAGGGCGGGCTTTGAATCGTGAAGGCTATACTGTCTATTGTCATAATTTAACCGGTCATGGCACTGGACGCGTAGAAGATATTTTAGCAGCAGATCCAAGTGATTGGATCGAGGATGCTCGCCAAGCTTTAGCCTTTATCAAAAGCCAAGGCTATGACAAGCTAGCGGTCTTTGGTTTGTCTTTGGGTGGTTCTATTGCCACCAAGTTATTTATTGAAGAAGAGAGTCAATTTATAACAGCCGGCTCTTTCTGTACGCCTATTATGACGACAAACATTGAAGAAACGAATGTAGGAAAGGCTTTTATGGCCATGGCTAGAAATGTCAAAGAAAAGGAAGTCTTTAGTGGGGAGGCTCTGGAAGCGGAATTAAAGGACATTGAATCGGACCTATCTCTTTCCCTAGAGAAGATCAATCGTTTTAACAATTCCATGCATAGCCAACTAGGGGCAATCACTAAACCTTACTTCATCGCCGAAGCCGGTCAAGATGAACTCGTTGGCGATAGCAGCGGTCGTCTATTGAAAGAAGCTATGCCTAATGCTCAGGTGACCCTAGCTTATTTTGAAAATAGTGGTCATGTGATTACCGTTGGCAAAGCCCATCAAGCATTTGAACAAGCACTAATCGAATTTCTCAACCAGGTGGTGTAAAACATATATGAATATAGACCAAGTCAGTCAGCAATTGGTCGCTGCAGTGAAAAAAGAAGCGACCCCCTTAACGATACAAGAATGGAGTCAGAGGTTTAATTGCAATAGCAGTGATGACTATCCTGAATTTATAAAATTAGTTGCCCAGTTACAAAGGAATGGTGACATCGAAATTCTTGATAACGGGGGCTTAGTTTCTAAAAAATCAGACAAACATTATCAAGGGAACTTCTCTTTAAACCAAAAAGGCTTTGGTTTTGTTTCCATTGAAGGTTTTGATGATGATATTTTTATCCCCCGTGGTGAAACTGGTGGTGCAATGAATGGCGACCAAGTGGCGGTTCAATTGACTAAACGTAACCGGGGAGAACAAAAAGATGAAGGAACGATTACAGAGGTACTAGAAAGAGCCTTGAGTCGAGTGACCGGTGAATTTGTTCCCTATAATGACAAGTTAAAAGCCGAATCCGGTTATATTGGTGGGATAAGGATTCAAAATAAGGGCGAAGAAATGATGACTTGCTTTGTCTTGAGTGATGGACTACACCCAGTGGAGGGGGAAATTGTCATCGCAGAAATTGCAGAATATCCTTCCCTCGACCAGCCCTTACAAATGACTGGCCGTGTCATCCAAACCATTGGTCATAAGAATGCTCCTGGGGTCGATATTCTCGCTATCTTAAATATGTTTGATATTCCTCATGAATTTCCTGAGGAGGTTCTTGATGAAGCGGAGGAAGTCCCTGAGCAAATTGACCCAGGGGAGGCTCAAAAACGTGATGATTATCGTTCCTTACTTACGATTACCATCGATGGGGCTGATGCTAAAGACTTGGACGATGCGATTTCCTTAAGAAAACTTGGCAATGGGCATCTGGAGTTAGGTGTTCATATTGCCGATGTTTCCTATTATGTTACCGCAGGAAGCGCTATTGATAAGGAAGCCTGGAAACGTGGGACGAGTGTATATTTAACTGATCGCGTGGTTCCTATGCTACCTCAACGCTTATCCAACGGGATTTGTTCCTTACAGGCTAACCAGGACCGTTTAACTATGTCATGCTTGATGGAAATTGATCCTAAATCAGCCAAGGTTATAAATTATCATATTGGGCCAAGCATCATCCAATCGGACTATCGGATGGTTTATGATGACGTTAATAAATTATTAGAGGGTAAAGATAAACAATTAAGTGAAAAATACGCTGAACTTTTACCTATGCTTAATGACATGGCTGCACTCCACCAGTCTTTAAGCGATAAACGCCATCACAGAGGGGCGATTGATTTTGATACGCCTGAAGCTGAAATCATTGTTGATAAAGAAGGCCATCCCCTTGATATTGTGGTTAGGGAACGTGGAACAGCTGAACGGATGATTGAATCTTTTATGCTAGCTGCTAATGAAACCGTGGCTCATGAATTTACTAAGCGCCACCTACCTTTCATTTATCGTATCCACGAATCGCCTGATGATGAGCGGATGAAGACCTTTATTGAATTTGCTCAAACCTTAGGGGTTCATGTGAAAAAAACAGACGGCAAAGTAAGCCCTAAAGATTTGCAAAATACCCTGGAAGAAGCAGCAGGTGAAAGTTATGCTCCCGTTGTCCAAGTGATGGCCTTACGGAGTATGCAACAGGCTAAGTATGACCTCCAGCCAATTGGTCACTACGGCCTAGCTGCCAAGGACTATACCCATTTTACTTCACCAATTCGTCGTTACCCTGACCTCTTAGCCCATCGCCTCATCCGTTATTATCTCACCCACAAGCCAAATCCTGCCAAGAAGGATGAGCTCAGTCAAAGCATTGAAGTTACTGCCGACCAAGCTTCAAAAACAGAACGGCGCAGTGTAGATGCCGAAAGAGAAACCGAGAGCCTTAAGAAAACTGAATTTATGGTTGATAAGGTAGGTGAAGAATTCGATGGTATTATTTCTTCCGTGACCAAGTTTGGTATCTTCGTTCAACTCGCTAATACGGTTGAAGGATTGGTCCATATCTCTAATTTGGATGATGATTATTATAACTATGTGGATAAACATATGATCTTAGTCGGGGAGCATACGGGAAATATTTATCGTATAGGAGATAAAGTACGAGTTAAACTGGTTAAGGCCGATGTAGACTCTAGACAAGTTGATTTTGAAATCATTAATCCAGAGAAAAAGACTAAGAAAAATAATTCCAAGCCTAAGAAAACAGACCATAAAGAAAAAAATACTCAAGGACACAAGAAGCATTCTAAAAAAGGTAAAAAGAATAAACATAAGAAAAAGCATAAGAAGCAGAAAAATAAGAAGAATTTTGTTATTCGAAAGGCTAAATGATAACAAAAGGGGAGAAACTGTGTGACAAAGAAGAAGCAAGACAATGTGGTAGCGACAAATCGCAAAGCGAATCATGATTATATCATCGAAGATACAATTGAAGCTGGTCTTGTCTTAACTGGAACAGAAATTAAATCAATTCGTAAGGGGAAGGTCAACTTAAAGGATTCCTTTGCCCGGGTAGAAAATGGCCAGGTATGGGTCTATGGGATGCATGTGAGTCCTTTTGAACAAGGCAACCGTTTTAACCAGGATCCTATGCGACCAAGAAAATTATTATTAAAGAAACGCGAAATCAATCGCTTAGCTAAGCATGTGAGCCAGGAAGGTTATGCGATTATCCCACTACGGATGTATATTAAAAGAGGTTTTGCTAAATTACTTATCGGCATTGGTAAAGGAAAGAAAAAATACGATAAGCGCCAAGCCTTAAAAGAAAAAGACATGAAGCGTGACATTAAACGAGCAATGAAAGAAAAATATTAAAAGCCTATTGCGTGTTTAATAAAAGAATATAGATTAAAAAAGGACTATGACAAGTAATGGTGCCCCTAAAAGCACAACTTTTGGGAGTTGTTCCAGGTCGTAGTCCTTTTAATTATTTAAAATGGGTAGTAGGTCGGTAGAGAAGAGATATAACAAATCAGTTGTTTTGCTGCTGTGAGTTATTAATTGCTTGCTTTATTATCTTGACTATGTTCTTTCCGATATTGACTAGGTGAGATGCCATTTAGTCTTTTAAACATTTTTGAGAAGTATGAAGCTGAGCCAAAGCCTACTAATTTACCGACATGACTAATACTAAAATTGGTGGCTTTCAGTAGTTGTTTGGTTTTATCGATTCTTACTTTAATTAAATAATCGATTGGAGACGCGGAAAAGGCCTCTGAAAATAGACGAATCATATAGTATTTATTCATACTTATTAAATTACTGAGATGGTCCAAACTAATATCCTTGGTATAATAATTATCAATATACTTCTTCAGCCAGTGGATTTTTTCCTCATTGGTAAATTCACTTTTTAAGGCAAATAAATTTTTTTGCTGAAAATATATCCGAGTAAATAACATTTGGATAAGCATCTGTAAGATAGTTTCTTTTTCGTCCTCTGCAAGCTCACTTTTTTTATCTTCGTAGTCAATTAATTGTAAATAATTTTCAATGGCATTGTGCTTATCTTGACAGCAAGCAATGTTTTCATGCGATAGTTTAAAACTTTGATTACGGCCTACCAGACTGATAATAGATAATTCATACCACTTTTCTAAAGCTACCGTATCGATATCTTGGGCCTTTAAATGGGCTCTGTTATTAATAATACAATAGCTGTTATTATCCATAATATAATTTTTATCATCAGAATTTATAGTTAGAAAGCCTTCTTTACAGTAAATAATGATTAATTCATTTGGTCTCTGATCGCTAAAGAGTAGGGACGCTTCTAATTGCTTATCCTTTGTGCGGTCAAAGTAACGTATACTTTTAAAATGAAGTTCAAGTTGAAGAAGACGGTTTCTAACGAGTTGCTCACGTTCCATAGGAAATCTTCCTCTTTCTAGACTTAAGAATAGAAATATCTTTTTATATCTAAATAAATTATATCAGAAAAGCTTTAATAAACGTTTTATAATTTGATATGTTTCGCTAAAATGGGCATTTTTTGTTATGATAGTTTCAGGTTTATCAGTATGAATGCGAGGTTGAAAGAAATGAGTAAAGGTGTAACAATTTATTTTATGCGTCATGGCCAAACCTACCTCAACCACTATCATCGGATCCAAGGTTGGGCGGATGCGCCTTTAACAGAGAAAGGTAAACGCGATGCCCAAAGGAGCGCCATTGGTTTACGTGATGTTAATTTCTCGGCTGTGTATACCAGTGATTTGCAACGGACGGTAGCTACAGCGGAGATTATTTTAAAATATAATTACCATGCTGGTTCCAACCTTCCAATTAATAAACGTAAAGCCTTTCGGGAACAGTTCTTTGGGAGCTTTGAAGGGCTAGAAGTTGAACGGATCTGGGGAAAAGTCTCTGACTATATCGAGAATGAAAAGCAGGACTTGTTAACTACCAATGACCGCGTGAAGGTAGAAATGGATACTTTCCATGAATTAGATCCCACCCATGATGCCGAGGATTTTATGACATTCTGGCTACGGGTTGAATTAGGCTTGATCGATGTGATTACCGCCCATCGTGAAACTGATCAAAATATTCTGATTGTGAGTCATGGCATGACGATTCGCAATATGATCCATGAACTAATCCCAGAATTTTCTCTAGGGGAACCCTTAGATAATGCTAGTGTATCTATTGTTAGGTATCAAGATGGTTTTTACCATTTGGAAGCCTATAATCAAACCGATCATTTTGCTTTAGAGGAAAAAATTGATGATGTGAATAAGGACCGGGAAAGAAAAGAATAAGTCTCAGCAAGACCTTTGACAAATTACGGGGATCAAGTTAACTATAAGAATAATGAAGTCGAAGTTTTGAATGAAGCGTAAATCTTGACTTTTTGGTGAGATGTTTGTTATATTAAAAAGGTATCCTTTTGGGGATGTTTTTTGGATTCGACAGGCATCAGACCGGGGTACAGCTACATTTCGGAGGTTACGACTCCGTCACAAACGTTAACTTAAATTTAATTGACAAAAACGAAAGTCAATCTTTAGCATTCGCTGCCTAGCAGCATGCTAAGATCTGCCTAGTATCGCCCATGTATTAGTTACAGGTCTCATTGAAGTGGGATACGTCTTGCGCTTCCGCCTGGAGCAAAAGAAAGAGAACAATCAGGTACGCAAGCTAGCAGGTTTGTTTATTGACCTCTAGTGCGCTTAATCAACAATAAACTATGAGTGTAAAAGCTGTATTAGCGGGGTGTCTGGACAGGGGTTCGAATCCCCTCATCTCCATAAATACTAAGCATTAGCGGTCGTCAGCGGCCGTTTTTTTGCTTTTACAATATGTATATAAAAAAAGGTGTTGATGAAGAAAATATATTTCTTATCGACACCAATAATGGATTATTCACTTAGTTTCCAAATTGCTTTTTTACCAACACTAAATAATGGTTGCCATTCTAGCTCAATATCTTTTCCGTCTACACCGTAATAAACGGTGCTATCAACAGTTCTACCTGCTGATACTGAACCAAAACCAATATCACCATCAGAACCGCTTAATGGATAGGTCTTAGCTTTCTTACCATCTACATAAAGCTGAGTATCGGCGCCGAAAGCGTAGTCTTTATCTTGACCATTTTCTAAAGTATAGCTAATCTTAATGACGCGTTCAGGATTTGATTCAGCGAATTGATTTCTTTCATTAGTAAATTCAACCTTATTTACTTTAAATTTTATGTCATCAATTTCAGCAGCATCACCTACTGCTAATTTTTTATTTTCTTTCTTATTTGAAGATTGATTCTCGCTGGTTTGGCTTTCACTAGATTCAGTGTTTACAGATTTTTTACCACCACTAAAAAGCGATCCTATAATGAAAAGAGCGATAAGGGCAATTATTCCAATACCAATCCACTTCAAACATCCACCACGTTTCACTTCGTTCCCATTTTCGTCATACAATTTCTTGGCCATATTTTTCTCCTCCTATGGTATAATGTTTTTGTCCAATCGAGCGCTCTCCTAGAGAAGCGCTTTTTATTTACTTTTCCTCAATTTCAATACTAAATAAAAAATAAAATAAGAATATAGGTTTGATATTTTTTGATTCCTAAATAGTAAATTATATATTTATTTAATAAATATTATTAGAAAATAAGCCTATAAAATGATTATAATAAATGAATAAAGTTTTAACAACATAGTTTTTCTGCTACTCTCAGTAATTTAGTATGAATTATTTCTAGATTATTTAACATAGTGTTTCCTGGTTAGATTTATTAGTTAGCCAATAATAGATATATAGGTAATAATGGGGAATATGTATTGAAGCTTATTGCTTATCTATTCAAGCTTGCACGAAACCAAGCAATTTTAACTTTTTGCTTTCATATGAAATATTTTTACTTTTTGTGTTGACATCAGCTAGTGTCCTTGCTACAATACTTGTGATTTAGAGCGAGACTCTATACTTTAATTCTGTCCAGAGAGGCACGAAAAGTGATGATAAGAATACCTATAAGTGTGCATACTTATAGTTAATTATGATGACTTTAAGGGCCTAGACAGAATTGTCTAGGTCTTTTTTCGTTAAAGAGGTGAAAAAATGGAAACATTATATGTGGCGTTAGATTTTAAAACAGAAGCAGAAACCTTTGATTTTCTAAAATTATTTGAAGGTCGCCAAATCGGGGTCAAAGTTGGGATGTCGCAATTTTACATGTCAGGGCCAAGTATCATTGAGCGCTTATGTGATATGGGACATGAAGTCTTTCTTGATTTGAAGTGCCATGATATTCCTAATACGGTTTACCTAGCTATGTTACAGCTTAGTCAATTACCGATTGAACTCGTGACCATCCATGCCATGGGTGGTAAAGAAATGATGCGAGCTGCGGTTAAAGGGGTTCAAGAAGGCAAACATCAACCCAAAGTTCTTGCAATCACCCAACTGACCTCAACTAATCAAGAAATGTTAAATAATCAATTACAAATTCCTGGCACGGTCGCTGAATCGGTCGAACATTTGACCCGCTTAGCCTTAGACAGTGGCGTGGATGGCCTAGTTTCTTCGGTCCAAGAAAGTAAAATGATTAAGGAAGTTTCCAAAGGGCAATTACTTAGTTTAACACCAGGGATTCGTTTGAATAAGAATGCTCACGATGACCAAGAAAGAATTGCTAGCCCAGAAGAAGCCCGAGCCAACGGTGCTGATTACATTGTAGTGGGCCGTCCGATTATTCAAGCTGACGATCCAGTGAGAGCCTATGAAGAAATGAAAGAACATTGGGAGGGTAAATAGATGAGTCAAAATATTAAACGCCAAGTTGCTGAAGCATTATTAGATCATGAAGCCGTGATTATCCGTAATGAGGATTGGTTTACCTGGGCCAGTGGGATTAAGAGCCCCATTTATTGTGATAATCGTCAATTAATGAGTTATCCAAAGGCTCGTAAGTTAGTAGCCCAAGCCTTAGCTGATATGATCAAAGAAAAATATCCAAATGTGACCTGCATCGCTGGGACTGCTACAGCTGGAATCCCTCATGCAGCCTGGGTGAGTGAAATTTTAGACCTACCTATGGTGTATGTCCGTTCTAAGGCTAAGGATCACGGCCGCCAATCTCAAATCGAAGGGCACCTAGATGCCGATGACCAAGTCGTATTGATTGATGACTTAATTTCAACAGGCGGAAGCGTCTTAGAAGCCTGTCAACCAGTTGCTAAAGAGTGCTCAGTGATTGGAGTAGCTGCAATTTTCACCTATGAGTTGGATCGGGCCAAGAAAAACTTCCAAGCTGCTGATATTCCTCTAGCCGTACTGAGCGATTTCCATAGTTTATTAGAAGTAGCCAAAGAAAAACATGACTTTAGCCAAGCAGACATGGACAATATCTTGGATTGGCACCGTCAACTGAACCAGTCTTCCAATGAGTAAAAGTGACTGCTAACAGTCAAAAGAGTTAAATAATAAATACCTGTGAGTATTTGTTTAAGGAGTGTAAAAATGGAAAATAAGAAAAAAGCTGTTATTTCAAGTATCATCGCCTCAGGTACCGATGACCTCAACGTAATGTTTCTATCCTTTTCAATGGCAAGCATTATCACTGAGTTTTCACTATCTGGTGCCCAAGCTGGCGCTATCGCTACGGTAACTAACTTAGGGATGTTATTAGGTGGGCTAATTTTTGGATATCTCGGTGACCGTTACCATAAGCTAAACATCTTAAAGATAACCCTGCTTATCTTTTCTTTAGCCTCAGGAGCAATTGCTTTTGCGCCTTCGATCACTATGCTTTATATCTTACGTTTCATTGCCGGTATTGGTGTCGGTGGTGAGTACGGAATCGCTTTAGGAATCATGGCACAAATAGTCCCCGTCCATAAAATGGGACGGATTTCTGCTTTAAATGGGGTAGCTGGCCAAGTCGGCTCGATTACTTCAGCTGCTCTAGCGGGATTATTCTTGAGTCACCTAGGTTGGCGCGGATTGTTCTTATTTGGTCTCGCTCCTTTACTCCTTGTATTATACATGCAAGTAGCTATTAAAGATGAAAAAGAATTTTACCCGGTAAAAAATGATTCAGCTCTCGATAAAAGTGAAAAAATTAATTTTGCTGTTTTATTTAAAGACTTGCGGACCAGTTACCAAACCATTGCCCTCATGTTAATGTGTACGGTTCAAATTGCTGGCTACTTTGGCATGATGAATTGGTTGCCAACCATTATGCAAGAACAAGCCGGTCTCAGTGTGCAAGGTTCATCATTATGGATGATTAGTACCATTGTGGGCATGTCCTTAGGGATGGTTGCCTTTGGCCGACTATTTGACCAATTTGGCCCTCGGCTAATGTTTGGTGCTTTCTTACTTGCATCAGCGTTTGGTGTCTACTTGTTTAGCCAAATTACCTCACCACTTGGAATGCTATTTGGGGGAGCCATGATGGGATTCTTTGTCAATGGGATGTTCCCGGGATATGGAGCAACGGTTTCTTACCTATACCCTAAGTCCGTCCAAAGTATGGCCAATAACTTAATCTTAAACGTTGGACGAGCAGTAGGTGGATTTTCTTCAATGATTATTGGGATCATTATGGAACATGGTAATGTGACCATGGTCATGCTCTTCCTATCATGTCTTTATATCTTCTCTTTTGTGGTTATGTTAACCATTCCTGGGATCAAGCAAAAATCTTTTAAAAAGGTTTATGCCCAATAAATAGGAGTTATTCATAGAAAGCCTATAGGTTATTAGAGGCTTACCAAGTCAATGATAAATAACCAAACCGTATTGAGATCGGTGTGGCTAAGACAAAGGCTGTGATTTTCACAGCTTTTTTGTTTTTCACTAATTCTTATGCCCGTCAATAATAAAAGGTGCTGATGAACCATAATGTTCATCAGCACCTAATAAAGTGAAAATTATATTTTCTTATTTAGCCGTTAAGATCGACAACCTTGCCTTCATCTAAATAGATAATACGTTCGCAGAGGTTGGTCACGTAGTCACCCATGCGTTCTAAGTTAGAAATCATGGAAATATATGAAGCCCCGGTTACCACTAAGCTGTTATCTTTCTTCATATCTGACACGACTTGTGGGATTAATTTATCAAAGTAGTGGTCAACTTTGGCATCCATTTCCGCTGCTGCCTTAGCTTGTTGGTCATTGCGAGTAACAAAGGCGTTAACAGCCAGCTCGGCCATTTCAATGACCGTATCAGTCATTATTTCGAGGTCAGATTCAATGTTTTCTAAACGGGGTTCATCTGCGATCCGTAGAGCTCCTTTTGCAATAGAGACGGCATGGTCACCCATTCTTTCAAGGTCAGCGCTGGCTTTAATGATGGAAATAA
Organism: Aerococcus urinae; assembly: GCF_001543175.1. Classification (NCBI taxonomy): domain Bacteria; kingdom Bacillati; phylum Bacillota; class Bacilli; order Lactobacillales; family Aerococcaceae; genus Aerococcus; species Aerococcus urinae. The sequence continues at coordinate 770,223 of NZ_CP014161.1, forward strand.
TAAAGCGTAATTCATCGCCGATAGGGCTTTGTAGGGAAATTAGTCGGAAACATTCCTTATCAATGGCCACTTCATAAGCATTAATCTTTTCGTCATTTTTAATCACTTTTTCAGCGGCTTCATTATCATGGTTGAGAAGCGCATCAACAGCTTCTTCAATAGCTTTAGTAGTATCGATTCCCATACGTGTAAATTGACCATCTAAGGTCTTTAATTCTTCGACAAAGGCTTTTCTTAGTTGTGTCTTTTTCATTAAAAACTCACTCCCCGATATCTTATATAGAAATAGTATTTTACCATAATCCACTCATAAAGTAAAAGGAAGCCCTTACAATATTATTGATTACTGGAATACTCATTTTCGTATCTTTATTTTAACATGAATGTTCTGAATAATTATTGTTTAAAAGTGATAGCTTTTTAATAAAAGTTAAAAATTGTTTCTAATATTGGCTTCTTTTCCGTAATATATTATTTGTTGACTTTTAGCTTATATATTGCTAATCTTTCAATAAATTTAATGAGTAGACTGACAATTTGATCACTAAAAGCAGTTTTTAGGGTAAAATAGTTAGTATCATGAAAAATATCTAGGAGGCAAAATATGAAACTGACGCAACATATGCAAGTGGTTAATAATGAATTAAACATTGCCGATATTCCTGTTTCTCGTCTAAAGGAAGAGTACGGAACTCCGCTTTATATTTATGATCAAAAGGGGATTAAAGATCAAGCGAAAACATTTATCAATGGCTTCCATTCTAAAAAGTTTACTACTCATATTATCTATGCCTCCAAGGCCTTTTTAAACCTTTATATCGCTCAACTAATCAATGAACAGGGCTGCTATCTTGATGCCGTTAGTGGTGGGGAGATATATACACTCTTGGCAGCTGGTGTTCCAGGAGAAAAAATATATTTCCATGGCAATAATAAAACAGAGTCAGAGATCATTCTAGCTTTTGAGCAAGGGATTGGAACATTTGTTATTGATAGCCAGACTGATTTTTATAAAGTAGAAAAAATCGCTAAATCTCTCAATAAAGAGGCAAAAGTCCTCTTAAGAATTAATCCTGGGATTGAAGCAAGCACCCATAAATATATTCAAACCAGCCGCGATGATTCTAAATTTGGTATGAGTAGCCATGATGAGGATACGGTGACTTTGGTTAAAGAGATGGTTAAGAGCGATTGGCTCGACTTTGCCGGTTTCCATTGCCATATCGGCTCACAAATATTAGAAGAAAGATTCTTTTTTGAAGAAGCCGATTTAATGTTGGGATTCTGTCGGCAAATGGAAGAAGAAACCGGCTGCCAGGTAAGAGAGATTAACCTGGGCGGCGGTTTTGGTGTGTACTATAGCCAAGCAGATCGTCCTTTTGATTATGAGAAATTTTTACAAAGCTACATTCAGGTCATTGAAGCAGCAATTGATCAATATGGCTTAGAGCATGTCGATACCGTAAGCATTGAGCCGGGACGGGCTTTAATTAATGATTTCGGGACAGCTCTTTATAGCGTTGGGGGTGTCAAACATACCCTGGCTGGTAAACCCTTTGTCTTTGTCGATGGTGGGATGTCAGACAATATTCGCCCAGCCCTGTATCAAGCCAAATATGAAGCGGCCTTAGCTAATCGGATGAATGATGAGGTCGAAGGGGAGTACCGCGTAGCCGGAAAATTGTGTGAAACTGGTGACCAGTTGGTTCAAGATGCTCCCTTGCCAGAGGCTCGGATCGGGGACCTCTTGGTGATTCCTCGAGTAGGGGCTTATACTTATACAATGAGTTCGAATTATAATCGTCTGGGACGTCCAGCCCTGGTCTTTGTCGAGGATGGGCAATCTTATTTGGCTGTCAAACGAGAAAGCTACCAAGATTTGCTCAGAAACGACTATAATTATAAGAATAAAGAAGATTAGTTTTATTAGAATTTAAAGGAGGAAACAAAAATGATAAAAGTTGGTATTGTTGGCTATGGTAATTTAGGTAAGGGCGTGGAAATTGCAGTTAATGCAGCGGAAGATATGGAATTGCTAGGAATTTTTACTAGACGCCAGCCTGAGAAATTAGATACAAAGAGCCCAGCCTATCAAATTGATGACATTCTTGACTTTAAAGACAAAATTGATGTCTTAATTTTATGTGGTGGTTCTCAATCTGATATTCCTGTTCAAGCTCCTCGTCTAGCGAAAAACTTTAATACAGTGGATGCCTACGATAACCACGATAAGATTCCAGAATACTTCGATCAAATGGATCAACTTGCTAAAGAAAATAGCCATGTCTCTGTGATTGCTACGGGTTGGGATCCAGGTCTGTTCTCACTTAACCGCTTATTAGCTGAAACAATTTTACCGCAAGGGCAAACCTATACTTTTTGGGGCAGAGGGGTTAGCCAAGGCCATTCTGATGCAGTACGCCGGGTAGATGGCGTCAAGGCAGCTATTCAATATACCGTGCCTAATCAAGCCATGCTAGAGGCAGCAAAGGCTGGTGACCCTATTGATTACCAACAAGCGACTGCCCATAGTCGTGAAGTCTATGCGGTTTTAGAAGAGGGCGCTGATCCAGACCAAGTTGCCAAAGCGATCAAGACCATGCCAGATTACTTCGCACCCTACGACCAAGTTGATGTGCATTTTATTTCTCAAAAAGAATTAGATCAAAACCATCAAGGGATTCCTCATGGGGGTGAAGTGGTGCGCCAAGGACGAACCAGCGCTGACCACCACGCAGTTTATAATTTTGCTCTGCAATTAGGCAGCAACCCTGAGTTCACCGGTGCAGTGAATACTTGCTATGCGCGAGCTGCTTACCGTTTAGCTAAGGAAGAACAATTTGGGGCTAAAACAGTCTTTGATATTGCCCCCGCTTATCTTTCTGCAAAATCTGGTGCACAACTCCGCCACGAATTGCTCTAGGTCTTGAGCATAAAGAAAGCATTTACATGACATGTTTGATATACTGAAGTCAGTTGGAAATTGGGAGGATCAGCTCTGATTCTCTAACTGTTTTGAGTCAAATATGTGAATGGAGGCTTTGTATAATGAGAATTGGTGTACCTAAAGAAATCAAGAATCATGAAGATCGGGTGGCAATGACACCGGCCAATGCCTTTAACCTTGTCCAAGCTGGTCATGAAGTGCTTATCGAAAGCTCAGCTGGTGTAGGTTCTTCATATGAAGATAGTGAATATGAAGAAGTAGGAGCTAAGATCGTAAGCTCTGCTAAAGAAGCATGGGACGTTGATATGGTGGTTAAGGTTAAAGAACCCCTTGAATCTGAATACCAATATCTCCGTGAAGACTTAATTGTGATGACCTATCTGCATTTAGCGGATAACGAACCTTTGGTGGATGCTTTAATTGAAAATAAAACCACAGGTGTAGCTTATGAAACCATGGAGTTAAATGGAAAATTGCCTTTACTTAACCCAATGAGTGAAGTGGCTGGACGGACTGCTATTCAAGTCGGTGCTCACTATCTTGAAAAAACTAATGGTGGTAAAGGGAAGCTCTTAGGTGGTGTGCCAGGAACCCAAGCCGGGAAAGTGGTTATTATCGGCGGCGGTAATGTTGGTTATAATGCCGCTCGGATGGCTGTTGGCTTAGGCGCTAATGTAACTATTCTTGACTTGAATCCAGCACGTTTAGGTGAATTAGATGACCTCTTCCAAGGTCGCGTTAATACATTAATGTCCAATGCTTATAACATTGCTAATGAAGTAAAGGATGCTGATGTAGTCATTGGCTCCGTTCTTATTCCTGGACGTAAGGCACCAATTTTAGTAACGGAAGATATGGTGAAGACCATGGAAGAAGGTTCTGTTTTAATCGACGTTGCTATTGACCAAGGTGGTAACTTTGAAACTTCTGATCATGCAACGAACCATGATGATCCTGTATATACTAAACATGGTATTGTTCATTATACCGTTGCAAATATTCCAGGAGCTGTACCAAAGACAGCCACAGAAGCATTAACTAACGCTACCATGACTTATGTTCAACAAATTGCTAATTTAGGTATTGAAGAAGCTGCTAAAGCTAACCATACAGTATTTACTGGGGTGAACACCTACAAGGGTGAATTAACTAGCGCCGATGTAGCTGAAACCAGTAAACATGATTACAAAGAGTTAAAATTCTAATAGTCTTTAGGCAAAGTAAAAAGAGAGGCTGTGAAAACAGTCTCTCTTTTCGTTTATCCATTTTAGTGATTATTGAAAAATAGCAAAGAAGATAATTACTATAATTCCTAAAGCAATCCGATACCAACCAAAGGCTTTAAAATCATTCTTTTGGACATAGCGTAGTAAGAAGCGAATCGTTAAAATCGAAACAATGTAGGCGATGACCATTCCTAAGATTAGTAGGAAGCCTTCTTCGGTTGAAAAGCGAAATCCGTCGAGGAATCCCTTAGTTAGTTTTAAGAAAGTCATTCCGAACATAATGGGAATACTCATAAAAAAGGAAAAATCGGCAGCAGTAGGGCGGGAGGTTCCTAAAATCGTTGCTCCTAGGATGGATGAACCAGATCTTGAGGTCCCAGGAATGACTGATAGGGCCTGGAAGAGTCCAATTTGAAAGGCTTTTTTGTAAGATAATTCTTGAGTTGAATGGACGGTTACAGGGCGGTTTTTATTTCGATTTTCAACGACGATGAAGGCAATTCCGTAAATAATCAGTGCAGCAGATACTACCACCCAATTTTGGAAATGTTCTTCAGCGAAGTCGTTAAATAAAAGACCAATAACACCTGCGGGAATACAGCCAACTACCACCTTAAACCAAGTTTCCCAAGTCTGCTTTTTCTCTTCAGCACTTTTTTGATTTGAAAAAGGGTTTAAGCGGTCAAAATAGATCCAAACAACGGCTAAGATTGCCCCTAATTGGATAACGTATACAAAAATATTCCAAAATTCCGGTCTAAAATCCATGGAAATAAATTCTTCTACCAAAATTAAGTGGCCAGTACTACTAATTGGCAACCATTCGGTAATTCCTTCGACAATCCCCATGATGAAAACTTTGATAATATCTAACATTAAAATAAACGCATCCTTTCACTAGCATTTTTGTAGTATAGCTAAAATACGAGGTCTTGACTAGGCCTAGGCGTAATTTTTAGCTTTTTTTAATTTGCTTAAGCCTATTGGACGCAAACAATTTCATTGAGGGGACAGCTGACATTGAGTGGACTTAATTGTCCGGTATTGTGGTCACGTTTAAAGAAGGTCACTTTCTTCTCTTTTTGATGTCCTACAATGACGTGACTTTGGTTAGCGTCAAAGTTAAAGTCACGTGGAAAGTCTCCACCAGAAGGAATGGATTGAATATGACTTAATTGAGAACCTTCTTTAGAAACTTCAAATACTTCTAGGCTGTTGTAACCTCGATTGGAGACATATAAGAAGTTTCCATCTTGGGAGATACGAATTGCAGCACTACTATTTTCACCGCTATAAGTCTCTGGTAAACAATTCACCCGGTCGACAAAGGAAAAGTGACCCTCATCATAAGTCAAAATATCGATGGTGTGTGAAAGCTCACCAATCACATAAAGAATGTCTTCTTTAGGATGAAAAACTAAATGCCTTGGACCAGTCCCTGCTTGACATTGGTAGGAGGCTTTTTCTTGTAATTGGCCCTCTTGGTCAAATTGATAGCTGATCACACTATCTGTCCCTAAGTCACAGGCTAGGTAATATTTGCCATCTGGACTAGTGTTAAAATAATGGCAGTGAGAGCTTTCTTGGTTGGGGTGAGGCCCTTGGCCAGTCCGGCTGATTATTTGTTGGAGCTGTAATTGACCATCACTTTGTATTTTTATAAGCGCCAATGTCCCTTCATGGTAATTGGCATTGAGTAGTAATTGGCGCTCTTCATCTAGAGCTAGGTAACAGCCGTTATGTTCCAAGAAGGCACAGTGATCAACAAAAACGAAATGCTGGCCTTCTTTTCGATAATGGCTGACTCCAGGGCTCGGTTGGTCAGTGAGCGTATAGAGTTCTTTACCATCAGTAGAAAGAGCCAGGTAAGTTGGATTTGATTCAGAAATTATTAATTCATGTCCTTTAATTTCCTCATGATGACTATCCCATTTTAGTAGATGGATGCCTTGGTTGTCTTGACGTGTATAGCCAGCTAAATAGATTTTTTCCATAATAATCTCCTTTACAATCTCTGATATATTAAATTTTACACTATGTTAATTTATTTAGCGAACAAGTATGGTAAAATCATTTGGAAAAGTAGGTGTTTATATGTCTCAAAACAAGCAGAATACAGAAATAAAAAATAAGGATAAAAAGCAAATTAAGCAAGGCTTTTCCTGGCTAAAAATGCCCGATATCGTTAGTCGTGTCCTAGACAATCGTTATGTATCGCTATTAGTCATTTTAATCTTATTCGCTTTATTTATCCTATTATTAACCCAAATCGCTTTTGTCTTTACCCCAATTATTGAATTTATCCAAACAATAATCTTGCCCATTATTTTTGCTGGGGTCTTTTACTACTTGTCTTCACCCCTAATTAATTTTCTAAGGAAAAGGGGCTTGAATTCTTATTGGATAGCTGGAATTGTGCTCCTAGTGCTGGTTTTAATCATTCTATGGTTAATTTCATTCATTCCTAATTTAATTGATGAAGCCAAACATTTAATCGGTAATTGGTCAAATATTTGGGCCCAGTACCAGTCAGAAATTGAAAATATTATCTTTGGTCGCTGGTTCGAGAGAAGTCAGGAGACTTTAGCAGAATACTTAAATAATTTTAATCTAAATCAATTTAACTTTAATTGGCGCGAGCTCATGAATACAACCCTGTCCAGTATTGGTTCTGTTTTTGGTGTGATTACCCGGGTGATTATTGCCTTAGTGACAGCACCAATTATCTTGTTTTATTTGATTGCTGATGGTGAGAAATTTAGGGATAATTTTGCTTCCTTTATTCCAGTGAAGATTCGTAATAAGACGATGCGTCTATTGGCGGATATGAACCAGCAAATTTCAGCCTATGTCAGAGGGCAAATCTTTGTAGCAATCGCGGTAGCAGTGATGTTTGCCATTGGTTATGCCATTATCGGCTTAAATTACGGGACCATCTTAGCAGTTGTTGCAGGGGCTTTAAATGTTATCCCCTATGTCGGGTCTTTCTTTGGTATTCTACCGTCTTTGATTGTTGGTTTAGTTCAAGATCCCTTTATGGTTATCAAGGTACTGATCGTATTTGCTATTGAACAAACCATTGAAAGTCGGATTATTTCCCCACTGATTTTAGGCAGTAATTTGAATATTCATCCTATTACCATTATGCTTCTACTAATTGCTGGTGGAGACCTCTTTGGAGTGGTGGGAATTATCATTATTATTCCGGTTTATGCCGTTTTAAAGGTGATTTTCACCTATATCTTTGAATGGTATCGAGAAGTTTCGGGCCTCTATGAAGAAGATTTGATCCAAGAACGGGAATTAAAGGAGCCCCTAGTCGACCAAGACCATAAATAATAATATTAGTGATCCTGGTCTAAACCTTTTATTGACGAAGAAAAAGTTAAGCAAATTTCCTAGCTAAGCGAGCTAACTCGATAGCTACAGGAAAATGAATTTGAAGATGTAAGTAAAAAGAGGAGAGTAGCTTTTAATGACATTGCGTTCACAAGTTGCCAAGCATAGCGCCCGCTTGGTGCAAATTTTACTCAAGAAATTAACCAAAGGCGGATCCAGTTTGCCAGGTAAAATTGCTAAAAAATTGGATCCGGCTATTTTAGCTGAACTGGGCAAAAATTACCGGGTAGTTATCATTACCGGAACCAATGGTAAATCAGTTACCACGGCTCTTACCGTTAATATTTTGCGCCAAAAGTTTGATGAAGTATTAACCAATGATACCGGCTCAAACCTAGAACAAGGGATTATATCCACTTTCTTGAATGCTAATTCCAAAGAACAGGGGGATAAAATAGCTGTTCTTGAGGTTGATGAGGCTAGCGTTCGCCACATTACCGAATACATTAAACCGGAAGTGATCTTAGTAACTAATCTATTTAGAGATCAGTTGGACCGCTTTGGGGAGATTTATACGACCTTCGATTACATTTTAGAGGGGGCTAATAAGAGTCCCAAAAGCTTGCTCTTGATGAATGGTGACGCGCCAATTTTTGCGTCACGGGACTTTCATCATAATGTGGCTTACTTTGGTTTTAGTAATTCGGATAAAACGACTGATAAGATGGCCCATTATAATACCGATGGGGTCCTATGTCCCCGCTGCGAGCATATCCTTCACTATTATATGATTACTTATAGTAATTTAGGGGATTATTTCTGTCCTAATTGTCAGTTTCACCGACCAAGCTTAACTTATTCAGTGGACCAGGTGGATAAGTTAACTCCAGAAACTTCGACATTTACTATTGAGGGTCAATCCTTTACCATCCCAGTCGCGGGAATTTATAATATATATAATGCCCTAGCGGCTTATTCAATTGCTCGTTATTTAGGGCTAAGTCAAACAGCCATTCATGAGGGCTTGCAGGGAGCCAAGCGGATGTTTGGTCGTCAAGAAGCCTTAACCATTCATGGCAAGGATACCCGTATTAATCTCATTAAGAACCCGGTTGGTTTTAACCAAATCGTTTCTTTATTGGAGTTAGACCAAGAAGAGTTTTCTCTACTCGTTCTCCTCAATGATAATCCTGCTGATGGTCAGGATATTTCCTGGATTTGGGACGCCATGTTTGAAAATATCGCCCAATTACCTAACATTAAAGCTACGGCGGTAGGGGGCATACGGGTAAAAGACCTTAAAGTTCGGATGCAAGTGGCCGGTTTTGATGAGGACCGCTTAGAAGAACTTTCTAATTCACAGGGAGCTCTACAATGGATTGCATCTGTCCCCAGCCAAAAAGTCTATGTCTTAGCCACCTATACTGCCATGCTCGATTTTAGACGAGAATTAGCTGACCAACATCTTGTGAAGGAGCGGATGAAATCATGATCTTTAGAATTGGCCATCTCTATGGCAATTTAATGAATACCTATGGCGATAATGGGAACCTGCTTATGCTCCAGTACCTTGCCAAGGAAAAGGGACTTCAGGTAGAAAAAGAGATTATTTCTATTGATGACTGCTTGGATAGTGACCGCTATGATTTTATCTTCTTTGGCGGCGGACAAGACTATGAGCAATCGGTAGTGAGCCGTGACTTGAAAAATAAGAAAGCTGCCTTGCTTGATTATATCGAAGCCAATAAGGTGCTGTTAGGAATTTGTGGAGGCTACCAACTCTTGGGAAATTATTATCAGACCACTAATGGGGAAGAGTACCCCGGTATTGGAGCCATTGATTTCTATACTAAGAGCTATCCAGAACGACTGATTGGAACCACAAAAATGCATTGTGACCGTTTTGATGAGGACTATGTAGGCTATGAGAACCATGCCGGTCGGACCTATCTCGCTTCTGGTGTAGAGCCTTTGGGGCGGATGATTGAAGGCTATGGGAATAATGATGAAGACCAGGTGGAAGGGGTTATTTATAAGAATACCTTTGGCTCTTATTTTCACGGCCCTCTATTAGTTAATAACCCCCATTTGGCTGAAAGATTGATTGATCTGGCCATCGATCAAAAAGCGCATTAGCTGGATACTGGCGGATGAATGCATCTGCCAGTTTTTTTATGAGTGAAAACAGCTTCAGTGGCCATACGTTTTAGCTTTTAAAGTTTAGCTGTTTGTTGACTATTGACTTGACTAAAGTTATTATAAATAATTGAGAATAGTGAGGTATAAAATCCATGGCACAGTTATTTTATCGATACGGGGCAATGAATAGTGGAAAATCTTTTGAAATCTTAAAAGTTGCCCATAATTATGAAGAGCAAGGTAAACCTGTCAAAGTAATGACTAGCGCGATCGATGACCGCTCAGGCACAATCGGCGTGATTTCGAGTCGTATAGGGGAAGACCGTGAGGCCTATAGTATCGATCCTGATACTGATATTTTTTCCTATATTGAATCTGAAAATGAAAAGGAAAAAATCTACTGTGTCTTAGTTGATGAAGCACAATTTTTAAGTAAGCAGAATATTTTTGATTTGGCTAAAGTGGTCGACCAGTTAAACATACCAGTGATGGCATTTGGCCTAAAAAATGATTTTCAAAATGAACTTTTTGAAGGCTCCCACTATTTGTTAATTTTGGCTGATAAAATCGAAGAAGTAAAAACAATTTGTTGGTTCTGTGCTAAAAAAGCAACAATGAACTTACGAATTCATAATGACAAACCGGTATATACTGGTGAACAAATTCAAATTGGTGGTAATGAATCTTATTATCCAGTATGTCGTAAACATTATAACCACCCCCCATTAGAAGATGGGAAAATCGCAGTTCACCGTGCATCATTATGCCAATAAGGGAAGGTTGATTAAATGTTAGAAGAGCAATTAGATACTTTTATCGCTCGTTATCAAGAGCTTGCTGAGCTTTTAAGTGATCCAGATGTGATTAATGATCATAAACGCTTCCGAGACCTAGCTAAGGAAGAAGCTGATCTACGCCCTAAAGTAGATACTTTTAAGCACTATAAGGAAGTTGTTTCAGGCATCGAAGACACTGAAGAATTGATTAAAGAAACCTCTGAAGAGGACATGCTAGAACTCGCTAAAAGTGAACTCGATCAATTAAAAGCTGAGCGTGACGATTTAGAAGAAGAAATTAAGGTTTTAATGTTACCTAGCGATCCTAATGATGACAAGAACATTATTATGGAAATTCGTGGGGCAGCTGGTGGGGATGAGGCCCAATTATTTGCGGCTGACCTCTTTGAAATGTATTCGCGCTATGCAGAATCCCAAGGCTGGCATGTTGAAGTCGCTGACGCCTCATCCAATGATTTAGGGGGCTTTAAAGAAATCATTCTTCAAATTTCAGGGGATAAAGTCTATTCAAAATTAAAATATGAAAGTGGCGCTCACCGGGTGCAACGAGTGCCTAAAACCGAATCCCAAGGCCGGGTCCATACTTCAACAGCTACGGTTGGTGTTATGCCTGAATTGGAAGATTTAGACTTTGAAATTGATGAGAAGGATATTAGAACCGATATCTACCGGGCTTCCGGTGCTGGTGGACAACACGTTAATAAGACCAGTTCAGCGGTACGGATGACCCATATTCCTACTGGTATTCAAGTAGCTATGCAGGACCAACGTTCCCAACAACAAAATCGGGAAAAAGCTATGCTTATCTTGCGGTCACGGGTTTATGATTACTATCAATCCCAAGAGCAAGATGAATATGACGAAAAAAGAAAGAATTTAGTGGGAACAGGGGACCGTTCTGAAAGAATTCGAACCTATAATTATCCACAAAACCGGGTAACCGACCATCGTATCAACTTAACTTTACAAAAATTAGATCGCATTATGGGCGGAGAATTAGATGAAATTATTGACGCCTTAATTCTTGCTGATCAAGCGCAAAAATTAGAGGAACTCAATGAAACTACCATCTAATCAACTACGATTTATAGAAGCTCAGCAATGGGCTTCTTCTTTTTTGGAATCAAACAGTAAGGACCCAGCTATTGCCTACCATCTGTTATTAGGCATGATGGATTGGGATGTAACGACTTGGTATCGGAAGCAACAACATCAAATGGATCCAGTGACTTTGAAAGATTACCAGGAAATGTTGGAGAAAATCGTCGATGAGGATATGCCTTACCAGTATTTACTAGGGGAGGCATGGTTCTATGGCTATCGTTTTCGCGTGAATGAAGCTACTTTGATCCCTCGCTTTGATACGGAGCGTTTGATTGATTGTGTTCATACTTTAAGGAAAAGCGGCCAGTTAGAAAAGCAAGCCGATGTCTTAGATCTAGGGACAGGTTCAGGGGCAATTGCGGTGACCTTAGCTAAAGAATTGCCTGATTTGAAACTGACAGCTGTTGATATCTCTTCAGAAGCCCTAGCAGTCGCTAAGGAAAATGCCTATTTTCACCAAGTTACTATTGAGTGGATCAAGGGGGATATGTTGAAGGCGGTTCCTCAGCGGAGATTTGATTTGATTATTTCTAATCCACCCTATATCAGCGAGACTGAAATTGATGAAATGGGGGAGGACGTCTTAAAACATGAGCCGAAGTTAGCTCTCTTCGCTAAAGACGATGGTTATTACTACTATAAGCAATTCGCCCGAAATATCCAGTCCTTTATGAAGACAGACGGTATCCTATTAATGGAATGTGGAAGTCACCAAGCCGCTAAGATTATTAGTCTCTTTAAAAAGTCAAATCCTAAGGCTGAAGTGAAATCGATTAAAGATTATAATGGTATTGATCGAATAATCTATGTGCAATGGAAGAAGGATAAATAAAATGATTACCAAGCGCTTTACATTTGGGCAGACTGCTCAGGCAGCAGAATATTTAAAACAAGGCCAATTGGTTGCCTTCCCTACGGAAACAGTCTTTGGTTTGGGGGCGATTGCGAATAATGAAAGGGCAGTTGCTTCTGTTTATCAGGCTAAGGGGCGTCCAAGTGATAACCCCCTGATTGTTCATGTATGCCATAAAAAAGATTTGTTTCGTTATTCCAATATAGCCAACGAAGCTCAAGCTGCAATTGCAAAAAAACTGACTGATCAATTCTGGCCGGGGCCCTTGACCTTGATTGTTCCGACTAAGGCTGGAATTTTTGGTCCAACCGTTACTGGGGGATTAAATACAGTGGGTATCCGCATGCCCGACCACGACTTCACTTTAGCAGTCATTAGAGAAACAGGTTTTCCGATTGTGGGGCCATCTGCTAATTTATCAGGCAAACCGAGTCCAACGACGGTTGACCATGTTTTACATGATTTTGATGGTAAAATCGCGGGAGTATTAGATAGTCAACCTACCCATATTGGGGTTGAATCGACGGTGTTAGATATTAGTAATCCAGAAGAATTGGCTATTTTAAGACCAGGTGCGATCACCTTGAAAGACTTACGGAATGCCTTACCGAATCAAAGAATTATCGATGCCACCCAGCAAATTGCTGAAGATTCTAAGGAACACCCCAAGGCACCTGGAATGAAATATCGCCACTATAGCCCCCACCAAGAAGTTATTGCCATCAGCCCTGCTAAGCTTCTTGAACTTATTGATTCTAAGCAGGGGTTATGTCCTGAGAGTGCGGTGATCGCTAGTGATGATATCTTAAGTCACTTAGATGCTGACCTGCCTACTTTTAGTTTAGGGGCTAATGAAGCAACAGCCACCCAGCTTTTATTCGCGGGTTTACGGGCTTTTGATGATAATGATCAAATTAAAAGACTCTACGTTGAATTATTGGCGGATACAGAGGTTAACACCGCCTATCGTAATCGTTTACTAAAAGCTGCAAGTAAAAAGATAGAATCGTAAACATCTATCACGATCTATGGTAAAATCGACTTAGTATCAACAGATACGATCTGTATTGAAAGAAAAGAAGTGAGATTATGGATGAAGTTTTTACCTTAATTGATCAAGAAAGACAACGCCAAGAAAATGGTATCGAGTTAATTGCTAGTGAAAACTGGGTATCCAAGGATGTTTTAGCCGCACAAGGGAGTATTTTAACCAATAAGTATGCGGAAGGTTATCCAGGAAAAAGATACTATGGCGGATGTGAGGTTGTTGATAAGATTGAACAATTAGCCATTGACCGCGCTAGGGAATTATTTAACGCTGAATTTGTGAATGTCCAGCCTTATTCCGGATCGGGAGCCAATATGGCCGTTTATGATGCCCTCCTAAAAGCAGGAGATACGGTTTTAGGAATGAATCTGACCGATGGCGGCCATTTGACCCATGGTTCTCCAGTGAATTTCTCTGGACGTCGCTACCATTTTGTTTCCTATGGTGTCGATCCCGAAAGCGAACAACTGGATTATTCCGCTATTCGCCAAACTGCCTTGGAGGCAAAGCCAAAAATGATTGTGGCAGGATATTCTGCTTACTCCAGAAAGTTAGACTTTAAAGCCTTTCGCCAAATAGCTGATGAAGTCGGGGCCCTTTTAATGGTCGATATGGCTCATTTTGCTGGTTTGGTAGCAGCTGGAATCCATGAAAATCCAGTTAACTATGCTGATGTAGTGACTACAACTACCCATAAAACCCTGAGAGGTCCCCGGGGAGCGATTATTCTAACCAATAATCCTGACTACGCTAAAAAAATTAATAGCCGAATTTTTCCTGGTAACCAAGGTGGTCCCTTACTCCATGTTATTGCTGCTAAGGCGGTCGCTTTTCAAGAGGCTTTAAATCCTGATTTTAAAGATTATATGGAAAACGTAGTGATCAATGCCCAGGCCATGGCTAGCGAATTTACTAAAGCTGGTATTCATGTGGTGTCTGGTGGAACGGATAACCACTTAATTGCTTTTAGAGTCAATGACTTTGACTTAACTGGTAAAGCAGTTGAAGAGAAGCTTGGTCAAGTCCATATCACGGTCAATAAGAACACCATTCCGGGTGAAACTTTGCCGCCAACCCAATGCAGTGGCATTCGTATTGGAACACCAGCGATAACGACACGTGGCTTTACAGCAGATGATTGTCGCTTGCTGGCACAATTGATTGTCCAAGTCGTCAAACATTTTGATGATGATCAAGCCCTTGCCAAGGTTAAGGAACAAGTTAAGCAATTGACCCAAAAATATCCGCTCAGTGAGTAAAGTAGGGAAATAGATTTAAAAAGAAGGAGTTTCTTATGAACAAAGAAGGATTACATATTGTTAACCACCCCTTAGTACAACACAAATTAGCGATTTTACGCGATAAAGACTTAGGGAGTAAGGACTTTCGTGAATTGGTTGATGAAATCACGGTTTTTGTTGGTTATGAAGCGACACGTGACTTGCCATTAAAAGAAGTTGAAGTCGAAACCCCGATTACAAAAACGACTCAAAAAATGATTACTGGTAAAAAGATGGCCATTGTTCCTATTCTTCGGGCTGGCTTAGGGATGGTTGACGGAATCCTATCTTTGTCACCAGCCGCTAAAGTAGGCCATATTGGTATGTATCGTGATGAAGAAACTCTAGAACCACACGAGTATTTCTTTAAAATGCCTAGCGACATTGAAGAACGTCAAGTACTTGTTGTAGACCCCATGTTAGCAACAGGTGGATCAGCTATTCTAGCCATTGAGGCCTTGATGAAACGCAATGTTTCGCCTGCCGATATTAAGTTCTTATGTATGGTTGCTGCTCCTGAAGGGGTAGAAGCTTTACAAGCAGCTCATCCAGAAGTGGAAATTTATACAGCAGCTCTTGACGAAAAGCTCAATGAAGATGGCTATATTGTTCCTGGTTTAGGGGACGCTGGTGACCGCTTATTCGGTACCCTTTAATTTAAGGAAAAAGTTTCGTTAGAAAGCATAGGAAAATGGATGGTGTCTAAATAAATGGAAACGATGGTCGTTAAAGGCGGTCAGCGCTTAGAAGGAACTGTACAAGTCGATGGAGCCAAAAACACGGTGCTTCCTATTTTGGCTGCGACATTATTAGCTGAAGAAGGAAAAAGTGTTATTGAAAATTGCCCTTTATTTTCTGATGTCTATTTGATGAATAAGGTTTTAGATTACCTTGATGCGCAAGTGGACTTCGATGAAGCAGCCGGAGTGATAACAGTGGATGCTAGTGGGGCTATCCAAAGTGAAGCGCCTTTTGAATTTGTCAGTAAGATGCGCGCCAGTGTCGTCGTTATGGGACCTTTATTAGCTCGCTTAGGTTGTGTCAAAGTGGCCATGCCAGGTGGTTGTGCTATTGGCTCACGGCCCATTGACTTACACATTAAGGGCTTTGAGGCCCTGGGAGCTAAGGTGACGACCGAAAATGGTTATATTGAGGCTCGTTGTGATGAATTAGTCGGGACCGATATTTATCTGGACTTCCCTAGTGTAGGAGCAACTGAAAATATTATGATGGCGGCAACTTTAGCCAAAGGGGACACCATTTTAGAAAATGTTGCCAAGGAACCTGAAATTGTTGACTTGGCTAATTTCCTCAACCGTATGGGAGCAAGGATTTCTGGTGCTGGTACCGATATTATTCGGATCCGCGGCGTGGAATCCTTGCATGGAACCAAGCATGCCGTTATCCATGATCGTATTGAGGCTGGGACATTTATGGTGGCTGCAGCAGTCACTGGGGGCAATGTCCTGGTTAAAGACGCGGTAGCAGAACATAATCTCCCTTTAATCTCTAAATTAAAGGAAATGGGTGTTCAAATTGAAGAAGAAATGGAAGGGATACGGGTTATTGGCCCGAAAAAATTAAAGGCCACAAATATAAAAACCATGCCTTATCCCGGTTTCCCTACAGATATGCAGGCTCAATTTAGCATTGCCCAAGCCATCGCCCATGGAAGCTCAAAATTAGAAGAGACCGTTTTTGAAAATCGTTTTATGCACTTAGAAGAATTAAGACGGATGAACGTTTCTTTTAATATTACCAGTGATACCGCGACGATTGATGGGCCTAACCACTTACAGGGGGCAGCAGTTGTGGCAACTGATTTACGTGCAGCAGCAGCTCTTATTATTGCTGGTTTAGTGGCAGAAGGCATTACTAAAGTAAGTAAACTAGAGTATCTCGACCGTGGCTACGCTAATTTTGATAAAAAATTGCAAGCTTTGGGAGCTAAGGTGATTCGGCTTGATCTTGATAAATATAGTCAGGAAGAAATTGAAAGCCGCTTAGATGAGGTTGGATCATGAATAAGGAGCTTTTAGTTAGTCGATTTCAAAACCTTTTTAAGTGGTTGCTGATTTGCCTCTTAGGAATGGTCCTTTTATTTTTAATTGGATTATTACTTGGCTATGGTATTAGTAGTGACCACCAGCTATTTAACGTCTTTAACCAAGAAGTTTGGAGCCATTTATACGCTTTCTTTCAATAAAAACTAAAAGAAAAGGAGCGACTTCAGTGAAAGATTATTCACTGAAGTTGCTCCTTTTTTACTTGACCATTGGCTTAAACCGGCATGATAACAGGTAGAATCATTGGATTACGTTTGGTACGCTTGTGTAGGAAAGGATAGAGAGCATTTTGAATACTATCACGGAGTATCTTCTCATTGACTTCCTTTCCTGAGTTGAGATGACCAATAACCGTCGTTTGAACAACCTTTTGGGCATCTTTAATTAAGTCGCCAGATTCACGCATATAAATAAATCCACGTGAGACAATGTCAGGACCTGCAACTAATTCGTTATTTTCAAAGTTGACGGTAACGACAACGATAACGATACCATCCTCGGAAAGATTATGCCGGTCACGGAGGACAATATTACCGATATCACCGATCCCCTTACCATCAACATAGACAGCATCAGCAGGTACCTTACCAGCTTCTCGCCAGGAGTCTTGGGTTAGGGCAGCAACTTGTCCATTATCATGGATGATGACATTTTCTTCAGGTACACCAACAGCTTGGGCGGTTTCACCATGAACACAAAGCATGCGGTACTCCCCATGAACAGGCATAAAGAATTTTGGTTTCATCAAGCGAAGTAATAGCTTTTGCTGTTCTTGACTAGCGTGTCCAGAGGTGTGGACGTTATTAATCTTACCGTGAACCACTTCAGCTCCAGATTCTAGTAACTTATTAATCAGGTTATTGACACTGGATAAGTTACCAGGTATTGGGGAAGAAGAAAATACGACGGTATCTGTTGGGTGTAAGGTCACTTGACGGTGGGTGCCATTAGCAATCCGACTTAGGGCAGCTAGTGGTTCCCCTTGAGACCCTGTACACATAATCATGATCTCGTTATCCGGATAGTCGTTAATTTCTTTTGATTCAATGAAGGTACCTTCTGGAATATTAAAATAGCCAATTTCTTGGGCATTGCGGAAGGCGTTCTCCATTGAGCGCCCAAAAACAGCGATTTTTCTGCCAGTGTTGACTGCTATTTCTATGGCTTCACTTAACCTGGAGATATTAGAAGCAAAGGAAGCAAAAATGATTCTGCCTTCGATTGGCGTCATAATATCTTTTAATGAATTGGACACATAGTGCTCAGACATGGTCCAACCAGGAACTTCAGAGTTGGTTGAATCGGCTAATAAGAGTAAGAGCCCCTCATCACCGATACGAGCCATTTTGTGCAAGTCTGCATGCTTACCAATTGGAGTAAAATCGAATTTATAGTCTCCTGTGAAAGCAACTGCTCCAACGGGAGTCTTAACTAAAATTCCCTTGGCGCCAGGAATTGAGTGGTTTACTGTGAAGAATGAAACGGATGTTTTATCAAAATTAATGACAGATTCGTCATCGATTTCATGTAAAATCGCGTCACCTAATAAACCATGTTCTTCTAATTTACCTCGAATTAAAGCCAGTGCTAATTGATCAGCATAAATAGGAAAATTCACTTGTTTTAATAACCATGGAATTCCACCAATATGGTCTTCGTGGCCATGGGATACAAAGATTCCTTTTACCTTATCTTTATTCTCAATGAGGTAGCTATAGTCTGAAATTACATAATCGATGCCAAGTAATTCATCGTCAGGAAATTTAACCCCATTATCCATAATAATGATTTCGTCTTGGTATTGGACTACGTACATATTTTTCCCAATTTCGCCAAGACCACCAATGGCAAAGACATAAACTTCATTATCTTTTACTTCAAAACTCATTATTTATCAAACTCCGTAAGATGAAAATCTGGGCTTTTTTGTTCATAGGCCAGATGGGCTTCATCTAATGCTTGGATGTGTTCAACGAGATAAGGGGTATTTTCTCGTAATTGTTGGCGTACATCGATAATGCTATCGGACTCGATATAGAGTGCTTGAGTTTTTTCACGAACAGGTGCTTCGTTAGCTTTTTCTTGATAAGTCACCTTAAATATCATAAAATTCTCCTTTTCTAGTATTTATTAGCTTGTTTATTGGAATTGAATCAATATCGCTTGTTCTATTTTAGCATAATGACAGAGCTTTGCCTAAATAAAGTTGTCCTAGCATGTTCCAGCTTAATTAGTCGAGTTAAACATAAAAATAAATCGATATAAATTGGCAGGCGGTCCCTAATAGAACGAATAGATGCCAAATTGTATGGAAATAGACATATTTATGATCGAAGCGATAGAAGGAAGTTCCTAGCGAATAAAAAAGTCCTCCGGCTAAAAGCCAGAGAAGGCCAGCCAGAGATACCGACTGGATGATTGGGTAAACAATAAAAACAGCTAGCCATCCCATACTTAGGTAAATGTAGGTTGAGTATTTTTTTAACCATTGCCGCTTATAAATTTCACAATAAAGGCCTAAGACTACAATCAACCACTCGATGAAGAAAATTAGCCATCCTAGGGAGTTGTTTAAAGCAATTAAACAGAAGGGGGTGTAGGATCCAGCAATTAAGAAATAGATGCTACAATGATCGAAAAAGCGGAAGACTGGGGCTACCTTGGTGAAATAGAGAGCATGGTACATGGTTGAGAAGAAATATAAGTTAATCATCGACAAGCCATAAATTGTGTAAGCCATTAGCCGGTTAAGCTCTTGAAATTGGAAAGCTTTGCTAATTAAAAGTCCCGTACCAATTAAGGCTAACAGTAAGCCGATGCCATGGCTAATCGCACTAAAAATTTGACTTGTTACTTGATAGGACCGCGAATTCAATATCTGGGGATTTGAAAACAAGAGGTTTTGTTGTTTTTCCATGGTCATCCTACTTTCCATTAAGCTCACTTTATAATTATATAATAACACAAGTCCTTAATCGGTGTTGGAGGAAGAAAATCTGGAGTTTGTCTTGCAAGCTTGAGTTAAAGTCGTCCTAATTTATCTTTAATAACGTCTTCTGCTATAATTGTAGGGAACTGAGGAGGTAGCAGAATGGCATTTAATCCTAAAAACTTTGATTTTTCACTCGCAGACGATTTACTTAACCAGGCCGGCGATACTATTAATGAAATGGAAAAAATTGAAATTCTCGTCGTTGGAAAAACTGGTGTGGGTAAAAGTACTTTAATTAATAATATCTTTCGAGAAGAACTGGCTAAAACGGGGGTAGGAAAACCCATCACCCAACATATTCAAAAGCTTAGTAAAGAAGACATGCCCATCAATTTATATGATAGTCGGGGACTAGAGCTTTCAAAAGAAGTGCAAAAGCAAATTAAAGAAGAAATTAATGCTTTACAAGCTGATCTCACTAAAGAGGGCAGTCATTTGCACGCAGCTTATTACTGTATCAATGCGAATTCTCAACGGATTGAAGAAATGGAAATTGACTTGATTGAGCAGCTCGCTGACCATATGCCAGTTATTGTCGTTTTGACCCAATCAATTGGTGAAGCGGGTGATACCATGAAGGCTTATATTGAAAGTCTTAATTTACCTATCCAGGGTGTCATTCCAGTCATGGCAGCCGATTACAGAATTAATGACCAAGTCACTATTGAAGCTTTCGGCTTGGAAGACTTACTTAATTTAACTTTCTTAGTTATTCCAGAAAACGTTCATCCCGCTTTTACCAATGCTCAACGGATTGATATTAAACGGAAGGCCAAGGCTGCTCGCCGTTGGGCAAAAAAGTCAGTAGCCATGACTTTTGGAGTCGGTTTTTCCCCGATCCCTTTCTCTGACGCCACTTTGCTCGTGCCAATTCAAATTACTATGCTAGCTAGGATAACAGCTATTTTCGGCATCTCTATGCAAAGTAAGCAAGTCATTAGTATCCTAGGGGCAGTGATCGGGACTGGTGGGGCGACTTATATCGGTCGAACCATTGCATCAAATTTGGTGAAGTTTATTCCAGGTTTAGGATCTGCCTTAGGGGGTCTTATCTCGGGTTCGACTGCTGCTATGGTGACGACTGCCTTAGCTATGTCCTATATTGAAGTATTAACCATTATTGCAGAATCGGAGGCTAAGGGCGAAGAAATTTCCCTTGAAAGTCTTAATAAACTAATGAAAACGCACTTTAGAAAACGCCTAAGACGCGGGAAGAAGGATAAAGACTTTCAAGATGTCGAAGACATGAAAGATTAATCCTCATGCGAAGAGCGTGAGACTAATTTTTTATCGATTGACTAGACATGTTAAAAGAATAAATGAGGAAAACCAGGGGATGAGCCAAAAGCTCCATTCTCCTGGTTTAATATTACCTATTATTTTTTTCTTGAACGAACAAAGGAATAGAGCAGATAGAGCCCAAGGACTACTCCCATGACAAAGAATAGTAGGGCAATATTGCCAGCATAGTGGCTATTGTTTTGGGAAACAATAAAGCCAGATGAGATGATTATCGCTGACAGAATGAGGGCTGTAACAATCCGATTAATGATCTGATTAAGTTCTTTGGTTAACTTTTTAATTTCTCGCATAGAAATATTTATTGTCGTACGGCCCTTAATGAATTCCGAGAGGGCCTGATTAGCTTGCTGGGGGAGAGAAATACCCGATCGCAATAAACGAGTTGATTCCCGGAGCAAGTGATCCTTGTTTAGTAAACGACTTTGTTCTAATAAGGAGTGGTGGAAGGTAAAATCCATAAAAATGGACATAAAGTCAAATTCAGGATTCAAGGATTCGCAGATGCCTTCAAGGATAATCACGGTTTTACTTAGCTGGACGAATTTGGTGGGAAAGGTTAGCTTATATTTCAAAGCTGTTTTCATCACTTCTTGGAAGATTTCGCCGATATCGATAGCCTCCAAGCCGGTGGTAAGGTAGCGATCAAATAACCACTGAACATCCTTATACAGGCTATATTGGTCAGTAATCCGCGGCCCTTTACAAATGATTTGGAGGAGGCGGACTAATTCATCAATATCCTTAAAAGCCAGGGCCTCTAATAAATTAATTAATAACTTTTGATCAGAAGAGGAGAGTGATCCCATCATGCCTAGATCAATAAAATAAATTTTTTCTTGGCTAATGAGAATGTTTCCAGGATGGGGGTCAGCATGGTAAAAACCATCCTCAAATACTTGGTAAAGAAAAGAATAGACCAGCTTTTCGGCGATATTATTCAAGTCATAGCCCAATTCTTTTAGTTTTGTAACATTGCCAATAGAATCCCCCTCAATATAATCCATTACTAATACTTTATGAGTGGTTAACTCCTCATAATAAGTAGGCACGCAGATTAGGGAACGCTTTTCATGATTGTTTTGAAAACGCCGCATGTTATTCGCTTCATTTAAGAAATCCATTTCTAAGAGACTTTGCTGACGAATTTCCTGGAGAATAGCCACGGGGTCAGAGATAATATTGGTGAAAATAGTAGGAATTTTATTGATGACATGAATAAATAAATCAATATCAGAGATTAATTGTTCTTTGATCTGGGGGCGTTGGATTTTAACCACGACTTCTTGCCCACTTTGTAATTGGGCCCGGTGGATTTGGGCAATAGATCCAGTAGCCAGGGCTTTTTTATCAAAAGCAGCGAAGCACTGTTCAGGATTTTCTCCCAATTCTTCTCTAATAATTTGCTCGGCCTCTTGATAGGGAAAGGGAGGGGCAGAGTGTTGGAGCTTTTGCAATTCCAAGATGTAAGGCTCAGAGAGGAGGTCATTTCGAGTGGAGAGTATTTGACCGATTTTAATAAAAGAAGGCCCCAAGGCTTCAAAAGCCTGTCTTAAATTTTTGGCACTTTCCTGGATATCCAGTTTTTTAAAACTACGCTGGTAAACTTCTCCAAAACCAAAGTTAGCTAAAACTTGAATAATTTCACTTAAGCGATGTGTACTACTTGCCATGTGATCACTTCCTAAAAAAGATGGGTATCAATAATTACTCGGCCCAGTCTTGTTCTAGTAAAAGAAAAAAAGTCCTCAATGAGTTAATTTACTCTTGAGTGACGCCTAAGCCAAATATTTATCCTTGAATTCTGATTAATCAATTTTTTTCTATGGCGAGCCAGCCTTATGAAAAAACGCTTACCTAGTAGATAAGCGTTCAGAAAACGTTATTTTAGATCTCATTTAATTTTTCTGATAACTGGTTCACTTGGTCAGATAAGTTATCCACTTGTACTTGCAAGGATTCGATTTGTTCTGAAAGGGATTGTTTATGAGTTCGGTCGGTAAAGCTACGTTTTAAGTCTTCAGTCATTTCTTTACCTTCTTGGACGGTTATTTGTCCCTTATCAATAGCCTGTTTGATCATTTCTTGAGCCTTCTCTAGGGTTAGGCTGGTTCCACCGACAGCAGCTAAAAATAATTTTTTTAGATTATCCATAATTTGATTACCCCTTTTAATTAGTCATCAACAAAAGTAAATAATAATTTTTCTTCTTCTTCATCGTAGTCGACTTCTAGAGAGTGATCATTGTAAAACCAAGCATCATCTTCTTCAGCAAAGAAGGTGATGCCATCGATTGTTTCACTTACCAGTATTTTCTGCGGTTGACTGACTTGAACCATTACCGATACACCTTCATGAATGTTGGTTTTTCCATAAACTTTACTGGTGAAGCGGACAGCATCCCCGGGACCTAAATCCATTTCTTCTTTGAAAAAATTTAATGCCTGATCACTAATTCGAATTTGCATATTTTCACTCCCCTGTATCTTTTAAACTAGCTTCATTATAGATGAAAAGAGAATACTTGACTAGTCATAGGCTTGGCCTTCCAAATGCTTGAGTTTATTAAAGCTTTTCTTATTTTATTATTTATTTATAGGAGTGTTAAATGCTATAATGAAAGTCGATATATTCTAAATGTTCAAGTACAATTTTGTGAAGAAGGGGTTCAATGGCAGCGTCTTATCAAAAAGATATTATTATCAGTCAGGGTCAATGTGATCAAGAAGGTCGTATTCAGATTAAGAGCCTCATTGCTCTCTTTTTAGCCCTTTCTGCTGACCACGATCAAGCCCTAAAGCAGGCCGGACTTTGGTCGCTGGACTCGCGTTATATCTGGGTAATCGTTGAAAATCAGTTAAGGATTAACCGTCTAGCCAAATACAATGAATCTGTCACTGTGACCACTGAGTTGGCAGGGGCTAACGCCTTCTTTGTAAAAAGAAACTTTACTTTAGTTGATCAAGAAGGAGCCCTTATAGCCAAGTGTACCATGGTATATACTTTGATTGATTTTGTCAGTCGTCAAATTGAACGGGTGGATACGCATTCCTTAGATGCTAAGCTAGGAATTGATGTTAGCAAGCGCATCCGATTGAATAAAATTAAATTTTCACCAACAGGAGATGCCGATTTGCTGAGTGAATTCTTAGTTGATCACCAGGCGATTGACCAGAACAAGCATGTCAACAATTTAGTCTATCTGGATTGGATATTTAGGCAAGTAGGTCAAGAATTGATAGAGAGCTGGCAGGTGAAAGATTTGACCATTATCTATAAGCACGAGCTTTATGAGGGGGATCGCGGCTGGTTAAAATCAGAAATCAATCAAGACGGCGATAAGCAGTTATTGACTAAGCATAAGATAGTATCCTTTGATGACAATATTCATGCAAGTGTTGAAATAACTTGGAATAGAAAAGACTAGTAAGGGGTTTAGGGAATGGCTTTCAATAATATGTATCATATTATTGATCGTGACGATTGGCATGCTTATCGTGACGAAATTACATCTGATATTAATGTGAAATTAACCGAAAAGCAATTAGAGGCTTTGCTTGCTTTTAATGACCATCTGACTTTAGAAGATGCTAATGATATTTATCAGCCTCTCACACAATTAATTAGTATATACTTTAAAAATTATCAAAGGTTGATTAGCGAACGCAATCAATTTTTAGGGATCAATGATAAAATACCGCCTTTTATTATTGGGATATCGGGAAGTGTTGCCGTTGGTAAAAGTACTACAGCGCGTTTATTGCAACTCTTTTTATCGCAATTTTTTCCCTATCTAGATGTTGAATTAATTACTACCGATGGTTTTTTATATCCTAATGAGCAATTAGAACATTGGGATTTAATGCACCGTAAGGGCTTTCCGGAAAGCTATGATATGCATGAATTAAAGAAGTTTTTCATGGCTGTCAAGAGTAACAAGCAGCGGCTCAAAGTGCCCTTGTATTCTCATGAGAGTTATGACCGGATTAATGCCTATCGAGAAATTAAATCGCCCCATATTCTCATTGTTGAGGGGATCAATGTTTTACAATTCGTTGGATCAGACCAGTTTTTTATTGGGGAATATGCCGATCTATCTATTTATGTTGATGCCGATACTGAACTCATTGAAAAATGGTATATGGAACGTTTTATTTTACTTCGTGAAAATGCCCAGAGAGATCCCGCTCACTACAACCAACGTTATAGTAAGATGTCATTAGATGATGCTTTACGTTCAGCTAAACGGACTTGGGAAAACATTAATTTAGTTAACCTGGAGGACTATATTTTACCCACTCGAGATCGGGCAGACATAGTGATTCACAAAATTGAAAATCACTATATTGATTCAATTAGAATGCGACGCTATTAGGAGAAATGAAAAATGAATTTTGAAAAGAATTGGATAAAAGTTTTTAGTGGAATAGCCATTCTTTTGGCGGCCCTTTGGATAATGAATAATTTAAATATTATCAGTAATTTTATGGGCCAGATTCAAAATGTAATTAGTCCATTTTTAGTTGGGGCAGCAATTGCCTTTATTCTATCGATTCCGGTAAATTATATTGAAAAATACTTAAAAAGAATCGATTATTTTAAAAGACATCGAAAAACTTTGCGTGGCTTAGCCATTGTCCTTTCCTTGATTCTTATCGTCTTATTGATATACTTTTTAATCTTCTTAGTCCTACCTGATTTTGAAGATACGATCACTTCATTTATTTCTATTGTTCCTACGACAATCAGTCAAGTCATCTCGAAGGTCATGCGTTTTATTGACCGTCATCCTGAATTAGTGACTTATATCCAACAGTTGGATATCAATTTAAATAATTTAGCCCAAAGAGCCATCGCCTTCGTGCAATCCTTAGCTACCAATTTGCTTTCACAAACTTTTACCATCGGTATTGGCCTGGTGAATAGTCTGTTTAACTTATTTATTTCTTTGGTTTTTGGGATTACTGTGGTTTCGGCCAAGGAAACTTTAACCAGACAAGTAAAGAAAGTCATCTATGCCATTTGTAATTTACCTTGGGCAAATTACTTAGTCAATGTGGGAAAGTTAGCCAATGATGTTTTCACTAATTTTGTTAGTGGCCAGGTTCTTGAAGCTTTTATACTTGGAATTATGGTTTATATTGGCATGTTAATTTGTCATTTTCCATATGCTTTAACTATTTCAGTGATAATGGGGGCTTCGGGTTTGATTCCTATTTTTGGAGCGATCTTCGGAGCAGTTGCTGGGGCCTTGCTAATCGTTGTGACTAGTCCGACCAAAGCGATCCTATTTATCATTTTTATAACTGTTGTGCAACAACTGGAAGGAAATATTATTTACCCTCGTGTTGTTGGGGGGAGCGTTGGTTTACCTGGTTTGTGGACTTTGGTCGCCGTGACTGTCGGCGGTGCCTTCTTTGGCTTACCAGGAATGTTACTCAGTGTCCCTACGGTATCGGTAATATACCAACTCACAGCAGCCACCATTAATCATCGACTCGATCTGAAAGAATTAGATATTGAAACTTGGAGCGCAGAAATTGATCCTAAATAAGAGAAAGGAGAGTGTGACAAAAGTCAAAAGAGCCCTGAACCGCTTCGCATACTATATCTGTAACTCGCTTGCGCTTCGAACAGCTATAGCAACTGGAGCGAACTATGGTAGATAGTTGCAAAACTATTGCACATAGTTCGTAGTTGGGTTCGACTTGGCAGACTTGGAGTGATTTCCCAAGTCAGAAACAAGCGAATACTTCGCTTTTATTCTGACTTGCTCCAATCATCCAAGCCTAGGTGCCAAGTCTCACACCCTGTATGAAGTGGACGTCAGGGCTGACTTTTGGAGCACGTTTTGAATAGATAGTTCGTGTTTTAAA
Source organism: Aerococcus urinae (assembly GCF_001543175.1). Lineage (NCBI taxonomy): Bacteria > Bacillati > Bacillota > Bacilli > Lactobacillales > Aerococcaceae > Aerococcus > Aerococcus urinae. The sequence goes on from NZ_CP014161.1 coordinate 797,189, forward strand.
AATGAGCCTGGGACTTTTGTCCCAGGCTCTTTCTTATACAATATTTTAATGGTTTTTAGTAAAGCTAGCAGCAAGAAAACTTATAGTCATCGTTATTAAAGAATGAATTCGCTAATAGCCCATGTGAATTTCTGCGGCACTTTCTTGGTTAAATTGACTATTGTAAAGATCCGCATAGAAACCGTCTTTAGCCATGAGACTATCATGGTTACCGTGTTCGATAATATCACCATTTTTCATGACTAGTATGATGTCGGCATTACGGATGGTTGATAGACGGTGGGCAATGACGAAGCTGGTCCGGTTCTCCATGATACGGTCCATTGCAGATTGAATTAATTGCTCTAAACGAGTATCAACCGAGGAAGTTGCCTCATCGAGAATAAGAATATCAGGATCAGATACGATCGCTCGGGCGATGGTCATGAGTTGTTTTTGACCGAGGGAAACATTACTTCCTTCTTCGTTAATTTCCATATCATAGCCGCCAGGTAGTGTCCGGATAAAATGATCAACATTGGCTATCTTAGCAGCATCAATCACTTCATAATCACTGGCTTCTAAATCACCAAGGCGAATATTTTCACGGATAGTATCTGTATAGAGCCAGGCATCTTGTAGGACCATCCCAATATGGCTTCTCAAATCGTGTCGGCTGATGTCCTTGATATTAATGCCATCAATATTAATTGACCCGTCCAGGACATCGTAGAAGCGCATGAGTAGGTTAATCAGGGTGGTTTTACCTGCTCCAGTGGGACCAACAATGGCAACTGTTTGACCGGGTTCTACGGTAAAGGAGACATCGTGCATTAAGATATTATCCTCATCATAGGCAAATTTCACATGGTCAAAGCTGATTTGTCCCTTAATGGTTAGAGGGAGATGTTCAGCCACTGGTTTTTGGTAAACTTCTTCTTCACCAAGGAAAGTGAAGATCCGCTGACTGGCCGCTACGGCACTTTGAATCACCCCGATAAGTTGGGTGATGGTTTGGATGGGTTGGTTAATTTGCCAGACATATTGGACAAAGGCTTGTAAGTTACCAATGGTTAATTGTTGGATAAAGACGAAATAAGCACCGAGCCCCGTGATTACAATATAGGCTAAATTAGAAATAAAGCTTAGGATGGGTTGGAGGATTTCAGCTAAGAATGCGGCTTTAAAGCCAACTTCTTGCAGATTTTGATTACGTTTTTCAAATTCATCAACCGACTCATTTTCTTTGTTATAGACCTTTATTTCGGTGTAGCCGGATAATTGTTCTTGAGTATAGCCAAAGAGGTGTCCCAAAGCATCTGCTTGTTTTTTAAAGATTGGCTGGGAGTAATTCAAAATAGTTTTTGCACTCAAGTAAGTGATAGGCATCGAGATGACACTAACCAAGGCCAGCTTCCAATGCAAAATAAACATACTGATTAAGGCAAAACTAATTTGTAAAACGCCGGTTAATAGGGGAAGAACTGATTGCTGGAGGGCATTGGATAAGGTATCCACATCGTTAGTCATACGGCTAAGAATATCGCCCGTTTGATTTTTATCGAAATAGGAAACAGGTAGGCGATTTGCTTTATGGCTAATGGCATTACGCAAATCATAAATCGAATGCTGGACGACATCAGTTAACCAGTATTGACTGAGGTAAAAAGAACCATGGTAGAAGATCCCCCGTAGAAAGTAGAGGGCCATGATCTTTAATAAGTAGTCATAGTTAATCCCAGCTCCCGGCACATTGTTCATGATGTCTAAGACATTTTTAGAGATTTCAGTAATTGCTAAGCCTAGGACAATTGGTTCAAGGACATTTGATAGACATAGAACGATTGTACAAATAACACTTAAACTGAACTTAAAGCGGTAGGGAGAAATAAAGTGCCAGAGACTCTTCATTAATTGACGATTATTCTCCATATTCTAATTCCTCCTTGGTAAGTTGTGACGAAGCAATTTCATAATATAGCGGAGAGGACTTTAATAGTTCCTTATGGGTGCCTTTTGCGGCTATTTGACCATGGTCTAAAACGATAATTTGATCAGCATTGATGATGGTGCCGACTCGTTGGGCAATAATAATTGTTGTCGCGTCTTTCGTTTCTTCCTTAAGCGCCAGGCGTACAGCAGCGTCAGTTTTATAATCCAGAGCGGAAAAACTATCATCAAATATATATATTTCCCGGTCCCCAATAATTGAACGGGCAATGGATAGGCGTTGGCGCTGGCCCCCAGATAAATTAGTGCCGCCTTCGGTCAATTCGGTATGGTAACGAGTCGCCAGCCGATTGATAAATTCACTAGCCTGTGCGATCGAAGTCGCGTGGTCCATATCTTCCTCGTCAGCATCAAATTTACCATAGCGGAGGTTGGTGGCAATCTGACCAGAGAAGAGATTGGCCTTTTGAGGGGTATAACCAATCTTTGAACGTAATACTTGTAAATCTAAGTCACGAATATCAATACCATCGAGCTTAATTTCACCACTGGAAACATCGTAAAAACGGGGAATTAATTTAACAATGGTTGACTTTCCTGAGCCGGTAGAACCGATAAAGGCGATGGTTTCACCAGCTTTTGAAGAGAAACTAATATCTCTTAGGACGGGTTCATCAGCATCCGGATAAGCAAAGTCGACGTGATTGAATTCTAAGCGCCCACTACCATCAGTCTCCATAATCGGATTTTCAGGGTGAGGGACGGTTATTGGTGTATGCATGACTTCATCGAGTCGCCCCGCCGAAACCACTGCTCGTGGATACATCATGAAAATATTAGCAAAAATAGTTAAGGAGAAGAGGGCTAGCCATACGTACTCAATAAAGGCAACTAAGGTCCCTACTTGAACACTCCCCCTAGCGGCAAAACCGGCACCAAACCAGACGATTAATATGATAGTAATATTCATGATTAATGAAAAGAGAGAGGGCGTAATGGCCATAGTTTTAAACAGACGACTAGAGTATTGCCGGTAAGTATGGTTGACTTCTTCAAAACGTTCTTCGAAAAATTGTTCCCGGTTAAAGGCACGAACGACTCGAGTACCAGTAATATTTTCTCTTAGAATCCGGTTAATACTATCTAAAGTTTTTTGTTGGGCACGGGAAATTGGTAAGGTTAACCAAGCAATAATGATAATCATGGCCACTATCATAGGTGCCACGGGGAAAACATACAAACCTAATTCGGGCGAAGTTCGTGTAATCATATAAATACTAATAATGATCATCACTGGTGCTGTTGCCAAGGTTCTAAGAGTCATTTGAGTAAACTGCATGAGAATAAAGGCATCGGAAGTCATCCGGTTGGTTAAAGACGGTACCCCGTAGTCTTGAAACTCGTGATGAGAAAGCTTAAGCATCTTTTTAAATAAATCATTACGTAAATTCATTGTCATCATTGTTGACAACTTACTAATAAAATAAGAGCCAAAAATCTGTCCAGCAATGCCTAAACAAGAAATAAAGAGCATAATTGCTAGGAAAAAGTATAGGTTGGATAAATCACCTGGTATTAAGGCGTTATCAATAATCATTGCTAACATGGTCGGTAAACCTAGGTTAACCACTGAAAACATCAACATACCCAGGAAGATAAATACTAACTCTTTCTTAAAGGGTTTGATATAAGACCAAATATATTTCATAAAAACTCCCCTCAATAGATAAACTATTTACCATCATAAAAGACGATAGAAAATTAGACAATAATTGTTTTCACACTAAATATATAATAAAAAAAGAAACATTGATAGCCCCATTTATCTGCCTTTCAGTCTAGGATTATGCCTAACTTTGGGACCTTTTTTATTGTAATCAACTCAAGGACCGGGCGAACGTATTTGATCGAGCGGGAGTGTATCAGATTTGATCGAAAGATAGATTATCATTTTTAACTTAAAACTATTGATTTTTAGGTCGTCCCTAACTAATATTAAGTCAATAAAAAATATAACTTACAAAAAATTAGTTAAACTTCAGTTTTATTTATTTGGGGAATTGGAGTTTTACTAGTAAGGAGGAAAACAAAATGAGTAAGAAGGAATTAGTAAAAACAGTCTTTGATGGCCATCAAGCTGAGCGGACGCCGGTTGGTTTCTGGCACCACTTTGTAGAAGATGTTTACCATGCTAATGCGTTGAAAGATGATCAAATCAAACCAGCTAATTTAGCTGGCCACCAACAATTTCTTAAGGACATTGAGCCTGACTATATAAAGATAATGACTGATGGTTATTTTCAATATCCTAATGAAAAGTTACAAAAAGCTGAGCATTTATCGGAAGTTGGAGAAATTGAACCGCTAGCAAATGATGATCCTTGGATTCAAGAACAAATTCAGTTTGCCAAGGAAGTCGAAGCCCTACATAATAACCAATTGTATAGTTTTTATAATATTTTCGGTCCACTAACTACCTTCAAAATTTTATATGATGACCAAGATGAACGTGTCAGCCGGTTCTATCAGGAAGATCCTGAACTTTTCGCAAAAATTTTAAAAGTTATTGCGGGAGATATTCAAAAGGTCATTGAAGGGATCTTATCAGAGACTACCGTTGATGGCATCTATTATTCTACCCAAGATTTACAAAGCGATGATTTCACTGACAAAGACTTCATTGAACTGGTTAAGCCATTGGATACGGCTTTATTAAATCGTGCTAAAGAACTTAAACCTCATCATATCCTCCATGTTTGTGGTTACTTAGGCGCCCATAACCGATTAGAAAAATTTGCTGACTATCCAGCCAGTGCGGTTAATTGGGCAACTGGTCCGGAAAAATTATCAATTGAAGACGGCAAGAAGATTTTTAAAGATAAGGTTGTTGTGGGTGGTTTCCAAAATACAGCAGATGACCTCATTTACAAGGGGACAGAGGAAGAAATTAAAGCTTATACCAAGCAATTAATTAAAGAAGCTGGCGATACGCCTTATGTGATTGGCGCAGATTGTACTATTCCTGCAGATACACCAAGAGAACATTTTGAATGGGTTCGCCAAGCAAGTATAGAGGAGGCAGCTGAAAATGAAAAATAAAAAATTATTTATCGGTATTTTAGTGGCGGTAGTCGTTGTATTAGCCAGCTTCTTAATCAGAAACCGGAGTAATGAACCAAGTAAAGAAAATGCACGTAATGTGAAGGTTGCTTTTTGGCAAAATTATTATCCCTATAATTTCGTGAATGATAAGGGCGAAGCCGATGGTTATGAGGTTGCCGTTTTTAGAGAAGTTGAAAAGAAGTTGCCTCAGTACCACTTTGACTTTGTCCCCACCTCTAATGAAGACTTACTCATTGGCTTAGAGTCAGGCAAGTATGACGCAGGGATTAAGGGATGCTGGTATACCGATGAGCGGGCTAAGAAGTTTATTATTCCTAAAAACTATCATGGGGCGAGTGTGATTGGGTTGACCATTCGTTCCGAAGATAAGGATAAATATAAAAACATCGATGATTTCGCTAAGGCAAAGGGGAGATTAGTTCCTATTTCGCCACAAAACGGTCAATATGATGTGATTCAAGATTATAATCAAAAGAATCCTGATCATCCTATTGATTTGGTTCCTGCTGACCAATTTGACTTATCCGATGCCTATGGTTGGGTGCTTGAAGGACGTTATGATGCTTACTTCTCTATTGACTTATCCTATAAAAAGTCTGTAGAAGATGAAGATGGTCCTTATCATGATAAAGCTGATCAATTGACTTATGTGACTTATAAAGGGATTCCAATCTATCCTTTATTTGAACGGACTGATGAAAATGAACAATTAGTCAAGGATTATGATCAAGCGATTAAAGAACTCCGTGAAGATGGTACATTAGAAAAATTATCCCAACAATACTTAAATAAAAATGTATTTGATTATATTAAAGATTAAAAATGGCAATCTGATGTAAGACGAGGATGTGTTACTTAGCCCTGATTAAGTCTAGATGAAATGAAGTCTTCTGAATAATTATTTTCAGAGTAAGCAGTCAGTTCAATCTAAGTTTCAGGGCTATTGCCATTCACTGACTAGTGTAGAAAGGAGATAATATGGTTAATTTTGATGTAAAATCCATATTCCCTTTATTTAAGGAATTGATACCATTTATACCAGTATCATTATTTATATTAATTATTTCCTTTACCCTTGGCAATTTACTAGGAGTTATTCTAGCTTATGGCTTAGAGGCAAAGCAAAGATGGTATCAGCAAATAACCAAGACTTATATATTTATTATGCGCTGTACGCCACCGATAGTGATGATATTTCTAGTGTTTTATGGTTTACCCCAGCTATTGAAGTGGTGGCTTAAGATTAACATTCATGATTTCTCACAAGCAGTCTTTGTCATTATTGCCTTAACTTTGTTATATGGAGCCAATATTTCTGTTGTGTTCAAAGCAAGTTATGATGCGGTCAATAAGGGGCAAAGAGAGGCTGGCTTAGCCTTAGGCCTGTCAGAAGCTAGGACTTTCTTTAGAATCATACTACCTCAAGCCTTAAGGATTGCCCTACCCAATATTGGTAACTCGACGGTTTCTTTATTAAAAAACACTGCCCTAGCTTATACCATTGGATTAATTGATGTCATGGGGGCAGGGCAATTATTTATTAATCGAAATATGGGGAATTTTTCCTTAGAAACAGATTTGGCAGTAGCCATTATCTATTGGATTATTGCCGGATTAATTATGGTTTCTATTCATCTATTAGAAAAAGAAATTTCTAAAGGGGAGGTATAGGGCGATGAATTGGGATTTTATTATTGATACTTTTTTTGCTTCCTTAAAAGGAATTCCTGTGACCCTTAGTATTATGCTGGTAGCGGTAATATTTTCTATCGCTCCTGCTTTATTGTTTGCCTTAGCTTTACAGAGGGAGCTGCCAGTCATTAGTAAGTTTATTCAAGTTTACTTAGCGATCATTCGCGCTACCCCATTAATAGTTCTTATTCTGTTCTTTTACAGTTTACTGCCTAGCCTTTTAAATCAATTCACCAACTTAATTCATGTTAAGGTGGACGTCTTTAATTTTAATCCGATTATCTATGCCTATATTATCTTCTCCTTAATTGCGCTAGCTTCCTTAACCGAGATCTTTCGGTCTGCCTTAATGGCCGTTGATTATGGTCAATGGGAAGCAGCCTTAAGTGCTGGTTTAAGTCCCTGGAAAAGTTTTGAAAGAATTATTTTTCCCCAATTGCTTAAAGTGGCCTTACCTTCATTTATTAATTTAATTATTGAACTAGTTAAGGGAACTTCTTTAGTCTTTGTGATGACGGTGCAAGATATCACAGCTATTGCAAAGACTGCAGCTGCCTATTCCTATAATTTTACCAGTGCTTATATTGTTATCTTTGTGATTTATTTAATACTTTGTGGCTTAATTCAATATCTTGGTCAGGTCATTAATAAGTATTATTTATCCCATGCCTAGGAGTGATTAATGATGTTAAATGTTAAAAATATCCACAAATCCTTTCTTGGTCAAAAAATATTGAAAGGAATCGATTTAACGGTTGATTCTGGAGATGTGATTGCTATTCTGGGCCCTAGTGGGTCAGGAAAGACCACCCTTTTACGGTGTTTAAATTTCTTAGAAAAGGCAGATCATGGTGAATTTGGCCTCTTAGGAGAGCATTATGACTTAAGCAAAATTACTCGAAAAGAGATTTTGAAAATCAGACAACATATTGGTTTCGTGTTTCAAAATTATAATTTGTTTAATAATAAAACGGTATTAGAAAATCTGCTAGAACCCCTGGTTACAGCGCGAGGCTGGGCAAAGGATGAAGCAGTTGCTCGAAGTGAAGAAATCCTTGACTGGGTAGGGATGGCTAAACTCAAGGATCGCTATCCTAATCAGCTCTCCGGAGGACAACAACAAAGAGTGGGGATCGCTAGAGCAATCGCACCTAGTCCTGATCTCATCCTGTTTGATGAACCGACTTCAGCTTTAGACCCGGAATTAGTCGATGGGGTTTTAAATATTATGACTGAACTCGCGAAAAAGGGAACTACCATGGTCGTTGTGACCCATGAAATGTCCTTTGCTAAGAATGTTGCTGATCGTATTATATTTATGGAGCAGGGAGAAGTGATTGAAGAGGGCGATCCTTACAGTTTCTTTAATGCTCAGAAAAATCAAAGAGTTCATAAGTTTCTCAATGTCTTAGATCGATTTTAAGATGATGTCGTCCAAAAAGGCCCGCGCTAGCTTTGTCAATGAGCTAGTGCGGGCCTTTAATGGTGCCTGAAATGCTATCTTATTGATATAAGGCATCTACCCGAGCTTGGGTATCCTCGTTATTAAGATATTCTTCATATCCGGTCTCAATCCGGTCAACTAAGCCGTTAGGACTGACATGGATCACCCGGTTTGCAATGGTTGAAAGAAATTCTCTATCGTGGGATGAGAATAATAGGACGCCTTTAAAGCGGATTAAGCCATCATTCAAGCTGGAAATCGATTCCAGGTCAAGATGGTTAGTCGGATTATCCATAACCAGGACGTTAGCCTTGGAAAGCATCATTTTAGAGAGCATACAGCGGACTTTTTCGCCCCCAGATAGCACATTAACGTGTTTATTCACGTCATCACCGGAGAAGAGCATCCGTCCTAAGAAACTTCTCAAGAAGGTATTGTCTTGTTCTTCAGGTGTTTTAGCATATTGGAAGAGCCATTCTAATATTGATTGGTCGCTGTTATCAAACTCTTTTGAGGTATCACGCGGCAGGTAACTTTGACTGGTGGTGACTCCCCACTTGAAGCTACCGGAATCAGGCTCCATTTCTCCCATTAAAATTTGGAAAAGGGTAGTCACTGCCACATCATTGCGGCTAACAAAGGCTACCTTATCATCGTTTTTCAGATGGAAGGTAATATTATCTAGCACTTTGACGCCATCAATTGTTTTAGAGAGGCCTTCAACGGTTAAGACGTCATTACCTATTTCACGTTCTGGTTCAAAGCCAACATAGGGATACTTACGGCTAGATGGTTGAATATCATCGAGCTCGATCTTATCCAGCATTTTCTTACGGGAAGTTGCTTGCTTTGATTTGGAAGCATTGGCTGAGAAACGAGCGATAAAGGCCTTTAATTCTTTGACCTTTTCTTCCTTTTTAGCATTGGCATCGGCTTGTAATTTGGCGGCTAACTCACTGGATTGCTTCCAAAAATCATAGTTCCCCACGTAAAGTTTAATTTTACCAAAGTCAACATCACAGATATGGGTACATACTTGGTTTAAGAAATAGCGGTCATGGGAGACCACGATAACTGCGTTAGGGAAGTTAATAATATACTCTGCCAACCATTCAATAGAATCTGCATCTAAACCATTGGTCGGTTCATCGAGTAAGAGAATATCAGGATTTCCAAAGAGAGCTTGAGCTAAGAGCACTTTCACTTTGTCACGTTCTTCGAGGTCACTCATTAGTTGATAGTGTTTGTCTTCTGCAATCCCTAAACCTTGGAGTAATTGCGAAGCTTCAGATTCAGCTTCCCAGCCATTCATTTCAGCAAACTGTGCCTCAAGTTCACCAGCACGAATACCATCTTCCTCACTGAAGTCACTTTTTGCATAAATGGCATCTTTCTCTTCTCTTATTTGGTAGAGTTCTTTATTTCCCATGATGACTGTATCAATTGGGCTATATTCTTCAAAGGCAAAGTGGTCTTGGTTTAAAACCGAAATTCGCTCGTTGGCTTCTTTACTGACTTCACCAGTAGAAGGGGCAATTTCTCCCGATAATATTTTAAGAAAAGTTGACTTTCCGGCCCCATTGGCACCGATGATACCATAGCAATTCCCGGGATTAAATTTTAAATTGACATTGTCATAAAGTTTGCGGTCAGAAAAATGTAGGCTAACATTTGAAACTTGTAACATGATGATTCCTCACTTTTTTTGATGATCGAGTAGTTTCAGTCACTCATACTGACTAATCATAACGAATTAAAACTTTGATTGCAAACAGTAAATGAGAAGAAAAAGCTCTAATTTGTCCTGATAAGGGCAGTGTGATATGATAAAAATGTAAGCGATTTATATAAATACATGGAATGAAGGAAGTGACCCAGTGAAATCAGTTGTTATCTTTGATATGGATGGAACCTTAATTGATACCGAATCTGTCTACCTTAAGGCCTATCAAGAGGTTTTTCAAGCGCGAGGAATAGAATTTACCGATCAAGAATACATTGACCAGCATGCTGGTCGAACAGCAGCAGCCTGCTTACAGGCCCTAGTGGAAAAAACGGGCAGCCAGGATTTAGCCAAAACGCTTTTCAATGAAGCTGAGCAAAGATTTGTTGAAATTGAGGCTGAATCCGGTATTGACAATAAAGCCGGTTTACTAGAGACTATCGAGGCTCTTAAAGACATGGAAGTTACCATCCATGTGGCTTCTTCCAGTAATCGCTCAGAAGTGATTTCCAGGTTAAAAGGAGCTGGAATTAGTTCATATATCGATGGTTTTACTTCTGGGGATGAAGTCACACATTCTAAGCCTCATCCTGAAATCTTTTTAAAGGCCTTAGAGAAGACGGGGCAAAGTAAGGATAGTGCTTTAATCATTGAAGACTCGGTAGCGGGGGTTGAAGCTGGTTTTCGTTCGGGAATTGATACCATCATGGTGCCTGACTTAGTCGCAGCTAGTGAGAAAAATAAGGCGCAAGCGCTTGTCATTGTTGACCGCTTAGACGATATCCTTAACTATGTCAAATAAGCTGGCTAAAGCACTTTACTAGCAGTATAGGATGTAATTAAACTGAATATTTTATTTAATTCTAATACAAAAGCGACAGGATTCTAATTCCTGTCGCTTTTGTGTTTATTGAATTTTACTATCAGCGGCTGAATGATGCATTGTATTATTTTGGAGGTAGTGAATAATTTTATCAGTTCCTCGGTCAATTTGTTGGTAGGTGGTTTGAAAGTCTTTGGTTAACATTGGATCATCAACGTCAGTCTGTTCCTCAAGGAAATTAGAGAAAGGGACAATTTTGGAAAAATAACTTTCCCCTAGACGCTCTCTAGTAGCATCATAGATGGTAGTATCCATACAGATAATCAAGTCAAAACGCTTAGCATCCATGGGCTTGAGAAGGCGACTCTTTAGTCCTTGATAGGGTATTTGATGTTCCTTGAGCAGCTGTATCACTCGAGAGTCAGCCTTATCACCATTGCGCCAATTCTCAATGGAGGCTGAATCAACCCTTATGGGAGTGTTTAAATGAGCTTGCTTAATCTTTTCACGGAGCAAGGCTTCAGCTAAGGGGGAACGACAAATATTAGCCAGGCAAACAAAAAGTATGCTTTTGCCTTTTGGGGCAAATACTTTTTGCCAGCTAGACTTTAGCCACTCTTTAAGCTTCTGCCAGTTAGGGGACTTAGTCTCCATAAGGTGCCTTATCCCATTGCGTATTAGTCTGACTCAAATCCAGGGCTTTATAGATGGCATCAGCGACACCGCCTTCGTTATGAGGACCGGTGACATAGTCTGCAATTTCTTTAACGGCGGGATCAGCATTAGCCATAGCGAAGCTATAGCCGGCCATTTCCAGCATTTTTAGATCATTCAAATTATCCCCAATAGCCATGATATTTTTAGGATTGTAGCCATGGGCTTGGCAGTACTTGGCTACAGCTCCCCCTTTGTTAGCTGTCTTAGCTGAAATTTCCAAGTTTGACTTAAAGGAAGAAGTGATATAAATGTTATCATAGCGCTGACTTAATTCCTGCTGAATCGGGTGGAGGACTTGCGGTCCCTTTTCATGAATAAATACTAATTTGAGGATGTGCTGGCCTTCTTCTTCAATGAGGTCAGTTAAATCATCAATATATTCAATGGAGTTAACCTCATTCGATTGGCTGGCCCGACTAAGGGTTTCTTCAAAGCTCAATTCAGGAGACATTCTTTGAATCATATCTGCAATGTAATGAAGGCGTTGGTGCTTTGAATTGGAGTAGACGTTCTTTGAGGTCATGGCTTCCATGTAATAGCCATGTTCGTGTCCGTAGTGAATAATCTCTTTAGCGACTTGGTCATCTAAGTCAATTTCATACTCTACCTCACCTTCTCGGTCAAAAAGAATGGCACCATTTAAACCGATAATCGGGCAACGAATACCGGCTTCGTCTAAGAGTACCTTGGCTTCATGGAAGTTTCTTCCGGTAGCAACGATAAATGGGATACCTAATTGGTAGGTATGCATGATGGCCTCACGATTGCGTGGGTGGATATGCATGGTTTCGTCCAATAGTGTTCCGTCCATATCAGAAACAATTAATTCCAGCATAAAAATCTCCTTTTTTTTATAAAATCCGTTATAACTATGGCTATTGTAACATTTTAAAAAATGGTAGACTAGGTATAAGTTAAGTGATAAAGGAAAGGGGAAATCAAGCGTGCATACAATCATTAACAACCAATGGCAAGAGGCCTTAGATCCAGTTTTTGAAAGTCCTGCTTACCAAAAACTAAGAGAGTTTCTAAAAGATGAATATCGTAGTCAGGTGATCTACCCAGATATGTGGCATATCTATGAGGCCTTTAAGTTAACCCCTTTTGACCAGGTAAAAGTCGTTATTTTGGGGCAAGACCCCTATCATGAACCCCATCAAGCCCATGGACTAAGCTTTTCGGTACAGAAAGGGGTGGCGATTCCGCCTTCCTTAAATAATATCTACCAGGAGCTAAGTACTGATGTTGGTTTTCAACCAGTTCATCATGGCAATTTAACCGAGTGGGCCGAGCAGGGGGTCTTATTATTAAACTCTGTTTTAACGGTACGTCAAGGGAAGGCCCATTCACATCGCGGTCGGGGTTGGGAAGAAGTCACCGACTTTGCTATCCAACAATTAAATAAGCGTAATCAACGAGTTGTCTTTATCTTATGGGGAAATGCAGCTAAGTCGAAGAGACGATTTATCGATGAAAATAAGCATGCTGTTCTAACCTCTGTCCATCCTAGTCCCTTATCAGCTTACCGAGGTTTCTTTGGGTCCCGACCCTTTTCCAAGGCTAACCAACTCTTAATTGAGAGCGGACAAAGTCCAATTAATTGGCAACTCAGTGAATAAAAAAATTACCCAATATCTTTGTGACACTCACATTGGCCAGGGATGCAATGGCAAGTGACAGTGGGGACAAGGTCTTTATCCCTCAAGGCTTGGAAAATATTGTCTTGCATGCCTTGGTCCAGGTCACTTTGTTTGATCATGTCAATGATTAATTGGTCGGCGTGGGTGCGACAATGTTGCTTGAGTAAATTATTAATATCGGCCGCTTGGCTACTTGCTTCAGAAATTAGAGGATGGTAGAGATACTGTCCTCCTTTTTTTTCAGTCGCTAGATAGCCTTTATTGACTAAGCGATGTAAGAGGGTTTTGATGGTTGTGGGTTTCCAACCCGTCTTTTCGCTGAGGCTATCGATTACAAAACGACTGGTGGTTGCTCCTTGAGCCCAAATCACCCGAAGAACCTGGTGTTCACTGTCGGTTATGGAGTTTTTCTTAGTCATATGATTCACTTCCTTAGAGAATAATTATTTGACTTTGTTTGCTTTGGCAGACTATGTTGACTTATCCAAGTCAGAATATCATGGTAAACAACTTCTTCATTGTCATAAAGAAAAAGCTCGTGACCGCGTTTTTCATAAACTTGAAAAATGACATCTTGAAAATGAGCTTGCTTCAATTCCTGGTAGGTGCCAGAGAGTTTTTTGCTTGGACCTAGTAGAAAATCATTGGCTCCATTCATAAAATACAGGGGAAGATGGGGGTCAATCGTCTTGGCCCAACCTTTTTTGGTAGCGGAGTCGACTAACCTAATTAAATGCCAAAAGCCATCATTAGTAAAAGGAAAACCATCCAGGGGATAGTCTACTTTTTCTGGTTGAGGGTACCAATATTTCAAGATCCGTAAATCGCGCTCACTAGGCTGGCGTTTAAATTGGGTAAAAAGACCACCAAATAAGAAACGATGCAAAAAGAAATTGGTCGCTTGCGGACGACTGAGCTTAGTTAATAGGGGGCTCAATAATTTTCCCAAATCAATTACAAAAGAATGATCGGCGCTACCGGAGAGAATGGCTCCAGAGACCGTGTGACTATATTTTTGTAGAAAAAGCCGACTGATAAAAGACCCCATGGAATGTCCAATCAGAAAATAAGGAACATTGGGATTCACTGATTTGACATCGCAAATCACGCGGTAGAGGTCTTCTACCAGAATTAACTTCATATTATATGGTCCAAAATAGCCTAGGGAGTCATGGGCTTTTGCATAAGGACCATGCCCAACTTGATCATGGGCAATGAATGTGATGCCTTGAGACTGAAACCATTCTCCCATGGGCTGATAGCGGATGGCACTTTCAGACATCCCATGCACGTAGTGTATGATGGCTTTGGGATGGTCAGCTGTCCAGCTGTAGTAATCTAAGGGGTGTTTATCGGGGTGGGAAGATTTTAAATGGTAATGTTCTTGGTACATGGTCGACTCCTTTCTCTTGTGGCTACTATTATATAGGAAAATTTTTAGAAGGTAAAAGTTAGGCTAGTCAGACAATAGCCTTGCCTAATATTGGCGTTCGTGGTAAATTTAACTATTAATAAGCCAACTTGTAGTAATCCTCATTTTAAAAGGAGTTTGATAATTATGAATTTTGTCTATATTTCCCCGTATTTTCCTCAAAATTTCCAAGAATTCGCTGTTAAACTTCATCAAAATGGTGCAACAGTATTAGGCATTGGGAGTGAAGCCTATGATATTCTACCGGCGTCTCTTAAAGAAGCCCTTACGGAATATTATCGGGTGGATAATTTAGAAGATACTTTAGCTGTGAAGAAGGCAGTGGCCTTTTTCTTCCATAAATATGGTCCAATCGACCGGATAGAATCGCAAGAAGAATATTGGTTAGAACTAGATGCTCAATTACGTGAGCAATTCAACATTGTTGGGATGAAACCTAAGGAACTGAAGAAAATAAAACACAAATCAGAAATGAAAAAATACTTTAAGAAGGCTAAGTGTCCAGTAGCCAAGGGGCGTTTAGTCAAAACTAAAGTTAGTCTGAAGCGGGCTGCTAAGGCCTTAGGTTATCCAGTTGTCTTAAAACCAGATGTTGGGGTAGGTGCTGGTAATACTTACCGAATTGATAATGATGATGACTTGGAAAAGTTTGAAGCCCAATGGGACCATACGACGCCTTACTTTATGGAAGAGTTTATTGAAGGTGGGCAGTTATGTACTTTTGATGGCTTATTGGACCAAGAAGGAAATATTGTTTGGTATGGAAGTCTAACCTATGAAGAACCAACCTTGGATTGGGTCAATGGTGACCGCGATGGGGTCTACTGGATTGAAAAAGAAGTAGATCCAAAACTTAAAGAAATTGGCGAAAATGTCGTTAAAGCCTTTGGAATTAAGGAGCGTTTCTTCCATATCGAATTCTTCCGGATGCCGGATAATTCTTATTTGGGTATTGAATATAATAACCGTGCTGTTGGTGGCTTTGGCCATGATGCCTATGACTACGCCCATAGTATCGACTTATACGATATGTATGCCAAGGTTGTTTTAGGCAAAGAAATTCCTGCTAACCCCAACGATTCACGCTATTGCGTGGTGACATTTAGGCAGGCAGATAAAAATTACCAACATTCAGTTGCTGACATTAAAGAACGTTATGCTAATGATGTTAAAGCCGTTAAAGACCTACCTAAGGTTTACCATGATTTGTTAGGTAGTCAGTTATTTGCTATTCTATGTGACAATGACAACGAGCGTCAAGCAATTACAGATTACATCCGCGCCTAGGCTCAGTTTATTCTTCCTACTAGAAAAGAGCTAAAAAGAGCTGGTTTCAAAGGTAATGACTTCAATAGTTAGATGCTTAGTCTGACTTATTGGAGCCGCCATAAAACACTATATTTTTTTGATGAATTCTCTTTAATATTAAAAGTCAGAAAAAGCCCCCAAAGTAACCTTGGGGGCTTTTATCGTTATTAGAGTTTCTAGACTTTAACTGGCATTAGGTAGTCCACTATTGCCTCCCGACCTGTAAATGGTCCGTCGACTATAACCTTCTCTTTGACTGTTTCCTGGACTCACACTTGGCTCTCTTTGAGAGCTTGGTGTTTCTCTAGGTGGGTTTTGTAAACCAGATTCACTAGTTCGTTCTGAATTAGGAGTATCCTCTTTTGGATAAGCTGAGGTCGAATCATCAATCTCAGATAATTCACTATCTGAGTGGCTTTCTTCCAGTCCAGAATGACTACTTTCTTCGACTTGACTTTCACTCTCTCTTGAAATGTAAGTTTCGACTTCTTCGCTACTTTCAGAGTAAGAATTGGAGTCAATATCGATGGTAGTTTGTCTGCCATAATTTTGCTTAAGTTCTTGATATAATTCATTATTGACTAAGTCTCGTACACTATGACCAGCGCCTGGATTAGCTAAGCGGAGTGGTTTTGAGCCAAATATTAAATCAACTGTATGGACGGAGTCAGGTTGGGTCCAATCGCTACTTGGATTTCTACTTTCTAAGTGATCCATTACTTGCCGGTATAGGCGATCCGCAATTTGCTGTTGAGCTGTCGTTAAGTAACCATTTGCCTGGTAAGGCTCGTCATGCCCTGTCCATACTGTTACTGTATGGTTTTTGGTATAACCGCTGGCCCAGTGATCGGGGACTGCTCCGGCTGGAATATTCAATTGGCGAACTTGGTCATCCGTGTAATTGGTCGTCCCAGTTTTACCGGCTTCATGAATATTAGGATTATGAATCCAGGAAGATAGACCTGATTTAAAGGTATCTTTTAAGACAGAGGTTAGCATGTAGGCCGTGGAGTCTTTCATCGCTTCATGCGATTCACCTTGAACATCAACTTCTTCTCCGTCTGTAGTAATGAAGTAATCGACAGCTTTAGCTTCATTATATTGACCATTATTCCCCATTGCAGCATAGGCAACGCTTAATTGTAAAGGAGTCATTTCCCCACCGATAGCATTGGATTCAACCAGACCTTTGCCATCATTCAAAGTAATTCCTAATTTCTTTAGAAATTCATCGGCACGTTCTGGACCAACATCTTGGAAGACTTTGATGGCAGGGATATTTCTTGAGTTCTTCAAGGCTGTTCTTAAGGTCATGGTTCCTTGGTATTGACGGTCCCAGTTATAAACTTTGGTTCCACTTGAATATTGATAAGGTTCATCTTTTTCAGTTTGACCCGGCGAATAATTTAAATATTCAAAGGCAGGTCCATAGGCAGATAAGGGTTTTATGGATGAACCGACACTACGATTTAACTGGGTAGCCCGGTTAAGACCCAATTGGTTTTCTAAATGGCGACCACCAAATAGGGCAATGATATGGCTATTGCTGGTATCTAGAACGGATACGGCCGTTTGGATATTATCATTATCGAAAAGTAAACCATTGTTATCTTCAGCAGTTTGATGTAGAAAAGTTTGTGCTTGCATATCTAGATGGGTATAGACTTTTAAACCATCAGAGTAAAGGTCATAGCCTGCTGCTTTAACGTCGGCAGCGACTTGTTGGATATAGGAATCGAGCATCAATTTCTGTTGATTATTGGTATCAATCTGTTCGTTAAGCGGGAGTAAACCGTGATCGATCGGTTGGCTAATCGCTTCTTGGTACTCTTCTTGAGTAATGGTGTCATTATCTAACATGGTGTAGAGCACGGTATCACGACGCTCTTTGGCTTTATCGGGATTATGGTAAGGATCGTATTCATTTGGTGCTTGTGGCATCCCAGCTAAAAGCGCGGTTTGATCTAGGCTCAGTTCAGTTAAAGGCTTGCCATAATAGATATTTGCGGCGGTACCAATACCGTAGACACCATTTGCCATATATACCTTATTAATGTAGTATTCAAAAATTTCCTGTTTAGAAAATTGTGATTCTAACTGTAAAGCCAACCATAACTCTTGGACCTTTCTCTTATAGGTTCGATCCGACTCATTTGTAGAGAAAACCGATAGTTTCACTAATTGTTGGGTAAGGGTAGACCCCCCTTGGGCAATCCCACCTGCTCTTAGGTTTGCAAATAAGGAACCCATAATACGGATAGGGTCGACACCGCGATGTTTGAGAAAGCGGCGATCTTCTATTGAAGTCACTGCGTCAAAAGTTTCTTGAGAGATTTCATCGCCTTCTACGATAATTCGCTCATTCTGGCTGGTTTCAAAAACTTCATTTCCTTGGTTATCATATACTACAGAGGCCACAGAGCCTTGTAAATCGCCTTCACTAATTTCTGGTGCTTGAGCAATCCAGATCAGGGCAATAATAGCTAAAATAATAAAGAGACTGCCCACAGCGCCAAGGCCAATCAGTAATATTTTTTGCCACAAGGGCTTATCGCTAAAATTATTATTTTTTCTTTGTCGTGTCTTTTCCTCTTTATTTAAGCCAGAGGTGCGCCTTCTATTATGGGGGTAATGAGTAGACAAAAGAGTCACTTCCTTTTTAATTGTTGTTTTGTAAATACTTATCCAGAGCAGCTAAATAATCGAGGGGAGGCTGATAGCCAATTTTAATCAAATAACCTTGGTTTTCGATGCGTTTGAGACTGATGGAAGCTTTTTGCCCCTCTTGAAAAGCTTGCCAGTCCTCTAATAAAGCACTAAGCGGGTATAGATAACTTTGCGACAGGGAGGTGAAATGTAAGATAACAAAACTTATACCTCCTTGCTGACTACATTTTTCCATGTGTTTAATCTGATGGTCATGGAAGTTATTAAGAGGGAAACGGGTTTTTGTTTTTGTTTGCTTGGCTTCAAAATCAATATACCTGCCTTGGTAAACCCCATTGTAATCAGTGGTTGAAGCTTGGCGGTAGTAGGCCTCCGTAATTTTAGCGTGTTGCCGATTGGGATAATCGACATGGACCACTTGAATAGGAGTTGGCTTTTTATGGATAACTGCCAAGTCATGAGATAAATACCAGGCATTGGAGTCATTTAACATGTCCTCCAGCAACATGCCCCTTTTTGCATAAATTGTCTTTGGCTGATGCTTTGAATGCTTGCTTCGCGGGAGAGTCTTATGGTACTTCTTCCCATTGGGATAATACATGACCTACCTCCTCTCAAACCATTAATTTATTATAGCAAAAATTGGCATAATTAAGAGAAATACATCCTCTATTTAATATAATTATAATATAGGCAATCTTTTTATCAATGCACAGTATTGATATGCATCTAAAGATATTAAAGACTAGCCTGTAAAATTGCAACGGATAAGAATTATTTTGCGATAAATTGGACAAAGCCTTGGAATTAGTGTAATATATCTGAACGTGTAGATTAATCTTAAGGATTAATTCTTGATTTAGAAATTTATTTATAGTTAGGGGAATGACCGCATGTCAGTAAAATTTGAAGAAACAGCGACAAATGAAGGTGTTTTACACTTTACCGTTTCTAAAGAAGATGCTCAAAAAGCTTTAAAACAAGCATACAACCGGGTTAAAGGAAAAGTTAATATCCCTGGTTTCCGTAAAGGTAAAGTGAGTTATCCAGTTTTTGTTAAAATGATTGGTGAAGAAGCCTTATATGAAGATGCTTTAAACTATGCCTTACCACAAGCTTACGCTAATGCCGTAAAAGAAGCTTATTTGGATGTTGTAGGCCAACCTAAATTCGATGTAGAAAAAATGCACAAGGGTGGTTCTTGGGAATTAAAAGCTGAAGTAGCCACCAAGCCTTCAGTTTCTTTAGGCGATTACAAGGACTTAACTGTTGATAAACAAGACCGTGAAGTAACTGATGAAGATGTGGACAACCGCTTGAAACAAGCCCAAGAAAACTTAGCAGAACTTTCTATTAAAGAAGGAGAAGCTCAAGAAGGCGACACCGTTGTGATTGACTATGAAGGTTCTGTCGACGGGGAAAACTTTGCCGGGGGTAGCGCAGAAAATCACTCCTTGGAATTAGGATCAAATTCCTTTATTCCTGGCTTTGAAGACCAATTAGTGGGTTCAAAATCTGGAGATGAAGTAGAAGTAAAAGTCACTTTCCCAGAAGAATACCACGCAGAAGATCTAGCTGGTCAAGACGCTATTTTTAAAGTGAAGGTTCATGAAGTAAAAGAAAAATCAGTCCCAGAATTAGATGATGAATTTGCTAAAGATGTGGATGACGAGGTTGAAAGCCTAGACGAATTGAAGGCTAAGTATCGTGAACAACTTCAAGAATCGAAAGACCAACAAGCTGATGAACAAGTGGAAGACCAAGCGATCCGTCAAGCCGTTGATAACGCTGAATTTTCTTCTGTTCCTCAAGCAATGATCGATGAAGAAGTTAACCGCCAATTAGACCACTATTTAAATGAAATGCAACGTCAAGGGATTAGCCCGGAAATGTTCTATCAATTAACTGGTACTTCTGAAGAAGACTTACGTCAACAATTTGCTGAAGACGCAGATACCCGGGTGAAAACCAATTTATTATTAGAACAAATCATTGCTGAAGAAAACATTGAAGTCAGTGAAGAGGATATTGCTAAGGAAATTGAAAACCTAGCAGAAACCTATAATATGGAAGTTGAAGCCGTTAAGAACGTGGTCACTGAAGATATGCTCAAACATGACATTGAATTAAAACAAGCCATGAACTTAATTACCTCAACAGCAAAAGAAAAATAATCTGAACAGCTATTTTCAAAAATAGGTCAGAAATCGAGTGGGAGGTCGCATTAATTGACTTCACACTCGTTTTTTGTCACAATACATTAGATAGAGAAGGAGGAATGCGTAGAATGTTTAATGACGATAACGAAAGCAATATCCATTGTTCCTTTTGTGGAAAGTCACAAGACCAAGTGACCAAGTTAATTGCAGGACCGGATGTGTATATCTGTGATGAATGTGTGAAGCTTTGTCAAGAAATTATTGAAGATGACTTAAACGTTCAATCAGATAACCAAGAGTTTATCGTGAACCCTCCTAAGCCAACTGAAATCCGTCAAATTTTGGATGATTACGTGATTGGGCAAACAGATGCCAAAAAGGCTTTATCTGTGGCCGTTTATAATCACTATAAACGTATTAATAGCAACCAAATTAAGAATCAAGACGAAGATAATGTAGAATTACAAAAAAGTAATATCTTACTAGTTGGTCCAACTGGTTCAGGGAAAACTTACTTAGCTCAAACTCTAGCCCGCATATTGAAAGTACCCTTTGCGATTGCAGATGCCACGAGTTTAACGGAAGCAGGTTATGTTGGAGAGGACGTTGAGAATATTCTCTTAAAACTGCTACAAGCAGCTGATTTTGATGTGGATAAAGCTCAACAAGGTATTATCTATATTGATGAAATTGATAAAATAGCAACCAAGGCGGAAAATGTTTCTATCACTCGCGATGTCAGTGGTGAAGGGGTTCAACAGGCCCTCTTGAAAATTCTAGAAGGAACGGTTGCTAATGTTCCTCCTCAAGGTGGACGCAAACATCCTCACCAAGAGTTCATTCAAATCGATACTACTAATATTCTATTTATCGTTGGTGGGGCTTTCGATGGAATTGAAAATATCATTAAGGAACGTACTGGCCATAAAGTCATTGGTTTTCAAGCAACTAAGACGACAAAAGCTGAAAAGCATGACCTTATGACACAGGTGATTCCTGAGGACTTACAAAAATATGGCTTAATTCCGGAATTTATCGGGCGCTTACCCATTATTGCTAGTTTAGATGAATTGAACGAGGAAGACTTGGAACGTATCCTGACAGAACCTAAGAATGCTTTGATTAAGCAATATAAGCAGTTATTAGCCATGGATAATGTTCAGTTAGAGTTTACTGATGACTCTTTACGAGCCATTGCGCAAAAAGCTATTGACCGTAAAACTGGGGCGCGGGGATTAAGGTCCATTATTGAAGAATCGATGTTAGAAGTGATGTATGATATTCCTAGTCGTGAAGATGTCTCTAAGGTTATCATTACTGAAGATGTCGTTAAAGATCATGCAAGTCCCGAACTCTATGACCAAGATGGGCAGTTAATTGCCTAATGAATTAATTGAAGAGGGGCTGTGACAAGAGTCACAGCCTCTTTCTCAATGCAGTCCCTTATTTAAGGGATCCATAAGACGCCTTAACTTGTAATATGATTATAAAAATTTACTTTTACAAAATAATCTTAAGCTCACCTAAGTCTGTTTTATAACGTAAGGAGCACCTCATGATACAAGCACAGAATATTGAATTTATGCTAAGCGCTGCCAGTCCTAAACAATACCCAGTTCCCGACCGCCCAGAAATTGCTTTAGCTGGTCGGTCCAATGTGGGAAAGAGCAGTTTCATTAATACCATGACTAACCACAAAAAGATTGCTCGTATTTCGAGTAAGCCTGGGAAGACCCAACAGTTAAATTATTATAATCTTGATAATAGCCTTTACTTAGTTGACGTTCCTGGCTACGGATACGCAAAAGTAAGTAAAACAGAGCGAAGCCGCTGGCAAAAACAACTGGCAGATTATTTTGTCCAACGGGAAAATTTAGAAGCTGTCTTTCTTTTGGTAGATTTCAGACACCGTCCCAGTAAAGATGATATCAATATGAAAGATTTCCTTGACCAGTGTCAGGTACCGTATTTTATTATTGCGACTAAGGCGGATAAGGTAAAGAAAAACCAATGGCAAAACCACCTACAAGCTATAAAAGAAGATTTAGATCTGGTGACCGAAGATCAAATTTTACCTTATTCTTCTGCCAACCGTGAGGGGCGTGATGAGGCATGGGAAGTCATCAATGCCTTATTGGACGGAGACTATGACGAATAGTTATTGTTTGAAAAGAAATATCTGACAATATTTTCGCTCTTATCTTGCATTCAAAAATTATCTTCACTATAATTTACTCTGATATAGCCAGTGGAGAAAGTGGGGGGATACAATGGCCTTTATACCGGAGGAAGTTATTGATCAGGTCCGCCAAAATGTTGACATTTTAGATATTATTGGTCAGTTTGTGGATCTTCAAAAGCGAGGAAAAAATTACTTTGGTAAGTGTCCCTTTCACGATGAAAACACGCCCTCATTTACTGTAGAAGCTAATAAGCAATTTTATAAGTGCTTCTCCTGTGGTAAAGGTGGCAATGTCTTTAATTTCCTAATGGATTTAGAAGGATATAGTTTTCCTCAAGCTGTAAAAGAAGTGGCTCAATTAGCTAATCTTAAGTTGGACTTTAATTTTGACCAGCTAGACCCAGGGACCAGTGTCCATCAGTATAATGAAGAAGAGCAAAGGCTTATCGATATCCACGAAGAGCTGGCAAATTTATACCATTATTTATTAATGAATACCAAAGCTGGTCACCAAGCCTTGACCTATTTAGAAGACCGGGGGTTAAAATCGGAAACCCTAGTCCAATATCATATTGGTTGGTCTCCCTACGATGGCCAGTTAACTTTCAACCATGTAAAAAATAAGGGGTATGACAGTGAAGCAATTGTAGCTAGTGGCATTTTTGTGGGTGATGGTCCGGAAAAAATCGATCGATTTAGAGGACGTATTGTATTTCCTTTACGTGATAAATTTGGCCATGTCTTGGGTTTCTCAGGAAGAATTCTTGAAACCGATAGCGCAAATTCGCAGGCTAAATACCTAAACAGTCCAGAAACACCGATTTTTCAAAAAAATAATTTTCTATTTAACCTTGATTTAGCCCAAGATAGCATTCGCAAGGAAAAGGAAATTATTCTTTTTGAAGGCTTTATGGATGTCATTCATTCCTACCAGGCCGGGGTCAAGCATGGTGTCGCTTCTTTGGGGACCAGTTTAACTGATCGTCAGATTCAAGTCCTCTACCGCAGCTCACGACAACTTTTGCTCGCTTATGACGGTGACAAACCCGGTTTAAAGGCAAGTAAGCGTGCGCTTGAACACATAGCCCAGCAAAGTCCTAGTATGCGAGTTAACCTGCTCATGTTTCCAAGTGGGATGGATCCTGATGAATTTATTGGTCGCTATGGTGAACAACGCTACCAGCAATTTATCCAAGAGCAAAGCATGACGCCGATTGCTTTCTACCGGCACTTTTATCAACAAGAGTTTTCTTTAGCAAATGATCAAGGTAAGATCCAATACATCAAGGCCATGCTAGCTGTTATTAGCCGCTTATCCTCCACTATTGAGCAAGACGTCTACTTACAGGAATTGAGTGAAGACACTGGGGTTGATAAACGTTCGCTTCAAGCCCAACTTCACTTTGAGCAGGAGACAGGTCAACAAGAGGAGCAGTTTTCTGAAGCTAGCCATGATGAAGCAGAAGTCCAACTGGATAAATTCCCTTTAAAAAAATATTCCAGTTTACAGCGCTTTGAGTTACAATTACTTAACCGCCTACTAACTTCTGAGAATGCTTGGTATTTAATTAAAAATATTGATGGAAACTTTCATTTCGAAAGTAGTAGTATTGAAAGTGTCTATCTTTTACTATGTGCCTACCGGCAAAGTGAAGGAGAAAGCATTGATATTGGAAATTTTTATCAGTCCCTTCGTTCTGATGCTGATAGGCGGATCGTTATAGACGCTCAGGCAATGAATCTTCCTCCTGAGTGTACTGGTCAGGAAATTAATGATTTAATTTATCAAATAAAAGATAAGAGTCATTATCAGGATCAAATTAGGCAGATCAACCAGGATATAGCGGCTGCCAAGCAAATTAATGATTATGCTAAAATTAGCGATTTAAATCAACAGAGAATACAAATATTGCGACAAATGAAACTGTCAAAAAAGAAGTCAGGAGAGATTTAATTGAGCAAAACGACCGACAAGCAGGAAAAAACTTTAAAACAAGCCAGTCAAGAATTACTTAATGAGAAGAAAATATTGGGCTCTATTTTATATACTGAGTTAAGTGATAAAATTGCTCAACCCTATTCTTTGAATGATGAACAAATGGATCAGCTTATTGAAAAATTTGAAGACGGTGGCGTAGCTGTTGTTGATGAAGATGGAGGCCCAACCAACCGTCAGTTACAAAATGAAGCGCTTAAGATGCAAGAAGACGATGAAGAATCTGAAAAAGATATTGATCAAATCTTAGATGAAGAAGAAAAAACTAAGAAGAAAGATAAAAAAGACAAAAAAGATACTAATAAGTCGGCTTCTTCAACGAGTTCAAAGGTAAAAACCAACGACCCTGTACGTATGTATCTTAAAGAAATTGGCCGAGTAGACTTACTGACAGCTGATGAAGAGGTTGCCCTTGCCAAAAGAATTGAAGCCGGAGACCCAGTAGCCAAGCAAGAGCTGGCCGAAGCCAATCTCCGTTTAGTCGTGTCGATTGCTAAACGTTATGTCGGTAGAGGAATGTCATTTTTGGACCTGATCCAAGAAGGAAATATGGGCTTAATGAAGGCAGTAGAAAAATTTGATTATACCAAGGGTTTCAAATTTTCCACTTATGCCACTTGGTGGATTCGTCAAGCGATTACCCGTTCGATCGCTGACCAAGCCCGTACCATTCGTATTCCGGTACATATGGTGGAGACTATTAATAAATTAGTCCGTATTCAACGTCAATTACTCCAAGAACTCGGTCGCGAACCCACGCCAGAAGAAATTGGTGCGGAAATGGACCTACCTACTGAAAAAGTGAGAAACATTATGAAAATCTCACAAGAACCAGTTTCCTTGGAAACCCCTATTGGTGAAGAAGATGATTCCCATCTTGGCGATTTTATTGAAGACAATGATGCCATGCAGCCAGATGAATATACCAATCAGGAATTGTTAAAAGAACAACTCAATGAAGTGCTGGATACTTTAACTGATCGGGAAGAAAATGTCTTACGTCTTCGTTTCGGTTTAGAAGATGGTCAAACCAAAACCTTAGAACAAGTTGGACAACAATTTGGGGTGACTCGAGAAAGAATCCGTCAAATTGAAGCCAAGGCCTTACGTAAATTACGCCACCCAAGTCGTCTCAAACAATTAAAAGATTTTCTAGAAGACTAGAAGCAACTCTGATAACAGTAATGGCATTCAAATGTTGGATCGCTTTCCAATGCTTGAATGCCTTTATTTTATCCTTCGCTTTTATAGATCACAATTGAAAGGAAAATGATCACTGTTGAATCCAATTATTAATCATGCTATCTTTAGATCAATTAGTTCATTCTAGAAGGAAGAGATGTCTTAGTGAAAGTAGTAAAATTCGGTGGTAGCTCTCTAGCTAATGATAAGCAAATAAAAAAAGTGAAGAATATCATCGCCAGTGATAAAGACCGAAAAATTATTATTGTTTCTGCACCTGGAAAGCGTTTTGATGGGGATATAAAAGTGACCGATTTATTAATAGAGTTGGCCTCACAGACACTAAATGGCAGCGTGGATACCTCCCAAACCTACAAGGAGATCGTTGAAAGGTATCGCGATATGGCAGAAGCCTTAGAAATACAAGAGCCAGTCATTGATGAAATCAAAAAATCTTTAAATGACATCCTCAATATGGATAAAAGTCAACCGGATTACTTTATCGATGCCCTCAAAGCGAGTGGGGAGGATAATAACGCTAAATTAATCGCGGCCTATTTCAGAACTTGTGGCTTGAATGCGAGCTACATCAACCCTGGTGAAGCAGGTTTGATTCTTAGTGATGAACCCGGTAATGCTAAGGTTTTAGCTGAATCCTATCTCAATTTAGCAAAATTAAAAGAACGTGATGAAATTTTAGTTTTTCCTGGCTTTTTTGGTTACACCAAAGAAGGTAAGCTAGTCACTTTTTCACGTGGTGGTAGCGACATTACCGGAGCTATCGTTGCCAATGGAGTGGGGGCTTCTATGTATGAGAACTTTACCGATGTTGATAGCATCTTTGTCGCTAGTCCGGCCCACGTTCATAACCCCGTTGGAATCAGCAATTTAACCTATCGAGAAATGCGTGAACTCTCCTATGCAGGCTTTACTGTGGTTCATGACGAGGCATTGTATCCTGCTTTTGCAGAAAACATTCCCGTCGTAGTCAAAAATACCAATAATCCGGAAGCCCCTGGGACAATGATTACGGAGAAAAAAATGACTGAAAATAAATGGCCAATTGCTGGTATTGCTAGCCATGGTGGATTTGCTTCTGTTTATATTACCAAATATATGATGAATCGCGAAGTGGGGTTCATGCGTCGCGTGTTGAGCGTCTTTGAAGAGTACGAATGTAGTGTAGAGCACGTGGTATCAGGGATCGATGATATTGATGTTATCTTTAAAGAAGAGCAACTTTCCGCAAAAGAATTAGATGAACTGCTTTTAGCGATCCAAACACGTACAGCAGCTGACAAGGTCGAAAAAAGAGAAAATCTTTGTCTGTTAATGATCGTTGGTGAGTCCATGCAATCAAGTATCGGGATTACCGCCCGGGCGACTAAGGCCCTCAGTCAAGCTAACATTAATTTAGAAATGATTAACCAGGGGTCTAGCGAAAATAGTGTGATGTTTGGTATCAAGGAAAATAAAGAAGCAGAAGCCGTACGGGCAATTTATGATGAATTTTTTGAAGCAGAAGACTAAGCCACTTGTTAGGTTTAAAGATAAACAGAGAAGCCACTAAAGAAGTCGAATTTGTTTTGACTAAAAATAATTTATGGATTGATTTATCACTTATTTTAAAAAATGCTTGCTATCTTAGGAGGAATAGGCTAAAGTAAGTAACAATAAATGTTACTAATACTTTGATAAAAAAGATTAGAATTCTTTAGTCTTTTTTATTTACCTAACTTATGAAAGGGGTTACTCACATGGCTCAAGCAAAAGTAGTGATTCAAAACCTAAAGAAGAGTTTTGATGATAATGAAGTTCTCAAAGATATCAACTTAGAAATCAGCGAAGGTGAAGTGGTCTGCATCATCGGTCCTTCGGGTTCAGGGAAATCTACTTTATTGCGATGCATTAATCGTTTAGAGACGATTGATGGGGGTAGTGTGGTAGTCGACGGTATTGATATGTCAGATGAAAGTATCGATATCGACAAGGCGCGTGAAAATATCGGAATGGTTTTCCAACAATTCAACCTATTTCCGCATATGACTGTTAAAGAAAATATTACTCTAGCACCCCTGCAATTAAATAAATTAAGTCAAGAAGAAGCTGACCAAAAAGCCCTTGAATTATTAGATAGTGTCGGCCTTAAAGAAAAGGCTGACGCCTATCCTAATTCCTTATCTGGTGGTCAAAAACAACGGGTAGCCATTGCTCGGGCCTTGGCTATGGACCCTGACTTAATGTTATTTGACGAACCGACATCAGCCTTGGACCCAGAAATGGTTGGTGATGTGTTAGAAGTTATGAAAGATCTTGCTAGACAAGGGATGACCATGGTGATTGTGACCCATGAAATGGGCTTTGCTAAAGAAGTGTCTGACCGTACCTTGTTTATGGACGGAGGGTACATTGTTGAGTCAGGTAAACCAGAAGACCTATTCAATCATCCCAAACATCAACGGACCCAAGATTTCTTACAAAAAGTACTCTAACTATTAAAAAATAGGTTAGAAGTCGTTACTGGATGACATGAGCGTTAGCTATACCCAGTGAGGTTCTGAAACAATTTTAAAAGAGAGGCTGAGTTTTTACTCTGGCCTCTCTTTTATTTTACGGGTGAGGCTAGTAATTCTTGCTTTTCAAGCGATGGTAAAAAAATTATAATTAAACAGGAAATTATTATAAATCCAGCTAATGAATGGTACAATATGACTACTATTGATTTACGACTTGGAAAGGATGGAGCAAATTGCGCCAATTTTTTGAAAATAAAAAACTTGTGGTTGTGCTATTGAGTGTTATTAGCTCACTTAGCCTGATTGCTTTTTCCACCTTTGGACAGGAAAGTTTACCTCAACCCATGACCTGGGTAAATGACTTTACTGCAATGGTAGCCCGCCTGATATCGACCCCAACAAATTCCATCATGCAATTTGGGGATTCTGTGACTAATTTACAGAATACCTATCAGGAAAATCAGCAATTAAAAAAACAATTGTCCACTTTACAGAGCTTAGAAGCACAAAATACGATTTTAAAAGAAGAAAATAAGCAAATGACCAATCTTTTAAAATTGAAACCGACCCTGGTTGGTAAGACAGTAATTGCATCTTCAGTCATTTCTAGGGCTCCTGAAAATTGGTTAGATAAGTTGACTATTGATGTAGGTTCTAACAACGGGGTGAAGGAGAACATGTCGGTCATGACTGATTCAGGTCTCATTGGCCGAGTTTCCGAAGTTGGCCCCACAAGTGCAAAAGTGAGCTTAGTCACTTCAGACCAAGAAGATGCGGTGGAAATAGCTGCCGGTGTTCAGTCTGATGATGGGATATTTTATGGGGTGATTGACCAATACGATTCAAGTCATAACCGCTTAATTGTCAATCAAATTCCTAAAGAAGCTAAAATAAAAGAGGGTAATCTGGTCACCACAAGTGGTCTGGGTGGTGTTTCTCCAGAAGGCTTAATCATTGGAAAAGTGGCTAAAATGGAAGACGATGAATTCGCTTTAGCTAAACGTGTCTATGTCGAGCCAGCAGCTAATTTCAATGATATCCGTCATGTCTTTGTGATTATGTCACAGAGAAGTGAACCTGACACAGAGACCCCTAATGCAGCTGAAGAAGTTCCGGGCACTACCCCAGCCAACCAAAATGGCGCAAGTCATTATGCAAATTAGGAGGAGCGAGTGATATGTTCGATTATATACGCTATCATTTAACCCTTCCCGTTTTTTTAATTTTTGTTTTCTTACTGGATGGCGCTTTAGTTAATGTCTTACTAGCTAGTGTGGATACCTATGCCTATCAAATTATTCCCAGTCTTTTACTGATCAGCCTAACACTGATTCCCTTGTATTATAACCAGCCAAGAACGATTTACTTGATGGCTTTTATTATTGGTTTTCTGTATGATTCATACTATAACGGCATTCTAGGAATTAATTTATTTCTGTTCCCAGCAGTCGTTTACTTATCCTACCAGGTAAAAAATCGCTTTCCCTTGAATTTTTATAGCATCTGGGTCTGGGCTGTGATCATGTATCTTTTATATCACAATGTGATTTATTGGCTCTATCGGATCTTACGTATTCACGGGGACACTTATCTTAAGTTCTTAGCTAGCTTTTTAGGTCCCTCCCTATTATTTAATAGTTTAATGATTTTTCTGCTCAACCTGGTGATTTATCGCTTAGTCAATTGGGTCAAGGGCTGATCCTTATTGGGTTTTAAAAATAAATAAATCTTGCTAAATACAAATAATATCAGTATAATGAAAATTAATATCATAATGACAGTGAATGGAAGAGGCTAAAACCTTTCTTTTAAAGAGAGTCTGGCTGGTGGAAACAGACAAAGAAACTTTAGCTACACACCCAGGAGTCAATAGTTTAAAAGGCTATTCGCTTAGCGAGCGTTACATCGCGATGTTACTAACATCATGAGGCAATTATTGTGAGATAGTTGCGAAAAAAGGTGGAACCACGAAAGCGTCCTTTTCGTTTTAAACGAAGAGGGCGTTTTATTTTTTATTAAAAGAAAAGGAGGAGTTTGTCATGATAGCAGGATTCGACTTGAAAAAGTCTTGGATAGTTATGGTTATTGCTTTAGTTACTATTTTGGGGTTGGTGGCAAACCACCATGTTGAAGCTGAAGAGGCAGCTCCTCAAGAACGTATGGAATCTGTTGAAGAGGGACCAAAAAGAGGCGATAAGGTTGTCATCGGCCTAGATGATACCTTTGCTCCCATGGGATTTCGTAATGGGCAAAATGAAATTGTTGGTTTTGACATTGACTTAGCCCAAGCTATTGCTGAGATTTATGGCTGGGAGCTCGACTTTCAGCCGATCGACTGGGCAATGAAAGAAACCGAATTGAATAGTGGTAATATTGACTTACTTTGGAATGGTGTCGGAATTACTCCTGAAAGAGAAGAACAGATGCTCTTTTCTCAGCCTTATTTTGAAAGTCCTAATATCGTGATTACTAAAAAGGAAAGCCCAATCAAGGAACTTTCCGATTTAGCCGGGAAAACGATATCGACCCAATCTGGCTCGACGACAGCTGAAGATATTAAGGACTGGCCTAATCAACTTTACCAAAAATTGGCGCAAAAACCGGTTCTCTATTCCTCTTATAATGAGGTTTTTGCTGATTTAGATTCCGGCCGTGTTGATGCTGTGGTCACTGATTATACTTATGGTCACTATATTATGGAGGTTCGTGGGGAAGAAAAATATGACTCCTTCGTGGACCCCAGTAAGGAGCCTGAGCAAATGGCAGTCGCGATGCGAAAATCTGCTAGCGGTCTTAAGACAATGATCGACCAAGGTCTTGACCAAGTAAAGGCTAACGGAAAATATGATGAAATTGTCGCCAAATGGTTTGGAGAAAACCGCCAAGTGGCTAGCCAAGAGAATATTATTCAAAAAAACCTTCCCTCCCTGTGGAGTGGTTTTAAACTAACCCTTGTCTTGTTTGTCTTGGTACTGGCACTTAGTCTCCCATTAGGTTTTCTTATCGCCATTATGCGGGTCTTTAGCCCTAAACTGATTCAATGGTTAATTGAAGGTTATGTCTTCATTATGCGAGGGAGTCCGCTCATGTTACAACTGATGATGGTTTTCTTCGGTTTACCTTATTTAGGAATTAATTTGGATCGCTTTACCGCTGCCCTTATAGCCTTTGTGATAAATTATGCCGCTTATTTTGCGGAAATTTTCCGGGGTGGGATTACTTCCGTACCCCAAGGTCAATACGAAAGTATCAAAGTCTTAGGGATTGGCTGGCAAAGGGGTTTTCGTCGCATCATTTTACCTCAAGTGATGAAAATCACTCTACCATCTGTCGGCAATGAAGTGATTGCCTTAGTCAAGGATACTTCATTAGTCTATGTGATTGGCCTTGGAGAATTGTTACGAGCGGGCTCGATTGCTGCTAACACCTATGCAACCATTATTCCTTATTTGGTCTGTGGGGTGTTCTATTTAATCTTCACTGCCTTTGTGACCCTTGCCTTGCGTAGAATTGAATATCGGGTGAGCTGGTAGTCCAGTGATGAAAGAGGAGGGATTTTAATGGCCTTAATAGTTTCTAATTTAAAAAAAGCTTACAACGGTAATAGGGTGATTGATCAATTTAACTGCCGGATTGATCCAGGAGAAATTGTTATTTTACTGGGCCCATCTGGAACCGGAAAAACGACTTTTATGCGTTTAATCAATAATTTAGAAAAATGTGACCAAGGAAATATTGCCATTGGTGACCGGGTCCTCTGCCAAGAGACTTCCCA
Organism: Aerococcus urinae; assembly: GCF_001543175.1. Classification (NCBI taxonomy): domain Bacteria; kingdom Bacillati; phylum Bacillota; class Bacilli; order Lactobacillales; family Aerococcaceae; genus Aerococcus; species Aerococcus urinae. The sequence continues at coordinate 829,497 of NZ_CP014161.1, forward strand.
AGGGGTTCAATACAGTGATAAGGCCAGTCAACGCCGTTATCAAAACGCCATTGGCATGGTTTTTCAAAATTACCAGTTGTTCCCCAATTTTACGGTCTTAGATAACGTCTTAGAAGCACCACTTGCACAAAAATTAGCGCCCAAGTCAGAATTGCTCGATCAGGCCATGTTTTTACTCGACAGTGTGGGCCTAAAAGATAAGGCTGATGCCTATCCATCGACCTTGTCAGGAGGGCAAAAGCAAAGGGTTGCCATTGCTAGAGCCTTGATGCTATCACCAGAGATCATTTGTTTTGATGAACCAACTTCAGCCCTTGACCGCGAGTCCGCTAATCAAGTAGGAAAGTTAGTTCAAGCTATCGCTAAACAAGGGAAGGGCATTTTAGTGGTTACTCACGATACTCAATTTGGTGAAGATTTTGGTACCCGGATTGTTTCTTCTGAAGAATTTAAATAAGCCATCGTAATTTCTTATTGTTATTTTTTGGAAAAAGATTGCCAAGTAATTCAAGATTGTGCTATAGTATAAAAAATTGAATTTGCCTTTAAACCTGTCCCGTGAGGCAGGCAAGGAGACTTATATAAAAAAGGGATTAGTCTATACATGACTAGTCTTTTCGTCGAGCCTCCTTGCATAGGAGGCTTTTTTAATGGAAAAAAGTAAAGGGCTTATTCAGTTCCTATCGACTAAAAATAGGCGTTAAAAGGCTCCTGTGAGAGCTAACGAAAGGATAAGAAATGACAAAAAAGAGATTAATTTTAGAAGATGGTAGTGTCTTTGAAGGGGAAGGCTTTGGTTACGATAAAGAGGTGATTGGTGAGCTGGTCTTTAATACGGGAATGTCCGGCTATCAAGAATCCATCACCGACCAATCTTACGCTGGTCAATTATTGACCTTTACTTATCCCCTGATTGGTAATTATGGGATTAATTATGATAACTATGAATCCTTAAATCCTTCATGTGTTGGGGTCATTGTTCATGAGTGGGCTAGACGACCCAGTCATTGGAAGTCGCAAATGAATCTCGATACTTTCTTAAAACAGAAAAAAATTCCTGGCCTAGCTGGTATCGACACTCGTTTATTAACCAAGAAAATCCGCAAGCATGGGGTTATGAAGGCTTACTTAACCAGTAAAGATGACCCCTTGAGTGATTTATTAGCAGTCCTAAGAAATACAGAGCTTGATCAAAAATTGATTCAAAAAGTCTCTACCCAAGCGGCTTATCCGATTCCTGGTCAAGGTTACCGGGTCATCGTGATGGACTTTGGTTTAAAACACTCAATCTTGGCTGAATTATCCAAGCGCAATTGTCAGGTGACCGTGGTTCCATATGATACCAGCTTAGAGGAAATTAACGCCCTAGCTCCTGATGGGATTGTCTTATCCAATGGACCTGGTGACCCTGATGATCTTCCTGAAGCATTAGACACCATCCGCGAATTAGAGAAGCGTTATCCCTTATTTGGAATCTGCATGGGCCATCAACTGTTTTCAAAGGCTAACGGGGCCAAAACTTATAAAATGAAATTTGGTCACCGTGGTTTTAACCATGCCGTTAGGGAACTTGCGACTGGTCAAATTCATTTTACTAGTCAAAACCACGGTTATGCTGTCAGTCGAGAAGATTTACCAGCAGACCTAGAAATCACCCATGAAGAGATTAATGACCATACTGTCGAAGGGCTTCGTCACAAAAAGTACCCCGCCTTTTCGGTTCAGTATCATCCCGATGCTTGCCCTGGGCCTCATGACGCTGGATATCTATTTGACAGCTTCTTAAAGTTAATCGAAGAAAGTAAACAAACAAAATAATCTATTTAAATCTAATCAGTGAGTTAGAAAATAGGAGGAAATATGACAAAACGTAATGATATTAAAAAAATAATGGTTATTGGTTCTGGTCCTATTGTGATTGGCCAGGCAGCAGAATTTGATTATGCAGGGACTCAAGCTTGTTTAGCCTTACGCGAAGAAGGTTATGAAGTGGTCTTAGTGAACTCTAATCCAGCGACCATTATGACTGACCGTGAAGTAGCCGATAAGGTTTATATGGAACCTTTGACATTGGAATTCTTAACTCAAATTCTTCACCAAGAACATCCTGATGCCCTCTTACCTACCTTAGGGGGACAAACAGCCTTGAATATGGCTATTGAACTTTCTCAAGCTGGTGTTTTAGAAGACTTAGAAATCGAACTCTTAGGAACGGACTTAAAAGCCATCAACCAAGCTGAAGACCGGGAACAATTTAAGGAGTTAATGGAAAGCCTAGGTGAACCGATTCCTGAATCCAAAATCGTCCACCATGTTGATGAAGCTATCGCCTTTGCTAATGAAATTGGCTATCCAATAATTGTTCGTCCCGCTTTTACCCTAGGAGGAACTGGTGGGGGACTGTGTGACAATGAGGAAGAGTTAGCGGAAATTGCTGAACATGGCCTATCCTTATCTCCGGTTCACCAATGTTTGATTGAACGTTCGATTACTGGCTATAAAGAAATCGAATACGAAGTGATGCGGGATAGCCAAGACAATGCCTTGGTAGTATGTAATATGGAAAATTTTGACCCGGTTGGTATTCACACGGGAGATTCCATTGTTTTTGCCCCATCGCAAACCCTTTCTGACGAGGATAGCCAAATGCTTAGAGATGTGAGCTTAAAAATCATCCGCGCCCTCGGGATTGAAGGTGGTTGTAATGTCCAATTAGCCTTAGATCCTCATTCAGCTAACTATTATGTGATTGAGGTTAACCCGCGGGTTTCCCGGTCTTCAGCCTTGGCTTCTAAAGCTACGGGTTACCCTATTGCTAAATTAGCTGCTAAGATAGCTGTTGGTCTAACCCTCGATGAAATGATCAATCCAGTCACTGGTTCTTCCTATTCCATGTTTGAACCCGCTTTAGACTATGTGGTATGCAAAATGCCGCGCTTTCCTTTTGATAAGTTTGAACATGCTGACCGTCATCTAGGTACCCAAATGAAGGCAACGGGGGAAGTGATGGCAATCGGTAGAAATATCGAAGAAAGCTTGCTCAAGGCTTGTCGTTCATTAGAAATTGGCGTGATCCATAACGAAATTAGCGATTTCTCTGATCTAGATATGGATACTTTAGAAGAAAAGATCCAAGATCCCCAAGATGATCGTTTCTTTTATTTATCTGAAGCGGTCCGCCGTGGGGTAGATATTGATTTGTTAAACCAATGGACTGGAATAGATCCTTTCTTCCTTGATAAGCTCTTAGTTATTGCGGAATTGGAAGAAGAACTAAGCCAAAATGTAGGAGATCAGTACAGCTTGCGCAAGGCCAAGGTAAAAGGCTTTTCCGATGTAAAAATCGCCCAACTATGGGATTGGACGCCAGAAGAAGTGAGAAAATATCGCCTTGAGACTGGTATTCTGCCAAGTTATAAAATGGTAGATACCTGTGCAGGGGAATTTGAATCGCAAACCCCATACTTCTATTCCACCTACGCAGAAGCCAACGAATCGCAAGTTTCTGACCGTGAAAAAGTCATTGTCTTAGGGTCTGGGCCTATTCGTATTGGTCAAGGGGTTGAATTTGACTATGCTACGGTCCACTGTGTTGAAGCTTTAAAACATGCAGGCTATGAAGCCATAGTTATTAATAGTAATCCAGAAACGGTCTCCACTGACTTTTCGATATCGGATAAATTATATTTTGAACCCTTAAGTTTTGAAGATGTGATGAATGTTATTGACTTAGAGCGCCCTAAAGGAGTTATCGTTCAGTTCGGTGGACAAACAGCGATTAATCTGGCTTGGCCATTGGCTAGAGCTGGAGTGGAATTACTGGGAACCCAAGTAGAAGATATTGACCGCGCAGAAGATCGTGATCTTTTTGAACAATTGATTCACTCTTTAAATATTCCTCAGCCTAATGGGAAAACGGTAATGAATGAAAGTGAAGCGGTTAAGGCGGCCAAAGAAATTGGTTATCCTGTTTTAGTACGTCCATCCTATGTCATTGGCGGTCGGGCTATGGAAATTGTCTATAGTGAAGCTGAATTACATAAATATATCCAAAGTGCTGTTGAAGTTAGTGAGGATCATCCTGTCTTAATTGACGATTACCTTCTTGGTATAGAGTGTGAAGTTGATGTAATCTCAGATGGTGAAGATGCCTATGTCCCAGGCATTATGGAACATATTGAACGCGCCGGAGTGCACTCGGGAGACTCCATTGCTGCTTATCCACCTCAAAACCTCAGTGCATCGGTGCAAGCAACTATCATTCAATACAGTCAGGAATTAGCTAAATCCTTGCACTGTGTGGGCTTAATGAATATTCAATTTATCGTCCAAGGCGAGAAAGTCTATGTAATCGAAGTCAATCCAAGAGCCAGTCGGACGGTGCCATTCCTATCTAAGGTAACTAATATTTCCATGGCTCAAGTCGCTACCCAGTTAATTCTTGGTAAAAAACTTAGCGATTTGATCGACCTTAGTTCGCCAAAAGAAGCAGACGGCGTCTATATTAAGGCACCGGTCTTCTCCTTTAATAAATTAGCCCAAGTGGATAGTTTACTAGGTCCGGAAATGAAATCGACAGGAGAAGTCATCGGATGTGGTCGTAGTTTAGAAGAAGCTCTCTACAAGGCCTTTGAGGCTAGTGGCTTACACCTGCCACAGTTTGGAAACATCCTTTTCACCATTGATGACCTTTCGAAAGAAGAAGCCCTGACCCTGGCTAATGGCTTTAAGTGCTTAGGCTATGAAATTTTAACGACTACGGGTACTGGCCAATACTTTAGCAATAAGGGTCTAAAAGTAAAAGCTGTGGCTAAAATTAACAGTAATGAGGCAAACAGTATTCCTCATTTAATTGAAAATGGCAAGATTCAAGCCATTATCAATACTGTTGGTGGACAAAAAGAAGCTGGTGAGGATGGTCAAATTATTCGTCAATTAGCTATTGAACATAATATTCCACTGTTTACCACCTTAGATACTGCTTTAGCCATGCTGAAGGTACTACAAAGCCGCAGTATTTCAACTCAAGCATTATAAGATAGACAAGAAATCGTTAAACTTTTGAAAAATTTTAGGGGGATAAGAATGGAACATTTAACCAGTGTACAAGATTTAAGCAATGAAGAAGTAATGGAGCTGATTAGACAAGGGGAAACTTTTAAAAATAGTCCAGTAGCGGTTCATCCCCAATCCATTACGATGGCTAATTTGTTTTATGAAAATTCAACTAGAACACATATGAGTTTTGAGCAGGCAGAACGGCGGTTGGGTTATCAAGTCTTACCCTTTGAAGTGAGTCAGAGTTCGGTCAATAAAGGCGAAAGTCTCTATGATACCGTTATTACTTTAGAAGCTATTGGAGCTAATGCATTAGTTATTCGCCATTCTCAAAATGAGTACTATCTTGACCTATTAAAAGAGCTTAATAAACACCACCACAAAATCCACCTTATTAATGGTGGGGATGGTAGTGGCCAACATCCGAGCCAATGTTTACTAGATATGATGACCATCTATGAGGAGTTTAAGCACTTTGATGGTTTGAAGGTTGCAATTATTGGTGACATTAAAAATTCACGGGTAGCTCGTAGCAATGCCCAATTACTCAACCAATTGGGAAGTCAAGTTTTCTTTTCAGGTCCAGAAGCATGGTATGATCCTCAAATGGACCAATATGGCAGCTACCAAGACATTGATCAGTTAATTGACCAAATGGATGTGGTGATGCTCTTACGGGTCCAACATGAAAGACATTCTGATGACCCATTGGAGAAGAGTTTTGACCCTAAGCGTTATCATGAGAAATATGGAATTAATTTAGAACGTTATCAAAAGCTACAAGACCATGCCATATTAATGCATCCAGGTCCTATTAATCGTGACGTTGAACTGGCTAGTGAACTTGTAGAATCAGAAAAGAGTCGCTTTGTGCAACAAATGGAAAATGGCGTTTATATGAGAATGGCTATCTTAAAGAGTGTGATTGAGGGTGAGAAATAATGAAAGTCCTAATTCAAGCAGGTAAGGTTTATAGTCAGGGCTCTTTGACGACTATGGATATTCTTATTGAGGGAGGAAAGATCCAAGCTTTGGGTCAACACTTGATCGACCAAGATGAAGTTGATCAAGTGATTGATGCTTCAGGTTGCTTGGTGACTCCAGGTCTTATTGATATCCATGTGCATTACCGGGAACCAGGTTTTGAAGACAAAGAAACGATTGCTAGTGGTAGCCGGGCAGCAGCTCGCGGAGGTTTTACTAGCGTATGTACCATGGCTAACACCAATCCCGTTCCTGATACCCCTGAAAAACTTAGTCAGTTAATTCAAAAGAATCAAAGTGATGGTGAGGTAAAGATTCATCAATACGCTCCCATTACCAAGGATTTAACCAGTGACCAAGTTGTTGATATTCCAGCAATGAAGGAGGAGGGTGCCTTTGCCTTGAGTAATGATGGACATGGCGTCCAATCTGCTGCAACCATGTATCAAGCGATGCTAGCAGCCAAAGAGCAAGGCCTAGCCATTTGTGCCCACCTAGAAGATCGTTCCTTATTTAATAATGGCGTGATCAATGCAGGTAAGGCTGCAGAGCGTTTGGAACTTCCTGGGATTTTATCAGTGGCTGAAAGCAGTCAATTGGCTAGAGATATTGAATTAGCTCGGGCAACAGGGGTTCACTACCATGTCTGCCATGTGTCTACGGCGGCCAGTTTAAATTTGATTCGCCAAGCCAAATTGGATGGAGTGAATATTACTTGTGAGGTTGCTCCCCACCACCTTCTCTTCCATGATGGCAATATCTTAAAAGATGATGCGAATTATAAAATGAACCCGCCATTGAGAAACTCATCAGACCAAGAAGCCCTAGTCCAAGCCTTAAATGACGGGACCATTGATTTGATCGCTACAGACCATGCTCCCCATACCGAAGAAGAAAAGAGTCAAGGTTTCTTGAAGTCCCCCTTTGGAATTGTTGGTAGCGAAACAGCCTTTATGAGTTTATACACGCTATTAGTTAAGCGAGGAAAACTCAGTTTAGAAAGGCTCATTGCCCTAATGACTGACCAACCTCGTCAATTATTCCATTTAGAGACAGCAGGAACAATCTGGCCAGGGCAAGCCGCTGATATTAGTATTTTTAACCTCGACCGTCCTTATCAAGTCAAGGCTAGTGACTACGCCTCAAAGAGTAGCAATAGCCCTCTAAATAACACCAGTTTATACGGAAAAACCGAATATTGTTTAGTTAATGGAAAAGTTGTTTATCAAGCTGAGGGAGGAAATAGTAATGAATAATATCCAAGTGGAATTACCCGGTTTATCCTTATCTAACCCTTTAATGCCCGCTAGTGGGAGTTTTGGTTATGGTGATTTCTCTAATTGCCAAGACCTCGATTTAAGTCAATTAGGCGCCTTAGTGATAAAAACCACCACTTTGGAAGCTCGCGAAGGCAATCCTGATCCTAAGATGTGGTGGAATGATGAATACAGTCTTAATGCAGTAGGCTTAAAAAACCCAGGAATTGATGTGGTTATCAAGGAAAAACTTCCTCAGCTCAAAGAAAAATATCCTAGCTTGCCTATCATTGCTAGCGTAGGAGGAAATACAGTTGAGGACTATTGTCAAGTCGCCCAATTATTTGATCAATCCGGCTTAGTGAACGCTCTTGAAATTAATATCTCTTGTCCGAATGTGAAAAAGGGCGGCCTAGCTTTTGGTAAGGATCCTCAATTTGCTAAGGAATTAACTGAAAAAATTAAGTCCTTAGTTGACCTACCAGTATACGTTAAATTGTCACCCAATGTCGATGACGTGGTGGCTATGGCCCAAGCCTTGGAAGAAGCAGGTGCAGATGGGCTAACCATGATCAATACCTTACTCGGAATGGGTATTGATATTAAAGAAAAAAGACCAGTTCTAGGTAATGGCTATGGGGGAATCTCAGGCCCACTCTTAAAACCCTTGGCTTTAAGAATGATTCACCAAGTCCGCCAACAAAGCCAGCTACCTATTATCGGGGTTGGTGGTGTATGCACGGTCGATGATGTGATTGAAATGTTTATGGCCGGAGCTAACGCCGTCCAAGTGGGTTACCAACACTTTAAAAATCCTGGAATTTGTATTGATTTAGCTAAAGAATTACCGTCTCGTTTGGCAGAATTAGGTATTTCGAGTTTAACAGATATCCAAGTAATTTAAATTAAAAATACGGTAAGTTGTAAAATGAAGTGCATAAAAAAGGGCGACAAAAAACCAGTGAGGCTCTATACTTACAAAATCTAAGGATTTATCCTTGACCTTAGGGCTTAATTTTGCTAAACTACTCTTGTTGTATTTCTGTAAGCACCAGAACTGCAACCGCGCATCGATAAGTTGAAGTATCAAGTATGATTATTTGATCACTTATCTTGGCGAGTCTAAGTAATTATAAGGAGGTGCATTGCATGTACGCTGTTATTAAAACAGGTGGAAAGCAAATTAAAGTTGAAGAAGGTTCAGTAATCTTTGTTGAAAAATTAGATGCTGAAGCAGGAGATAAGGTAACCTTTGACGAAGTAGTCTTTGTTGGTGGTGAAAGTACTAAAATTGGTACACCATTAGTAGAAGGTGCCTCAGTTGAAGGAACGGTTGAAAAACAAGGTCGCGAAAAGAAAGTGACTACCTTCAAATACCGTCCTAAAAAAGACTCTCGTTCTAAACAAGGCCATCGTCAACCTTATACTAAAGTAACAATTGATTCAATTAAGGCTTAAGTATGATTCAAGCAAAGTTTAAATGTAAAGATGGAAGCTTTGTAAGTATGACAGTGCTAGGACACGCTTTATCAGGGGAATATGGCCATGATTTAGTGTGTGCTGCGGTGTCAACTTTAACTTTTTCCCTGGTGAATAATTTGGAGCGTTTAACACAAGTGGCTCCAATTGTTGACTTAGATCCAGATGGGGGTTATCTCTATTGCGAAATTCCCGCTGACTTGGATGATAACCAAGCCCAGCTTGCCGAAATCTTATTTAAAAGTTGCTATTATGCCTTAAAAGATGATGTTAGCGCCAGTCAACCTGACTATCTTCAGGTATCTTTAAAAAAGTAAACAAAGGAGGAACCTAACATGTTAAAATTAGATTTACAATTTTTCGCCCACAAAAAAGGTGGCGGTTCCACAGCTAACGGCCGTGACTCACAAGCTAAACGTTTAGGAGCTAAACGGGCAGATGGCCAATTTGTAACAGGTGGATCAATTCTTTACCGTCAACGTGGTACCCATATTCATCCAGGTGTAAACGTTGGACGCGGTGGAGACGATACTTTATTCGCACTATGTGATGGTGTGGTTAAATTTGAACGTAAAGGTCGTAACAGCAAACAAGTTTCTGTATACCAAGAAGCTTAAGCAGACGACTTAAGAGGCTGAGACAGTTGTCACAGCCCTTTTTTATTATAAAGACATTTAAAAGGAGTGGGTTATGGATACCGAAGGAATTAAATCAGCCTTTACATATTTGCATGAAGCGACCGAAAAAAGTGCTCAGGCCTTAGAAATGACCTATGTTGAGGCTATTCATGAAACATTACAGAACCTATTACTAGGATCAGCTCAGCAAATTAACGGAGCACCTGACGATCAAGTGATTAAGGAATTAAATAACCTCTATCAAAAAAGTCAGTGGCAGGGTTTAGACCAGGAAGCCAAGCATAATATCATCCAATGGCTATTGATTGAAGGGGTAAAGAAGCAAGAAATACAGGCTAATTATCAAGCCACTCCTGATGCCATTGCCTTAATTATCGGCTACTTGGCCTTTCGCTTAGTTGAGTCGAATCGAAATTCGCTAGAAAAGTCTATCAATCTTTTTGATCCCTGCTTTGGCACCGGTAATTTATGGTCACTGGTGGCGAAGACTTTTACGGACCAAGACTATCAAGTCCTTGGGGCCGGAGTTGATAATGATGACTTGATGCTATCTATTGGTGAAAAGGCCATGGCCTTACTTGGCTTAAGTCCAAAACTCACCCTTGCTGATGCTTTGGGAGATTTGTTGGTTGATCCCTGTCAGGTTATTATTGCTGATTTACCGATAGGCTATTATCCTCAAGACCAAGTCGCCCAGACTTTTAAGAGTGGGGCAAAATTTATTGAGGAAGGCTCCCATGCCTATGCCCATTATTTGTTAATTGAGCAGGGGATTCATTATTTAGAGGACAATGCTTGGGGCTTGTTCTTAGTCCCCAAATCTACTTTAACCGATCCAACGCTACCGCAATTGATGCATGGGATAAATGAAACAGCTTATTTGCAAGCCTTTATTAATTTACCCCAAAGTCTTTTTCAAAATGAGTTTTCGCAAAAAAGTATCCTGATTCTCCAAAAACAAGGAGACCGGGCCAAGCAAAGTGACCAGGTCCTTATTGGTAACATTCCTGATTTTAAAGCAGTTGACGACATGAAACAATTTACTTCACAATTTAACGATTGGTTAGACAAGCATATCGTTAATGGGGAATAATATATAGAAAAAGCTCAGTCTATCTTTTACTATGTCGCAGTAAAAGAGACTGAGCTTTTTGTTAATCTTCTTGGAATTGGGCGCTATACAAGCCGTAATAGAAGCCTCGTTTTTCCATTAGACTTTCATGGTTACCTTTTTCAATAATTCTTCCTTGGTCCATAACAATAATTTGATCAGCATCCTGAATCGTACTTAAACGGTGAGCAATCACAAAACTGGTTCGTCCTTTAAGTAATTTTTCGGTTGCTTTCTGAATTAATTCTTCAGTGCGTGTGTCAATACTTGAGGTCGCTTCATCTAAGATTAAGATATCTGGTGTGGCTACTAGGGCACGGGCAATCGTAATGAGCTGTCTTTGCCCCTGAGAAATATTTGAAGCATCTTCATTAATGATGGTGTCGTAGCCATCAGGCAATTTCCGAACAAAGTCATCGACATGGGCGGTTTTAGCTGCAGCATAAACTTCTTCCTCTGAAACAGATTGGTTATGATCACCGTATGCGATATTATCATAAATACTTCCGTTAAATAACCAGGTATCTTGTAAGACCATTCCCATTTGTTTACGAACATCCTCGCGGGAATAGTCACGAATATCTTTACCATCAATTTTAATACTACCTTTATCGACGTCGTAGAAACGCTCTAATAAGTTAATTAGAGTCGTTTTACCAGCACCAGTAGGGCCAACGATAGCAATAGTTTCGCCCTCATTAACATCCAAATTATAATCTTTTAAAGTGTAATGGTCGTCATCATAACCAAAATAAACATTGTTAAAGATTACTTTTTTATCAGTGTCAATAAGGGAGTAGTCGCTATGGGTTACTTCCATTTCCTCCAGATCTAGGAATTCAAATACCCGTTCTGCGGAAGCTAGGGTACTTTGAATTTGGTTAACGATAGTAGCAAGGTTGGAAATGGGTTGGTAAAGTTGTGGGTTGTATTGCAAGAGGGCTTGGACATCCCCAAGTGGTAGACGACCTTGTAAAATCTCTATCCCCCCGACAAACGCAATGAGGACGTAATCTAAATTACGGATAAAGTTAACCATGGGATAGAGAAAACCAGAAAAGAATTCTGCCCGTTGTGAGGTTTTATAATAAGCATCGGTTTCTTCTTCAAATAGATCGCGCTTATGACCTTGTTGGTTGAAAGCACGAATTTCAATTTGACCATTATAGTCTTCCTCAATATGGTCATTAATGCTTCCTTGAATTCTTTGCCGGTCAGCAAAGAGTCTTTGAGTTATTGGTGTGATGCGGCTGACCAGGAAAACAGCAAATAGAACAGTTAATATCATAAGCCCCCCAATTTTGGGACTGATCATGAGGATCATCGTTACTACACCAATTAACTGGGTAATACTCATAATGGTTTGAGCAATATTTTGTTGCAGGGTACGGGCAATATTTTCAATATCATTAATAGCCCGACTCAAAATTTCACCGGTCGATAAATGATCAATGGTACTAATTGGAAGCTTGTTCAATTTATCTCGCATGGCTTGGCGGAGATTAGCAATTGTTCCCTGTACGGCATGGGACAGTAAATAATTTTGGAAGTAACGGCCAATACTAGTGGCAATATATAAGGCAGCGACCACTAGAAGCACACGGAAAATCCCGGTAAAGTCAATCTTATAGCCCATTTGTCCATTCATTTCTTGTAGTCCTTGGTTGACTCCTTCAGCAATCAAGGTCGTTGCTTGTCCTAAAATTTTAGGCGCAACGGTTTCGGCTATCGTTGCTGCCACCGAAAGGATTACAACCGCAATGAATGATTTTTGATAGTGACCGAAAAATTTAAAAAGACGTTTAAGGGCTTTGCTAGTTGATTTTGGTGTACGTCTTCCCATTATTCACTCACCTCCTTGAGTTGTGATGACACAATCGAAGCATATAAAGGCGAAGTTTCCATTAAAGTATCATGGTTACCTAAACCAGCCACACTCCCATTGTCTTCTAAGACTAAAATTTTATCAGCATCCCTAATTGTAGAGACCTTTTGCGAAATAATAAGGGTAATTTTATTCTTGGCGTACTGACTCAGTGCCTGTCTTAGGTTGACATCTGTTTTAGCATCTAAGGCAGAAAAGGAATCATCAAAGATCAAAATAGCCGCATCCTTCATCAGGGCTCTGGCGATGCAGAGACGTTGTTTTTGTCCTCCTGAGAAATTTGAACCGCGTTGCTCGACCCGGTGGTCAATGCCATCGGATAAGTTTGACACAAAGTCAGCAGCTTGAGCAATCTTTAAGTTTTGCCAAATTTCTTCATCACTAGCCTGCCCCTTACCAAATTCTAAGTTAGATCGAATATTTCCTTTGAAGAGGTTGGCCTTTTGAGGAACGTAGGCGATATAGTCACGTAGAGCATCAAGATTATAGCTTTCAATTTTTTCGCCATTAATCTTGATGTCGCCACTAGAACGTTCATAGAAGCGCAGGATGAGGTTAGCAATTGTTGATTTTCCCGAACCTGTCCCGCCAATGATTCCTAAGGTTTCCCCAGCTTTGATAGAGAAATTAATATCGGTTAAAACATTAGATTCTGCCCCTTGATAGCTGTAATTGACATGGTCAAAATCTAGTCTAGCTTGCCGCTTAGGGTCAAAAGTCTTGCCACCATCAGCAGGGGAATGAATTTTTTCAGGAGCATCGAGGACTTGATTAATCCGTTCAGCTGAAACTTGGGCTCTTGGGATGAGAACAAACATCATGCCGATAAAGGCAAAGGATATTCCCATAATGGATGTATAGGAAACAAAGGAAAGAATAACTCCAATGCTGAGTTGTTGGTTGGCGACTAAATGCCCCCCAAACCAGTTAATATAAATCGTGGTTAGGTTCAAAATTAAGAGTAGGGCAGGGAGTAGGAAAGCTAAGCGAATTTGGGCGCCAACAGCCGTTTGCCGATAGTCTTCATTGGCCTTAGCAAAGCGCTTGGATTCATAGTCACTCTTATTAAAGGCGCGAATGACGCGAATACCAGTTAGTCCCTCTCTAAAGATCAGGTTCATATTGTCCACCTTGGCTTGCATGGCGCGGAATAAGGGGGAGGCGAAATAGAGGACTAAGGCTAAAGAGATAATAACTAGGGGAATGGTAACCAGATAGGTTTGACTAAGTAAGGCGCTTGCTCGGTAGGCCATCACTAAGCTAGCAATAAGCATAGCTGGAGCCAATAGAAACATTCGTAAGACCATCATTGTGGTCAATTCAATTTGCATAATGTCACTTGAGCTCCGAGTAATCAGAGAGGCACCACCAAAATGATCGTAAGTGTCTTTCGATAAGCGTTGTACTTTAGCGTAGATGGTATCTCGTAAATCTTTTCCCAGTCCTTGTGAGGCTTGTGAAGCAAACCAGATATTTGCTAGGGCAGAACCAACAATGATTAGGGTGACACCTAGCATCTGGATAGCAATTCGGCTAATGGCTGAAAAATCCCCAGGGACAATCCCTTGGTTAACTAGGCCAGCGGTGAAAGTTGGTAAGACTAATTCAGCAAGCCCTTGGGCAAATGCAAAGAAGATACTCAGCAAGATTAAGTGTATGGGGATGCGTTTTAATATTTTTAACATAGGCGACTCCTTTCTTATTTTTGTTCTTGTAAATTATTGTGAATACGTTTGAGTAATTCTTGAATTTCTTTTTTATCATTTAAGGATAAATTGTTAGTCACAATTTCTTCAAGTTGGTCAAAAATGAATTTGATTTCTTTAGCCAGTTTTTCTCCCTGTGGCGTTAAGAACAGGTATTTCTTTTGTTCATTCCCGGAAATTTGTTTGCGATAAAGATAACCTTTACTTTCCAGACTAGTCACAATATTACTGGTCGTAGCATGGGGTTTATCCAAATATTCTGCAAGCTCTTTTTGGATGAGCTGGGGATGGAGATGGATATAGTAAAGACTCTTGGCTTGAATGATATTTAGATTAGCTTTTTTAACCTGTTTGTCGATATAGCTTTTTTCTAAAGTCGCTACCTGAAAGAGTAGTGTACTTAGGTGGTCTTTGGCAAACTCCATAGTAACTCCTTTCTAAGCATTTTATTTTTGAAAATGTCCATTTATCTATGATAATCATTTTTACTTGTATTTACAAGTAAAGCGCTTAGGCCTTTAAGATTCGATAAAATAAGCCGATTAATCTAGAATGACTTGGCAAGATTTAAGGAGAGATAAAGGAATTGTTTCTTGGTTCATCAGAAAATATTCGTGGTCCAGGCTGTGTATATAACCATGTAGTAATCGATAGTGGCCATCTGAGTCGACCTCATTCAAAACAATGGTGCAGGGGAGTTGACTATTCAAGGCCAAAAAAAGTTTCTGGCGGAGTTTGGTCAAAGTCATTTGCTGGCTAGTCAAGGCCAGGGGATGGACTCTACCGTAATTTTTTTGCCTTGACCTTAAGGCTTCTCGGTGTTCAGATAGGAACATGCTCTGCCATTTGATCATGGATCGATAGGCATGGGGGAATTTTTTGTGCTTCGTTTGCTTGGGCATAGAATCATTTCCTTATATTAGCTAGTAAATAATCATATGGTACTATCTCTTAATATAAGAACATATGTTCTGATTGTCAACTATTCCACCCAATGAGCAGGTACTGATTTATTGCTTGCCAAATATTGTCTAAACCTAATAATCTCGATTTAAAATGTGCTATACTATGAGGAAAAATATCCAGCTGATAAAAAATGACTGATCTTCTAGCTTAGCAGATAAGTCTACCCTTAGCAATGCTGGCAATTTTGTTAATGAGTGAAGCGATGCTTAAGGCAAGTAAAAGGGCATTGATTTTCGCTCTACTAATCTGATACTTAGGTGAATATTAAGGAGACAGTTATGAATTTTGAAAGCTATACCCACTATGGGCACACTATTGGACGAAATATGTCAATTAATCGTTATGGACACGCTGGAAAGCCCTTTTTGGTCTTTCCCTCTTCAGGTGGGTCTCATAATGAATATGCTGATTTTGGTATGATTGAGGCCTGTCAAGCCTGGATTGATAATGGTAAGTTGCAATTCTTTACCTTATCCTCCTATGATGACCAGAGCTGGTTATCCAATAAATCAGGTCATGATATGGCCTTAGCTCAACAGGCTTATGATCGTTATTTTATTGAAGAAGCCCTGCCTTTAATTAAGCATGTTTCGAATTGGATGGACCCTATGGGAGCAACCGGTTGCAGTATGGGAGCCTACCATGCTGTTAATACTTTTCTAAACCACCCAGATGTGATTGATACTGTGATTGCTCTAAGTGGAGTATACGATGTTCGTTATTTCATGAAGGGCTACCAGGATGACTTTGAAATTTACCATAACTCACCAGTCGATTTCCTTTGGGGACAAAATGATCCCTGGTTTATTGATCATTACCGCCAGGGAGATGTTATTGTATGTACAGGACTGGGCCCTTGGGAAGAAGATGGCCTACCCAGTTTTTATAGCTTAAAAGAGGCTTTTGAATTTAAGCAAATCCCTGCTTGGTTTGATACTTGGGGAGAAGATGTGGCCCATGATTGGCCATGGTGGCGCAAACAAATGCCATATTTTCTGCAAGTTTTGTATCCCCTATGATCAAGACATTTCATCGTGGAATAGTGGAGAAACAATTGGCATTAAGGCCGGACGTTAAAAGCTATCAATAATAATTGGCTAATTAGTTTCCTATAGAGAATGGTCTTTACTTATCGAAATTGTTCTTTTGTGCTAGTATAAGATAATTAAATACCTATTTTATATAAGGAGGAAATTGAGTAAATTATGAAGGCTGCTTTTATCATTGATAGTACGGCATCACTTCCCAATAAGATTAAGAATTTGGCCAATGTCATGGAAGTGGAATTATCGGTACGTTTTCCTGATGGGGAGGTCTTTAGCGACACGACAGATACTGCGGAAAGCAAACGCTTTTACAACAAATTGGAGACCAGTGAGGAACTCCCAACTTCATCGCAACCTCAGCCTGTAGAGTTTTACCGGGTCTGTGACCAGCTAGTGGAAGAAGGCTATGACACGGTTTTTGGTATTTTCCTCTCCTCTAAAATAAGTGGAACCTTACAGACTGCCCATATGATTTTAGAGGAGTATGCTGATCACTTTAACTCTTATATTATCGACTCTAAGGGAACTTCGATCCAAATGCTTCACATCTTAAAAGAGGGAATGGCAATGGTAGAAGAGGGGCGGCAGCCTCAAGCTATAGCGGAAGAAATGCAATGGATTGCTGATAACTCCCGTGTCTATGTCATGTTAAAAGACTTGAAAAATATTGTTAAAGGCGGACGAGCGACTTCCTTCCAAGCAGCCTTGTCTACCATGTTAAGAGTATTTGTTATTCTATACTTCAATGAAGCAGGTGAAGTGGTCTTATATGATAAGGTTAGAACCAAACGCAAGGTGATCAAGCGCTATATTGAACTCGTTCAAGAGGCAAAAGATCGCTACCCTGCAGGGCTAAAATTAGCCTTTGCTCATGGTAATGCCCCAGGGGAAGTCAAAGAATTTGAACAAGCAATTTTAGCTGAATTTCCTGATTTAGATTATATGACGACTTATTTGACCCCCGTTTTAGGAACCCATGGCGGCCAAGGATGTATTGGCATGGGAACGTTAGCATGTCGTCGTCCACAAGGAGAATAAGGAACAGAGAGCCTGAGTTTATAATCTCGGCTCTTTTTTATATAATGAGATCAATTAATATTTACATTTATTAAGACTATGTGATAGGTCATGTTAATAGGCTTTTCCTTTTACAGAAAAGGATAAAAAGTTCTTGACAGAAGAGTGCCAATTAAGTTATGATGTATGGGTAGTCAAATTTAGCGGTCATGGCGGAATCGGCAGACGCGCTACCTTGAGGGGGTAGTGGGAGTAATTCCCGTGGAGGTTCAAGTCCTCTTGGCCGCATAGAATGTTTTAAACGCAAGTTAAATAGCTTTAAAAATGCTGATATATCAGCATTTTTTAGTATTCTAAAATTACTTAAAAACAGTTAAATCAAGAGTAAATCGTACAAATAACGTACAAGTTTTTAGCCCACGCCATGGGGTTTACAAAAGATAATGAAACAGCGGTAATTAGTACCGCTTTTTTTATTGCTTTTTATCTCGCTTTAAAACATATTTATTTTATTTAGCTTCCAAACACCTGCTAGAAGATTTTAGGCTAGATTACGCTTTTTTAATACCTGGAAAGAGAATATAAGAATTGGATTAAAGAAACTAAGTTTAACCTAGTAAACAGTTTAAATAGCAGCTTTACTTTGAAAATCTTAGTGAGATAGGGTAAGATTAAAGCATATATAAATGTAGCAAATATAGAAGGGATGGAAGCAATGAAAGTTGATCATACTTGTGTGCGGGTGAAGGATTTAGAAGCCTCAATTGCTTTTTATCAAGAAGCTTTCGGATTTGAAGTAGTTGATAAAAAGGATTTCCCGGATAATGAATTTACCTTATGTTATATGGCCTTACCAGGCTCCAGCTGGCGTTTAGAATTAACCTATAACTATGACAGTGATGGTTATGATCTTGGTAATGGCTATGGTCATATTGGTTTATTAGTTGATGATGTTAAAGCTATTCATGACCAACATGAAGAAAAAGGGTACGAATTGACTGATATTTCTGGCTTACCCGGAATGGATCCTTTCTACTATTTTGTAACTGATCCTGATGGGTATAAAATTGAAGTGATTCAGGATGGAGTCTTATAGACGATTTAAATAAATTCCTTGTTTAATAGGATACTCTATGATAGACTTATTTCATGCGATGAATCGACATCAACATGGCATAAGATAAGTCCATGTAGTGTTATAGAGAGTACATGGTTTATTGTTTAAACCACTACAGGAAGTAGGTACTTGGTTAATGAGTGATGTGAACACTGATTAACCCTTAGTCTAGGGAAGGCGAGGAGATTTCTCCTCGCCTTTTTTGTATAGAAAGATAGGGGTGAGATAGATGCCTAATCAAGAATTAAGTTTAAAAAATATTGAAGACAATATGTATTTCTTTAATAAAGGAAAACATTATCATGCTTATCGCTTCTTAGGAGCCCATAAAATGGGTTCATCTCTTGAAGACGGCTATCGCTTTACCACTTGGGCTCCCCAGGCCAAATCGGTGGCGATTGAAGGTGACTTTAACCATTGGCAGTCGCAACCGCTAGAACAAGTCGGAGAAACTGGGGCTTGGACAACAGTTATTAAGGAAGCTTCTGAGTGGGATTTGTACAAATTTGTTATTGAAGGAAAAAATGGTTTAATTAAAGAAAAACAAGATCCTTTTGCCTTTGCTAGTGAAGTCCCACCTAAAACCGCTTCAGTTATTCAGGATCCCACGAGTTATAGCTGGAATGATAAAAAATGGCTCCAGACTAGGCGACAAAAAAATATTTACCAAAGTCCGATTAATATCTATGAAGTTCATCAGTCCTCTTGGCGACGTCATTCGGATGGTAAAGCCTATAGTTTCGACGATTTACGTGAGGAGTTAATTCCCTACGTTAAGAAAATGGGCTATACCCATATTGAATTTATGCCTCTGACCGAACATCCACTTGAAGCCTCATGGGGTTACCAAGTCAGTGGTTATTACTCAATTGCTGGCCGTTATGGGCATGACTTCGATCCGCTAAAACGTTTTGTGGATGTAGCACATCAAGCAGGAATTGGGGTCATCATGGATTGGGTGCCAGGTCATTTTGTGATTAATGATGATGCCATGGCTAACTTTGATGGCGGACCGACTTTTGAATATAGTGACCCCAGGCGGGCCAAGAACATTCGTTGGGGGACATTGAATTTTGACTTGGGCAAAAATCAAGTCCAAAGTTTTCTCATATCCAATGCCGTCTATTGGCTAGAAGAGTTTCATTTTGATGGCTTACGGGTGGACGCGGTTTCTAACATGCTTTATCTTGACTACGATGAAGGGGATTGGACACCTAATATTTATGGGAATAATGTCAATTTAGAAGGCGTCGATTTTATACGCCGCTTGAATAAAGAAATTTTTCTGCGTGACCCCTCTTATTTGATGATTGCTGAGGAAAGTACAGCTTGGCCAGGAGTCACCCAATCCATTGATCAAGGAGGGCTTGGCTTTAATTTTAAGTGGAATATGGGCTGGATGAACGATACTCTCAAATTCTTTAAGCTTGACCCACTCGCGCGTTCCTACAATTACCGCTTAATTACCTTCACCTTCATGTATATGTTTGATGAAAACTTTATCTTGCCTTTTTCCCACGATGAGGTCGTCCATGGAAAAGAATCCCTACTAGGGAAAATGCCAGGGGATAACCGCTATCGTCAGTTTGCAAATTTGCGGTTAATGGAAGGCTATCGGATGGTGTATCCTGGCAAAAAGTTAGCCTTTATGGGCAATGAAATTGGCCAATTTTTAGAATGGCGTTTCTATGAAGGCTTAGAATGGGAGACCTTGTCCAGGGAATATAATTCAGAATTTCAAGATTACATTTCCACATTAAATCAGTTATACTTAAGTAAGAAAGCGCTTCATCATTATGATTTATCAGCTAAAGGAATCATTTTTCTTGAGGCAGATAATCCTGATGAAAGCATTGTGGCTTTCATCCGCAAGGGGGAAGATTTAAGGGATTGTGTCATCTGTATATTTAATTTTACCCCGGTTGAACGTCACAACTATCGACTGGGTGTGCCTTTGCCAGGCAGTTACCGGATATTATTAAATAGTGAAATGAAAGCGTTTGGTGGTAACTGGCTCTATCAAAAAGAGATTTTCCAGACTGAAAACAAGGCACACCAAAAACAAGACTATTCAATTGAACTTGTTCTGCCGAGTCTATCGCTTTTACTACTAGTACCTGACACCATTGATGAAGAAGCCTTGGCCAAATCGCAAGCGAAAGCAGCTAAAGGCAATAGTCAGCAAACAAGTAATCAATTAAGTAAATTCAATTCCTAGTCCCTACAATGCTGTAGAAGGCTGGGAAATAATTTTTATTTCAGAGAGGAGGGACGAGAGTAATCTCGTAATCTATGAAAAGTGAAATGTTAGCTATGATTTTAGCTGGTGGTAAAGGGACTCGTTTAGGGAAACTCACCCAAGATATCGCTAAACCTGCTGTCCCTTTTGGGGGAAAATACCGTATCATTGATTTTCCCTTAAGTAATTGTGCGAATTCAGGTATTACGACAGTAGGAGTGATGACTCAGTATGAACCACTTGTTTTAAATGACCATATTGGTAATGGAGCGCCTTGGGGCCTGGATGTTAGTGATGGCGGGGCAGCTGTTTTACAGCCTTACTCAAGTAGTGAAGGAGAAAAATGGTTTAAGGGAACAGCCAATGCGATTTATCAAAATGTAGCCTTCGTCGATTCACACCAACCTAAATATGTCCTCATCCTGTCTGGTGACCATATTTATAAAATGAATTATGAAGCCATGCTCCAAGAGCACATAAAGAACGAAGCTGATTGTACGGTAGGAGTCATCCCCGTTCCAATGGAAGAAGCTTCCCGTTTTGGCATTATGAATACGGATGAGGCCGGCCGTATTGTTGAATTTGAAGAGAAACCGGCTGAGCCTAAGAATAATTTAGCTTCCATGGGAATTTATATTTTTAATTGGGAATTATTACGCCAATATTTGGTAAATGACCCTGAGGAAATGGAAGACTTTGGCCATGATGTTATTCCTGCTTATCTTGAAAACCAAGAAAGACTTTACGCTTATTCCTTCCATGGTTACTGGAAGGATGTTGGGACCATCGACAGTCTTTGGGAAGCTAATATGGAATTCTTAGAGCCTAACCATCCGCTCAATATTCGAGAAGATACCTGGCCCATCTTTTCGAAAGTTGCGGTTGCTCCTCCACAATTCATGTCAGAAGAAAGTCATGTCGAAGATTCAATGATTTGTGATGGAACAATTAATCGTGGAAGCATTAAAAATTCAGTCATTTCGCAAAATGTCACAATTGGCAAGGGAAGTCTGATTGAAAATAGTGTGATTATGTCAGGAGCAAAAATTGGCCAGAATGTAGAAATTAAGTATGCGATTCTGGGTGAAAATGCTGAAGTGATGGATAATACACGCTTTGTTGGTGAAGTACATGATATTCAGGTGGCTGGATATGAAGAAATAATAGGGGGTAGTGAGCATGGTTCAAAATAAAGTTTGCGCAATATTAAACTTAACTGAAAATGATAACGATCTTTACCCATTGACTAAGCAACGTCCTATTGCCATGTTACCTTTTGCTTGCCGTTACCGCTTATTAGACTTTGCTCTATCTAGTATCACTTACGCTAATATGCGTTCAGCAGCCCTCTTTATCGGCCGATCAGGTCGCTCTGTCTATGATCATATCCGTAGCGGGAAACCTTGGGACTTGGACACTTATCGGGGTGGCATATTTACTTTCTCACAAATGGAGCATAAACAAGCGCTTTATGAAGCAGCTAGTCGCCGTGGCGATTTTTATGATGACCATGAGACATTTATTAATCGTTCGCATGCGGATTATGTTTATGTTGCCGGATCGCGTGTCTTAGCTAATGTAGTTATTAGTAATTTAATTGAAGCCCTAGAAGATTCTGACGCTGATATTGCCCGCCTATATACCCGTGTTCCTCGTGAAATGATAGAATATCATCCCAATGAGCGGTTGGTTAGCTTGGATGAAGCAGGCTATATTAATGAATTACAAGTTGAGGGGGTTACCCCAATTGAAGGTGATACCGTCCTATATGATATGAACATGTCCATCGTACCAACTAAAATCATGTTAGAAATTATCGAAAAGGCAGAAAGTCAAGACATCAATCAAAACCTTGATGACATTTTGATCCAATTCCTTCCAGATTATAAGACGGTTGGGGTTGAACATCATGGCTATATTGCTAATATCGATTCGATCAATGCTTACTACCAAGCAAGTATGGATATGTTAGAGGCAGAAGCTTATACCGAGCTCTTTCAAAACAAACAGAGTATCTATACCAAGGGACACAATGGGGTTCCAACATTTTACGCTAAAGGAGCCGACGTTAAACATTCCCAATTAGCCACGGGCTGTGAAATTTTTGGAAAGGTATTCCATTCCCAACTATTTCGTAAGGTGGTGGTGGAGGCTGAAGCTGAAGTTAATCACTCTATTATCCTGCAAGGCTGTAAAATTGGTAAAGGGGCTAAGGTTTCCTACGCTATTTTGGATAAGAATGTGACCGTTGAACCAGGTGCAGTTATTGAAGGAAAACCTGACGATTTAATTGTTATTGGTAAGCATGAAGTTATCAAGAGATCTGACTTCTAAACTTTTTTGTCAGGTGATTGGAAGAGTTAGAAAAGAGGACATGATGAAGGTTTTATTTGTTTCTGCAGAAGCAGCTCCTTTTTTTAAATCAGGGGGACTGGGGGATGTTTCCTATGCCCTACCTAAGGAATTACAGCGCCAGGGGGTAGATATTCGTGTCGTCCTCCCTTATTACACGCTCATGCCAGAAAAATATAAAGAAGATGTCACCGATTTAATGCACTTTACTGTCGACATGGGTAAGAAGAGAGCCTATGTTGGTATTAAATATTTACAATTAGAAGGACTAAGCTATTATTTTGTCGATAATTTAGACTATTTTGATCGCGACTCCCTCTATGGTTATGGGGATGATGAAGAACGTTTTGCCTTTTTCTCCTTAGCAGTTATTGAAATGATGGAGAAAATTGATTTTATCCCTAACGTCATTCATGTCAATGACTGGCAAAGCGCCATGATTCCAGCTCTATTAGTTGATCGCTATCATTGGGTAGAAGCCTATAAGAACATTCGCAAGGTATTAACCATTCATAACTTGCGCTTTCAAGGCTGGACAGACCGAGAAAATTTAAAAAATTATTTCAATACCACTGATAGCCTCTTTCATGATAACGGTGTCAGACAAAATAACCGGGTCAATTATTTAAAGGGAGGAATCAATTTTAGTGATATTGTCACTACTGTGAGCCCTAGCTATGCTCGGGAGATCCAAACGCCTGAATTTGGGGAAGGTTTAGAAGGCACGCTCAGGGCCAACGCCTTTAAAATTCGCGGCATTATTAATGGGATTGACTATGATTTGAATAATCCTCAAACAGACCCTGCCTTAGCTAAAAACTATAGCATGGATACAGTGCGTGATGGGAAGGCAGCCAATAAGGCCTTCTTACAGGAACGGGTGGGCTTAGCAGTTGATCCTGACCGGCCGCTTCTTGCTGTGGTGAGCCGCTTAACCGACCAAAAGGGCATGCAATTATTAGAAGCTAAGGCTGAAGAATTATTGCATACCACTTCAGCCCAATTCCTCATTTTAGGGACAGGTGATCAGCGTTTCGAGCACTCCTTCCGTTACTTTGAAGACCAATATAAGGGACGCTTTTGTGCCTATATTGACTTTGATACCCAATTAGCTCAACAAATTTATGCCGGAAGCGACCTCTTCCTGATGCCGAGTGCCTTTGAACCTTGTGGGCTTTCGCAAATGATTTCAATGCGTTATGGCACTTTACCCCTGGTTCATGAAACAGGAGGCTTAAAGGATACGGTTATTCCTTATAATCAGTTTACTGGGGAAGGCAATGGCTTTAGTTTTAAACGTTTTGATGCGGGGGATTTTTCCAACATGGTCCACTATGCACTCGGTGTTTACTACAAGCAAAAAGAAGCCTGGCATTATCTGATTCAACATGCGATGACTCGCGATTTCCGCTGGAAAAAACCAGCTAAGGACTATTTAACGATTTACCAGCAACTCCTTAATGAGTAACGAGAAAAGCTATACAAAACAAAAAGGCCAAATTCAAGCTGTTCACTCGAGTTGGCCTTTTTCTTATCTATGGTTAAGGAGTTCTTGCCAGCTTTCAAAATCACTATGTTGACGGACGAATTGGTTCATCAAATAGGAATCTCCCTCGTTTAATTGATCAGCGGCTTGTAGAGGAAGCGGTGCCTGTAATGAAAACTCTTCAAAGCTATCAAAAGAGGTATACTTTCTAATAAAATCTTGGCTTAAATAAATACTTGCTTTCTCCTCAGCTTGGTCTTCGGTTTGATCTTCCTGACGCGGCTTAGCTGGTTGGATTAAACGGTCAAATAAGTCGCCGATACTTTCCATTTCCTCTTTTTTAAAGCGAAATCCCATTGTATTTCATACCTCCTTAAGAGTAAAGTAATTTTTAGATCATTATCATTATACGCAAAGTTTGCTAAGATAAATAGAGAAATTATGATGAAAGGTTGATAAAGCAAATGGCTGGACTATTATTTTATGGACACTCGGTTTTAGCGAAATTTCCCTTTGCTCGGATTGGAAATGTAAAAATTGATAACCGGGCCGTGAGTGGCAGCATTGCCGAAGAAGGTTACGATAAGCTAATCAAAAATAATGATTTAAGTGAAGATTATGATACCATTTTATTAATGTACGGCATTAATGAATTATGGCAGGGCTTAGGCATCGAGAATCCGACCTATTGGATTGAAAAGAATATCGAATATTTTAACAAGCATTATCCTAAGTCTCAGCTGATCTTATCCCTAGTGATGCGAAATCTTAGGGAAGCTCCCTCGGTCTCCAATGTGCTCATTGATCGTTTAAATAATGAGTTAAGACAATTTGACAAAAAATATTCATTAACTTATTGGGATTGGAATGGATTTTACGACGTAAATAATTATTGCCGACCTGAGCTAACCATAGAGGGGGTCCACCTGACTCAAGCTGGCTACCAGCTCTTGGCAGAAGGCATCGAGAAAACCGTAAGAAGAGGAGCTAAGTAATGACCAAAACACTCTCCAAACGACTAAAAGGAATCGCAAATTATGTTAAAAAGGGAAGTTTTATAGCAGATATTGGTTCAGACCACGCCCATATTCCGATTTATTTACTAGACCAAGGCCTGATTAAGGGGGCTATTTGTAGTGAGGTTGCTCAAGGACCTTATGAGCGGATGTGTCAAGCCGTGCTTGATAATCACTATGGCGACCAAGTATCTTGCCGCTTGGGCAATGGTTTAGCTACCTTAAAAAAAGAAGATCCAGTCGATACGGTTATAATCGCAGGCATGGGGGGCAAGCTCATTCATGAAATTTTACTTGCTGGTGAAGAGATTTTGTCACAATTAGACTACCCCAAGTTAATTTTACAGGCAAATATTGATGAATACCTGTTGCGTCAATGGTTATTAGACCAGAGCTATAAAATTGTAGGAGAAGATATTTTAGAAGACGCAGGAAAAATTTATGAAATTATTGCTGCCGAATATGTCGGAAAGGCTCCTGATCTCAGTGACAGCCAAATTTACCTAGGACTTTATACCCAGGCTAGCAATCCAGCTATTTTTAGGAAAAAATGGACCCGACGTCAGCACAAGATAGAGAGTATTCTCCAACAAATGAGTGGGGAAGCACTTAGTGAAAGACGTCAGCAATTTAGTCAACAGTTAGCAATGATCAAACAAGCTTTGGAGGGTGAAAGTGATGACCAATAAAGTAACCGTTAGTGACCTTGTCCAGTATTTTGAAAATCGTTTTCCCACTGTCTATGCGCTTGAAGGCGACCCGATTGGCTTACATTTTGGTTCTTTAGATCAAGAGGTCAAGCGGATTTTAGTGACTTTAGATGTGCGTCCGGAAGTGGTTGAGGAGGCTATAGCGAAACAAGTTGACTTTATATTTTCCCACCATCCGGTAATATTTAGGCCAGCAAAGCGCCTCAGCGAGGATGACCCCCAACAAGCCATGTATGCCAAATTGATTAGGCACCAAATCGCCGTCTACAGTGCTCATACTAATCTTGATAGTAGTCAACCAGGAATGAATGATTGGTTAGCTGAACGTTATGGGATAGAAAAGGCCGAGGTTTTCGCCGCTCATTACCAGGGAAAAAATTACCGCCTGGTTACTTTTTTACCTAAGGAGAGCTTGCCTGCCTTCAAAGAGGCGCTTAGTGCCTATCCCCTTTCTGTTATTGGAAATTACCAGCATTGCTTCTTTCAATGGACTGGTCAAGGGAGTTTTATTCCTATAGATGGAGCGCAACCAAGAATTGGTGAGTTAAACCAAGTCACAGAGCTTAAGGAAGTCGCTCTGTCCCTAACTGTCAAGGAGAGGGAAAAAGAGAAAGTTTGTGACCTGGTAAAAAAATACCATCCCTATGAAGAACCGGTCATTGAAGTCTATGAGAAGAAAAATGATTATCAAAGTATCGGTATGGGGAGAATTGGAAAATTAAAAGAGAAAATACCTTTTAAAGATTATGTGGAAAAGATTAAAGCAGTATCTCACTTGGAAGGCATTCGTTTTGTGACTAAGGATGATAAGGCTCTCGTACATCGGGTAGCCGTATTAGGCGGGGCCGGTTCATCCTATTATCAAGCAGCCAAGGCAGCTGGGGCGGATGTTTTTATTACGGCTGATGCGGATTACCATACTGCCCATGATATCTATGAAAGTGGCCTGAGTCTAATTGATCCCGGTCACCATATGGAAGCAATTTGTATTCCCTATGTCCTAGAAGAGTTGACCCAATGGAGCCAAGCTAATCTTTCTGAACTAGCTGTTTTTCCTTCTGAGGTCAACACTGATCCTTTTCATTTCTTATAGGAGTCTATTAAAGGAAGGTTAGCATGCGTTTACAAATCACACGTATTTTAGAAACTAAGGATAACCGTGAGGACACACTGACAGATATGGCAAGTTTCTTAGCGGATGATCAAAATCACCGGGTCTTTTATTTAGTTCCCGAACACATGAAGTTTGATATGGAGAAAATTATTCTTGATAATATCCAAGCTTATAAAACTAAATCTGCTAGTGATGACGGGGTCGCCATGATGCGCTTACAGGTTTTTTCCTTTAAACGACTGGCCTGGTATTTTTTAGAACAAAACCAAGAGCCCATTCAATCAGGATTAGATGATATTGGCCTAATGATGCTGATCAAGCAAATCTTAAATGACTTGCAGGAAGATTTACTTATCTTTCGCCGGGAAAGTGGCTATATAGGTTTTCAAGAACAATTAACCCAATTGTTTAAGGAATTTGACCAGGGGAATATCAGTAGCCAACGTTTAATTGAAATCTACCATACTGTAGAGGCGGAGGTGGACGGCCAAAATCCCCTACTAGAAAACCAATTAGCTAAATTAAGAGAACTTATTCTTATTTATCAAAGCTTTGAAAGCAAGTTATCTGATCAAATCCTTACTGAACAAGCCCTCTACAAGCAATTAAAGCATTATCTGTCTAAGACCGATTTATCACAGGTTAGAGTGGTTGTTGATGGCTTTTATCGGTTTACTTCTAATGAGTTTGATATTCTTGGCGACTTATTGGCAGCTTGTGACCAAGTAGAAGTAATATTAACCCTGGATAGTAAGAAGTCGATGAAGACTGAGTTTAAAGGGCAAGATTTATTTAGTTTGAGTCGGCGAACTTATAATAACCTAGTTCAATTAGCACAAGCTTTAGATTGTCCTTTAATGCTTGACCGGGTGGGAAAAAGCAACGACCATTTTGATCCAGGCTTTTACATCCTTGACCAGACCCTAGTCAAGGACTGGTCGAATGAAACGGCTTCTTACCTTGCTATTTCCAAAGAAGAGCAAGATAAAGTTAAAAGTTTGATCCAAGTGTGGTCCTGTCAAACCCCTTATATTGAAGCAGAACAAGTGGCTAATCAAATTTATCATTTAGTTAGTTGTCAAGCCTATCGTTATCAGGATATCCAAATTTTGACTAGGGACTTTGACCAGGTAAGAGAGCAGCTTTTGCCTTATTTAAAGATGAATAATATTCCCTATTTCCTTGACGATAGTGAATCTATGGCGGATCATCCCTTATTCTTGTTCATTGATGCGCTTATTCGTATTTACCGCTATGATTGGCGTTATGAGGATATCTTTAATCTGTTACGAACTGAACTGTTATTGCCCTTGCAAGATTCTGAGGATCCCTGGTCTGAAGTCGAAAATTTCCGTCGCGAGGTCGATCTCACAGAAAACGTGGTGCTACAAAATGGCTATGAGGGTAAACAATGGTGGCAGAAGGGGGTCACTTGGTCCTATTTAAGGGTAGATGATTACGGTCAAGTGGTGGCCAGTGAATCAGATCAAAGAACTCAGGAAATTGCTAATCGTGTTAAAGCCTTTCTTGCAGAAGCCTTGGATGGCATTTTTACAGCTTTTGACCAGGCAAGCAATAACCATGAAGCCTTGGTCGCACTCTATCAATTCTTAGTTCACTATCAAATTCCTGAACAATTAATGCTTTGGGCACAAAATAATGCCCTAAATAACCGCTTGGAGGAGGGAAGGCACCACGAACAAGCTTGGCAAGCCTTTATCAAAGTGCTTGACCAGTATGACCGTTTATTTAAGGACCAAAGTTTTAAAATTCAAGATTTTCAAGAAGTTTTGGCCAGCGCTTTTAACCAGACAAAATATAATATGGTTCCCCCAACTTTGGATTCGGTAACGATTCGGGGGATTGACAGCCAGCGTTCAGAACATAAAAAGGTAACCTTCGTGATGGCTTTGACCAAGTCTAATTTACCTAAGGCTTATCAAAATAACAGCCTACTGACGGATGAAGATCGTGAAGTTTTAAATCACTATTTTAACTTCAATGAAGGGTTGAATCTAAGTAGCCAAGTCAAGACAAATAACGAAAAATTTATTGCCTATAAACTCTTTTTATCTGCTAGCGAGCGCTTATATTTGTCTTTTCCCTATAATCAACTAGGGGATAAAACGACAGATATTTCTCCCTATTTAGCTTACTTAATTGACCGCTTTGACCTCCAAGTTTGGGATAAAAAATCACTAGCCTTGCCAGTGTCTGAGAAAGGCTCTCTAGTCTTTGGAAATTGGCGTAGTCAATTACATTACTTGATCCAAGTTTATCAAGGCAATAAAAGTCAGCACTTGGCGGTTTCAGATCGATGGGAAGCACTTAAAGAAGCTCTGAGCCAAGAGACTAAGAGTCGAGATTATAGCCTAAGGGTACTTCAAGGACTAGACCACCAAAATAAAGTGGTCAATTTAAGTTCAGAGGAAGCAAAAGCCCTATACGGATCACAACTAGCAGTATCCGTCTCGAGCTTAGAATTGTATAATAAGGATCCTTTTTCCTACTTTTTACAGTATGGCTTAAAGTTAAGAGAGCGGCCCATCTTTAAAATTGATGAACGCTTGACTGGAAGTTATTTCCACCGGGTACTGCAAGAATATTATGATCTAAAGAAACAGTCAGATGACTCCTTTGATGAACTATTTTCTCATGCGCTCAACACCACGTTAAAGGATCCAACCTATGATATTTTTTCGGCCAACCAGTTCTATAATTACCAATTAAAACAATTAAACTTTAACCTTAATCGTTTTATCAAACAATTTGATATAAAAATGAATAAGACCAAGTGGCATAACTATGCTAATGAAGCAAGTTTTGGGATGAAGGCGGATCAATCCTATTCCTTTAGTCTTTCTGATCAGACTAGGGTTCACCTGCGGGGAATTATTGACCGCATTGATACTTTTAATTGGCAGTTTAAGGGGCAAGATTACTTAGTTAGTCAAGTCACTGATTATAAATCAGGGGCAAGGGCTATCAATCTTGGAGATATTTTCCAAGGGACTAATATCCAGCTATATACGTATTTATTAGTATGTTTGGAAAAATTTCAATCCCAAAATCCCGACAAAAAGATTATTCCCTTTGGCGCTTTTTACCAAAAGGTGAGTGCTCCTTTGAAAAAGATTGAAAATCAAAGCGAATATGCTGAGATGATGGAAAAAAATGCTAGGGGTACTGTCGATTTAAGTCAGGAATTAAAAAGCAATGAATATTTCCTAGCTAGCCAGCAATTACTCGAGGACATTATGAAAGCGGGCTATGATGGGGAAGACTTGTATGCTTATGGACTGAAAAAAGACGGTGATTTTGATAAGAATAGGTCGCGAAAAATACTGACTTTAAAAGAATTCCAAGCCTTATTAGACTACATAAAAGAAATTATTTATATTAGCTCTGAAAATATCATGAGTGGTGATATTCAATTACGTCCCCTCGAAGATGAAAAATATCTTCCCTCGACGACAGCCTATAAAAGTATTGCTCAGTTTGATTTAACCGAGCCAGGCAGACACTATCGTGACCGATTAAAGCTCTCTAAGGAAACCTTTTTCCAAATGATCGCCAATGAATTAAATGAGACAAGTGAGGAGGAAGAATAAGGGTGGAAATACCAATTAAACCGCAAAATGCAACTTATACGGACCAACAATGGTCTGCTATTCATTTAAACCAGCATAATTTATTACTTTCGGCCTC
This sequence comes from Aerococcus urinae, assembly GCF_001543175.1. Taxonomy (NCBI): domain Bacteria; kingdom Bacillati; phylum Bacillota; class Bacilli; order Lactobacillales; family Aerococcaceae; genus Aerococcus; species Aerococcus urinae. Next base: position 860,385 of record NZ_CP014161.1, read on the forward strand.
AGCTGGCTCAGGAAAAACCCGGGTCTTGGTTGAGAGAATTATTAATCAAGTGAAAAGTGGGCGTAAGTTATCCGAACTCTTAGTGGTTACTTTTACCGAATTAGCTGCTAAGGAAATGAAAGAACGTATTGAGAAAAGCCTAAAAGATGAAATTAACCGTGAGCTAGATAATCAAAAAAGATTTCATCTCCAAAGAGAAGTTCAAGCCCTGCCCCAAGCGAATATCTCGACCATTGATGCTTTTTGTCGGCAAGTGATCAATCGCTACTATTATCTAATTGATCTGGATCCTAAATTTCGCCTAGTGACCGATGAGACGGAATGGTTACTTTTTTATGAGAAAGTTTGGAAAAAGTTAAAAGAAGACCTTTTAGACCGTGAAAGTGATATTTATGGCGATTATCATGATGAATTTGTGATCCTCAGCAATAATTATTCAGATGGCCGGCAAGCCAGTGATGAAAAGCTTAGCCAGTTAATTTTTGATTTGTATAATAAGGCACGGTCTCACGCCAACCCTAAGGGCTGGCTCCAAGAAGCCTTAAAGTATTATCAAACTGATGAGACTTATTCAAAAAGCAATTTTTACCGTCAGGAGCTGGTCCCTTATTTATCTCAGCTACTGGAAAATCGCTATATCAAAGCCTTTACTGCCTATGAAGAAAGTATTCCCAGTCAAGGTCTAGTAGGAGATGAAAGAGGCGAAGGCATTCAGAAATTAATTGCTGGTATCCAAGAACAAAAGCAGTTTTTTATCCATTTAAAAGACCTGCTAGAAAACAAGGACTATCAAGCAACCTATGAGTATTTTAACAACCGGCCCAAATTTGCTTTTATTAACTACAAGGTTAAGGCCAAGTCTCCAGCTATGGATCAAAAAAAGGCCCTAAGATCTGCTTATAGTCAACTGCTAAAAGACTTACAATTAAATGCTAAAATCAACCAAACTGACCTTTATAAATTTCTAGCCTTTGATGAAGAGACCACAAATAAAATGCTGGAAGAGAGCCACCGCTTAGCTTCCGCCATTGTCCATTTGTGTCAGTTATTCATTGACCGCATGCAAGCAAAAATGCTTGAAGAAAAGCAGCTGGACTTTCAAGCCATTGAATTATATACTTATCAAATTTTAAGTCTGACTGATCCCGACAAGAATGAAGCCCTGCTTTATTATCAGTCCCGCTTTAAAGAAGTCATGGTCGATGAGTATCAAGACGTCAATGGCCTGCAAGAGGCGATCATTCAAGCGGTTAGTCAAGAAGATCGTTCCCATAATCGCTTTATGGTAGGGGATGTGAAGCAAAGTATCTATCGCTTCCGCTATGCCGACCCTAAATTATTTATGGACAAGTACCAGCGCTATGCTAACTTTGACGATCAAACGTCGCCTTTTGAGGAGCCTTCTTATCGAATCAATCTAGCGGAAAATTTCCGTAGTCGCCCTGAGATATTAAGCTTTGTCAACTTTGTGTTTTCTCAATTAATGGACGAAACAATTGGTGGAGTCGATTATCTTTCTGAAGGACAGTTAAGTGTGGGAGCCACTTGGTACCCAGACCTAGAAGGCTATGAAACGGAAGTCTTATTAGTTGAAGAAAATGAGGATTACCGTCAAAGCTTGGATAGCAATCAAGAACTGTCTCGAACCGAACTCCAAGCAGAAGTGATTGCCCAAAAAATAATTTCGCTCATGCAAAAGGGCTTTAAGATTTATGATAAGGACGCAACTAGTGAAGATAAGATGCGCCCGCTACGCTATAGTGATATTGTTATTTTAGGAAGCAATCGTACTTTTTATCAGGATTTAGAAAACATTTTAACTCAATACGATATACCGATTATGCAAGACAAAAAGCAAAATTATTTCCAACGGACTGAAATAATGACCATGGTAGAGCTATTGAAATTAATTGATAATCCTTATCAAGATATTCCTTTGGCAGCAGTATTACGGTCACCAATTATTGGCTTGACTGAACCAGAAATGGCCAAGATACGCATGGCTGAGCGCGAGGGGACTTATTTTGAAGCGGTCCAATCTTATATTGATTCTCACCAAAATGAAAGGGATAATGACCTACTTAATAAACTCCAACAACTGCTCGATTGGCTCCAGTTTTGGCGTAGTTTTACCAAAGAGCATTCGATAGCTCAATTAATTTGGCAAATCTACCAAGATACAGGCTATTTAGACTATGTGAGTGGGATGACCAATGGTTTACAACGCGAAAGTAACTTACACGGCTTATATAAAAGAGCCTATGATTTTGAGGAAAAGCAATTCAGGGGCCTTTTTCAGTTTATTCGTTTCATTGAAAAAATGCAGGAACGCGAGAAGGACTTAGAAAGTCCACAGACCATCGATCTCAATCAAAATGCAGTCCAATTAATGACCGTCCATGCCAGTAAAGGACTAGAATTCCCGCTTGTTTTTTACTTCAATATGGCTAAGGGATTCAATGTCGACGATCTGAAGAATGAACTGTTGATTAATGACCAAATAGGTATTGGGGTTAAAGTAAAAGACCGTTTCAATGGCATTAGCTATAACAATCCGATTCGTTTGCTGGCTGAACACTATGAGCGCCTTGAACTTAGTGCAGAGGAACAACGTAAGTTATATGTGGCCTTAACCCGGGCTGAGCAAAAACTTTATCTAGTAGGCGCGACAGAAGCCCGAGATAAAACTTTTGATCAATGGATTAAATGGGCCGACTTGAGTCAAAAAAATCAGGTCATCGATGAGAGTCTACGCGCTATTTCTAATCAAAGCGATAATATCCAAAAATGGATCGGAACTTCAATTGCCCGCCATCCGGATTTTAGAAATAAAAGTCATTATGACCAGGTCCCACAATCTAGCTATCAAAGCGTGACTACGGATTTTTATATCCAGGTGGTCAATGAGGAAGAACTCTTAACCCACACAGCCTTTCAAAATATTCAGCTTGCGCCCGAAAAGGCAAGTGTTGAGGGAGAGAATGCTCAAACAGAGATTATTTCATCGCCCTTGGACTATGACTATCCTTATCGGGAAGCTAGTCAGACGAGTAGTTATCAGTCAGTGTCGGAATTAAAGCGGCTGTTTGAGGAACCAGAAGATGGCCGTCAAATGCAGTGGCGCTATTCAAATAATCAGAGTGAAGCAGTGCAAGGTCTGCGGTTTACTCCGAGTCACTATCCCGCTCCAGAATTTATTCAGAGCCAAGCGGAACATAGCCCTACTGAGCATGGCTCAGCCGTTCATTTACTTCTCCAAGCCATGAACTTAAAGGCTATGCCTAGTTTCGACTCACTATCCGAAAGCTATAAGGACTTAGTTGCTAAGGAACTGCTCGAAGAAAGTAGTTTAAGTGAGGCTGATTTAAAGCAGTTATTGGCTTTCTTTGAAACACCTATGGGTAAGAGAATTATTCATCCTAAGAGCCAAGTTTACCGGGAACAGCCTTTTTCCTATTTACTGCCTTATCGCCAACTAAAGTCCTCTACTGGGCTAGCCCCCAATGATAAGGTCCTCATTCACGGAATCATTGATGGATTTCTCATTGATGAAAATGACCAGGTATGGCTGTTTGACTATAAAACCGACCATATTGGCTATTTACCCGCTAAAGAGCAAAGGCAAGCCCTGTTGAAACGCTACCGTGTCCAAATGTCACTTTATAAAAAAGCTTTAACTTCAATTTTAGAACGACCGGTGGATTATGCGGTCTTGATAGCCCTGGATTCTTTAGAGACTTTCCTGGTGGAATAAAAATTAAATAAATCTTGCTTTAAAGGGGATAAACATGCTATAATAACTTTTGTTGAAAAGAGCATGTTTGTTCTGCGGGTGTAGTTTAGTGGTAAAACTGCAGCTTCCCAAGCTGTCGTCGCGAGTTCGATTCTCGTCACCCGCTTTATATTGACTATTAAAGTGAGACTAGCTTGTCTCACTTTTTATTTGTATTTAAAAGGAGAGTTAATGTGAAATACTATGCGGTAAAAAAAGGGCGAAAAACGGGAATTTTCACTGATTGGCCAACTTGTAAAAAAGCCATCGATAAGTACCCCAATGCCGTCTATAAATCCTTTAGCAGTCAAGCAGCAGCGGAGAACTTTTTAAGCGATCAAGGTAGTCAACCTGTCAGGGTCGATTCTAATGACCAGGTTTTAGCTTATGTTGATGGTAGTTTCATGACTACCAATAATCGATATGGTTTTGGTGGGATTCTCCTTTACCAAGGCGAAGAATATACCTTCTTTGGTGGTGGCGATGATCCAGAATTAGTTAAAATGCGCAATGTCGCTGGGGAAATGATGGCCAGTATGCGGGCTGTGAAAGCGGCAATTAAATTAGAAGCTAAAGCAATCCTTATTCATTTTGATTATCAAGGAATTGAAAAATGGGTTACTGGCGAATGGCAAGCTAAAAATGAATTTACTCAGTCATACCGCCAATTTATGTTAGATAAAGAAAAAGAAATTAAGATTCATTTTGTTAAGGTCAAGGCCCACTCAAACGATCATTATAACGATATAGCTGACCAGCTTGCTAAGAAGGGTGCACTTAACTAAAATAAGTTAAAGGAGTTCAATCATGTTTTTTTATCTCTTAAGCGTTATCTTAGTGATTATTGATCAAATGATAAAAGCGTGGACGGTGAATCATATCGCCTTAAATGAAACGATCCCTTTTATTCCCAATCTTTTATCCTTACATTACTTACAAAATAGTGGGGCAGCCTGGGGAATGCTTGCTGGTCATATGTGGTTATTTATTCCCATTACTTTACTTGTTAGTGGCTTAATCATTTATTATTACCACCATGACAATGTCCACCATCCCTTATATGTGACCAGTTTATCCTTATTACTTGCAGGGGCGGTTGGAAATTTTATTGACCGTGTTCGTTTGGGTTATGTCGTGGATATGTTTAAACTAGAGTTTATGGATTTTCCCGTTTTTAATTTTGCGGATACTTGTTTAAGTTTGGGAGTTATTATCTTTATCATTTACTTATTATTCTTTGAATCAAAAGAGGAGTGATTTCATGCTTGAGAAAAGCTATGAATATCATGATGATCAGAGCCTGCGTTTGGATCGTTATTTGAGTCAGCGTTTAGATAGTTATAGCCGTAGTGAGATAGCCCAATGGATTAAAACGGGTCGAGTGAAAGTGAATAAGCAAGTAGTTAAGCCCAGTTACCGTTTAAACCCTATGGATAAGATCGCCTTATCGATTGAGGAAGAACAAAAGCTTCCGATAGTGGGAGAACCGCTTGATCTAGACATCGTTTATGAAGATGAAGATCTCTTAGTGATTAATAAAGCCAAAGGAATGGTCGTTCATCCCTCCAAGGGCCATTTAAGCGGGACCTTAGTCAATGCCTTATTAGCCTATGCCCAAAAAAATCATTTTACATTGAGTGACTTAGGGGACTATTATCGCCCAGGAATTGTTCATCGGCTGGATAAAGATACCAGTGGCCTAATGGTAGTCGCCAAATCAGACCAAGCTTACCAAGCTTTGCTTGAAGACTTGGCTAATCACCAAGTAGATAGAAAATATCTTGCCCTGATTTACGGTCATTTGCCGGATAAACAGGGGACGATTGATATTCCCTTGCGTCGTCATTCTAAAGACCGGATGCGTTATGTGGGCGACCCTTTAGGTAAAGAAGCAGTGACCCATTTTAAGCAAATCGCTCAAGCGGAAAACTATGCCTTGCTGCGCTTAAGTTTGGAAACTGGTCGTACTCACCAGATCAGGGCCCACTTAGCTTACTTGGACCATCCTGTTGTCGATGACCCACTCTATGCCAAAGCCTATCAGCAGCGATTTTTTAGCCAGCAGGGACAATGTCTCCATGCCTATGAAATATCATTCAATCACCCGATCACTAAAGAAAAACTTAGCTTTCAGGTTAATCCGCCTAAGAACTTTATGACCATATTAGATAAGGCTCTACCTAACTATGATTTACAGTTGGAGGAATAGAAGCCTTGGAGGCTATAATTTTCTTAAACTTGGCAAGTCAGATAATTTTTAGTACAATTAAAAAGATGTTTATATAGAGGGGGAAATCATTCATGTCAAATTTTGCTTGGATTATTATTATCATTATTACTTTGATTATCGGTATGATCTTAGGTTTCTTTATTGCTCGTCGTTATATGATGAACTATTTCCAAGATAACCCACCAATTTCAGCTGATATGATTCGGACGATGATGGCACAAATGGGGCAAAAACCTTCCGAAAAACGTGTCCAACAAATTATTAATTCCATGAAAAAAACGAAAAAATAATCTTTAGGAGGTTGGAGGAATTCCAGCCTCTATTTCTTTTATCTTTTTTTAAATGGCTAGCATAGTTGATGCTTGAAAATCTTAGCGAGGTGACAAAGATGTGGTTTTACTACTTTATGGCTTACTTGGTTAAAGCTTTAATTCGAATTGTTAATGGAAAACCAGAACTTTCCTATCATGAAGACTATGATCCTGACCAACACTATTTAATTGTTGCGCCCCACCGCAGCATACTTGATCCGGTAATTATCGGTATCCATACCTTACCTAAACCGGTTCATTTCTTAGCCAAGCAGGAACTATTCTCATCCGCTTTGGTCAATTGGTGTTTAGACCACTTAGGCGTTATGCCAGTTGATCGGGAAAATCCAAGTATGGCTTCATTAAAAACAGCGGTAACAGAACTTAAAAAAGGTGAAGACAACGTTGGACTTTTTCCTACTGGATCTCGTTATTCGACAGAAATTAAGGATGGGGCAGCCGTACTAGCAAAAATGGGTAAGGTAGATATTTTACCTGTTGCCTATCAAGGACCAATTCATATTTCTGGACTCTTTTCAAGAAAGTCAAAAAATCGGGTAAAGTTCAGAGTGGGAAAACCCATCTACTTGCCTGCTGGAAAGAAGTTATCAAAAGAAGAACTCAGTGAAATTGACCAGCAGATTGGGCAGGCTTTTCAAGAAATTGACCAGGCGATTGATCCTAATTATCACTATGATGTTGAAGAAGCTATCCGAGAACGGGATCGAAAATAAGAATTCCTATGGCTAGGTCAGGCTATAGCTGTAAAAATCTAATAGCGAGAATGATTTCTTCACATACTAAAACAGCTTAGTTTATAGAATAAAAATTTATATTTTAAATTATAAGTTGACTTTAACTTAAAAAATGTTTATGATTGTTAAAACAGCTTAAGAAAGGAGCATGTGACTATGTCAGTTAAATATCTTATCAACCAGAGCGCATGCTCTACTTATCAAAATGTACGATTTTACTTTAGCTATTTTAGATAGCGTTTGTACTATGGAGCATCATAGATACAAACGTCAAACTCAAGTTTGTATCTATGATGGCTAAGGATCTTAAGCGTGTCTAGCCCTCATAGAATGGATAAATTCTAAATGGGCTAATACCACAATTAATATATGCTATTATTCAGCCCATTTAGTTTTTTCCAAACTAGGTGGGCTTTTTTTATACCTTTTTAGGGAGTGATAGTATGGAAGGTCCGTTTAACAATCAGAGAAAATAGCAAGTTAATCGTTTTTATATCGAATTATGGAGGAAAAATCATGAAAAAATATTTACGTTATCTCGCAGCTGGTTTATTAACTTGTACATTAGCCGCTTGTTCCAACCAAGGCAATGAAAGTAGTAAGGATAAAGTTGATGTGGGGATCATCCAATACATGGAACATGATTCCTTACAAAAAGCTAAGGAAGGTTTCCAAGATAGGCTCAAAGAAGCTGGTTATGAAGAAGGTAAGAATTTAGAGATTGAATTCCATAACTCCCAAGGTGACCAGTCAAACCTGCAAAGTATTACCCAACAATTAAAAGGGAAGAAGGATTTAATTTTAAGTATTGCTACGCCAGCTGCCCAAGCCATGTTGAATACAGACAAGAAGACCCCGCAATTATTTACAGCAGTTACTGATCCTGTCGGCGCTAAATTAGTTGAAAGTAAGGAAAAACCAGGTAAAAATATGACCGGCACGAGTAACTTGACCCCTGTTGGAGATGTGGTTAATTTATTATTAAAGGCTGATCCAAGTATAAAAACAATTGGTATCTTGTATAATTCAAGTGAAATGAACGCGCAAGTTCAATATGAACAAGCCAAGGAATATATTGAGTCCAAGGGCTTAAAAGTCGAAAGTATGACAGTGACGTCAACTAACGATGTGCAACAAGCGACTAAAATCTTAGCTGAAAAAGTTGATGGCATCTACCTTCCAACAGATAACACCATTGCTAATACCATTCAAACCATTGGAAAGGTCCTAATGGAAACTAAGACGCCGTCAGTAGCCGCTTTCGATGCCGCTATCGAAGGGTCTCTATGTGCCTATGGGGTAGACTACTATAAATTAGGTCAACAAACTGGAAATATGGCTGTTGATATCCTTAAAGGAGATAAAAAACCTGCGGACATTCCAGTAGAAATGTCTAAGGACATGGTCATTAAGGTAAACGATGAAATGGCTGCTGCCTTGGGAATGGACAGTGAGGAATTGAAGGCGCGTTTAAAAGGATAGTGAATAAAATTATTTAGAACAAATGAAAGATAAATAGCCAGACTAGAGGAATTTAGAAGAGGTCAAGAAGAGAAGAAAGTCAAAGCAATGTTAAAAGGTCTGACCTGCCGCAAACGACCAGGTAGCTTAAAAATCCTTGTAAAAGAGACCAGTCGGGTGACCTAGCGTATCGCTTTCTTATGTAAGAAGTATTGGCCTATATCTATAAGAACTGTAGCATGTGAATTAGGGCAGCCCAGAGCTGCCTTTTTAATGTTAACTAATAATATAAAAATAAATAATCTTTTTATATATTCAGGCATTTGTTGAAAATTTCAAGATTTTATCATGTTTTCATGATAAGATGTTAAAAATACTTTAAAGAAAGAAGGTTAATTAATGCAGAATTTAAAAATTAAGGATATTTTTAACCAAGTTTTAAATGGGGCGTCAACTGGTATTGTTATTGGTTTAATTCCTAGTGCTATACTGGGCGCTTTGACCCGATCTTGGCTCAGTTCACCCGGAATTTTGGCTGACTTTGCCGGCTCAATCCAGGCCTTTCAATTTGCTGTTCCCTTTTTAGTGGGACTCTTTGCTGCCTTGCAATTAAATATGAAAGGCATGGAGATTGCTGCTATGGCAGGAGCTGCGTTTTTAGGAAGTGGGGCAGCTCGCTTAGTTGATGGCGCTTGGGCGCTCAAGGGAACAGGAGACTTAATAAACACGATTATTACCGTATTTATTGCTGCTATTTTCATTAAACTTTATAACAATCGCTGGCAAAGTCTCAATATTGTGATTCTTCCTTTATTGGGTGGAATTTTACCTGGTTTTATCGGTCGCTTAATCCTACCTCTGGTTAGTCAACTGACTTTACTTTTAGGCCAGGGGATTGCTCATCTTACAAAGATCCAACCATTAATTATGGCAATATTAATCGCTATTGCCTTTGCCATTATCATCGTTACGCCTCTATCCAGTGTTGCTATCGCTTACGCGGTATCCATTAGTGGTCTAGCGGCTGGTGCAGCTAACTTAGGGATTGTAGCTGTTGTATTTACATTTCTCTATGCCTCTTCACGAGTTAACAGTAATGGGATTACTTTTTCATTATTATTTGCTGGGCCAAAATTATTTATGGCCAATTACTTACAAAACCTAAAAATGACCTTGCCTATTGTGATTAATGCAGGGGTAGTTGGTTTCTTTGGTTATTTATTTAATATTCAGGGGACAACAGAATCAGCGGGCTTTGGTATCACTGGTTTATCCGGACCAATCAACGCCTATTACTTTATGGATGGTAATGCATTGGTTAATATTCTAGTTCTCTGCCTTACCTACGTAGTAGTGCCTTTGGCGATTTCTATTATTACCCATCAGACTTTTACCCGTATGGGGATTTATGATGAGAGCATTTATATTTACCATGCACCAGAACATTAAAAAGCCCTAGCAATAAAAGACAATCGTTTTAAGAAATGCCTTTATTGAGTCGCTTTTAAAAAATAGTTGAAAAGGCTTGTTTAATTTTTATTTATGACATATGATGAGTAAGTAAAATACTATTAATTAGGGGAGCCACGGCTGAGAGGATTTATATCGACCCTTTAACCTGATCAAGGTAATGCTTGCGTAGGTAGTCTTTTTTTGTGCTCTCCTTTATCTTTTAGGAGGGAATTTTATGAATAGGAAATCAAGTCCATTGATTTTAGTAACGGTAGCAATGTTTGTGGCCATTGGGGTGGTTATTTCTCCGATCTTTCGAGTAGAGGGCTTTGCCCCTACCGCCCACTTTGTTAATGTGGTTTGTTCGGTTTTATTGGGCCCTTGGTATAGTTTGTTAAATGCAATTCTGACTGCAATTATCCGGATGAGTCTTTTTTCGGTACCTCCGTTAGCGCTCACTGGCCAAGTTTTTGGTGCTGTGCTTTCGGGAATACTATATCGTCTCTTTAATGGCTCTATCCTTGCTTGTGTGCTTGGTGAAATTATCGGCACAGGGATAATCGGGGCCATTGCTTCCTATCCAGTAATGGCACTTCTATTGGGAAAAACAGGGATTACTTGGCTCTTCTATGTGCCTAGTTTTCTAGTTGCCACAATTATTGGTGGTGTCTTAGCTTATTTCTTCTTAGTCACCTTACGTCAAACCGGTTTGCTTTATAAAATGCAAAAACGCCTAGGGATCAATGTTTATGATTCTTCTAAGAAAAAGGCTTAAATTAGCCACAGTTAAAGCTAAAGTACTCAACTTTTTCTGCGCCTTTAACTTTTATCTGTTATTATAAGATCACAAGAGTGAATAAGAGATTAGAGAATTAGGAGCTTTTTTAATGGATAATTTAATGGAAGAAATACTTATTCCCCAAGCGGAATTATTAAAACGTATCGAAGAATTAGCCAAGGATATTGCCCAAGAGTATCAGGATAAGAATCCTTTACTGGTTTGTGTCTTAAAGGGGGGCATGCCCTTTATGGCTGATTTAATGAAACAAATGGATATCCTTCTTGAAATTGACTTTATGGATGTTTCTAGTTACGGCGATGCCTTTGAATCCAGTGGCGAAGTAAAAATAATAAAGGATTTATCGGTCCCTGCAAAAGGGCGTCATATATTATTTGTTGAAGATATCGTAGATACCGGGAGAACCTTAAGCTATCTGTATAAGGTCTTAAAATCCCGCCAGGCAGCTTCCATAAAAACTGTTTCTTTATTGGATAAACCGAGTCGACGCAAAAAGGATTTTCAAGCAGATTGGATCGGCTTTGAAATTCCGGATAAGTTTGTGGTCGGTTATGGTCTAGACTATAAGGGCCAATTGAGAAACTATCCTAATATAGCTGTTTTAAAAGAAGAGGTCTATTCTTAACTATATATTTCTACTTAATAATGTGAACTGGGAATTTGTCCCAGTTTTTTCTTATTGGCTAAATAAGCTAAAGCTATCAGGACTGATTGAAAAAGATCATGACTGGATAAGTTATCTGTGATTTATTTTCTCTTATAACTATATTATCCTGTAAGATAGAATCAATTAATATAGAAAAGAGGTCTGGAAATGAAAGAAGCGCTTAAGTTTGCCTTCCCCAAAACCATCCCGATTATGATGGGGTACTTATTCTTGTCACTATCTTTTGGTTTATTAGCGACAAGTTCAGGCATTCACCCCTTATTAACCCTCTTAATGAGCCTAATTATTTATGGGGGCTCGATTCAATTTGCCGGTATTAATGTCTTGTTGGGAGCCTATGATCCCTTTGCCGCTTTTATGCTAGCTGTTATGGTGAATGCGAGACACATGTTTTATGGCATTACCCTGTTAGAAAGTTATCAGTCCCTAGGGTGGAAAAAATACTATAGCATTTTTGCTTTGTCTGATGAAACTTTCTCGCTGACAGCTTCGGTTAATGTTCCCGATCATATTGATAAGTCTTGGGTCTACTTTTTGATCAGTTTACTCGACCAGCTTTACTGGATTGTTGGAACAGTTCTGGGGATTTTCTTAGGGAATTTTATCAGTTTCAGCTTAAGAGGAATTGAGTTTATTTTAACGGCATTATTTATAAGTATTTTTGTCGACCAATGGCAGCAAAGTGCTAACCATAGACCACAAATTATTGCTCTAGCCACTGGAATAATTTGTTTATTGATTGTTGGGCCCAACAGCTTCTTGATTCCAGCAATGTTAATTATTATTGCCATATTCTTTTTTGTCTTTTTGCGTGAGGAGGAAGAAAGATGAGCTTTAACCAACAGTTAATAACTGTCATTCTATTGGCCTTGGGAACTGCCTTAACCCGTTTTATTGTCTTTGTGGTTTTTTCGAAAAACCAAGTTCCTCCTCGCTTTGTCACTTATTTAGGTAAGGTGCTTCCTGCCGCTGCCATCAGCCTCTTAGTGGTTTATTCCCTACAATCAAGCCCCCTCTTGGCTTATCCCTATGCTTTGCCTGAGCTGATTGCTATCGTTGTGACAATCCTGCTTCAGGCTAAGACCCACCGCTCTTTAATGAGTATCGCTGGCGGAACCCTGTCTTATATGTTCTTAGTTCAAGTGGTTTTCCCGTAATTCTTTAAAAGTTAAGCTAGGGAAGAGTTAATAACATAATGTAATAAAAAACGGAGATCCATAAAAAGTGAATCTCCGTTTTTTTAATATTTTTTAGCAATGTCACTTAACATAAACTTTTCTTCGAGTTCTCCTTGGTATTTTATACCTAAATGATGAAAGGCTTTGTCTAGGGCGTGGTACATTTTTTGGAAATATTTGACTTCCATATTACTTCCCATATGGGCAATTCGCAGCAGCCCTTCGCCTTGGGGACCGTCGCCTTTAGTAATTAAAATACCTTCGTCCCTTACTAATTTCATCACATCCAGGCTTGCAACTGCTTCAGGGAGTAAAACACTGGTTAATGTATTTGAGGCATGGTCTTTAGCATATAGTTCAAAACCGGCCTCTTTAAATAATTGTCGGGTAGCTTCAGCCCATTTTTGATGCTTGTTGGCAAAATCACTGTCAATCGCTTGTTGAATAGCTACATCCATGGCGTAAATGGCCTGTTCATTCATTGTATAAGGAAAGTCGAAATGCGGGTCGTCAAAGCTGAGATAAGATTGGAAATTGGCGTAAAAGCTAGGGATAGGGGAATGTCGATTTTCCATATGCTCGATAGCGCGTTTAGAAAGGGTGACACTAGCCAAGCCTACAGGAGCGGAAAAGCATTTTTGACTACCACCAAGTAAGACATCCACTTTAGCTTGGTCAAAGTTAATATATTCGCCGCCAATTGCGGAAACTGAATCGACTATAGAGAGAATATCATAGCTATTTAAGATTTGACCGATGCCATGAATATCATTAGTGATGCCAGTGGGGGTTTCACAATGGACGAAAGTTGCCACCTGAAAATCGTGGTCGTCTTCTAGAAAGGCTTTTAAGTCATTTAAATCAATCCCACGGCGCCAGTCACTTTCATAAAGCACAACTCCTGCCTTAACAAAGTTGACAAAGTCTTGAAAGCCTTGACCATAAACCCCGTTACTAATCACCAAAACCCGGTCTCCTGGTTGGATGATAGAATTGACAGCAGCTTCTAGAGCCAATAGGGCTTCACCCACCATAAAAAAAGAGACAGCTTTGGTATGTAATAACTGTGATATTTTATTTTCAATCTGACGTTGATATTGGGTGTACTGGTGGTCAATATCAGGATTAGTTTTTAATTGACTATAGGCTTTAAGAACGGCTTGGGAGATATGAGTGGGTCCGGGACACAAGTTTAACATACGATCATTCCTTTCTAGTGAGTAGTTATTATCTCAAGTATAGCAAAGATTTGACATAAAGAAATAGTTATCGCTATACTAAAGAAAAGGAATTTGTGAAAGGGCTTTCGCCATGAGATAATGTAGTTGTGAAAACAAACACAATATTTTTAGAAGGAGTGACTCAAATGTCAGTTGTTGAGACTAAAGTTGAGAATAAAGTGGGGAAAATTATTCTAAGAAATGACCCGCTAAACATCTTGGAAATGGAACACTTACAATTGATTGAAGATGCCGTTCATGAAATGGATAACAACGATGAAGTAAGTGTTATTTATTTCACAATGGTTATGCAAAAAGAAGGAAAAATCTTTTCTGCTGGTATGGACCTCGATGAAATGCTAGCAACTCAAGAGGAAGAAAACGGGATTGAAAATTACTGTAAAGTATCTAAACGTAACTACTCCTGCTTCTACTATGCTAAAAAACCAGTAATCTATGTTTATGATGGCATTGTTCGCGGTGGCGGTTGTGAAATGTCACTCTTTGCTGACTACCGGATTGCTGGTGAAAAATTAAATATTGCCTTACCAGAAATCGGTATCGGTATTATCCCTGGTGGGGGCGGTACCCAAACACTTCAACGTTTAATTGGTGTTGCTAATGCGAAATCATTAATTTATACTGGCAGACCATTGAAAGCTGAAGAAGCTAAAGAAGTTGGCTTAGTTCAAAATGTCTTTCCATCTGACAGCTTGCAAGAAGAAGCAACTAAGATTGCTGAAAAAATGGCTAAGAATTCCCCGCAAGGTTTACAAGCAGCTAAACGTGCCATTAATGATGGGGCTCACTTACCTATCGATGAAGCCCTAGCCTTTGAAACCGAAGTCTTCATTGACAACTTCAAAACTGAAGATGCTGCTGAAGGAATTAAAGCCTTTAAAGAAAAACGTGAACCTAACTATAAGAATCGTTAATGGTGTAAGACCTGATTAACAGTAAATAAACGGATAAAGCTCCCCAACTTTTTATAAGGTTAGGGAGCTTTTGAATTTCCTTATTTTGTTGAGAAGGTAAATTTAGGACTGAGTTGGCGAAGAATATCCGTTGACGATTGAATAAATTCAACGATGGTTGGCGCTAGTGAACGATCTTGACGATGAGAGAATACATAGTCACACTTAAAAATATCACTATCAAAAACAAAGACGTTACAATCATTAAAAGTTGGCCAAGACATGCCTGTAACCGGTACAAAGGTTGCTCCTACTCCTTTTCTTGTTAAACCGACTGCCGAATAGACAGTAGAAGTTTCCAAAATAATATGTTGTTTTAGCCTTTTACGGTTATAAAATAAATCCACTAAACGTCTTAAGCCAAAATTATGGGGGAGTAAGACAAGGGGAAGATTATCTAATTTGTCAAGATCATAGGGGAAATGGGTGATCTCACTTCCATATTTTTCTTGATAGAGTGGGTTATTTTTAGGGACAATCAAATACATCTGGTCGCTATAGACATAGTGGTGTTGAAAAGCATTGTTTTCCATAGGAGCCATTTCAAAAGCGATATCAATCATGTGATTTTCAATTAAAGAATCAATGGTATCGGCATCCTCTTCATAAAATTCAAATTTAATTTCGGGATTTTTCTCAAGAAAGGGCGGAATAATTAAAGGTAAGATACTGCTGCCTAGAGCCGGATTAATTCCAAGTTTGATTTTTCCCTTTTTGTTTTTTGAGATCATATCAAATTCACTTAGCATATCAAGGTCGATTTCAGGCTTCCTGCGCAAATGATCCAAGTAACGTTCACCGGCATAAGTAATTTGAACGGAACGTGGTAAACGGGTGAAAAATTCTAATCCGTACTCACCTTCTAAACGACTCAACATTTTACTTAAATAAGGTTGTGATACATAGAGTTTTTCTGCAGCAGCAGTGATATTACCTTCGGCGACAATTGTTTCCATGAGTACTAAGGGTGTTATGTTAGACATTTTTAGAAACCTCCAAATAGTCAGTGCATGCTTAATGGTGGGTATAGTATAGCATAATTTTTTAGCTATAACAATATAGTTATTGATAGCGCTTTCATCTATTATTTCTATTTACCTTTCTTTTCCGATATAATAAGTATGTAAAAGAAATGGTTTGTAGTTACTTAGCTCGTTATAACTATAAATTAATACATTAGCTATTTCAAAGGAGGAAGATCGAATGTTTAACGATCAAGTTGTTGTAGTTACTGGCGCTGGCCAAGGTATTGGTGCTGAAATCGCTAAAGAATTCGCTCAAGATGGTGCTCAAGTAGTCATTGTTGATTTCAATGAAGAAACGGCACAAAAGACAGCAGAAGCCATTAATGAAAATAATGGTAAAGCAGTTGCTTATCAAGCGGATGTATCTGATTTCGACCGTGCAGAGGAAATTATTGCTGATGTTGTTGAAAAATACGGAAAAGTTGATGTCTTAATCAACAATGCTGGTATTACCCGTGATGCTTCATTGAAGAAAATGACTAAAGAACAATGGGATCAAGTTATTGCAACTAACTTAACAGGTGTATTTAACTATTCTAAAGCAGCATTTATTCGCATGACTGCCGCAGGGTACGGACGTATTGTAAACGCTTCTTCCTTAGCAGGGGTTGAAGGTAACTTCGGTCAAACCAACTATTCCGCTTCAAAAGCAGGTATTATTGGTATGACTAAGACAATCGCTCGTGAAGGTGCTGCAAAAGGGGTTACCGTTAATGCCGTTGCACCAGGTTTCATTGAAACCCCAATGACCGATGCTATTCCAGAAGAAATCAAACAAAATATGATTGATGGTATCCCAGTAAAACGTATTGGTTATCCAAAAGACATTGCCAATGCAATGAAATTCTTAGCTTCACCAGATTCAGGTTATATCACTGGTCAATTACTACAAGTTAACGGTGGTATGAACATGTAATGTCGCTCGCTGCATAAAAATTAAAGGAACGGTTAACCGTTCCTTTAATCATGTTTTTTACAGCAAGGAGAAAATATATGGAAATTCTTGGCGTAATCGGTATATTTCTTGCGATTATCGCAATTATTTATTT
The DNA here is from genome assembly GCF_001543175.1 of Aerococcus urinae. NCBI lineage: Bacteria > Bacillati > Bacillota > Bacilli > Lactobacillales > Aerococcaceae > Aerococcus > Aerococcus urinae. The sequence goes on from NZ_CP014161.1 coordinate 877,278, forward strand.
ATCAGTTAGAGGATTAAACATTGTTATTGCTGCTCCTCTAGCCACATTAATTGTTATTCTAACCAACCAAATGGACATCTTTGGGTCATTAATTGGTGATGCACCTTCTTATATGACCGGTCTTGCAGGTTTCTTAATTAAAAACTTTGCGATTTTCCTATTAGGTGCAGTTCTGGCTCAATATATGGAAAAAAGTAATGCAACAGTTTCTATCGCTAACTGGGTTTTGGCCAAAGTTGGTTTAGATAATCCCTTTATTGTGTTAGTAGCATTCGCAGGTATTGCAGCAATATTAACTTATGGTGGGATTAGCTTATTTGTGGTTATGTTTGCCTTAGTTCCATTAGCTCGACCAATCTTTAAAAAATTAAATGTGAATTGGTCCTTATTACCTATTCCACTATTCTTGGGAATGGCAACCGTAACTATGTCTATGCTGCCAGGGACACCTTCAGTTCAAAACGCGGTACCAACGACTTACTTAGGGACTACTTTAACAGCAGCTCCTGTGTTGAGTATGATTGGTGTTATTACTGTGGTTGCTTTTGGACTGACCTACTTAAAGTTTCAATTAAATCGGAGTCTAGCTAAAGGAGAAACTTTCTATTCTTATTTAGGTGAAGGGGAATCAGTTGGAGAAGAAGCTGACCTTGACGCTGAAACAGATGAAGATAATATTCCTCCAATTTTATTAGCTATCTTACCATTGGTTACTTTAGTAGCGATTATTTTAATCTTCAGTGATGTGCCGAATATTATTTTGATTGCTTTAACTGTGGGTATCTTATTAAGTGCCTTCTTATATCGAAAATATTTACCAAAACAAACTTCACTATTGAATGATGGAGCTAATAGTGCTGTACCATCAGCCTTTGCTACCTCAAGCTCAGTAGCTTTTGGGTCAGTATTAACCAGTGCTCCTGGCTTCAGTGTGGTTCAAGATGCGATTATGTCTATCCCGGGTAACCCTTTAATTGGACTATCTGTAGCAACTGCTTTACTTGGCGGGATTACAGGTTCTAGTTCCGGGGCTCTGGGGATCGTTATGCAAAACTTTGCACCAACTTATTTAGAAATGGGAATTGCGCCTGAATTGATTCACCGTATTGCAGTTGTTGCATCAGCTGTGATTACAGTGGTTCCTCATTCGGGAGTGACAATCACATTTAACAATTTGACTGGCTTAAGTTTAAAAAATGCTTTCATGCATCAGTTTATAATGGTTAATGGTGGTCACTTGCTTGCCTTAATCGCTATGTTAATTGCTTCAACAATTTTATATTAAGAAAACAAATGTATTTATAGAAAAGGAGAGAGATAAATGGGTAAAAAGAAACCAGTTATTTCAAGACGTGAAGCAGCTGATTTAATTAAAGATAACGATCTATTAGCTACTTGTACTTTTGGTTTAGGGGGCTTACCTGAAGACTTACTAGTAGGGGTTAAAGAACGTTACGAAGAAGAACAACATCCTAAAGACATCACTTTCATGTGGTCATGTGGCATTGGTAACAACAAACCTGGCCGTGGAGCTGACCACTTATTAGCAGATGGTTTGGTTAAACGTATCATTGCTGGTCACGTTGGTTCTTCACCTGGTATGGTTGACAAGGTTGTTAATAACGAAGTTGAAGCCTACTTATTACCACAAGGTGTATTTACTCAACTTTATCGTGCTATTGCTGGTAACAAACCTTTCTTAACCAAAGTTGGTTTACAAACTTATGTTGACCCTCGTTTAGAAGGGGCTAAAGCGACTGAAAAAACCACTGAAGAACTTATTGAATTAGCTGAATTTGGTGGCGAAGAATGGTTGAAATATCCAGATTTTGATATTGATGTTGCCTTCATCCGTGGATCATTTGCTGATGAAAAAGGAAATATGAATGTTGAAGATGAGACCTGTATTCTTGAACAACTTGAATTAGCAATGGCTACCAAGAAAAAAGGTGGTACCGTTATTGCTCAAGTAAAACAAATTGTTGAAAACAACTCTCTAGATCCTAAGAGTATTGTCGTACCAGGTGGTTTAATTGACTATATTGTGGTAGCTGACCCTGAATATCACTACCAAACCATGGGAACCTATTACAGCCCAGAGCTAGCTGGGAAAATCAATGTTCCAGTGGACAGCGTTAAACCTGCACCACTTTCATCACGTAAGGTCATTGGTCGTCGTGCAGCTATGGAATTACAACCAGATTCTGTGATTAACTTAGGTATCGGTACACCTGACATGGTGGCCTCTGTTGCCCAAGAAGAAGGCGTTGCTGACGAATATGTGACAACTCTAGAGATGGGTATCTGGGGTGGTAGTGCTGCTGGTGGTTTAGACTTTGGTGCTTCACGTAATGCTGATGCTTCTATTGCTATGGCTAATCAATTTGACTTCTACGATGGTAATGGATTAGACCTTTCTGTATTAGGGATTGGACAAATTGACCAATATGGTAACAATAACGTTACAAAATTTGGGCCTAAAGTTCCTGGCCCAGGTGGATTCATCAACATCTCCCAAAATACTAAGAACCTTGTCTTTGTAGGTACATTAACTGTTGGGGGTAAATCCCACATCGAAGACGGTAAATTAGTCATTGATGAACAAGGTCGTGGACCTAAATTCCTAAAAGAAGTAGAACAAGTAAGTTTCTCTGGTAAATATGCTCAAGAAAACGATCAAAATATCTTATACGTCACTGAACGTGCTGTCTTTGACTTACATGAAGGTAAAGTTCGTTTAATTGAAATTGCACCAGGAATTGACCTCCAAAAAGATGTCCTCGATCAAATGGAATTTGAACCTGAAATTGCCGAAGACTTGAAAGAAATGAATCCTGATATCTTTAAAGAAGAATGGGGCGGGCTTAAAGAAATTATTGATGCAAAATCTAAAAAATAATTAGATATGTTGTATAATAAAGGCCTTGAAATTAAAGGAGGATTTAGTGAATGTTAAAAGCTAAAAATGAAGAAGTTGTTTTTGTCGGTGCCGCACGGACTCCTGTTGGTGCTTACCTAGGCGACTTAAAGACTGTACCAGTTGACGAATTAGGGGTGATTTCTCTTACAGAAGCTGCTAAACGTGCTGGTGTTGCCGTTGAAGACATCGAAGAAGTTATTGTTGGTCATGTCACTGGATCACAAACAACCAATAATTTAGGTAACATTATCGGAATTGATGCAGGCGTAAAAAATACTGCAACAGGTATGACCATTAACCGCATTTGTGGATCAGGTATTCAATCCGCTGTATCAGCTGCACAAGAATTACTATTATCCAACAAAAGTATCATTGCCGCTGGTGGGGTAGAATCTCTATCTCGTGCACCTTTCTATCTACCAGAATCCGTTCGTTATGAGGGGTTAAAAGGAGGCAACAAACCTTTAATTGATGCTAACTTAGCAGGACACAGCTCTGCTTCTGGTAAAGATTCTGGTGTTAACCACATGGGGAACACTGCAGAAAATGTTGCTCGTAAATACGGAATTACTCGTGAACGCGCTGACCAATTTGCGGTAGAATCCCAACGTAAAGCTGCAGAAGCTATGGAAAACGGACGTTTCGCTCAAGAAATCATTCCAGTAGAAGTTAAAGGACGTAAGGGGAAAGTTAACGTCGTAGAAAAAGACGGCCATCCACGTCCAGGAACATCGATGGAATCATTAGCTAAATTACGCCCAGCTTTTGAAAAAGATGGTATTGTTACTGCAGGTAATGCTTCTGGATTAAATGATGGTGGTGCTTTTGAAATTATGACCACCAAATCAGTTGCTGAAGAACGTGGCTTAGAAATCATGGCTCGCGTCGTTGACTACCAAATTGCTGGTTGTGACCCTGCTTACATGGGATTAGGACCAGTTCAAGCCATTAAAGACATTCTTGCCCGTCAAGAAATGGACCTTAAAGAAGACATTGATATCTTAGAAATTAATGAAGCCTTTGCCGCTCAAACTATTGGTTGTCTGATCGAGCTTGGTATTGAAGAAGATACTGACTTCTACAAGAATCATTTCAACCCACATGGTGGTGCAGTTGCTTTAGGTCACCCATTAGGCATGTCTGGTGCACGTATCATTACATCCTTATTGTATGAATTCAAGAACCATCCAGAATACCGTTATGCGATTGCTTCAGCATGTATCGGTGGGGGACAAGGTATTGCTCTCTTACTTGAAAATGGTTATTACCAAGGCTAATTTTAATCGTTAGCTTAAAATATAACTCCTAGGGACTTTTCCTAGGAGTTTTTGTTATTTGTAGGATCTAAATATTAGTAAGGGCAGACTTCTACATATGCGTTAAGGCTGGATATTCTATTCACTTTTACGTCGGTATGGTATAATAAATTAATTCAAAGAAGTTAATTATTTATAAAAAGTGGGTGAATTTATGCGTTGGAGTATACCAACAAAAATGATTGAGGAAGGTAGGCAGCTAGTTAACCAAGACCGTGTACTAAAAGTGATTCCTAATGAAAATGAAGCTATTTGGCGCGCAGAAGTTCTTGATGATGAAAAATACATCGTTATTTTAGATGGAACTGGTAAAGAAGAAGATATTTGTCGTTGTATCACCTGGCAACAAAAATCTTACTGCCCACATACTGTTGCAGTGGAATTGTTTTTACGTGACCATGATGTGGTCCGTGCCATGGCATATTCCAAGCGACCTCTATTTCATTATCCAGAAAATGTGATGGACCAGCATCCATCAATTGATAAATTACTCACTTCCTACCGTGAAAGAATGGATTACCAGCTCAGTGACCAGGATCAAGTCAAGACCTATCGTTTAAAGGTTCAATTCGAAATTTACGATATGACTGGACTCCAATATCAATTATCGAGTGAAAGACTCTTTTATTTAAGGCTAAAAGTTGGCTATGATCAACTTTACTATGTTCAAGATTTTACGGATTTTTATCGACAACTTTTAAATGCGGGCTCATATAGGCTCTCCAACCGCCACGATAAAGCGGTCTGGCTTATTAAAGAAGCCTTTAATGCTGATACTTATGACTTGCTTTACCAATTAGCCTTGATTAAGGAAAATAACAATCACCGCCTAGAAGCAGGATTAAATATTTCTACATCTCACCAAAGCCCTCAACGAGATTTCTTATCTCAGAAACAATTGTTCATGTTGATAGATTTTTATCAAGAGCACAGTGAATCAAATCAAGATGGCGACAACATCCAATTTTATCTCGATGATGACTTAGTTGAGCTTAACTTTTATCAAGACAAACGGCCAGTCTTACTTGAACTTCAGCACAAGGATGGAAATTACCTAGTGATCATGAATCCTAGGATGCGATTATATAAGTTCTACCAAATGATCTTCGATGGCTACAATCTCTATAGAATTGAAGCTGACCAAAGTTATTTTGATGACTTAGAATTGTTGCAAGGGACATTTGCTGACCATTCCTACCAGTGGCAGCTTAGTGCGGATGAGGTTGAAGAGTTTATTTCTTGTTTTGGCTACCAAATTCTTGCTCATGGTCTTATCAATAATATTGTATTGTTAAGTTTTGCTTCAGGAATGGGCCCATTGAAAGTAGAGATATCCCTAGATGTCAGTGATCGTTTCTTACAAGCTGATTTAATCTATCATTATGGCCAGTACCAGTTATCTGATACTCCAGGAGAAAATATTTTGCCAGAAAAGGGCATTATCTTAAGAGATATTAAGGGCGAAATTCAATCCGAGCAACAACTTATCAAATTAGCCTTTGAAAAATCAGATAATCAATTTATTAGTCAATTTGATAATTTTAATCAAACCATGGAAGCGTTAAACGATTGTCAGAAATTCTTCCCTAAGGATTGGACGGTGACTTATAGTCAACAATTAGAGGAATGGCAAAATAACGATAAGCAATTAAAAGTAGAAACTGGTAAAAATGAAGAGAATCGTTTCTTAACGATTAATTTCACCCTGGATGATGTTGATGACGATGAAGTCAATGAAATTTTAAAGGCTATCGAGCAAAACGACCAATACCTGCAGTTAGATAGTGGAAAAATTATTGATTTGAAGAAAATCATTACTCCTCAACAGAATAAAATGTTAAAACAGCTGCGTTCTGGCAATACACATTGGGAAAATGGTGGACAAGTTCCTGCCTACCAGAGCCTAAAATATGCAGATGCTCTAGGTCAGGCAGTGGATTTTGAACAGTTCTACCAAGATATTATTCACCCAGCTCGGTCAGATTACCAAAGCAATCCAGGCTTAAAAACTGAATTAGCCCCTTATCAGAAATATGCTGTTCAGTGGTTAGGTCAATTGGCTAAATATAACCTTGGTGGACTATTAGCTGATGAAATGGGACTAGGAAAAACGGTTCAAACCGTGGCTTTCTTGCTGGATTACTTTGATAAACTGCCTCAAGCCAATGTGCTCATTTTAGCCCCAGCTTCTGTTATCTATAATTGGAAATATGAAATTCAACGCTTTGCACCAGAGGTGAAGGTTGTGGTATTAGATGGTAGTGTTGAGGAAAGAGAAAAAATCCGTCAGGAAAATCCCAAGGCTATTTGGATTTGCTCTTACCATTCCTACCGTAATGACCAGGAAGCCTACCACCAAGAATATTTTGATGTCTTGATTCTAGATGAAGCTCAAGCACTCAAGAATGAACGCACGGTTTTATACCAATCAGTCGTTAACCAAGATAGTGGTATGCGGATCGGATTATCGGGGACTCCTTTAGAGAATAATTTAAATGAATTTTGGGCTTTGGTGCAAATGATTTTACCAGGTCTATTACCACAGAAGAAAGAATTTCAAGCCATGTCCATTGAAAGTATTCGTAAATTGGTTAGCCCCTTTGTCTTACGTCGAACCAAACAGGAAGTTCAATTGGAATTGCCTGATAAGTCCGTCCATAATCGCTATGCTAGCTTAGAATCAAATCAAAAGGCGGTTTATCTTGCTTACTTGGAAGATATCCGCGATCGCCTAAAAGATAATGATGTCAATGGTTCTCACAAACACATGGAAATGCTGGCAGCAATTACTCGTTTAAGACAAATTTGTTGCCATCCAGCTCTAGTGAATGCTGACTACCAAGGAACGAGTGGAAAATTTGAATATTTCAAGCGGATGTTAGAACGGGCCTTAAGTAATAATCGTAGAATATTGGTCTTTTCACAATTTACATCGATGCTAGCCATCATGCAGGATTATTTAGACCAAGAGGGAATTAACTATTTTATTATTGAAGGAAAAACCAATAAAGAAAAACGCCAAGATCAAGTCAACCGCTTCAACCAAGGTGAAGGCTCCGTCTTTTTAATCTCCCTAAGAGCTGGCGGGGTAGGAATTAATCTGACCGGTGCGGATACTGTCTTTCTTTATGATCTGTGGTGGAATCCCTCTGTTGAAGAACAAGCTATCGGCAGGGCCCACCGAATCGGTCAGACCAAAGATGTTGAGGTATACCGATTCATTACAGAAGGAACGATTGAAGAGCGCATTGCTGAATTACAAGAAGAAAAGCGCCATCTTTTCGATGAACTCTTCCAAGATGAGGAAATGGGAGAAAGTTCCCACTTAACCATGGATGACTTACGCTTTATTTTAGATATGCCAGCTAGTTAAAAGCGAATAAGCAAGCATAAATAGAGGAGGTAGACGATGAATATCAAAGGATTGTTAAAAGCGCTTTTAGGTGTTTTCTTTGCCCTATTAATTGTTATTTCAGGAGCATTTCTTTATCAAGAATTAAAGCATTCTAAGGATGACCAAAGTTGGGAGTTTAGCTTAAAGCCTAAAAATAATTCTTCAAAAGCAAATACTGCTCGCATTTTTTGTAATGGGGACCTACTTTATCACGATATCGTTTATTGGTCTGCTGAGCAGGGAGATGGGACTTATGATTTTAATAATAACTTCCGTTACGTTAAAGATTGGTTAGGCCAGGGAGATTTGGTGATTGGAGATTACGAAGGCACCATCACACCAGGACGTGAGTTAACCGGCTATCCCATGTTTAATGCTCCAGTGGAAGTTGCTTCAGCCATAAAGAATGCTGGCTACGATGTGATGGCTTTAGCAAATAATCATATTTTGGATATGGGGTTAGAAGGAGTCGCTTCAACTCAAAAAGCCTTTAATGATTTAGGGATCGATACTATCGGAGTTTATACCAAGGCACCACGCTCCACTGATCAACTCTTAATTAAAGAGGTTAATGGCATTAAAATAGCCATTTTGAATTATGCTTATGGCTACAACGGTATGGAACAAAATCTGTCCCAAAAAGAATATGAGGCTTCCATGAGTGACCTTGATGAAGAGAAAATGAAGGAAGAGATTAACTTTGCTGAGGAAAATGCGGATATAACTATTGTAATGCCACACATGGGTATCGAATATCAATTACAACCCAATGAAGAACAGAAAGCGCTTTACCATAAGATGATTGACTGGGGGGCCGATCTCATCTTTGGGGGCCATCCTCATGTCATTCAACCAAGTGAAGTCGTTAACCACAATGGTGAAAATAAGTTTATTATCTATTCCATGGGGAATTTCCTCTCTAATCAACGGATCGAAACCGTTGACAACCCTTGGACGGAAAGAGGGGTGCTGATGGATGTTAGCTTGACTAAGCAGGGAGACACCACCAAGATTGAAACTATTCAAGCCCATCCTACCTGGGTTAATCGTACACCCAATGGAAAAAGAGGGCACGGCTTCGATCTATATGACTACACAGTTTATGTCTTAGAAGATTGGGTTCAAGGCGGGAAGTACTATGGTCAATTAGATCATGCGACTCAAGCTAGAGTGGATCGCGCTTACCAAGAAACGCTTGACCATGTCAATTTACAATGGCCTAAGGAATAAAAAGGAAGGTAAAATGTCTGAACGCAAAAAAATGCAAGCTGGTCAATGGTATGACGCTAATTATGATGAAGAATTATTAGTTATGCGCCAAAAGGCCCAGCTCTTAGCTAAAAAATATAATGATTATGTAGCTGAAGAACCTCAGCAAAAGGAAGCCTTCTTACGACAAATATTTGCCCACTTTGGGAATAATTCTCAGCTACTGGCTCCTTTTTATGTTGACTATGGGACTAATGTTAGTATCGGAGATGATTGCTTTATCAATTATTCTGCTTACTTTATGGACGGGGCCCCTATTACTATAGGAGACCACTGTTTTATTGGCCCCTTTTGTGGTTTCTATACGGCACAGCACCACCTACAAATTAAAAAGCGTAACCAGGGCCTAGAGCGGGCTCTACCAATTATAGTTGGGGCAAATTGTTGGTTAGGAGCTAATGTTTCAGTGATGCCTGGAGTAAGTATTGGTTCTGGTGCAGTGATTGGAGCCGGAAGCGTGGTCACTAAGGATATTCCGGACAACGCCTTAGCAGTCGGAGTCCCTGCGAAGATTATTCGCTATATCAACCAGGATGAGGGTTATGATGAGTAACAAAAATAGCATTAGGCCCTTGTATTATTTCCAATAATGATATATAATAGGCCAGTATGTGTTCAACATATATTTATTTCACACTGCGTGGATTGAAACGCCAGGTGCTCTAGCATGAGTAGCGTTTCTTGGAAGCGTAGGCGGAAAAATAACCAAATGGAGGTAATAGATATGTCACAAGTGACTATGAAACAATTATTAGAAGCAGGGGTTCACTTCGGTCACCAAACCCGTCGTTGGAATCCTAAAATGGACCGTTACATTTTTACCGAACGTAATGGCATTTATATTATTGACTTACAACAAACCGTTAAATTATTAGACAAGGCTTACAACGTGGTTCGTGATATTGCCGCTAACGGTGGTAACATCCTATTTGTTGGGACCAAAAAGCAAGCTCAACAAGCCATTGAAGAAGAAGCATTACGTTGTGGACAATACTATGTTAACCATCGTTGGTTAGGTGGTTTATTAACTAACTGGGACACCATTCAAAAGAGTATCCAACGCATGCGTGATATTGACCGCATGGAAGAAGACGGCACTTTTGATGTCCTACCTAAAAAAGAAGTTTCTGAATTAAATAAAGAACGTGAAAAATTAGAAAACAACCTTGGTGGGATGGCAGATATGCCTAGCTTACCAGATGCAATTTTTGTGGTAGACCCACGTAAGGAAGAAATTGCAGTCAATGAAGCTAAGAAACTAAACATTCCAATCATCGCTATGGTCGACACTAACTGTGACCCAGATGATATTGATTATGTCATTCCTTCAAACGATGACGCCATTCGTGCGATTCGTCTAATTGCAAGTACTTTAGCTGATGCTGTACTTGAAGGTAACCAAGGTGAAGATGACGAAGACGCAAGCGAAGAATTAGCAACAGACGAAGATTTAGAAAAAGTTGCTGCCCAATTTGCTAGTGAAAACGAAGAAGCAGAAGGCCAAGAATAATCTAAATCGGTTGCAGTAAAACGCTAAAAATAGTAAGATATAAAAGAGTAGATAGCTATCTTCTTAGGTAACTCAAGCTTCAAGTAGCTTTTACTTATGAGATAGCTATTTTTTTGAAATGAATTCACTCTAGGAGGAAAATAAAATATGGCAATTAGTGCAAAGTTAGTTAAACAATTACGTGATCAAACTGGCGTGGGTATGATGGACGCTAAGAAGGCTCTTCAAGAAACTGATGGGGACATCGATAAGGCTGTCGACTACTTACGTGAATCTGGTCAAATGAAAGCTGCTAAGAAGGCGGATCGTGTTGCTGCTGAAGGTTTGGCAAAGATTTATATTGAAGGCAATACTGCAGCTATTTTAGAAGTAAATACTGAAACTGATTTTGCTGCAAAAAATGATAAGTTCACTGAAATCATCGATGAAATTGGTCATGCCTTAGTACAATATAAGCCACAAGATATGGAAGAAGCTAAGGAAAAAGTTGAAATTAACGGTGAATCCTTAGAAGACTACCTTACTCAAAAGACTGCGATTATTGGTGAACGGATTAACTTCCGTCGTTTCACTGTTTTTGAAAAAACTGATGACCAAGTATTCGGACAATATGTCCACATGGGTGGGAAAATTGCTACACTTGTTTTAGTAAACAGTTCTGATGACCAGTTAGCTTTAAATCTTGCCTTACATGTTAGTGGGATTGCACCTAAATATGTTAGTGAAGAGCAAATTCCCCAAGAAGAACGTGATCATGAACGTGAAGTCTTGACTGAACAAGCTAAAAATGAAGGTAAGCCTGAAAAGATTATCGAAAAAATGGTTGAAGGTCGTATGCACAAATTCTATGCTGAAGTTTGTTTAAATGACCAAGACTACTTACTCGATGACAGCATGACTGTTAAAGAATTATTAGACAAAGAAGATGCTTCTGTAGAAGATTTCCGTCGCTACGCTGTTGGTGAAGGAATTGAAAGAAAAGAAGAAGATTTCGCAGCTGAAGTTCAAAGTCAAATGCGTTAATCATCCAGCAATACTTTGTTGGAAAATACTAATAGGTTGGGTTAAGCCCAGCCTTTTTATTAGAAGGTTAAGGAGCGAATCATGTCTACAAAATATAAACGTATCGTTTTAAAATTGAGTGGGGAAGCCTTAGCAGGCGATAATAATTTTGGAATTGACCCTAAAACAATGAAAAAAATTGCCCAAGAACTCAAGGATGTCTACCAATTAGGGGTTGAAATAGCCATTGTCTGTGGTGGCGGAAATATTTGGCGTGGAAAAACTGGTGAAGAAATTGGTATGGAACGGGCTCAAGCAGATTATATGGGTATGCTAGCGACGATAATGAATGCCCTAGGATTGCAAGATGCCCTAGAAAACCTAGAAGTGCCTACCCGGGTCCAAACTTCTATTGAAATGCGCCAAATTGCTGAACCTTATATTCGTCGCAAAGCCGTGCGCCATTTAGAAAAAGATCGGGTAGTCATCTTTGCTGGCGGAACAGGGAACCCATATTTTTCCACAGACACAGCTGCTGCCTTACGCGCTGCAGAAATTGAAGCGGACGTTATTTTAATGGCTAAAAATGGAGTAGACGGTGTTTATACAGCTGATCCAAAAGTCGATCAAAATGCAGAGAAATTCTCAGAACTTTCTCACACAGAAGTGATTACCAAGGGCTTACAGGTCATGGATGCAACAGCAAGTTCTTTGAGTATGGATAATGATATTCCGATTGTCGTCTTTAACCTTAACGAACGTGGAAATATTCGTCGTGTTGTTGAAGGGGAAGAAATCGGAACAACGGTAAGGGGTTAGGATAATGGATATTAATAACTTGTTTACGGAAACAAAAAACCGTATGAAGAAGAGCGAGCAATCATTGCAAAATGAACTCGGCAAAATTCGTGCTGGTGTAGCCAATGCCAGTTTATTGAATGGTATCTATGTCGAATATTATGGGGTTGATACGCCTTTAAATCAAATCGCATCAATTACCATTCCAGAGCCAAGAATGTTAATGGTGACTCCATATGACCGGAGTGCCTTAGACAATATTGATCGTGCCATTCAAATGTCAGATATTGGTATAGCTCCTACTAATGATGGGGAAAAAATTCGTTTAGTCATTCCTGCGCTAACTCAGGAACGTCGTCAAGAACTGTCTAAGTTAGTTGGTCGTGATTTAGAAGACGCCAAAATTGCAATTCGAAACATTCGTCGTGATGCTAATGATACCATTAAGAAAGCAGAAAAAGACGGAGAAATCACTGAAGACGATGCTCGTCGTAATGAAAAGGAAGTCCAAAAAATTACTGATGAAGTAACTGAACGTTTGGAAAAAATTGCTAGCGATAAAGAAGATGAAATTTTAAATAGTTAATCCTTACTTATTGCTTGAATTAGTGACTTTTTATTCCTTCTTTATATTTTAAAGAGGTGAATATTAAGTCACTTTTTCTTTTATTAGTCCTATTGTTAGCGATTAGAATCCAGCTTGATACTTTTAAGTAATTCTTCCCCGCTTCTTTCTCCTTACATGTTAAAATAGGTATTAATTTGAGAAATGAGATTTACAAAATTCCTGACTAATCGGTACAATATAACTAGTATTTATATTTGAGGTGGAAACATTATGAACGAAACGCATCCTTTTGACCCTAATTTAGAAATTCCCCAGCATGTTGCAATTATCATGGATGGTAACGGTCGTTGGGCGAAGGAACGTGGCTTAAAGCGCACTGATGGACACCATGAGGGCCTAAAAGCCATTCGCCGCGTCGCTGTAGCGGCCAGTCAAATCGGCGTCAAGATATTAACTGTATATGCCTTTTCTACCGAAAATTGGAAACGCCCTCGTAGTGAAGTGTCTTATCTCATGAAATTGCCTAATTTAATGGAAGCAGAACTCTTGCCCGAATTGATAGAGAATAATGTTCAGGTTAAAATTATGGGGGATAAAGGCTCAGTACCTAAATACACTATCCAATCTATTGACAATGCTATAGATAAGACTAAGGAAAACACTGGCTTAATTCTCAATATTGCCTTTAATTATGGGAGTAGAGCTGAGATAGTTGAGGCGGTAAAGGAAATCGCCGGTGAAGTTAAATTTGGGCATTTAGATCCTGACTCGATAGATGAAGACACGATCAGCCATCATCTCATGACCCAACAACTTGCCCCCTACAATGACCCTGATTTTTTAATTCGCTCGAGTGGGGAAGTCCGATTAAGTAATTATTTACTTTGGCAATTGGCCTATAGTGAAATGTATTTTATTGATACTAAGTGGCCTGATTTTGACAAAAAAACCTTTTTATCATGTATTGGCGAATACCAAAGCCGTCAAAGACGCTACGGGGGCCTAAAATAGAATGGATGTATGACTATGAAGACGCGTACGATTACTGCAATTATCGCTTTAGTAATTTTTATACCTTTCTTATTTATTGGAGGAGGGTATTTTGAAGCTTTAGTTGTCTTGTTAGGAATCGTTAGTTTGAGTGAATTACTAAAAATGATGAATGTCCCGCTTTTTTCTTTTGAGGGGCTGGTTACCCAGTTGATGATGTTGGTCGTCTTACTTCCTGACCGGGTCCTATCTTTTATTCCACATTCTCTAACGGTAATGGATCTCTTCTATGCTGGTATCATTTTTTTGTTTATAGCCATGGTTTATTTTCCTGAACAAATGGATTTTAAGCGCCTATGTGCTTTAGCCGTTTCAGCCGTTTATGTAGGCATTGGTTATCATTATATGATTATGACACGACGGTTAGGCCTTTTTGCTGTTATTTTTGCCTTTGGTATTATATGGTTTAATGATAGTTTTGCTTATCTAGCGGGCGTTCATTTTGGCCGCCATAAGTTAGCGCCTAAGATATCACCTAATAAAACCATTGAAGGCTCAATCGGTGGGATATTGGCAGGGATCATCTATAGTTTGTGCCTGAATTTTTTCGATGGTAGTTTGGGCTTACCACTTTTATCAGTGATTATCCTTGCTACTGCTCTTTGTCTCTTAGGCCAGTTTGGCGACCTGATTGAATCAGCTATTAAACGTTACTTTAAAGTGAAAGATAGTGGAAAAATTTTACCAGGGCACGGCGGCTTACTGGACCGATTTGATAGTCTACTGATTGTTCTACCAATGTTTCATTATTTAGTGGCATTTTTGTAGTAAGGAGTTTCTATGAAAGCAATTATCGTTTTTATTATTATTTTCAGTGTTATCGTGATATTCCATGAATTTGGCCACTTTATCATGGCTAAACGGTCAGGAATTATGGTTCGTGAGTTTGCTATTGGTATGGGACCACGTATTTTTCATTATGAAGGAGAAGAAACCACTTATACCTTACGTCTTTTACCAATTGGTGGCTATGTGCGTATGGCTGGTCTTGAAGATATGGATGAAGTCATTGAACCAGGACGACAAATTAAAGTCGGCTTTAATGATGACCAAGTGATTGATTTAATTTGCTTAGACAGTAACGAGGAAGATATTGAGGCTCTCCCATTGGAAGTAATGGATAGTGATTTGTCTGAGTCTATGTATATTCGTGGGGTTCCATTTGGTGAAACTGAATCAAAAAAATATACTGTTAGCCCAGAAGCCTATATTTTGGAAGAAAATGGTAGCCTAGTGAAAATTGCTCCGCTTGACAAACAGTTCCAATCAGCACCCTTAATTAACCGCCTGTTAACTAATATCATGGGGCCAATCAACAATTTTATTTTAGGGATCTTGGCCTTTATTCTTATCGCCTTTCTTCAAGGTGGTGTTTATAGCAATGCTCCGGTCTTAGGGGAAATGGTTGACAATTCAGTGGCCCAAGAAGCAGGATTAGAAAGCGGAGACCGGGTCATCAAGATTAATGATGAGAAAATTGATAGCTTTACCGATATGCAAAAAATTGTCAGTCAACACCCGGGTCAAGAAGTCAATTTTACCGTTGAACGTGACCAAGAGCAAAAATCCATCGCTGTTCAAGTGGGAGCAGTCGAAACGAATAAAGGTCAAAAAATCGGGCAAATTGGTGTACGCGCACCGCAAAATAAATCTTTTGGAGCAAAGATTGCTTATGGATTTAAAGCGACTTGGGCGATTATCGTTGGGATTATTAGTGCTATAGCGTCGATGGTCGTAAATGGTTTTGATATTAATAACTTTGGTGGTCCGGTTTATATGTACCAAGCGACTTCTCAAACTGTAGAAGTCGGCTTTATTGCCGTTCTACAGTTAATGGCTTATCTGACTGTGAATTTAGGCATAGTGAACCTCCTGCCTTTCCCAGCCCTTGATGGGGGCAAAGCCTTCCTTAATATCATTGAAGCCATACGTGGAAAAGCTTTAAGTGTGCGGACAGAGGGAATTATTAATTTGATTGGTTTTGTCTTATTAATGGTCTTAATGATTGCCGTGACCTGGAATGATATCTTACGATTATTTTAAATAAAAAGAGAAGCCCTTTTGAGGGTTTCTTTATTTTGAAGGGAGAATGAAATGCTTTCTAACGAAGAGATGTTTCAAACTTTACTTAGGCAAATGCATTGGCAGAGTGATGATGAAAATATTAAGCAGGGATCTATTGAAGAGGTGATTGTTCACCAAGTCTCTCGCTGCTATCAATTCAATATTCGTTTCCCAGAACGCTTACCTTTTTCTGCTTATCAACTTTTTTATGCCCAGTTAACCAATACTTTTCAAGCCATAGCCAAAGTAAAATTGAAAGTTATTATCAGTCAAGTAAGTACAGCTAGTGACCAAGAAGTGAGTGCTTATTGGCCAGTGATTTTGGAATGCTTGAATTTGTCAGATGGCATGGCTCAACAAGTTTTATATGCTAATCCTCCTAAAATTAACCAGGGGAAGATGTTCCTTTATGTAGAAAATGCCCCCATTCGAGAATATGTTGAAACTAACTACGTTCAGGCGATCCTGGATTGCTATCAGCGCCACGGCTTCGATAAGCTAAGTCTTAAGGTTATTGTTGATCAAGACAGGGCGAATGAGCGGCAAGAGCAATACCAGTCTAGACGTCAAGCGCTAGAGAAGGAAGAACAAGAAAAAGCCAAGCTTGTCCAGGAGCGTAGTGAGCAACCCCCTTCAAATGCTAAGCAAGTTAAATCTCCAGATCAAATTCGAATCGGTCGGTCTATTCCTAGTGACCAAGTTCAGATGATGAAAAGCTATACTGAAGAGCAGCGTCGTGCTGTAATGGAGGGTGTTGTTTTTGATGTTGAGATACGGGAATTAAGAACGGGGCGCTGCATTCTTGTCTTAAAAATGTCAGATTATACCTCGGCCTTTATTGTACAAAAATTCTCTAATACTGACGCTGATATTGCCATCTTCAATAGTATCAAGGAAGGTATGTGGCTACGTGTTCGAGGTGATATCCAAATGGATGACCGCTTTGCTAGAGACCTCGTTGTTAATGCACGTGACCTGGAAGCCATTGAAAAGGAACCACGTCAAGATACCATGCCGGAAGATCAAAAACGAGTAGAGCTTCACTTACACACGAATATGAGTGCCCTGGATGCTACGAATTCTGTGACTGATTTTGTCAAGCAAGCGGCCGCATGGGGGCACAAAGCTATCGCTGTTACTGACCATGGTAATGTCCAGGCTTTTCCTGAAGCTAGTCAAGCAGCTAAAGACACTGGGGTCAAGCTGATTTATGGTATGGAAGCCTATGTCGTTGATGATGGAGTCCCCATTGCCTATAATCCCGGCCACGTTGAATTAGAAAATGCGACTTATGTTATTTTTGACGTGGAGACGACCGGATTATCGGCAGTTTATAACACGATTATTGAAATTGGTGCGGTAAAAATGCATAAAGGAAATGTGGTCGGAGAATTTTCTGAGTTCTTAAATCCAGGCCATCACTTATCTAGTTTTACCACCGAATTGACAGGCATTACCGACAGTATGGTAGCTAATGCCCGTCCTGAACCCGAAGTCATGCAGGATTTCTTGGACTTCTGTCAAGGAACGATTTTAGTCGCTCATAATGCCAGCTTTGATGTTGGCTTTATTGATGCTGCCTACCAAAGAAATGGCTTACCTACCATAGAAAATCCTGTGATTGATACCTTGGAATTAGCTCGCTACCTTTACCCCCATTTGAAATCCTTCCGTTTAAACACCTTGTCCAAGCATTTTAACGTTTCTCTAGAACACCACCACCGGGCGATTTACGATGCGACTTCAACGGGTGCTTTGGCATGGATTTTTGTTAAGGAAGCTAAAGAATCTCATGATATGGTTTACCATGATCAGTTGAACCGTGATATAGGTCAAGGAGATGCCTATAAAAAGGGACGCCCCTTCCATGCGACCATCTTAGCCAAAAATCAAAAGGGGCTTAAGGACTTATTTAAATTAGTGAGTGCCTCTAATGTTGACTATTTTCACCGGGTTCCGCGTATTCCTCGCTCGCTCCTAAAAGAACACCGTGAGCATCTATTGATTGGTTCCGCTTGTTCAGAAGGAGAAGTCTTTACTGCTGCCATGCAGAAAGGAAAGGAAACCGCTAAGAAATTTGCTGAGTTTTACGATTACCTTGAAATTCAACCCAAAGCATCTTATGAGCCTCTTTTACGTAATCAAGATATTATCAATAATGAGGCTTTAGAAAATATTATTAACGATTTAGTGGACATTGGAGATGAACTTGGTATTACAGTGGTAGCGACAGGAGATGCGCATTATCTTAACCCCGAAGATAAGATTTACCGAGAAATTTTGATCAATTCGATAAAATCTAATCGCTCTAAATATTTTCCTAGAGCCCATTTCAGGACGACCAAAGAAATGCTCGATGATTTTGCCTTTTTGGGTGAAGAGAAAGCCTTTGAATTAGTCGTCACTAATTCTAATGCCATAGCTGATTCCATTGAATTTGTGGAACCTATTCACGATAAGTTGTATACACCCCATATCGATGGTGCTGAAGAGTCCATTCGTAATGATGCTTTTACTAAGGCTCATGAAATTTACGGTGAGAATTTACCTGAACTGATCGAAGAAAGATTAGAAAGGGAATTGGACAGTATTATTGGTAACGGTTTTGCGGTGATCTATTACATTGCGCAAAAGTTAGTGTGGAAATCGAATGAAGATGGCTATATTGTTGGTTCTCGGGGTTCGGTGGGCTCTTCCTTTGCTGCCACCATGTTAGGCATTACTGAAGTTAATCCCCTTCCACCACACTATGTCTGCCTGAACTGCCATTACAGTCATTTCTATATCCATGGCGAAATTGGGTCTGGTTTTGACTTAGAAGATAAGGATTGTCCCGAATGTGGTCAGCCATTGTCTAAGGATGGTCATGATATTCCTTTTGAAACTTTCTTAGGTTTTAATGGAGACAAGGTTCCTGATATCGACCTTAACTTCTCCGGAGAATATCAAGCTCAAGCCCATAACTATACTAAGGTCCTTTTTGGGGAGGACCACGTTTATAAAGCGGGAACCATCTCTACTGTTGCTGATAAAACCGCTTTTGGTTATGTTTTAGGTTATGACCGAGACCATAATTTAAACTTAAGGCAAACCGAAAAAGATTTTCTAGCCAAAGGGGCTACCGGGGTAAAACGGACAACTGGACAACACCCGGGTGGGATTATTGTAATTCCAGAAAACATGGACGTTTATGATTTTACCCCGATCCAATACCCTGCCGATGAGCAAACGGCTGATTGGCGAACTACCCACTTTGATTTCCATTCCATTCATGACAATGTCTTGAAATTAGACTGTTTGGGTCACGATGATCCTACGGTTATTCGTAAATTACAGGATCTGTCGGGAATTGAGCCGACAGATATCCCAATGGACGATCTCGAAGTTTATAAACTATTTAATGGAACCGAATCCCTTGGGGTGTCTCCAGAGCAAATTTTTTCCAAAACCGGAACCCTGGGTATTCCTGAATTTGGTACGCCATTCGTTAGACAGATGCTAGAAGCGACTCACCCTAGCACTTTTGCCGAATTACTACAAATTTCCGGTCTTTCTCATGGTACTGATGTTTGGCTGGGAAATGCGGAAACTTTGGTTAGTGAAAAGGGCATGGAATTAAAGGATGTTATTGGTTGTCGGGACGACATTATGATGGATTTGATTCATATGGGAGTTCCTAAGAGCGATTCCTTCCAAATTATGGAAAAGGTAAGAAAGGGGAAAGGGCTGTCACCTGAACACCAAGCGATCATGAAAGAGCATGAGGTACCAGAATGGTACATGGATTCCTGCCAAAAAATTAAGTATATGTTTCCTAAAGCCCATGCGGCTGCTTATGTGATTAATGCCTTGCGAGTAGCTTGGTTCAAAGTGCACCATCCTATTTGGTACTATTGTGCCTATCTCAGTGTCAGGGCTGAAGATTTTGATTTGAAAGCCATGGCAGGAGGTTTAGAATCGAACAAGGACCGCCTTAAAGAGATAAAGGCTAAAGGGAATGATGCCAGTGCCAAAGAAAAGGCCCTACAAATTGTGCTAGAATTAGTCAATGAAATGTGGGAGCGTGGTTTGAAATTTAAGATGGTTGATTTAGATAAATCAGATGCCAAAGACTTTGTTATCGAAGGAGAGGATACCTTAATTGCTCCATTCCGTGCTGTTTCTGGATTAGGTGTCAGCGTGGCTCAACAAGTCGTTAAAGCCAGAGAAGAATCTCCTTTCTTATCAAAAGAAGATCTGAAGATTCGTGGTAAGGTCAGCCAATCAGTTATCGACCATTTAGATGAATGCAATGCACTGAATGGCTTACCGGAAGAAAATCAATTGTCCCTATTTGATTTTTAAAAGAGATAAGCAATTGAAAGGCGTAATACTTAACAAGGCTGTTATTTTCGACAGCCTTGTTTTATTATATTGTATCTTCTATCTTTTCTAGTAGGGAGCCTTTTACTAGCTAATCGCTAGATTGCTATGTTACGATCAAAGTAAACTTATTTTTATTTGTTCATATTCACTTTTAAAGTGACTGAATCTTTTGAAGAGAGGAGCTGTTATGATGCAAGAAATGATTATTACCATTGTTGACCATAAATATGGTCGCGATGTGATCAAAACTGCCCGGGAAGCGGGAGCTGTTGGAGCTACTGTCGTTAAGGGACGTGGAGCGGGTTACAGAGATTATGAAGCCGCCTTTGATGTCACCATCGAAGAAGAAAAGGATATTGTCTTAATGGTGGTAGATAGTGAAAAGGTAAGTGCCATTTCCCAGGCTATTGTAGAAAAAATGAACCTGAGATCACCAAATTCAGGAATTACCTTTTCCCTACCTGTCAATAATACGACTGGTTTATTGCGTGAAATTGAATAAAATCTGAAAGAAAGGAGAGCGTCTATGGATGTTTTAATTGATAGTTTTAAAGAAACAGCTTACTCGGTATTACCTGTGGTGGCTATTGTATTAGTGCTATCATTTTTTGTGGTTGATGTGCCAGCTAATATGTTGCTCGCTTTTATTATTGGGGCGATTTTACTCATGTTAGGATTGACGATTTTTTTAACTGGTATTGATGTGGGGATGACCCCAATTGGAAATCACTTAGGTCACTATGTTGCCGGGAATAGTTCAGTTAAGGTCATTGCAGTGATCAGTTTTATTATTGGTTTTGCAGTGACTATCGCTGAGCCAGACTTATTGATACTGGGTCTGCAAATTCAAGAGGCGACCTCAGGTGCCTTGAGTCAGCAACTAGTCGTCTTATCAGTCTCTATTGGTGTGGGGATCATGATTGCTTTTGGAGTTTTTCGACTCTTGAAACGAATTGCTTTAAAGCATTTCTTTGCACTTGTTTACGGAATTATTTTAATACTGGCTATTTTTTCTGAAGACTCTAACATTGCTATGGGATTTGACGCTTCTGGGGCGACAACAGGAGCATTAACCACTCCCTTTATTTTAGCCTTGTCAGGTTCCCTTGCCCAAAGGATGGGGGGGAAAGATGCTGAAGACAACGCCTTTGGTCTAGTCGGAGCCATGAGTACTGGACCGATCTTAGCGACACTTTTACTGATTCTATTATCGCAAAGTAATATTCAACCGGCTGAATCGGTGGTTGAACCGACACAAAATGTGTTTTATGCCATTGTATCCAGTTTTCTACCGACTCTAGTTGAATCGATCATTGCCCTTATCCCGATTGTTCTCTTATTTATTTATATGAACTGGAGACATTTCCAACTTGATAAAGAAGAATTGATGGATATTTTTAAAGGAATTATTTATACGGTGATTGGTTTAACTATTTTCCTAGTTGGTGTCCATGAAGGTTTCATGGATATGGGGAAATTCCTTGGCCAAGCCATGGCTGAAAGAGGAAATCTGTGGTTAATAATTACTGGCTTTATTCTCGGCCTAGTGGTTGTTTTAGCTGAGCCTGCTGTCCATGTCTTGGGAGATCAAGTCGAGGATGTTACGGGTGGATATATTCCTAATAAAATCCTTATGATTGCGCTATCCATAGGGGTGGCTCTAGCAGTCGGTTTATCCATGTTACGAATTTCCAGTGACCAGTTAATGGTCTGGCACTTCCTCTTACCTGGTTTTGCTTTGGCAATTCTCTTGTCTTACCAAGTCCCTAATCTATTTACTGGGATCGCCTTTGATGCTGGTGGGGTAGCCTCTGGTCCGATGACAGCTACTTTTATTTTAGCCTTTGCCCAAGGAGCAGCTGACTATCTTCCCAATGCAAATGCCTTAGATGCCTTTGGTGTGATTGCTTTTGTTGCTATGATTCCAGTGATCATGGTAGAATTACTCGGATTAATATTTAAGATTCAAACAAAGACAAGTGATTAAGTATAAGCGCTGATGGAGAAAGGGGAATAAAAGTGAATAAAGAACCGGTTTTATTTTTAGCCATTGTTAAAGAAGGTATGGCTAGCCGTCTATTGAAGCGTGCCAAACAAGCTGGTGCATCAGGTGGAACGATTATTAGAGCCTATGGGACTGTTCAAAGCAACTTATTGCGGTCCTTGGGTTTACAAGGAGCTGAACGTGAAATCTTTTTAACCATTGTTCCAAAAGAAAAAGAAGCGGATATTCATGCCCATTTAGAAGATGCCTTGAAATTAAAGAAAAAAGGGACAGGTGTTCTATTTTCGTTTGATGTGTCTTCTTATTTAGGTAATCAAAACCATAGCTATCTCTTTAATGAGGCAGACCAGGGAAGCAAAGACCAGCTCCTGGTAACCATAGTACAAAGGGATTTAGCTGATCAAGTGGTTGATGCTGCCCGTGATGAAGGGGCTAAGGGAGCGACGATTTTACATGGTCGTGGAAGTGGTGCCCATGAAAAATCCACCATTTTTTCCATTCAAATTGAACCCGAAAAAGAAATTGTTTGGATGGTTCTTCCCGCTAATAAAATTAAACAAGTTACAGATAATATTTCAGAGACTATGAAAATTACGGAGCCGGGCCATGGCCTAATTTTTTCCTTGCCGATCTCAAGTGTCAGTGGCTTGATAGGTCAGGGCAAAAAAGCCTAGCTATTGCTAGTTAATGAAAAATATGCTAATATAAAAGTGTTGTATAGGAAAGGAAGGAGTGAGCGCTAGCGCTCACTCTTTTTCATGAGTAGAAAGTGAGGGAAGTATGGCTAAAGTTACTGACCAAGTGAAAGCATTAATTGAAGCTGATATTAATGAAATGGGATATCAATTATTTGATATTACTTTTTCCAAAGAGGGTAAGGATTGGTATTTACGCATCTACATCGATAAGAATGACGGCATAACGATCGCTGATTGTGTCAAAGCGAGCGAAAAGATTTCTGAAATCTTAGATAATGTCGAAGACGACCCTATTCCCCAAGCTTACTACCTAGAAGTGTCTTCTCCTGGAGCGGAACGTCCTTTGAATAATGACAATGCTATCCAACAAGCAATTGGTAAATGGGTTCATTTAAATTTCTATCATGAAATCGATGGTAGTAAATTTGTTGAAGGACGTCTTTTAGAAGCTAGTGAACAATACTTTACTTTAGAAGTAAAAGATAAGACCCGATGGTTAGTTCAAGACTTTCCGCGTAAAAGCGTGTCTTTAATTCGTTTAGCAATAGAATTTTAAAGAGGGATAGAAATGAGCAAACAACTAATTCAAGCCTTTGAAATGTTAGAACAAGAAAAAGGAATATCTAAGGATACCATCATTGACGCAGTGCAATCAGCGCTGGTCTTTGCCTACAAGCGAAATTTTGACCAGGCACAAAATGTCGAAGTTGTTTTTGATGATAAAAAGGGGAGTTTCCACGTTTATTCAGTGAAAGAAGTTGTGGAAACGGTGATGGACTCTAATTTAGAAGTTTCCCTAGAGGATGCCTTGGAAATCAATCGTGGTTACGAAATTGGTGATAAAATTCGCTTTGAAGTCACACCAGAAGATTTTGGACGTATCGCTGCACAAACAGCTAAGCAGGTCATTACCCAACGTTTACGTGAAGCAGAACGTGAAATCATTTATGAAGAATTTATCGATTATGAAGATGACTTGTTAACTGGGACAGTGGAAAGACAAGACCGGCGGTATATCTATGTGAATTTAGGTAAAATTGAGGCAGTTTTAACCCCTGAGGGACAAATCCCTGGAGAGTATTTCCAACCCCATGACCGTATCCAAGTTTATGTGGAAAGGGTTGAAAATACTACAAAGGGACCTCAAATTTACGTGAGTCGTACCCATCCTAATATGCTAAAACGCTTATTTGAGCAGGAAGTGCCAGAAATTTACGATGGAACCGTTGAAATTCGGGCAATTGCTAGAGAAGCAGGCGATCGGTCCAAGCTAGCCGTTTATTCTAATGACCCTAATGTGGATCCGGTGGGAACCTGTGTGGGTCCTAGAGGTAGCCGGGTGCAAACAGTGGTTAATGAACTAAAGGGTGAAAATATGGATATTATCGAATGGGATGAGGATCCTGCGGTTCTTATTGCCAATGCTTTAAATCCTGCTGATGTTCTCGCTGTTCACTTTGTTCCTAATGAACAGGCTTGTGTAGTCGTTGTTCCGGATAATCATTTGTCTTTAGCCATTGGTAAGCGGGGGCAAAACGCTCGTCTAGCAGCTAAGTTAACGGGTTATAAGATTGATATTAAGTCTGAAACCGAGTATGAAGACTATCAAGATTCTGAAGAATACAAAGAAAAATTTTTACAAGATCAAAATTCTGAAGCTGAAAGTGAAGAAGTCGAAAGCCTCTTAAACGATGTTAATGTAGAGGAAGAACTCATGAGTGATCCGGCTGCTCTAGCTAGTGATTCTCTTGTTAGCGAGGAAACTGATCCTTTATTATCAGAAGTCTCTGCAGATGACCAAGCTGGCTTCGAAAATTATGATGAAGAAAATATCCATCCTGATGATATGGAAGAAATTGTTTCAGATGTTGAGGAATCCGATGAAGTGACTTACGATGAATTGTTGGATGAAGGTCAAGATCTTGAAAAAGAATAGAGGGGATATTTATGAAAAAGCGCAAAATACCGATGCGTCGGTGTGTTGTGTCTAATGAGCAATTTCCAAAAAAAGAGTTAATTCGGGTTGTCCGTACACCAGAGGGCGAAGTCGCTATTGACCCGAGTGGGAAAATGAATGGACGAGGTGCCTATGTCGCTACTGACCCTGACTTAGTTCAAAAGGCATGGGATAAGCACATACTAGATAAGCACTTGGAAGTTGCTATTGATGACGCTTTTTATAGTGAATTAAAAGATTACGCTGACCATATGCAAGCTAGAAAAGAGCTATATGGCAATGAATAAACGCTTAAATCTTTTAGGACTTGCCCAGGTTGCTGGTGGTTTGATCAGTGGAGAAAGCAGTGTTATTGAAGCCGTTCAAAACGGCAAGGCCCGTCACGTCATCGCAGCGACAGATTTAAGTGAGCGTTCATTAAAAGCCATTAAGAACAAATGTGATTTTTACCAAGTTCCCTTGAGTTTAGAATTTACCCAAGCAGAGATAAGCCAAGCCCTCGGTAAGAAGCGGTCAGTTTGCGCTTTTACTAACCAAGGCTTTGCTAAAAAATTTAATTGATTGTGTTTCAAGTGATATTTCTTATAGGAGAGAACAAATCATGAAGCGATAAGATTAAGGAAGGTGATGACATGTCAAAAAAACGTGTCTATGAATATGCAAAAGAAAAAAATATTTCTAGTAAGGAGTTATTAGCTAGCGCTAAAAAGGCTGGATTATCCTACACTAGCCATATGTCTTCGATGACTGATGAAGACATCCAAACTATGGAAAAGTATTTTGAAAAGGAAAAAAGTCAGCCAAAGCAAAAAGAGTCTAGCCAAGAGAAACAAGGCAATAAGCCATCTCAGTCTGAAAAAGCTGGTAAGAGACAAGAAAAGCATAGTAATCCTAACAAAGGCGAGAAAAAACCAGCGAATAAGCAAGAAGAAAAAGGTCAAGACCATAAAAAGAAAGACGGTCAATCCGGCAAGAATAGCCAAACAAATGCTAATAAAAAGGCTAATAAGAAAAACAATAAAAAGAATCGCCGTAAAAATAACAAGCAATCAAAATATGAAGACAAGCATTTAAAACATAATCAACGTAAAAAAGTGCAACATAATAATTCTTCAGCCCCCAACCGCAAGAAAAAAGAAAGTCCAGAAAAAATTGAATTTACTGATGGCATGACCGTCGCTGAGTTAGCTAAAAAAATCAAACGATCTCCAGCTGATATCATTAAGAGTTTGATGATGCTTGGTGTCATGGCCAACCAAAACCAAGCTTTGGATTCAGATACCATTCAATTAATTTTAGCTGAATATGGCATTGAAGCTGAAGAAAAGGTTATTATTGACCCAACTGACTTCGACCATTATTTCGAAGAGGCTAAAGAGGAAAAAGCAGATAATTTAGAAGAACGTCCAGCTGTTGTAACCATCATGGGACACGTTGACCATGGGAAAACTACCTTACTAGATTACTTAAGACACGCCAACGTGGTTGAAGGGGAAGCTGGTGGCATTACCCAACATATTGGTGCCTACCAAGTCCATGCTAATGACAAAGAAATTACCTTCTTAGATACTCCGGGGCATGCGGCCTTTACTACTATGCGTTCACGTGGAGCTGACGTCACCGATATTGTCGTCATTGTTGTAGCAGCTGATGATGGTGTTATGCCACAAACTGTTGAAGCCATTAACCATGCAAAGGCAGCCGAAGTCCCTATTATCGTGGCAGTTAATAAAATTGATAAACCACAAGCTAACCCTGACCGTGTTAAACAAGAATTAACCGAGTATGAGTTGATTCCAGAAGAGTGGGGTGGCGATACCATTTTTGTTAATATTTCAGCTAAGTTTGGTGAAAATATTGATGAATTACTTGAAATGATTCTCTTAGTGGCTGAAGTTGAAGAACTTAAAGCTAACCCTAATCGCAACGCCCTTGGTTCTGTGATTGAAGCGGAATTAGATGCCCATCGTGGTGCTGTAGCGACTATTTTGGTTCAAGAAGGAACTTTACACCAAGGAGACGCTATTGTTGTAGGGGATACTTACGGCCGGGTTCGTACGATGACTAACGATCAAGGTCGTCGAATTAAGTCAGCTGGTCCTTCAACGCCAATTGAAATTACCGGTCTACAAGAAGCCCCTCAAGCAGGCGACCGTTTTGTGGTCTTTGATGATGAAAAGACTGCTAGAAATATTGGTGAACGTCGTGCTCAACAAGCTCAAGAATTACGCCGCCATCAAACCCATAAGGTGACCCTCGATAATCTGTTTGATACGATTAAAGAAGGCGAAATGAAGACCGTTAATATTATTATTAAGGCCGATGTCCAAGGCTCTGTTGAAGCCATCGCCTCCAGTATGAAGAAAATTGATGTTGAAGGTGTTAAGGTTGATATTATTCATGGCGCTGTCGGTGCTATTAACGAGAGTGATGTATCCTTAGCGGCAGCTTCTAATGCAGTTATTATTGGTTTCAATGTCAGACCAACGCCAACAGCTAAGACCCAAGCCCAAGAAGAAGAAGTCGAAATTCGTCTTCATAACGTGATCTACAATGCGCTTCAAGAAGTTGAAGACGCAATGAAAGGTCAGTTAGATCCAGAATATAAAGAAGAAATTACGGGTTATGTAACCATTCGGGAAACCTACCATGTTTCTAAATTAGGAACTATCGGTGGAGGTTATGTCACGGATGGTTATATCGAAAGAAACAGTAAAATTCGTTTAATTCGCGATAATATTGTTATCTACGAAGGCCAATTATCTTCCCTACGTCGTTTCCAAGACGATGTTAAACAAGTTAACAAAGGCTATGAATGTGGGTTAATGATTGAAGACTATAACGATATTAAAGTGGATGATCAAATCGAAGCCTACCATATGGTAGAAGTGAAGCGT
This sequence comes from Aerococcus urinae, assembly GCF_001543175.1. Taxonomy (NCBI): domain Bacteria; kingdom Bacillati; phylum Bacillota; class Bacilli; order Lactobacillales; family Aerococcaceae; genus Aerococcus; species Aerococcus urinae. The sequence continues at coordinate 905,091 of NZ_CP014161.1, forward strand.
TAATAGTTAACAAGGAGAGATTTTATGTCTACAAATCGTCGCGTAGAGCGAGTTAGCCAAGAAATCTTACGCGAAGTTAACTCGATTCTGCGTAAAGAAGTTAAAGATCCTCGTGTCAAAAATATTACCATTACTGATGTTGATTTAACTGGTGATTTACAAAACGCTACTATCTATTATTCCACCTTATCCGATTCACAAAGTGAGCATGAAAAAGTACAAAAGGGACTTGATAAGGTCAGCGGCTTAGTACGTTCGTTGTTAGGTCAGCGTTTACGTATTTATAAAACTCCAGAAGTGGTTTTTAAGCGTGATGAATCCATTGAATATGGTCAACGTATTGACCAGTTATTGGCTCAGTTAAATAAAGAAGATTGATATTCTTCGAATAGAGTCTGATAAGCGCGTCAAAAGGCAATACCGCTGGAAGAAAAGGGTGGCAAAATTTCCAAAGAGAAGTTTCCATCACTTTCTAAAGTGAATGTTTGCTCAGTGCTTGAAATATATTTTGAAAAGAGGCTGTATATCTGTACGGCCTCTTTTCTTATTTCAAACTGAAACTTAGAAATAAAATTTTAATAAAAGACTAGCAAGGTGGATTAAAAAATCAAAGTTTATATTGAATTAATGAACACAAATGATCAAAATATCAGATCAACTTTGTAATAAAAGCTTCAAGATTACGCTTAAATAAGTCTTTTTGCCTTATTATTTATTAAATGAGAATTTAAATTTATAAAACATAAACTTATATTTTAAATTAAGTGTTGACTTTATCTTAAAAATTGTTTAACATTACTTCAACAGCTTAAGAAAGGAGCATGTGATCATGTTAGTTAAATACCTTATCAATCAGAGCGCATGCTCTACTTATCAAAATGTACGATTTTACTTTAGCTATTTTAGATAGCGTTTGTACTATGAAACATCATAGATACAAACGTCAAACTCAAGTTTGTATCTATGATGGCTAAGGATCTTAAGCATGTCTAGCCCTCATAGAATGGATAAATTCTAAATGGGCTATACCACTATTAATATATGCTATTAATAAGCCCATTTAGTTTTGTCCAAACTAGGTGGGCTTTTTTTATACCTTTTGGGGGAGTGGTAGTATGGAAGGTCCGTTTAACAGTCAAAAACAATAGAAAATCAACTGTGTTTATTTAGTGTTATGGAGGAAAAATGATGAAAAAATATTTACGTTATATTACAGCAGGTTTATTAACATGTGTATTAGCCGCTTGTTCCAATCAAGGTAATGAAAGCAGTACTAAAAAGGTCGATGTGGGGATTATCCAATATATGGAACACGATTCCCTACAAAGAGCTAAGGAAGGCTTCCAAGATAGTCTGAAAGAAGCTGGCTATGAAGAAGGAAAGAATTTAGCGATTGAATTCCATAATTCTCAAGGCGACCAATCCAACTTGCAAAGCATTACCCAACAATTAAAGGGTAAAAAGGACCTGATTTTAAGTATAGCTACTCCTGCTGCCCAAGCTATGCTAAACACTGACAAGGAGACCCCGCAATTATTTACGGCTGTTACTGATCCGGTCGGCGCTAAATTAGTCGAGAGTATGGAAAAACCGGGTAAAAATATGACCGGTACCAGTGATATGGCCCCGGTTGCTGATGTCGTTGATTTATTATTAAAGGCTGATCCATCCATTAAAACCATTGGGATTTTATATAATTCAAGTGAAGTAAACTCAGAAGTCCAATATGAACAAGCTAAAGAATATATCGAATCCAAGGGCTTAAAAGTCGAAAGTATGACAGTGACATCAACTAATGACGTGCAACAAGCAACTAAAATCTTAGCAGAAAAAGTAGATGGTATCTACCTACCAACCGATAATACCATTGCTAATACCATTCAAACTATTGGTAAGGTCCTAATGGAGACCAAGACGCCATCAGTTGCTGCTTTCGATGCTGCTATCGAAGGTTCCCTATGTGCCTATGGGGTAGATTACTATAAATTAGGACAACAAACAGGGAACATGGCAGTAGAAATTCTTAAGGACAATAAAAAACCAGAAGACATCCCAGTGGAAATGTCTAAGGACCTAGTCGTTAAAGTAAATGATGAAATGGCTGCTGCCTTAGGCATGGACAGTGAAGAATTGAAGGCGCGTTTGAAAGGCTAGTAGCTAAAGTAATTAATAATTATTAAAAGAATTGAAAGATCAATAGCCAGACCAGGCATATTTAGAAGAGGTGCAAAAAGAATGGATTTAATGATATCTAGTGTTTCACAGGGAATGATGTGGTCAATTTTGGCCATTGGAGTATATATTACTTTTAGAATCTTAGGCTTAGCCGACTTATCCGCAGAGGGAAGTTTCCCTCTGGGAGCGGCAGTCTGTGCTAAATTATTAGTTAGCCAAGTTCATCCCTTTTTAGCGGTTTTAGCGGCTCTTCTAGCTGGCGCTCTGGCTGGTTTCTTAACTGGTTTTATGACGACAAAGATGAAAATTCCGGCTCTCTTAGCAGGGATCTTGACCATGACTGGTCTTTATTCCATCAACTTAAGAGTCATGGGTCAAGCCAATACTCCCTTACTAGGAGAAAAAACCTTGTTAACTTTCTTGGAAAACATGGGTCTATCAACAACTTGGTCACCCTTCTTACTGGGCTTATTAACTGTCGTTCTTATTGTTTTAATCCTTGTGATTTTTATGGGAACGGAGTACGGATTGAGTTTGATAGCAACTGGAGATAATGCTTTGATGGCTGAAGCTAACGGGATTCGAACAGACCACGTTCAATTAGTTGGCTATATGATTTCAAATGCCCTCATCGCTCTATCGGGAGCTTTAATTGCTCAATATAACGGCTACGGGGATTTATCGATGGGGACAGGAACGATCGTTATTGGACTAGCTGCTATTGTGATCGGCGAAGTTTTATTAAAACAAGTCAAGCTTCCTGTACGTTTACTATCCATTGTTTTAGGAGCGATTATCTATCGGGTGATTATCGACTTGATCATGAAATATATTCCAATTTTGCCAAGTGACATTAAGATCCTATCAGCCATCGTCTTAGCGATTATCCTCTGGGGACCACAAGTAGAATGGAAGACTAAAAAAAGCCCGAGCTTAAATCATTAAGGAAAGGAAAATTAACATGAATGAATTAGTTCAATTAAAGAATTTAAATAAGGTATTTCAAACTCAATCTAGTAAAGCTCATCAAGTCATTAAAGATTTAAATCTTTCGATTAAGGATAATGATTTTATCAGTGTTATTGGCAGTAATGGTGCCGGAAAATCAACCATGATGAATCTTATTGCCGGAACGATTCCCTTAAGCTCAGGGCAGATTTATTTAGCCGATCGTGAAATTTCTACTTTACCAGCTTATAAACGGGCAAAAATGATTAGTCGGGTCTTCCAAGACCCACAAATGGGAACAGCCAAGTCTTTAAGCGTAGAAGAAAACTTAGCCATTGCTTATAAGCGAGGACACAAGCGCAGCTTCCAAACATCTATTACAAAAGATATGCGTGAAGAATTCCGTTCTCGTCTAAGCACCCTAGGTATGGGCTTAGAGAACCGCATGCAAGAACGGGTAAGCTCCTTATCAGGGGGTCAACGCCAAGTCTTAACTTTACTTATGGCTGTTTTACAAACTCCAAAACTTTTACTTCTTGACGAGCATACGGCTGCCTTAGATCCTCGCACGAGTGCAATGGTAATGTCTTTAACCCAAGACTTGGTCAGCCAATATCAACTGACTACTCTGATGATTACTCATGATATGAATGATGCTCTATCATATGGCAATCGTTTAATCATGCTTCATGACGGTCAAGTAGTCGTTGATATCTCTGGAGAAGAGAAAGAAAATTGTAGCATTGACGACTTACTACAACTTTTCCATCATAATGTAGGTGAAAGCCTTAATAATGATGAGTTATTATTAGCTAACTAAGAAAAATCAAATTCTTTTAATGAAAGCGCTTTTTAGGTATACTGAGATTACATTTTTAACTGTATTCTGAAATGAAAGGGAGATAACAATGGATATAAAAGACCTTAAACTTGAAAAGCGTTATCAATTGTTAATCAATGGTGAATGGACTAATGGCAGTGGTCAAGAGACCATTGAAGATTATAGCCCGGCAAATGGCGAAAAATTAGCTGAAATTACCGATGCCACTGAGGAAGATGTTAATCAAGCCGTTGTAGCTGCCCGCCGAGCCTTTCCTAAATGGGGAAGAACGGATGTCAAAGAAAGAGCCCAAATTCTTAATCAGATTGCTGATCTTATCGAAGCTAACCAAGAGCGTCTGGCTCTAATTGAAACCATGGATAATGGTAAGCCGATTCGAGAAACCCAAGGAGCTGATATTCCTTTAGCGGCTGATCATTTTCGTTACTTTGCTAGTGTTATTCGTAGCGAAGAAGATCACTTTAAAATGCTTGACGACAATACTTTATCCATGGTCCTACGGGAACCGATTGGTGTTGTCGGACAGATTATCCCTTGGAACTTTCCCTTTTTAATGGCAGCTTGGAAAATAGCGCCAGCCTTAGCAGCAGGGGATACTATTGTATTAAAACCATCCTCTTCTACTTCTCTAAGCATTTTAGAGTTAGCTAAGTTAATCAATGATCTCTTACCCAAGGGCGTTTTAAATATTATTACTGGGAGTGGTTCAAAGAGTGGGGAATACCTTCAACATCATCCAGATATTGATAAAATTGCCTTTACTGGGTCAACCTCTGTGGGCCGTCAAGTAGGGATTTCAGCCGCTGAAAATCTTATCCCAGCTACCCTGGAATTAGGAGGAAAATCGGCCAATATTTTCTTTGAAGATATGGATATGGAACAAGCCTTAGAGGGCGCTCAATTAGGAATTCTTTTCAACCAAGGGGAAGTCTGCTCAGCAGGTTCGCGTATTTTAGTCCAAGAATCGATTTATGATGAATTTATCGGTCGCTTGAAAGAAGAATTTAAGAAAGTAAAAGTTGGCTTACCTTGGGAAAAAGAAACCCAATTAGGCGCTCAAGCTAGTCAAGCCCAACATCAAAAGGTGAGCGAATATATCCAAGTGGCTTTAGATGAAGGAGCTGAAATTATAACCGGTGGCCATTCAGCTTCAGAAGGAGACCTTGAAAAGGGCTATTATTTCCAACCAACTTTACTCTTAGCAGATAATTCTATGCGGGTGGCTCGAGAAGAAATCTTTGGTCCCGTTGCTACTGTGATTAAATTCAAAGATGTCGACGATGCCATCCGTATTGCTAATGATAGTGATTATGGTTTAGCAGGCGGTGTTTTCACTAAAAACTTAGACACAGCCTTTAAGGTAGCTCGTGGAGTAAGAACAGGACGAATTTGGATTAATACCTATAATAGCTTTGAAGCCGGGGCACCGTTTGGTGGCTATAAGGATTCAGGTATTGGCCGAGAAACCCATAAAATAATTCTCAATGCCTATACCCAAGCGAAAAATATCTATATTAATTTCGCTGATGGCAGATCGGGAATGTATTAATCATTGGCTCACTTGATCTATGCAGAGCTAGTAAAGCTAATTAAACATTAAATCAATAAAGGCTAGAAATTGCTACTTCACTTGTTCAAGAGACAAGGCCTAGTACTTCTAGTCTTTTTTCTTTGCAGCAAAAACGTGAAATATTCCTATGCTACTTGAAAATTTGTTATAATGAATGGACGTGATGGAGAGGGAGGTCTTTATGCAGATTGAGCAAGATTTAGAAAAATATTTTGGCTATAAAACTTTTCGTCCTGGACAAAAGGAACTTATTGAGAGTATTTTGACTGGTCGCGATAGTTTGGGGATTCTACCCACTGGCGGGGGCAAATCAATTTGCTATCAATTACCTGCTTTAATCTTACCTGGTATTACTTTAGTAATCTCTCCTTTAATATCATTAATGAAGGACCAAGTAGATAGTCTTAACGAGCATGGTATTCATAGTGTTTATCTCAACTCCAGTCTATCCAGTGAAGATTATTTTGCTGTGCTGGATAGGATTAACTCTGGACAAGTCAAGCTGATTTATGTATCACCAGAAAGATTAAAGAGCGAGTCTTTTCTACAATTAGCTAATGACTTACCCTTAGATCAAATAGCCATTGATGAAGCCCACTGTGTTTCCCAATGGGGACACGACTTTAGAGCCTCTTACCGAGAAATTGCTACTTTTATTGATCAATTAAGTGAGCGGCCAGTCGTTTCTGCCTTTACAGCCACAGCTACCAATCGGGTTCAAGAGGATATTATTCATCAATTGGCTCTTGAGAACCCCTATGTCCTCATTAATTCCTTTGATCGTCCCAATCTGACCTTTGAGGTTATGGAACCAGAATCAAAGAAGAAGACTGTAATTGATTTAATAGATAAAGAAGAAGCAGCTATCATTTATGCTTCTTCTCGAAAAACTGTTGACCGTTTGAGTGAATGGTTAAGAGACCAAGGCCTACCGGTGAGCGCTTATCATGCGGGAATGAGTCCAGCAGACCGTATGGCTTCGCAAAATGACTTCATCTATGAGCGTACTAATATTATTGTGGCAACCAATGCCTTTGGGATGGGAATTGATAAACCTGATGTTCGGCAGGTGATCCATTACAACTTGCCCACTAATTTAGAGAGTTACTACCAAGAAGCAGGCCGGGCAGGCAGAGACGGCTTGCCGGCTAGAGCTATTCTTCTCTACAGCCCCAAGGATATCTTGACCGCAAAATTTTTGATTAGTCAAAGCAATGATCCCACTAGTGAAGGTCGCTTAAATGATATGATTAATTATGCAACGACCTCTTCCTGCTTGAGACAACACATTTTAGCCTACTTCGGTCAGGAAGCTCCTGACCATTGCCAAAATTGCTCCAATTGTTTGCAGCAAGTCAAAAAGGTTGATGTCAGCCGAGAAGGACAAATGATCCTCTCTTGTATTGTTAGAATGGCTTATCCTTATGGCATGACCCTAGTCACAGATGTCTTAAAAGGAAAAAAACTTCAAAAAATTAAGGACAAACATTTTGACCAATTATCAACCTACGCTTTATTAAAAGATATGAATGTGCAAACAATTAAGAATATTATTTCTCAATTAATTTCTGAAGGGGCCTTGGCGGTTAATGAATATAAGGGACTTAGTCTTACGGAAAAGGCGCTCCCAATTCTAAAAGGAAATAAGTGCCTTTATATCAAAGAATCTGCCTATATTCGATCAGAAAATAAAACGAAGATTAGTCAGAAAGCTCAATCACTGACTGATCATTTATCGCCAGAAGATGAAGAATTATTTGAAGCACTTCGTGAATTACGCTATAGTTTAGCTAGTGAAGAAAATGTCCCTGCCTATATTATTTTTAATAACCAGAGTCTCCTTGATATGGTGGAAATAAAGCCTAAGAACTATCAGGAATTTCTTGATATTAGCGGAGTAGGTCCAGTAAAGGCAGATAAATATGCAGATGACTTCTGTCAGTTAATTGAAGATTTTGTAAGTATTAAATAATAGGAGGTGAAGCCATGGATGGCATAATTCCTTTATGGAAGGAAAGAGGGATGACTAGTCACGATTGTGTCAATGCCTTACGTAAATTGTTAAAGACCAGACGGGTGGGCCATACCGGTACCTTGGATCCCAATGTGAGCGGCGTATTACCAATTTGTGTGAATAAGGCGACAAAAATGGCTAATTGGATCACTGATAAGGAAAAGGTCTATCAAGGAGAAATTACCCTAGGCTTTCAAACAGAAACAGAAGATTTGGACGGGGAAATTGTTCGTCAAACACCTGTCAAAGAAGCTGTCGATGGACAGCTTATTCAAAAAGCTATGGATAGCATGTTAGGCACAATTACTCAAGTCCCTCCCATGTATTCTGCTGTCAAGGTCAATGGTCGTAAGCTATATGAATATGCTCGCAAGGGTGAAGAAGTAGAGCGCCCTAAAAGAAAGGTTCAAGTTTATAAATTTGACTTAGTAGAGCCTTGTCTTTACGACAAAGACCAGCAACTTCAAACCTTTCATTTCCGTGTTCGCTGTGGCAAGGGCACCTATGTGAGGACCCTAGCATCTGATCTAGGGAAAAAATTAGGCTTTGCTGCGACCATGACCGACCTTACGCGCATAGCTTCTAGTCCCTTTACCCAATCACAATGCTTTACTTTATCTGAAATTGAAGATCAAATTAGTCAAGGAAAAAATGATTTTATTTTTCCCATCGATTTTTTGATCCAAGACTTAGCTCATATTGAGATTAGTGGCCAATTAGAAAAACTCGTCAGCAATGGAGCAGTTCTAAACAAAAATAATTTGGCCGAAGAACATCGAGACCAATTGCCGGTGGCTTTTTATGGCCAGCAAGGACTTATAGCTATTTATGGACAACATCCCAGTGATGAAGAACAAATGAAACCGTTAAGAATGCTAATATAACTGATGACTTTAACAATGAGGTGTCTTATGCAAGTAATAACCATTCATCATCCCATAGACCAGAATCTTAAAAATAATGAGGGCATCGTTTTAGCTTTGGGTTTTTTTGATGGCGTCCATCGTGGCCATCAAGCAGTGATTAAAGCTGCAAGGAAGGAAGCCTTCAAACGCAAGCTTCCATTAGCTGTGATGACATTTAATATTTCACCTTTAATTGTTAATCAAAACCTTCACCCTAATCAAATGAAGTACCTGACTCAAAATCAAGAAAAGATGCTTTTACTTGAGAAATTTGGGGTAGACCGGGTTTACTTAGTTGATTATACCAGCGCTTTTTCTAATCAAAGTCCTAAAGCTTTCGTGGATAATTATCTGGTTGGCTTAAATGCTAAGGTAGTTGTTGCGGGCTTCGATTATACCTATGGAGCTAAAGCCATAGCCAATATGAAAAACTTACCAGACTATGCTGAAGATCGCTTCAAAATTATTGAAGTCCCCGTATTGAATGAAAATAATAATAAAATTGCTTCCAAACATATTCGCAAGGAACTGACCGAGGGATCGCTGGAAGAAGCTAACCAGGCTCTGGGCTATCCTTATTTCTTCCGTGGTTTAGTCATTAATGGCTTTAAACGTGGTCGTACCCTAGGCTTTCCAACGGCTAATATCTTTACCCAGGTCAGTACTTTAATTCCCAAAGTCGGTGTTTATTTGGTTCAATGTCAAATCAACCATCAGCTATTCTGGGGGATGGCTTCCATTGGATATAATGTCACTTTTGGTGATGATAATGACAAGACCATTGAAATTAACTTGTTTGATTTTGAGTCAGAAATTTATGGTGAAGAAATGCTGGTCTTTTGGTACGAATATTTACGAGGTGAAAAGAAGTTTTCCAGTGTAGAGGCTATGGTGGAACAGTTGAATCAAGATAAAAGTGACTGTCTAAGTCGTCTACAAAAATATGAAAATTATCAAAATTAAATTCTCTAAAAGTTGGTGTCAATTTTGCCAACTTTTTTTATTTTGTCATTTTTGTATGAGGCTAGGGACCGATCCAAGGTAAACGTTGAGTCGCTAGTAAGTCATCACTGCGTTACTACTAAGTAAGGGCTATCTATTAACTTTTCTATGAAATTGTTTTGCTAAAGGTCAAAATAGGAATTGGAATAACTAGGAAATTCTTTGAAAAACAGTTTGACTTTTATTGACATATGCACTTAACCATGTTAGTATATAGGTATGTTAGCAGAAGGAGCTGTCAAGTGCTAAAAGAGGTGATAAGATGTTAAGTAAAAGACAGATTATTGTTTTAAAAGCGATTATTGACGCCTATAGTCAAAGTGAGGAACCGATTGGCTCTAAATCGATTCTAAAACTGACTGGCCTTGAGGCAAGTTCTGCAACTATTAGAAATGATATGGCAAAACTTGAAAAACTTGATTTGATTAAAAAGATGCACTCTTCTTCCGGAAGAGTTCCCACTGAAGCCGGCTATCGTTTCTACATTAATTATATTCTTCCCAAGAACGGTGGAATTATCGATAGTGGATTAAGTGAAGCGGAAAATGAAAAGGTGAGTGAAATATTTCAATCACCTTACTTGGCCTTAGATGAAATTGTCAATCGCTCAACTGAACTTTTAGCTGAGCTAACTAACTATGTGGCGATTTCTTTAGGACCTGACGCTTACCATTATCATTTAGCTGGCTTTCGCTTTGTACCGGTAACTAGCCGGCAAGTGATGCTTGTCTTAGTGACAGAAGAAGGAACAGTGGAAACGCAAATCTATCGTTTGCCAGACAGTGTATCTATGGAAGCTTTAGAGGATATGGCAAATATTATTAACCGTGATTTAATTGGTTTAAGTCTTCCTAGCGTTCTTGTACGCCTTAAAAGTAACTATATGTCCTATTTTGATGAATCAATTCGACGTTTACTTTATGAAGGAAGTATAATCGAAGATTTACTTAAAAAAATGGATGCCTCACGCGTCTTTGTTAAAGGTAAGGCAAATCTTTATAACCATCTCTATCAAAGTGATGCTTATCAACAGGTAGAGAATTTAAACCGTCTATTTGCTAATCCTAACTTATTAGATACACTCATTGATCCGGGTGATCAAGGGATTCAAGTGAAGGTGGGTAAGGATATGCAGGCTGATGGCCTCAATCATTTATCTATTATGGCTACCAATTTTGTTGGTGGTAATAATGACCAACAAACGATTTCTGTGGCTATTCTCGGCCCAGAAAATATGTCTTACCTGCGTATGGCTCAACTATTTCAAGGTGTGAGACTACAGCTCAATCACTATATCGATTCATATTATAAAAATGATAAAGAGGAGGGGTAAACAGATGAGCAAAGTTCATGATAAGAACAATCAGGATGTTGACCCAGAAAATATACATGAAGATGAAAAGTCAGTCCAGGATAAAAACAAGGCTCAAGATTTGGAACAAAATCAAAATAATAAAGCCGATGTCGATAAGGATAATGAGTCAGAAAACCTGGCTGATGATGAGAAAAATAAAATCGCAGATGAAGATAAAGAAGTCCATGAGAATGATAAAGATAGTGAACTTCAAAGTATAAAGAAAGAACTTGAAGAAAAAAATGATCAAATTCTTCGCTTATCTGCGGAAATTAAGAATATTCAAAGAAGAAATAATAAGGAAAGACAAGATGCTGCGAAGTACCGTTCCCAACATTTAGCTGAAAAACTCTTAGGTGCAGTTGATAACTTAGAACGGGCCTTGACTATTGAAGCAGATGATGAAGCGAGTCGCAGTATGAAACGCGGCATTGAAATGGTATTGGAAAGTATTCAAAGTGCCTTTAATGATGAAGAAATTAAAGCGATTGATCCTAAAGGCGAAAAGTTCGATCCTAACTTCCACCAATCTGTTTCATCTGTTCCTGCCAATGATGGTCAAGAATCAGATACTATAGTTGAAGTCTATCAAAAAGGCTATGTCATCAAAGACCGTGTCTTAAGACCAGCTATGGTAGTCGTTGCACAATAATAAAAAAGGAGATAATAAATAATGAGTAAAATTATAGGAATTGACTTAGGAACTACAAATTCTGCCGTTTCAGTATTAGAAGGTGGAGAACCAGTAATTATTACTAACCCAGAAGGCAATCGTACTTCACCCTCTGTAGTAGCTTTTAAAGATGGCGAAATTCAAGTAGGAGAAGTCGCTAAACGCCAAATGGTGACAAATCCAAATACAGTGGCTTCGATTAAACGTCATATGGGGGAATCCGGTTACAAGGTTCATGTCAATGACAAAGATTACACCCCCGAAGAAATTTCTGCTATGATCTTACAATACCTAAAAGGCTACGCTGAAGATTACTTAGGAGAAAGTGTAAGTAAAGCTGTTATTACTGTTCCAGCTTACTTTAATGACGCCCAACGTCAAGCAACCAAAGATGCTGGTAAAATTGCCGGCTTAGAAGTTGAACGGATTGTTAACGAACCTACTGCAGCTGCTTTAGCTTATGGTTTAGACAAAGATGATAAAGACGAACAAATCCTAGTCTTTGACCTAGGTGGCGGGACCTTTGACGTTTCTGTCTTAGAACTCGGTGACGGTGTCTTTGAAGTATTATCTACTGCCGGTGATAATAAATTAGGTGGGGATGACTTTGACCAACGCATTGTGGATTACTTAGTTGAAGAATTTAAGAAGGATAATGGGATCGATCTTTCCAATGACAAAATGGCTATGCAACGTCTAAAAGATGCTGCAGAAAAAGCGAAAAAAGATTTATCCGGAGTTACCTCTACACAAATCAGCTTACCATTCATCTCTGCCGGTGAAAGTGGTCCATTACACTTAGAATTAACTTTAACTCGGGCAAAATTCAACGAACTTACTGATGACTTAGTTGACCGGACCACTAAACCTGTTCAACAAGCCTTAGCTGATGCTGACTTATCCAAATCAGATATTGACCAAGTGATTTTAGTTGGTGGTTCTACTCGTATTCCTGCAGTGGTTGACCATGTTAAAGAATTAACTGGCCAAGACCCACACCGTGGTGTTAACCCTGATGAAGTGGTTGCTATGGGTGCTGCTATTCAAGGTGGTGTGATTACTGGTGACGTTAAAGACGTTGTCTTACTCGATGTTACGCCACTATCCTTAGGTATTGAAACCATGGGTGGAGTCTTCACCAAATTAATTGATCGGAATACGACTATCCCAACCTCTAAATCCCAAGTCTTTTCAACGGCTGCAGATAACCAACCTGCTGTAGATATTCATGTCTTACAAGGTGAACGTCCTATGGCTGCTGATAACAAGACTTTAGGTCGTTTCCAATTAACTGATATTAACCCAGCTCCTCGTGGTGTCCCTCAAATTGAAGTGAAATTTGATATTGACAAAAACGGGATCGTTAATGTTTCAGCCACAGATAAAGGCACCGGTAAGGAACAAGCGATTACCATTCAATCCAATTCTGGTTTAACCGATGAAGAAATTGACCGCATGATGAAAGATGCTGAAGCTAACGCTGAAGAAGATAACAAGCGTAAAGAAGAAGCAGAATTGAAGAATGAAGTTGAACAAATCATCCATCAAACTGAAAAAACTACTAAAGATGTTGAAGGTAAAGCGGATCAAGCAGATATTGATAAAGCCAACCAATTAAAAGATGAACTAAAGGCCGCTCAAGAAGCTGGAAATACTGATGAGATGAAGGCTAAGAAGGACGAATTAATGGAAGTTCTTCAACAATTAACGGTAAAACTTTACGAAGCTAACCAAGCAGAAGGCCAAAGTGAAAATCAAGATAATAATGATGATGATGGTACTGTTGAAGGTGACTTCGAGGAAGTAAATGACGATAAATAATCGACTATAGTAGGCTTGTCCCTGTCTTAAGGCAGGGACAAACTATTGTATCGAGGATAAGGGGGTAAAATATGGCTAAAGGAGATTACTATGACATTTTAGGTGTCAGTAAAGACGCCAGCCAGAAAGATATCAAGCGTGCTTACCGTAAACTAGCAAAAAAATACCATCCTGACTTAAACCATGATCCCGGTGCTGAAGAAAAATATAAAGAAGTAACGGAAGCATATGAAGTTTTAAGTGATGAAAACAAACGAAAACAATACGATCAGTTTGGTCATGCTGGTGCAAATGGTGGCTTCGGTGGCTTTGGCAATGGAAGTTATCAATCTTACTCAGGACAAGGTTTCTCTGGCTTTGAAGATATCTTTGATCAGTTCTTTGGTGGTCAAGGTGGCTTCGGTGGCTTTGGCTCGTCTGCTAGTCAACGGTCTAGGACTGCACCTCGCCGTGGGGACGACTTACAATACACCATGGATTTAAGCTTTGAAGAAGCAATCTTTGGTAAAGAAGAAACCATTTCCTATAAACGCGAAGAAGCTTGCCAGGTTTGTGAAGGCTCTGGTGCTAAGCCGGGAACGTCCAAGAAAACTTGTCCAACCTGTAATGGCCAAGGGGTAGTTCAACAAGTAAGAAATACCCCATTTGGACAAATGGCTAGTCAAACCACCTGTAGCCAGTGTCAAGGTGAAGGTAAGATTATCGAAGACCCATGTACTAATTGCCAAGGAAGCGGTCGAGAAGAGAAGACCCATACGGTTAAAGTGAAGGTTCCAGCCGGTGTAGAAGATGGGCAATCGATACGTCTTTCCGGACAAGGTTCAGCTGGCTACAATAAGGGGCCAGCCGGTGACCTCTATGTGGTCTTCCGGGTAGCTAAAAGTAATATCTTCCAAAGAAAAGGGTCGCAAATCAGTATTGACTTGCCTCTAAACTTTGCCCAAGCTGCTCTGGGTGATGAAGTTGAGGTTCCAACCGTTCACGGCAAAGTGAACCTTAAAATTCCTGCTGGTACACAAAGTGGCGATACCATCCGTTTACGTGGCAAAGGCGCCCCAGTATTAAACCGTGACCGCAATGGAGACCAATTGGTCAATATTAAGATCATTACACCTAAACATCTCAATGACAAACAAAAGGCAGCTCTTCGCGACTATGCTAAGGCATCAGGGAATAATGTCACTGAAGAAGAGAAGAATTTCTTTGATAAAATTAAAGATGCCTTTTCATAAGCAAATGAGGTTGAACTTTTTAACTGATTTTAGTCATCTAAAAACCGTAATCTTCTGCCTAGGAAGGTTACGGTTTTTGCTCTAGCTTTACTAGAACTTTTTTAACGCTTTGTTTTAGATATCATCTGATCTCTGGATGGCTATATGTTATAATGAAGGGTGAACTCTTTATAGATTAGATAAGGAAGTGAGCAAACGAGTGACAAAAGCAATTGATATGAATGATTTAAAAGAAAGACAGAAACGCATTAGAAATTTTTCGATTGTGGCCCATATTGACCACGGTAAGTCAACCTTAGCTGACCGTATTTTGCAAAAAACTGGGACGGTTTCTGACCGGGAAATGCATGATCAACTACTAGATTCCATGGATTTAGAGCAAGAACGTGGCATCACTATTAAACTAAATGCCGTTGAATTAGAGTACCAAGCAGAAGATGGCCAAGAATATATCTTCCATTTGATCGATACTCCTGGACACGTCGATTTTGCCTATGAAGTATCACGGAGTCTGCAAGCCTGTGAAGGGGCGCTTTTGGTGGTTGATGCGGCTCAGGGGATTGAAGCTCAAACTTTGGCAAATGCTTATTTAGCAGTGGATAATGATTTAGAGTTAGTGCCAGTCATCAATAAGATCGATCTACCTGCAGCTAATCCTGAATATGTCAGAACTGAAATTGAGGATATTATTGGTATTGATGCCAGCGAGGCGGTCTTGTGTAGTGCTAAGACTGGGATTGGTATTGAGGAAATCCTGGAACAAATTGTAACTAAAATACCTGCTCCCCAAGGGGATATCGAAGCACCTCTCCAGGCATTGATTTTCGACTCCGTCTATGATTCTTATCGGGGAGTCGTTTTGAGTGTGCGAATTGAAAACGGCATAGTAAAACCTGGCGATACCATTGAATTGATGAGTAATGGTAAGCAGTTTGATGTCACTGACCTAGGAATTATGTCGCCTCACCCCATTAGTCGGGATTATTTAATGGCAGGGGATGTTGGCTATATTACTGCAAGTATCAAGACTATCCAAGATACTAAGGTGGGCGATACTGTGACTTTAGCGGATCGTCCTGCAGCAGAAGCTTTACCTGGTTATCGTCCCATGATGCCTATGGTATATAGTGGTCTATATCCGGTAGATTCTGCTGATTATGTTGCGCTTAGAGAAGCCTTAGAAAAGCTGCAATTAAATGACGCCTCTCTAACCTTTGAGCCGGAATCTTCTCAAGCTTTAGGTTTTGGCTATCGGTGTGGTTTCTTAGGTATGCTCCATATGGATGTTACTCAAGAACGACTCGAACGTGATTTCAATCTTGATTTAATCATGACTGCACCATCGGTTATTTACCATGTTTATAAAACCGATGGGGAAATGGTAGAAGTCTCCAATCCTTCTGAAATGCCAGATAATACCCAAATTGATTGGATTGAAGAGCCTTACGTCCGTGCTGAAATTATGGTACCTAAGGATTTTGTTGGAAATGTCATGGAACTTGCCCAACAAAAGCGAGGGAATTTTATCAACATGGAATACCTGGATGATATTCGAGTAAACATTATTTATGAAATGCCCCTGAATGAAGTGATTTTTGACTTCTTTGACCGTCTAAAATCCGGCACCAAGGGCTATGCTTCGCTTGACTATCAACTGATTGGTTATCAAAAGAGCAATTTAGTCAAACTCGATATCTTACTGAGCGGAGAACCTGTCGACGCCTTGAGTACTATCGTCCACCGTGATTTTGCCTATGATCGCGGGCGTAAACTAGCCGAAAAATTAAAAGAAGTGATTCCCCGGCAAATGTTTGAAGTGCCTGTTCAAGCAGCTATTGGCAATAAAATTATTGCCCGTACCACGATCAAAGCTTACCGAAAAGATGTTACTGCCAAGTTATACGGTGGGGACGTCACCAGAAGACAGAAGCTGTTGAAGAAACAAAAAGAAGGTAAGAAGCGCATGAAGGCAGTAGGATCTGTTGAAGTGCCTCAGGAAGCCTTCCTGGCCATCTTGGATATGGATGATGAGAAATAGAGTTAAAGAAAAAAGACTGCTTGGGCGGTCTTTTTTCACATGAAGAATTAAACTTGAGGAGGCTAAATTTTGGATTTAAAAATTATTCACACTGAAGAGGGGCCTGCTTTACTGCTGCCAAATGAAGAAATATTTAAAGAATATAGTCAATGGACTTTAAAGGAAAATGACGACCAAGAAGATAGCTTTATTTTACTCCCTCGGGTAGATAACCCTTATCGTCATGCTTGTGATGGGGAATTTTACCTGGGAGAGGCCTGGGATGATTACGATCATAAGGAGGTGGACTGATGGCCTACCAACCACGGCAAAAAGACATTGTCTGGATTAATTTTAACCCTTCCAAGGGTCACGAAATTCAAAAACGCCGGCCAGCTTTAATCGTTTCCTCCGATGACTACAACTATGCCACCCATTTTGTCATTGTCTGCCCGATAACCAATACAAAAAGGAAACTTAAAACTCATTTAAGACTTAAGGGTTACCAAACTACAGGTCAAGTGATGACCCAGCAAATGTATTCTTTAGATGTGACTGAAGCGGGTGGAAGAGAAATTCAATACATCGAAAGATTGTCTAAGAAAGATTTCCATCTTATTAAACAACTGATTCAATATAATTTTGAGTTTTAACCATTTGATTATTTTAAAGTAAACCTTTCCGTTAGTAAAAAGCCAATATTTATTTTATAGTAGATATAGAAGTAGAAGCGCTTAAGGGAAAGGAGACTACTATGACTGTCGACAAACGTTTATATCGTGTAGTTAAAGCCAATGCTGAAAAGGGGAGCCCGAAAATTTCATTGTATATGCCAACCCATCGAGCTGCTCCGGAAAATCAGCAAGATCCTATCCGTTATGAAAATTTACTCAATGAAGTCAAGACTCAATTAGAGACTAATTATCCCGATGGAGATTGGCAAAGGACTTTTGATCACTTAGCCAAGTTAATTGATGAAAAAGTTGATTTTTGGCAAAAAAATAAAGAGGGCTTGGTGATATTAGCTAGTGATCAGTTGATTGAGATCTTTAGATTACGGCAAGAGCAAGAGGAAATCGCCTATGTAGGAGATTATTTCCATTTGGTTCCTTTATTAGCTTACTATGAGGAAGCTTTTGATGTGATTTTGGCCGATATTGCTAAAGACCAAGTCCAATTATACTTAGCTGACCAGTATTCTTATGAACCGACTGAAATTGACGAAATCAAAAGTTCATTTTACGATATTTATGATGATAATGATTCCGAAAACAAGCAAACGACATCTAGGGGTCAAGGGTCTATTCATTCTAATCAAAGCAAATCAGCCCAAGTCGAAAGAGATCGTGATAAATATTTCAGCTACCTAGATCAAGAATTTGACAAACTGGCTAAGGAAGTGGAAAGAAAAATATTATTAGCTGGAACCAAGGAGAATATTGCTGCCTTTAAAAAGGAATCTTCATCGAAGGTTTACTTGGATACAGCGATTGAGCAGCCCATTAGCGGCGAAAACCACCAAAGAATTAAAGAGCTTTTAGCTGAGACTCTTTCACCACTAGCCAAAGACAATGTTAAAGCCATAGAAGATAATATTGAAGAGGCTAGGGGAGCTTCTCTTCTTATGGAAGAAGTTGAGGATATTCAGCTTGCCGCTAAAGAAGGGCGGATTGCTGAGCTAGTAATATTCTATGGGGAGTCGTCGACTTATGCGAGTTTGATTGATGAATTAATCCATCAAACCATTATCAATGGTGGGGAGATTTCAGTTGTTCCTGCTAGCTCTGTTACAGAGACCTCTACTTATGCCTTGTTACGTTATTAGGAGAATGAGCTTATCAATACGGACTAACTTTAACCGAATATGAAATTTTGGTGTTGATTGAGGATTAAAACTCCTCGTCGACACCATTTTTCTTGGTTAATACGCTAGCTAGAATAGGGTCTCTATTCCCTGATAGAAATAGTCAAAGCTTAAATTTTTAATTATAAAATAGAAAATTATTTTCTTAAGGCTCAAGTTAAATTCCTATAGTATAATTTAACTATTAAGCAGTGAAATGAGGTTATAACATGTTAACGGATATCGAAATTGCACAAGCTAATAAGTCTTTACCTATTAAAGAGATTGCTCAAACAGTCAACCTAAGCGAAGAAGATCTGATTCCTTATGGCCATGACAAGGCTAAAATTAACCATCAAGCCCTTGAAAAATTAAAAGATAATAAAAAGGGAAAGTTAATTCTCGTGACATCGATTAATCCTACCCCTGCAGGCGAGGGAAAATCGACCTTGACCATTGGCTTAGGCGATGCCCTAAGACGCTTAGATAGAAAAGCCATGATTGCTCTAAGAGAACCCTCCTTGGGACCGACAATGGGATTAAAAGGCGGCGCTGCTGGTGGAGGCTATGCCCAAGTTGTGCCTATGGAAGATATTAACTTACATTTTACCGGTGATCTACACGCAATTACCCAAGCAAATAATCTTCTATCAGCAATTATTGATAACCACATTCAACAAGGTAACCAATTAGGCATCGATAGCCGACGCATTACTTGGAAGCGGGTCATGGATATGAATGACCGGGTGCTACGCCATATTGTGGTCGGTCTGGGGAGTCCTGGTAATGGCTATGTACGCGAAGATGGTTTTGATATTACCGTTGCCTCAGAGATTATGGCAATCCTTTGCCTTTCTAGAAATCTTGATGAATTACGTCAACGCTTCGATAAAATTGTGATTGGCTATACTCGAGACCAAGAAGCGATTACAGTAAAAGATTTAGGCTGTTCTGGTGCCATGGCCTTATTAATGAAGGATGCTATTTTACCTAATTTAGTGCAAACTCTAGAACATACGCCAGCATTGATCCATGGAGGACCTTTTGCTAATATTGCCCACGGCTGTAATTCAGTGATTGCAACCGATACAGCTCTTCGTTTAGCAGATTATGTGATAACTGAAGCTGGCTTTGGAGCTGACTTAGGTGCTGAAAAATTCATGGATATTAAGGTTCCTATCTTAGAAAAATCTCCCGACGCCGTAGTTATCGTGGCTACTGCAAGGGCTCTAAAACATCACGGCAATCCTGATTTGGAAAAAAATGCCGCTTTAGAGGATAGACTCGAGGCAGTTAGAAAAGGCTTCGCTAACCTAGGTCGACATATTCAAATTATGAAATCCTACCAAGTCCCTGTTTTAGTAGCTATTAATCACTTTAAGGACGATACTGATGAAGAGATTGAACTGATAAAAGAGCTCTGTCAAAAAGAGGAGACGCCTTCTTACTTGGCAGATGTCTGGGAAAAAGGAGGCCAAGGGGCGCTTGACCTTGGCCAAGCCGTGATCGACTCCATTGATGGAGAGCAAAATTCTCACTTCCACCCCCTTTATCAAGCTGATCAAAAGAGTATTGAAGAAAAAATTCAAGTAATTAATCAAAAAATTTACGGCGGGGAGGGTGTTGAATATTCAGCAGAGGCTAAGAAACAATTAGCGGCTATTAAGAAAAACGGCTGGGATCATTTACCGATATGTATGGCAAAAACTCAATATTCCCTGAGTGATGATCCTAAATTGCTAGGCGCTCCAGAGAAATTCACCCTGCATATTCGCGAGTTAGTTCCCAAGCTAGGGGCAGGCTTCATTGTTGCTTTGACGGGTAATGTTTTAACCATGCCAGGTTTACCTAAGCAACCAGCTGCTCTCAAGATGTCCATTGATAATCAAGGAAAGATTAGTGGACTTTTCTAGTAATTCGCTGACTATGCCCAAGTCAATGAGTTGTGCTAGAATGAAACAGAAGTTAAAAGAGGAGCGATTATTTTGCAAGATTACTTAGCTAAAAATTGGAGTAAAACCTATGGCATCAAGCAGTTACTTGATGATGTATCTTTTTTAATTCGTGAAGGCGACCATATTGCCTTGATCGGCCCCAATGGATCAGGGAAGTCTACCTTATTAAAAATTTTAGCCGGTAAGGATCATCTGGATAGCGGAACGATCGAACATAGTAACGATTATTCCATCGGTTTAGTTAGTCAAAACCCGGATTTGGATGATCAGCAAAGCCTCTTTGAAGCGGTTTATTCTGGAGATAGTCCCTTAGTCAAAACAGTTAAAGCCTATGAACAAGCCACACAGGCTCTGTCTCAAGATCCTAATGATGAAAAGAAACAAAAGGAATTTTCACATTGGGAGAGCGAAATGAATCGTTTAGATGCGTGGCAGTTAGATACTAATATTCAAACCATCCTTAATAAGTTGGAACTCAATGACCTCTACCAAAAGGTCGGACATCTCAGTGGAGGACAAAAACGTCGGTTGGGATTAGCCAAAGTCCTGATCGATGAACCTGATCTTTTATTATTGGATGAACCGACTAACCACATGGATTTTGAAATGGTCAAGTGGCTAGAAAATTATATAAATAACTATAAAAAATCAGTGGTTATTGTTACTCATGACCGTTACTTCTTAGATACGGTAGCCCAACGGGTATTTGCCTTAGATAGAGGGAAACTGACTGAATACCAGGGAAATTATCAAGATTACTTGAACAAACGTGCTGTTGAGTTAGATGTTGAAGCCGCTAATCAAGCGAAGCAAAAAAAATTGTATAAGCAGGAGTTGGCCTGGATGCGCCAAGGGGCTAAGGCCAGATCTACCAAACAGCAGGCCCGTATTAATCGGTTTAATGATCTTAAAGAGGACTTAAATCAGCACCGGTCTCTTCAAGGGTCCGTTCAACTAGACTTTGATCAAGAACGACTAGGAAAAAAAGTCATTTCTTTGAAGAATGTGAGCGTGGGTTATGATGGTCGCCAGCCTTTACTTAAAGATATTGACCTCTTAATCCAAAATCGCGACCGCATCGGTATTATTGGAGAAAATGGTGTCGGTAAGACCAGCTTACTAAATACCATTGCGGGAATCATCCCTCCTTTAAGCGGTCAGATTGACATTGGCCCTACTGTTAAGATAGCTTATTTTCAACAAGTGCCCACTGATTTACCAGAAGATAAGCGGCTAATTAACTATATTAGTGAAGTCGCTGAAGAAATTGTCTATGATGATGGACGTAAACTGTCAGCATCGCAAATGTTAGAAACTTTTTTATTTAATCGGGAAAGCCATGGACAGTTAATTGCTAAATTATCCGGTGGGGAAAAGAAACGTTTGTATCTATTGCGCTTATTAATGGAACGGCCTAATGTTTTATTCCTAGACGAACCCACTAACGACTTAGATATTGATACCTTAACAGTCTTAGAGGATTACTTGGCTCAATTTCCAGGAGCCATGTTGACGGTTAGCCATGACCGCTACTTTTTAGATAAAACGGTTGATAAATTATTAATTGTTCATAAGGACAAATCTTGCCAACTTTTTTTTGGAAATTTTACTGACTACGAGAGGGAGTATAAGGAAAAAAACAAATCTAGCCATTCTCCAAAACAAAGTCAAGGACAAAAAAGTGAAGATTCACATAAAAGTAATGCCTCTGAGACTAGTCAAAGTAGTAAGAAAAGAATGACCTATAAAGAAAAGCAAGATTGGCAAGTTATTGAGAGTCAAATTGACCAGTTAGAGCGTGATATCCAAAGAATAGATAACGATATGCTGGCAAATGGATCTGACTACGGAAAGTTATCTGAATTGCAAAAAGAAAAAGAAAGCAAAGAAAATGATTTGCTAGAAAAAATGGAATATTGGGACTATCTGAGTGAACTGAAACCTTAGGTTAAGATACGAAGTTTTAGGGGAGACTCTGTGGTACTATAAAGCCTTAGTATGACTATTGGAGGGAAAAGTAGTGAAGCAATATTTAGACTTGTTACAGACCATTTTAGAAAGGGGACATGACAAGTCCGACCGTACAGGTGTTGGCACGCGCTCAATTTTTGGTTATCAAATGCGTTTTGATCTAAGAGAAGGTTTTCCTATTTTGACGACTAAAAAGGTGGCCTTTGGACTGATAAAGAGTGAACTTCTCTGGTTTTTAAGAGGAGACACTAATATTCGTTATCTATTAGAAAATAATAACCACATTTGGGATGAGTGGGCCTTTGAAAACTGGATCAATAGTGAGGACTATCAGGGGCCTGATATGACTAATTTTGGTTTGCGGGCAGAAAAGGACCCAGAATTTAAAGCAAAATATTTGAACGTTAAAGAAGACTTTTGTCAAAGGATTCTTAATGACGAGAATTTTGCTAAAAAATATGGTGAATTAGGTAATGTCTATGGCAAACAGTGGCGGGATTGGGAGACTCGTGATGGGGGCTCTATCGATCAAATTGCGAATATTCTAGAGCAACTTAAAAATACCCCTGATTCCCGTCGAATCATCTTATCCGCCTGGAATCCAGAAGATATCCCTAATATGGCCTTGCCTCCCTGTCATACCTTAAGTCAATTTTACGTTAATGATGGCAAGCTTTCCTGCCAACTCTACCAAAGAAGTGGCGATGTCTTTTTAGGGGTTCCTTTTAATATTACTTCCTATGCTTTATTAACCCATTTAATTGCTCGTGAAGTTGGCTTGGAAGTCGGAGACTTTGTTCATACTTTTGGTGATGTTCATATCTATAATAATCATTTCGACCAAGTAAAAGAACAATTAAGTCGTCAACCTGGTCAATTACCCCAGCTTGAAATTAAAAGTGACAAATCCATGTTTGACCTTGAAAAGGATGATATTGTATTGAATAATTATCATCCTCAGGCACCGATAAAGGCTCCAGTGGCCGTATAGATTTAGTCTGAATGAAAATGAATGGATAAAAGGAGGCTAACATGTTAATAGCTATATGGGCCCATGCCGCTAATGGTATCATAGGAAAAAATAACCAACTTCCTTGGCATATTAGTGAAGATATGAAATTTTTTAAGCAAGAAACCCTGCATAAGACTGTAGTTATGGGCCGAAAAACCTTTGAATCAATGGGAAACCGCCCACTAAAGGAGCGGAAAAATTACATTTTGACCCGTAAGAAAAGCTTACCGGGGGTTAAGGCTGATAATAAGGATCAGGTTCAAATCGTTAACCAGATGGATGAGATTATCGAGCTAGCTAAAGCAGAAGATGTTATGGTTATCGGAGGAGCAGAAATTTACCGCTTGTTCTGGCCTTATTTGGACGAGCTTCGCATTACTAATATCGCTGAAAATGTTGAAGGGGATACTAGCTTTAATCCTGATCTGAGCCAATTTAGACGCTATGCGGTTGTTGACCAAGATCTTAATAGCGAATCGAAATATCATTATCAGTTTGAATTTTGGGAAAGAAAGAAATGAGACTAGGGAGGTTCTACGGTGGAGAATAAAAAGAAGCAAAGAAATCCATGGAAAATTGCATTTTTAAGCTTGCTTGCCTTTTTGGCGCTCTTATTTGCTTCTGCTTATTTTTATATTCATCAAAATAGTCAAGCAAATACCTACCAGGACCAGGTGAATCAGCCCAAATCTTCTGACCAGGCAATGGTTCCAGTAAAGCTGACGCTGACTGTTGACCACTTGGTCCGTCTTCTCAACCAAGAAGACCTGCCTTTTCTTTTGGAAAATAATCAGGATGTGATCGTTATTAAAGGGAAAATTCAGCTTTTAAACCAATCGATTCCTTACACCTTAACTACTCGTCCTGAGGTTCACTCCAGTGGCAATCTTAGTTTGAAAGTGGTTAATTTCTCAATACTATCCTTAGATCTTCCTTTAAATATCTTTTTACCCATTCTTTCTCAGATTATTCCTAGTGACCTGCCTTTAGCGATCGATTCTGAATCAGAATCGATCATTATTTCAATAAAAGAATTACTAGCTCAAGAGGGGATTCAATTTGAAGTTGAGGCGATAGATTTGACTAATGATCAAATTGCTTTACAATTAGCAGTTCCTGAACAGAAAATTAGCCAAATGATAGACCAGTTGGGAGAGGATAATTAAAGTGAAACCATTTTATCAGTATATCCAAAAACATCGAAATAGCAGTGGGACTAACCATGATCCTAAGAGCCAATTGGCTGAATTAATCTATCTTGATGGAGATTTCCCTAAAACTGCTACTGATTTTGCTAGTATTAGTAATTACATTGAGTTAAATAGTCGCTACTCTCAATGGGTTTCTCTATTTGATGAATTGTGGCAAGCTTATCTCAACAATGACTAATGACTAGGAAGTGAAAATATGACGGATGAAAATAGAAAACCAGCAGATAACCAAGACAATAATAATAATGAAATAAATAAAGCAGAAGATGGTCAATCAGGCCCTACTTCAAAAAGTCAAGAAAACCATGAAATAAAAGAGAAAATTGTGCTAGAACATGAAGAAATTCCTGATAAGTTAAACGTTAAAGGTCAATTTAGCACTAAACCATCTTGGAAGCGATTCTTATCAACCTTATTAGCTATCGCTATAACAGCTTTAGTGACTTTCTTTGTCACTAATTATCTGACCACAGGACGATTACCTTGGCAAATTCACGCTCAAAATACCATGTCTACCCAGGAAATTAATAAACTACAAAAAACATTTTCATTAATTACAGAAGGCTATATTGGTGACGTTGACCGAGAAAAATTAATTGATGGTGCCTTAAAAGGAATGACGGAAGCCGTTGATGACCCCTATACGACTTACTTGCATGGCGATGAATCTTCTCAATTAGACCAAGCCATTGAGGCTAATTTTGAAGGTATTGGCGCGCAAATTACAGTAAGGGATAATCAAATTGTGGTTATTAGCCCCATTAAGGGCAGTCCAGCTGAAAAGGCAGGCATACAAACCGACGATATCATTAAAAGTGTTAATGGTGAGTCCTTGGAAGGAAAAAATGCCCAAGAAGCTGCTAATATGATCCGAGGAGAAGCGGGAAGTCAGGTCCAATTAGTGATTGAACGCGCTGGCAAACAGCGAGAGATGACCTTAACCCGAGAAAAAATTCCCCTGCAAACGGTCTATAGTCATCAAATTGAAGGCCATCCCGAAATTGGTCTCATTCAAATTTCTTCTTTCTCTGAACCTACCGCTAAAGATGTCCAGGAAACGGTTAAGAGCATGCGCGAGGAAGGTGTTAAATCCTTTATCTTCGATGTTCGTGGCAATCCTGGGGGCTTACTCAGTTCAGCAATTCAAATTTCAAATTACTTCTTATCCGACGGAGATACTATTGTTCAAATTGAAGATAGCCAGGGCAATCGGAAGAAGATTCAAGCCGATAAAAGCAAGATGGGGGACTTTAAAATTGATGAACCCAGTGTCCTCTTGATTGATAAGGGGAGTGCAAGTGCTTCTGAGATTCTAGCAGGTGCCTTACAGCAATCTGCCCATATTCCAGTCATTGGCAGTCAAAGTTTTGGTAAGGGTACCGTCCAAACAGTGGTCAAATTGGATGATAAGGACCAATTAAAAATAACTTATGCTCATTGGTTAACTCCTGATGGGTCTTGGATCCATAAGCAAGGCATTAGCCCAAATATCGAAGCCAAACTCCCTGATTATTCAGAACTTTCCTTAGTTGATGGCAGTCAAAATTACCAATTAGGGGAAGAATCTGATAAAATAAAAAATATCCAAGCGCAACTTGCCTTATTAGGCTATCTGGAATCTGATCAAGTACAAGGAAAATTTGATGAACAGACTCAGATAGCCCTGAAGGCTTTCCAAGCAGATCATGAGCTTGAAAAAACTGGTCAAGTGAATGATGAAACTGCGCAAGCCTTAACTCGTGTGTTAAGAGACTATATTTTAGCCCACGATACCCAAAAAGATAAAGCTGTTGACTATTTACTTGAGCATGCACAATAGAAGAAGGTTTTAGATTAATGAAGAAATTTCTTAGTGGTATTGGAGAAATCATTATTATTGTAGCGGTTGCCCTCCTACTCTATCTAGGGATTCGCCATTTCATCGGTTTTCAATTTACTGTTAGAGGGGCCTCTATGAATCCCACAACCGAGGATGGCCAGCATCTCATCGTTAGCCGCCTGGGGGATGTGGACCGTTTTGATATCGTTGTATTAGATGCTCCGGATAATAGCGGGGATAAATATATCAAAAGAGTTATAGGTATGCCAGGAGACAAGGTGGAGTATCGTGATAATCAATTATATATTAATGACCAAGCGTACGATGAGCCTTATCTCAATGAATTAAAAGCCGAAAATCCTGGGAAATTAGTGACTGAGAATTTTACTATTGAAAAAGTTCCCGAAGATTCCTATTTTGTAATGGGAGATAATCGACCAGTTTCAAAGGACAGCCGTGCTTTTGGGCCAGTAGCTGGTGATCTCATTTACGGAGAAGTTAATTGGAGGATTTGGCCTTTTGATGAAGCCGGTCGAATTGAGTAATAGAATAATTGAATGGATGAGAAGGCAGTTTCAAAGATGTAGCTGCCTTTTCTTATGAGGAAGGTGAAGAAAATGAGCACAATACAATGGTTCCCTGGCCACATGGCCAAGGCTAAAAGACAAGTTCAAGAACAATTAAAGAGTGTGGATTGGGTAGTAGAAATTCGTGATGCCCGTATCCCTATAGCCAGTAAAAATCCTTTAATTGATCAGATTATTCAACATAAAAAGCGCTTAATTGTCTTAAATAAAGCCGATTTAGCTGATCCTATTCAAAATAAACTGTGGCTAAATCACTTAAGAAACAAAGATACCGATGCCATTGCTATCGATAGTAAAAATAATAAAGAAATCAAGAAGCTCCGCCATTACCTCTTGGAAGTGACTGGTGGCGAGCGGAAAAAATGGCTAGACAAGGGCATGAAACAAAAAACGATACGTTTAATGGTACTAGGGATTCCTAACGTGGGTAAGTCGACCCTGATTAATCAACTGACTCATAAGAAATCAGCAAAAGTAGGGAATCGCCCTGGTGTTACCAAAGGACAGCAATGGGTACAAATTGATAAAGACTTTTCTTTATTGGATACCCCTGGCATCCTCTGGCCTAAATTTGAAGACCCACTGGTGGGGATGAACCTCGCTCTGACAGGAGCTATTAAAGATACTCATTACTATAGTGATGACATTGCTCTTTATGCCATGCAATTTATGATGGATTATTATATGGAAGACTTTTGTCAGTTTTTTAATTTATCAGAAGAGGAAGCCCAACCGCCTTATCCTGAATTAATGATGTCATTGACAAATAAAATGGGAATGAAAGATGACTATGAGCGCTTTAGCGACTGGCTAATTCGTGAACTTCGTAGTGGAAAAATTGCGCCAATGACCCTTGATCGTTATGAAGATTATCGACTGGAACAAGCTGAGGAAGGATCAGCTGATGACTAAAGATAAGCTAACCGTACAAGCGATCAAAGACTACTTGAAACAGGACCTATCAGCCATTGATACCGACTTAGTGGCTAGCTGGCGATTAGACCAGCGACAGGGCGTTATCAAGGCTTTACGCCAGTATGATCGCCGTTTGACTAAGGAGTCAGAGCGTCAAGAACATATACGTTATATGAACCAAATTGAAACTGACTTACATGCTCAGGGCTTTCAATATATTGCCGGTGTAGATGAGGTCGGACGTGGTCCCTTAGCTGGGCCAGTGGTCACTGCGGCAGTCATTTTAAAACCCAAGCGCCCCCTATTTGATTTGCGCGATTCTAAACAACTTAGTCAAGCCCAACGGCAAAACTTAATTCCTTTGATTAAAGAGAATAGTGTCGCTATAGCTATTGATGTCCAAGATAATGAGGCCATTGATCGCTACAATATTTTAAATGCCACCAAACGCTCAATGATGAATAGTATAAAGAAATTAAGTCCGCAAGCAGAATATGTTTTAATTGATGCTGTCGACCTTCCCCTAGATATCCCTCATAGTAGTCTCATTAAGGGGGATGACCGGGTAAGCGCAATCGCTGCTGCTAGCATTATCGCTAAAGAATATCGTGACCAAATCATGCGTGACTATGCTAAGCAATATCCAGCTTATGGCTTCGACCGCAATGTCGGTTATGGGACCAAGGAACATCTTAAAGCAATAGAGACTTATGGGCCTTGCCCCATCCATCGGAAAAGCTTTGCACCAATTAAGAATTATTTTTAATGAAATTGTCATCCTTTTACGGCTGAATAGGCTATGAAAGGGTGGTTATATGTATGATGAAAGGAATTATCAAGGTGCTAGGCAAGTACTCATTCATTTAACGGAGTCTGCCATAGTGGGTTATGAGGATCGAGTCCAGGTGTTTAAAGGCTTATTAGAGAATCCTGATTATCAAGGGGTGCTGAGAACGTATTTAAAAGAGAGAAAATATTATCCTGAACTCCTTCGCTTTTTGAGCCAGAGACCTTGGTCTTTTTATCAAAACTATTATGAGAAAGAGAAAATTTTCCCCATCACTTACTTCGATCCTCAATACCCAGACCTTTTAAAAGAAAGTTATAAACCGCCTTTGGTTTTATTTTGTCAGGGCAATATTGCCTGGTTAAAGGCCGATAGTTTATCTATTGTTGGTGCGAGAGATTGTAGTAACTATGCCCAAAAAGTTATTGATAAACTGGTGCCAAATCTTGTTAACTCTTTAGTTATTGTGAGTGGTTTGGCTCGTGGAGTTGACAGCCTTGCCCACCGCGCCAGTATTCAAAATTCAGGCAGAACCATCGCTGTGATAGGGACCGGTCTAGCTAAGTTTTACCCTAAAGAACACCGCGCTTTACAAGATTTTATTGCTAAAAATCACCTGCTAGTCTCGCCACTGCCTAGTTTTACCGGGGTGAAAAAGTGGCATTTTCCTTACCGAAATGAAGTGATTGCGGGACTTTCCAGGGCCACCTGGGTTATTGAAGCTAAGGAAAAATCGGGCAGTTTAATTACTGCTAATTATGCCTTACAGGCCAATCGCGAGGTTTTGGCTACTCCAGGTGATATATTTAGTATCCGTTCCCAAGGCACTAATGCTTTAATTCAGGCAGGGGCCAAACTGATTAGTGAAGCGGATGATATCTTAGAGACTTATCGTTATCCTTCTTTTATTTAACAGCTAAAAATCTTATATTTGACAAGGTTAAAAAATTCGCCTATGATATGAAGCGTTTAAATCTCCCAAGAAGAGAGGAGCATATTATTGGCTACAAAAAGAAAGAAAACACCTAAAAAAGATTTAGTGATTGTCGAATCACCAACGAAAGCAAAAACGATTGAGAAATACTTAGGACGTAAATATAAAGTGGTGGCAAGTAAGGGCCACTTACGTGATCTTCCTAAAAGTAAAATGGGAATAGATATCGAAAATAATTATGATCCCCATTATATTACAATTCGTGGTAAGGGAGATACGATCAAAGATCTTAAAAAAGAAGCTAAAAAGGCAAATAATATCTACTTAGCTTCTGACCCGGACCGGGAAGGAGAAGCGATTGCTTGGCACTTAGCCCATATTTTAAAATTAGATCCCGAAGAAGACATCCGGGTCACTTATAATGAAATTACCAAGGATACGGTTAAAGAAGCGATTAACAATCCACGTGCCATCGATAAGGACTTGGTGGACGCTCAGCAGGCAAGACGGATCTTAGACCGCTTGGTGGGCTATAATTTGTCCCCAATTTTATGGGCTAAGGTCAAGAAAGGCCTATCCGCTGGACGGGTACAATCCGTTGCCTTAAAAATGGTCGTTGACCGCGAAGAAGAAATCCGTAACTTTGTGCCTGAAGAATATTGGAGCATTGAAGGGGTCTTTCAAAAAGGAAAAGAAACTTTCAAGGCCAATGCTTCCAAATTTAAGGGTGAAAAAATTGATCTAAAAAATGAAGATGATGTTAAAGCCTTAATGGCTAACCTCAGCAGTGATCAATTTGAAGTTCAAAATTTGACCAAAAAGCAAAGAAAACGAAATCCGCAAAAGCCATTTACGACTTCTTCCCTCCAACAAGAAGCTTCCAAACGCTTACGCTTTAGAACGCGAAAGACGATGATGGTTGCCCAACAGCTCTATGAAGGGATTAAATTAGGCAATGAAGGGACAGTCGGTTTAATTACCTACATGCGTACAGACTCTACCCGGATCTCTGAAGGTGCTAAACAAGAAGCTGGCCAATTTATCCAAGACAAATACGGTAAGGAATATATTGGTAAGGGGACTAGTGGGGCCAGCGGGCAAGGTGCTCAGGATGCCCATGAGGCTATTCGTCCAACTTCTGCCTTTCGCCATCCCGATAACGTAGAAGCTTATCTCAGTAAAGACCAGTTCAAGTTATATAGTCTGATCTGGTCCCGCTTCATGGCTAGTGAAATGGCACCGGCTGTTTATGATACGGTGGCTTGTGACCTGGTTCAAAATGATGTGAGTTTTAGGGCAAATGGATCAAAAATTAAATTTACTGGTTACCTTAGAGTTTATCCGGATAATAATGAAAAGGATAATCTCTTGCCAGAACTAGAAAATGGTGAAAAGGTAAAGAGTAAAGAATTAACTCCAAACCAACATTTTACCCAACCACCAGCTCGCTATACTGAAGCTAGCTTAATTAAGACTCTAGAAGAATTAGGGGTTGGACGTCCTTCTACTTACTCACCAACTTTAGAAACCTTGATTAAACGCTACTATGTTAAATTAGAAGCTAGACGCTTTGAACCCACTGAATTAGGTGAGATTGTTAATAGTTTAATTTCTGAATTTTTCCCTGATATTGTTGATCCACAATTTACCGCTAACTTGGAAGATGAATTAGACCATGTGGAAGACGGTAATAAGAATTGGATAGACGTCGTCGATGCTTTCTATCAACCTTTTAGTAAGGATATTGAAAAAGCTGACCAAGAAATGGAAAAAATCGAAATTAAAGACGAACCAGCAGGCTTTGATTGTGACGTCTGTGGCCATCCAATGGTAATTAAATTAGGACGTTATGGGAAGTTTTATGCATGTAGTAATTTTCCTGATTGCCGTAATACTAAAGCCATTGTTAAAGAAATCGGCGTGAATTGCCCAACCTGTAAGGAAGGACAAGTTGTCGAACGTAAATCGAAGAAAAAACGGATCTTTTATGGTTGTTCCCGTTATCCTGATTGTGATTTTGTCTCCTGGGATAAACCGGTGGGCCGATCCTGTCCTAAATGTGACCATTACTTGGTTGAAAAGAAAAAACGCGGCTCTAAACAAGTGATTTGTAGCAATTGTGACTATAAAGAAGATGTCCAAAAAGGCGATGATTAGAGCGTTTGCTGACAGAATAGAAACCTGATAATCGAAGAGGATTACAGGTTTTTATTTTTACTCAGTAAAAGGTAAATTAACTTTATAAATGTTTTGAAAATTCCGACAATTACTTGAAAAGAGCGCCTTAATATGGTAGATTATATGAGCTAAGAGGGATTTTATGACTTTTGAAAGTTATCGAAAAAGGTTAAAAGAATATATAAAAGATGAGAAACATTATAGTGATCAGACCTTAAAGGCGTATTTAAGCGATTTTGATGACTTTATCTATTTTATTAGTGATGAACTATTAATAAGCGATTTCAAGCAGTTAAGTTACCGAGATATTCGCCTCTATTTAAGTCACCTGCAAAGAAAGGGCCTGAGTCGTAAAAGTTTAGCTCGGTATTTAAGTAGCTTGAGAACCGCCTTTAATCGTTTTCTTGACCAAGGCCTGGTTGATGACAATCCGTTTACCTATGTTCAAGCGGCTAAAACGGGACTAAAATTACCCGATTTTTTTTATGAAGCTGAGTTAGATCCCTTGTTTGAGGCGGCTAAGGGGCCGCGAGCCCTGGATAAGCGAAATATAGCGCTGTTAGAATTCTTATATGCGACTGGTGCTCGGGTGAGTGAATGTACTAACTTGACCATAAGGCAAGTGGATCTTAAAAATTCTATTGTCTTACTGCATGGCAAGGGGAGCAAAGATCGCTATGTTCCTTTTGGATCCTATTGTAAAAAAGCATTGGAGGAATACTTGGATTCTGGCCGACCTGATCTCTTAAAGGGCCATGATCATGAGTACATTTTCGTTAATAGTCGGGGAGAAGCCTTGACTCCATCAGGCGTGACTTATATTTTGAATGATTTAGTCAAAAAAAGCGCCATTAACCTGGATATTCATCCCCATAAATTACGCCATTCTTTTGCTACCCATCTCCTTAACCATGGAGCCGATATAAGGACAGTACAAGAATTATTAGGGCACTCAAGTTTATCTAGTACGCAAATTTATACCCATATGTCAAAAGAATCTTTAAGAAATAATTATTTAAAATACTTTCCAAGAGCTAAGCATAGTGATGTACATAAGGAGGACAAAGAATGATAGCTGAATCGGTAGAGAGCGTTTTAGAAAAAATTAGAGACATTAATAAGGTTATCCGCGAAGGGAATATTTATGATGATGAGATGGCAGATTTTCCCTTTCAAAAGTTAGTCCGTTACTTAGCGGAAAATTTAGAGGCCAACGCTTATTTAGTATCTGTTGAAGGAGAACTATTGGGGTATTTTGCTATTTATGAGGAAATCAATAGTGAGCGGACCGAAGCGATGATGCAAGCCCACCAACTCGACCCCAATTATTTAGATATTATCTCACCGATCCAAGAAACCAAGTCAAACATTCCAACTTCAGATGACCGGACGATCTTGGCCTTGGAATTTCGTGATAAATTTAACAAAGGTATGACCACCATTATTCCTATCTATGGTAATACCACCAAATTAGGCTATTTAATCCTAGCTCGTCCCTATGAAGACTTTAATTGCTATGACCTAATTCTTGGTGAATATGTGGGGACGGTTCTAGCCATGGAGATGGTGTTTATTAAACGCCGTCGTCAAGAGGAAAAAGAACAGAAAAAACAAGTGGTGGATTCAGCTATTCGCTCACTTTCTTATTCGGAATTAAATGCCTTATATGTTATTTTTAAAGACCTAGAAGAGCCACGTACCCGCATAACAGCCTCTAAAATTGCTAAGGAAGAGAATATTACCCGTTCTGTGATTGTAAATGCCTTACGAAAAATGGAATCTGCTGGGGTATTTACTTCCCGCTCTTTAGGGATGAAAGGGACCCATATTGATACTCAGAGTAAAGAAAACCTGGAGTATTTGAAAAAACGTTTAGCAGAAGAAGTTTAAAGCAAAAAAATCGCGCCAGATGACGCGATTTTTTATTGTTTATTTTTTTTGTAGCCCAGGCCAAATGGCACTTTAGCTTCTTTACCGGCTAGGATGCGTTTAATATTATCTTTGTGGCGGTAAATGATTAGAAGGGTAATGAATAAGATCAAAATCCTAATCAAAACAGCATAATGAAAAGAAATGATAGAAGCTGCGATCATGGCTATAATGCTCGCTAGACTAACCATTCTAAAAAGATAGAGAACAATGAAAAAGACCGCAATCCCTCCTAAGGAAGCCAGGGGCGCCAGAGCTAAACCTACGCCAAAACTGGTCGCTACGGCTTTTCCACCTTTGAAGTGGAGAAAAAGTGAAAAGGTATGGCCTAAGATAGCCGCTAAACCAAAAAGCATGCTATCAATATCAGTAAAGTGAGAACTGTAATTAGCGATAAGAACCGGTAGCATTCCCTTTACCATATCGCACAGGAATACTAATAAGCCACCCTTGGGACCAAAGGCACGGAAGGCGTTGGTCGTACCAATATTTCCTGAGCCCACCCCGCGAATGTCTTTGTGGTAAAGATACTTACCGATAACCACACCGAATGGAATTGAGCCCATTAGATATGAAATAAATAGGAAGATAAGATTAATTATCATTAGCTGATTCCTTTCTATTCAGTTATTGGTATTATAGCATAAGTCAAAGGGAGCGTTTGAGCGAGAAAAAAATTTTGCAATTTAATGAAATTAAAGTATTATGGTAAATATGCATATAAATAGGTTAGAGGAGATGCACTGCATGGCAATAAATTCTAAGGCAACTTATGATGAGTCATCCATTCAAATATTAGAAGGCTTAGAAGCGGTTCGTAAGCGACCAGGAATGTATATCGGGTCAACCGATAATCGCGGCTTACATCACTTGGTCTATGAGATCGTAGACAATTCTATTGATGAAGCTTTAGCAGGCTACTGTGATGAAATTTCTGTGACCATTCATGAAGATAATAGCGTGACGGTAACTGATAATGGACGGGGAATGCCCATCGGTAAACATAGTAGTGGCAAACCAACTGTTGAAGTGATCCTGACCGTCCTTCACGCGGGAGGAAAATTTAGCGAAAGTGCTTATAAGACCTCTGGAGGGCTCCACGGAGTAGGATCTAGTGTTGTTAATGCCTTATCTGATTCCTTAGAGGTCACCGTTTACCGGGATAATAAAAAGTATTACCAAAGCTTTAGTCAGGGCGGTAAGCCCCATAAGCCTAAGTTAACCAGCCATAAAAGTAAGCAGACTGGAACAAGTATTCACTTTCACCCCGACCCTAAGATCTTTGGTGCTACGGAATTTAACAGTGACACCATTAAAGAACAATTAAGAGAAAAGGCCTTTTTAACTAAAGGTTTAGCGATTCATTTTACTGATGAAAAAAATGCTAGCCAGGAAAGCTTTCACTATGAAGATGGTCTGGTCGAATTTATTCATTATTTAAATGAAAATAAAGAAGTTCTCCAAGAGGTCACTTATATTGAAGACAAGGATAAAAGTTCTAATATCGAAATGGAATTAGCCTTTCAATATAATGATGGCTATTCTGAGACCATCTTGTCCTTTGTTAACAATGTGCGTACGCCAGATGGTGGGACCCATGAAACGGCTTTAAAAACCGGGATGACCAAGGCCTTTAATGAGTATGCTAGAAAGGTTAATCTGATTAAACCCAAGGAGAAAAACCTAGAAGGATCAGATGTTCGTGAGGGCTTTACAGCGGTCATCTCTGTTAGGATTCCTGAAGAAATCTTACAGTTTGAAGGACAAACCAAGGGGAAATTAGGGACGCCACAAGCGCGTTTAGCCGTAGAAAATATGGTGAACACCCATTTATCGATCTATTTATTAGAGAACGGCGAAATAGCGCAGATGTTAGTTCGTAAGGCCTTAAAAGCGCGCCAGGCCCGAGAAGCAGCCCGTAAGGCTAGGGAGGAAAGTCGCCATGGCAAAAAGGGTAAGAGTAAAGAAACCTTACTTTCCGGTAAACTCACTCCCGCACAAAGTAAAAATACCAAGAAAAATGAGCTCTTCTTGGTCGAAGGAGATTCAGCGGGCGGATCAGCTAAACTAGGGCGGGACCGTAAATTCCAAGCTATCCTTCCGTTAAGAGGAAAGGTTTTAAATACGGAAAAGGCAAGCCTAACCGATATCCTTAAAAATGAAGAACTAAACACCATTATCCATACCGTAGGTGCAGGTGTGGGACCAGAGTTTGATATCCATGACTCTAACTATGATAAAGTGATCATCATGACCGATGCGGATACTGACGGTGCCCATATTCAAGTCTTACTCTTGACTTTCTTTTATCGTTACATGCGCCCCTTAATCGAAGCGGGCAAGGTTTATATTGCCATGCCGCCTTTGTATAAACTCTCCCGAGGTAAGGGCAAGAATGAAAAAATTGCTTACGCTTGGACCGATGAAGAACTGGCCCAAGAAACTAAAAAGTTTGGTAAGGGCTATACCCTGCAACGTTATAAAGGTTTGGGGGAAATGAATGCTGACCAATTATGGGATACCACTATGAATCCTGAAACTCGCACCTTAATTCGTGTCACCCTCGATGACTTATCGCAAGCTGAAAAACGGGTATCTGTGTTGATGGGAAATAAGGTTGAACCACGGCGGGATTGGATTGAAGATAATGTCCAATTTACCATGGATGAAGAAGATAAGTTATTGGAGCACGCCAACCATGAAGAGAACGATGCGATCGAAGCTAGTGAGTTAATCGCTCAATCGGACCAAGTCACAAGTATGAGTGATCAGGAAGGGCAAATTGATTTATTTGATGAAGGAGCTGAAGTGAATGGCGATTGATATTCAAGAACTAAGCCTTGATGAAGTGATGGGCGATCGTTTTGGTCGTTATTCCAAATATATTATTCAGGATCGCGCTTTGCCGGATATCAGGGATGGACTCAAACCGGTTCAACGGCGTATTTTATATGCCATGTACCATGATGGCAATACTTCAGACCATGCTTTTAGAAAGTCTGCCAAAACTGTTGGGAATGTGATTGGGAATTACCACCCTCACGGGGATAGCTCAGTTTATGAAGCTATGGTTAGAATGAGTCAAGCTTGGAAAAATCGCATGCCCCTGATTGATATGCATGGGAATAATGGATCCATGGACGGCGACCCTGCGGCAGCCATGCGTTATACTGAAGCACGCTTATCCAAGTTGGCTGATGAACTGCTTAAGGACTTAAACAAGGATACTGTCGATACTATCTTGAACTTTGATGATACTGAGGAAGAGCCGGTTGTTTTACCTGCTGGCTTTCCCAATTTATTAGTCAACGGTTCTCAGGGGATATCAGCAGGTTATGCCACTGAAATTCCCACCCACAACCTAGGTGAAGTGATTGATGCAGTAAATTACTATATTGATCATCCCAAGGCTAAGGTGGAGACATTGATGAAATATCTTCCTGGACCTGATTTTCCGACAGGTGGCATTATCCAAGGGAAAGATCAGCTGATTAAAGCCTATAAAACAGGGCGTGGTAAGGTAGTAGTTCGGGCACAAACGGAAGTGGAGTCGCTTAAAGCAGGGCGTAAACAAATCGTGATTACTGAGCTGCCTTTTGAGGTCAATAAGGCTGATTTGGTTCGTAAGATGGACGAATTACGTCTCAACCGAAGTATCGATGGGGTCCTGGAAGTCCGTGATGAATCTGACCGATCTGGCTTACGTATTATTGTCGAATTGAAGAAAGATGCTGATGCTGGACAGATTTTACAGTATTACTTTAAGCATACTAATTTACAAATTAACTATAATTTCAATATGGTGGCCATTAACAAGCAACGTCCGGAACAGGTTGGTTTAATTGCTATTATTCAAGCCTATATCGACCACCGCAAAGACGTGGTGAGTCGCAGAACCCAATATGACTTAAACAAGGCCCAAAGCCGCCGCCATATTGTTGATGGTTTGATTAAGGCGATTTCCATTCTTGACCAAGTGATTGCAATTATTCGCAACAGTTCTGATAAAAAGGATGCCAAAAATAATCTGATCAGTGAATATCAATTTTCTCAGGCCCAAGCAGAAGCCATCGTCACCTTACAGCTCTATCGCTTAACTAATACTGATATTACAGCTTTACAAGAAGAAAAGTTATCCTTAAATGAAGCCATTAATCAATACCAAGCCATTTTAAGCGATGAGTCTATTCTGATGAAGTTAATTCAATCAGAATTGAAGGCTATCAAAAAAGCTTATGCTACTGACCGCTTGACTAAGATTGAAGCTGAGGTAGAAGAAATAAAAATTAAGAAGGAATTTTTAATTCCTGATGAAGAGGTCGTTACTGTAGTGACCCGGGGCGGTTATATTAAGCGCTCTAGCCTAAGAAGCTACCAATCCTCTAATTTCTCTGACTTAGGCTTAAGGGATGGCGACCATGTCTTATACTTAGCCGCGCATTCAACTTTAGATAATTTAGTCCTTATTACTAATAAAGGAAATTATGTTTTCCAACCGGTTTATGAAATGCAAGAGCTCCGCTGGAAAGACCTTGGCGAACACCTTTCCCAACGCATCCCTATTGCTTCCGATGAGAAGATTATCCAAGTCTATCCCTACGCTAAGGATAGTCAAGATACGATTGTCCTTGCTACTCGAGAAGGGATGATTAAACAAAGTAAGCTCAGTGAATTGAAGAAAATCCGGGGCCATAAGAATAAAGCTTCTCAAATTATGCCTTTATCCAGTCCGCTGGATGAGGTGGTTAATTGCTATTTAGTCAATAACCAAAGCGATAAGCAAAATGGCGAAGTGATCTTATTTACTGCCTTAGGTTTTAGCCTGCGTTACCAAATCAGTGAGATTAATACGGTCGGTTTACGTGCCAAGGGTGTTATTTCAATTAACCTCAAAGACCAAGACCAAGTGATTAATTTTGTCTACCAAGACCAGGTGGATGAAGACCAACAAATCCTTCTTGCTACGCAGCGAGGCTATATGAAACGGATTCGCTGGCGGGATATTCAAACCATGACCCGGGCTAAGCGGGGACTGATGGTCTTACGTGAAGTTAAATCAAAACCCCATCGTCTAATTCAGGCTCTAGAAGTTAAATCCACCCAAGAAGTCTATGAATTATATACCAGTAACGGGGAATTAAGTCAGATTAAAGCAGTCGATGTCCCTCTTCATGAACGTTATAGTAACGGCTCACAAATTATTGTCGAAGAGCGTTTAGGTGAATTGCTTGATGTCATTCCTCTCTACCATAAAGATCCAGAAAAATAAGCTATCAATTCCCTGGATTTACGATTTATTCTATTAACAATTGCAGCTGCTTTTGTTACACTAAATATAAATTTGAAATAATTCTTTTGAATATTTTATTTAAACTATTCAGATTTAAAAGATAGGAGTTATTATGAGTAAAATTTTAATTTTTGGTCATCAAAATCCTGACATGGATGCCATTACCAGTGCTATTTCCCTAAGTTATTTATTAAACACCCTAGGTTATGAAACCGAACCGGTTGCCTTAGGAGAAGCTAACGATGAAACAAAATATGCCTTAGACCATTTTAATCATGAAGGCTTGCGTGTGATTGAAAAAGCCGGCGATGAAACTGATACCGTGGCTTTAGTGGACCATAACGAATTCCAACAATCCGTTTCCGATATTAAAGACCTTAATGTCTTTGCCGTGGTTGACCACCACCGGGTAGGCAACTTCGAAACCTCTGCGCCACTTTACTACATTGCTAAACCCTTAGGATGTACCCAAAGTGTTATCTATGACCTTTACCAAGAAAAAGGCGTCGAAATTCCTCAACAAATTGCTGGATTAATGCTATCAGGAATTATCTCTGACACCTTACTCTATTCTTCCCCAACCTGTACCGAAAAGGATAAAGAAATCGCTAAAAAATTAGCAGAAATTGCTGGAGTAGACGATGAAAGCTACGGAACCGAAATGCTTAAGGCCGGTGCTAATGTCGATGATAAGTCAGCTGAAGAAATTGCTGATGGCGATGCTAAATCCTTTAGTATGGGAGGCAAAGAAGTCCGTATTGGCCAAGTGAATGTGGTCGATGCTAACGATGTCATCAAACGCAAAGATGAAGTCCTTAAAGCTATGAAAGAATTACTCATTAACAACAATTATGACGCTTTCTTATTAGTGATTACCAACATTTTAACTAATGATTCAGAAGGACTTTTAGTTGGCGATGATTCCTTAACTAAAAACTTTGAAAAAGCCTTTGATGTTGATGTCACCGACCATCAATTAGCCTTGAAGGGCATTGTTTCACGTAAAAAACAAATTGTTCCTCCATTAACATACTCATTTGAGGGCTAATTGCCTAATTACAATGAAGTAAGTTAACTTAATAGTAGGGGATTGAAGCTGGACTAAGAGTCCGGCTTTTTTAATAATTCTAGCTATTTTATAAAAGAAAGTTTTATTAGAGAAATTGTGATCTTAAAATTTTTAAGATTTTACGACACTTCAGCTCAAGATTTAGAGGTTTCTTGACATAGTAATGACCTTATTTATTGATTTAAACTAGTATTTGTCTCAATAAATTTCAAATTGTTTGAATATTAAAACAAGAAAAGCGTTGACATTTATCATTTTCCTGCTTATGTAAAAAGGACGTAAGAGAAATGTTAAACATCCAATTCAATTCGCATAGGGTTTTATCTTTAGATATCACCACTAATACATATTACTATAGCTATTTTAGATAATGTTTGTAGCTGTGACACTATCATAGGTACAAACAAACGCAAGTTTTTGTATCTATGATGGCTACAGTTTTTATGTGTTCAAGCCATCTGGAATGATAAATTCTAATGGCTTGAGGCGAATTCTTTTGGAATACACTCGTAAAAGGTTCAATTAGTTTTTATCGAAACTAATTGAACCTTTTTTTTTTTTTTTTTAAGACTATATCGTAAGAAATAAAGGAATCAGTGTTTTTATACACGAGAAAGAGGAGATTATGATGAAAAAGCAAGTGGTAAAAATAATGAGTTTAGGAGCTTTAGTCCTTGGGTTAATGGGCTGTGGTCAAGGGGAAGAGAAAGATCAAAAAGAGATTGGTATCATTCAATACGCCGAGCACCAGGCACTTAATGATGCCCGTGAAGGTTTCCTAGAAGGATTGGCGGAAGGCGGCTTAAAAGATGGCGAAAAGATCAAAGTCGACTACCAAAATGCCCAAGCAGACCAATCCAATCTCAATAGTATTGCTCAGGGGATGAAAGGGCGAAAAGACCTTGTCTTTACGATTGCCACTCCTGCTGCCCAAGCAGCACTCAATGCTGATAAGGAAACTCCTACTTTATTTACTGCAGTCACTGACCCTGAATCCGCTAATTTAGTGAAATCAAACCAGCAACCAGATACTAATGCTAGTGGAACCAGTGACAGGGCGCCTGTTGAAAAAGCGGTTGACTTGCTCTTAAAGCTCAACCCAGAAATTAAGACAGTCGGTATGCCTTACAATTCAAGCGAAGTGAATTCAGAAATCCAATTTGCTGCTTTTAAAGAATACGCTGAAAACAAGGGACTTAAAGTCGAAGCTCAAACGGTAACCACAACCAATGAAGTACAATCCGCAATCACTGCTTTAGCTAAAAGGGTAGACGGCATTTGCTTACCCACTGATAATACAATTGCTCAAACCATTCCTACTATCGGTAAGGTAGTTAAAGAAGAAAAAGTTCCAACTATTGGCGCAGAAAGTACTCATATCGAGGGTTGTTTAGCTACTTACGGAGTTAATTTCAAGAACTTAGGGCGTCAAACCGCAGAGATGGCTATTAAAATTTTAGAAGAGGGTGCTGACATTAGTAAGATGCCAGTCGAAAGTGCTGATGAATTCGAATTACAAGTCAATGAAGAAATGGCAAGTGCCCTTGGTATCGATACCGAGCAGTTGAAGAAGGGAGAGTAAGATAATGGCTATCATTATTTCTAGTATTTCACAAGGTTTAATGTGGGCTATCTTAGCCTTTGGGGTTTATTTAAGCTTCCGAATTTTAGATATTGCAGATATGTCAGCTGAAGGAAGTTTTCCTCTCGGTGCAGCTGTTTGTGCCAAGCTAATTATTTCCGGTTTCCATCCCATATTAGCTACGCTAATCGCCTTTTTTGCAGGTATGCTAGCCGGGGCTGTCAATGGATTTATGATTAATAAGATGCATATTCCAGCCTTACTATCGGGAATTTTAACCATGACCGGGCTCTATTCGGTTAACATCCGCATCATGGGGCAAGCCAATACGCCGCTTTTGGGTGAAGCTAGTCTTATGGACATTCTCTATCGCTTGGGTTTGGATTCAACGATGGCTTCTTTAATCGTTAGTTCTATCTTTGTTGTTTTGGTCATTTTTATTTTAGTTGTATTTATGAATACTGAATACGGTTTAAGCTTACGGGCTACAGGGGATAACCCCTTAATGGCGGAAGCCAATGGGATTCGAACAGATCAAATGAAATTAGTTGGTCTAATGATCTCTAACGGTTTGATCGCTTTATCCGGTGCGATTATCTGTCAGAATAATGGCTATGCGGATATCGCCATGGGGACAGGAACCATTGTTATTGGTTTAGCAGCAGTTATTATTGGCGAGGTTATTTGCCGCAACTTAAGCTTCGGTAAGCGCCTAGTGACGATCGCCTTAGGAGCAGTCATTTATCGCTTAATTATTGACTTTATTATGCAACAGCAAATCATTCCGGTCTTGCCAAGCGATATAAAAATTCTATCTTCCCTAGCCCTAGCGATTATTCTCTTTGCTCCTTATGCCAAGAGTCAAATTGACCGCAAGAAAAATCAAAATAAATAGAAAGGTGTTTTTATGTCAGAACTATTAAAATTAAGCAAAGTAAATAAAACCTTTAATACTAATAGTGCCAATGAAAATCACGTCATCAAAGACCTTGATTTGACCATTCATGAAGGTGAATTTGTTTGTGTCATTGGTTCCAACGGTTCCGGAAAGTCAACTCTTTTGAACCTTATTGCTGGCACTCACCCAGTGACTTCCGGGCAGATCTTTTTAAAGGGGCAGGAAATTACACAGGATCCTGCCTATAAACGCGCGGGACAGGTCAGTCGGGTTTTTCAAGATCCTCAAATGGGGACCGCTCGTAATTTAACCATTGAAGAGAATCTGGCTATTGCTTATAAGCGAGGTAAAAAACGAGGATTTACTCACGCAGTAACTGAAGATA
The DNA here is from genome assembly GCF_001543175.1 of Aerococcus urinae. Classification (NCBI taxonomy): domain Bacteria; kingdom Bacillati; phylum Bacillota; class Bacilli; order Lactobacillales; family Aerococcaceae; genus Aerococcus; species Aerococcus urinae. The sequence continues at coordinate 948,008 of NZ_CP014161.1, forward strand.
TGCGGCAAATATTTCTAAAGGAATTAAGCCGACTGAATCTGGGTCTGGAAGACCGTTTGACCACGCCAGCGGCTAATTTGTCAGGTGGTCAGCGTCAGGTCTTAACCCTCATGATGGCTATTCTAGAAAAGCCAGAACTTTTACTCCTGGATGAGCATATTGCTGCCTTGGACCCCCGGACCAGTGCTATGGTGATGGACTTAACGGACCAGTTAATTTCAGAACATCAATTAACCAGTTTAATGATTACCCATGATATGAATGATGCCTTAAGTTATGGGAACCGTTTAATTATGCTGCATGAAGGACGGATTGTCGTTGATGTGAGTGGAGATGATAAAAGCAAATTGTCAGTCGAAGATCTTATGGAACTCTTTAAAAAGAGTGTTGGTAATCAATTAGTCAGTGATGAATTATTACTCAATACGAAGTAAAAGAAGCCCATAAAGAGCAGCCCAGTGAATCGATAACCAATCCACTGGGCTTTTTAATAATTGATTGCTTGTTATCTATCTAATCTTTTCAGGGAATCAGCGATTAATTCCTCAAAATAAATAAGTGTTAGGCCAAAAAAGACTTGGGCCTTGTATTCCTTATAACGAAAAATAGAATACGATTTTGTATCGATGGTTAATTGAGCGTTTTTTTGCAGCTGACCACTCGGATTACCGGTAAATACCATATATTCTACACCGTTCTTATGGGCAAGCTGGGCTAAGCGCACGAGGTACTCGGTCTCTCCAGAATGACTAATGAAAATAATAACTGCTTCATCAGCAAAGGTTTTATTGATGAATTCCTCGTAAGTATTACTTATGGAGCGAAAACCAAAAGTATTTAAGAGGTCAGACATATAATTAGCTAAGTGTAATGAAAAACCTAGACCCATAAAAATAAATAGCTTATCCTGGTATTTTTCAATCATTTTATAAAAATCATCACCATAGCAATCGATGATTGATTGTTGGCTAACGTGCATTTCTTTTTCACGCTCTTGGTTAAATTGAAATAATAATTCACTATAACCGGAGAAGTTCATCTTCTTGGCCAGATGAATAATGGTTGCAGGTGACACATAGGCTTTTTCTGCTAGCTCGCGGATGGTTAACTTGGCATCAGATTGGATTAAATGCTTTAAAATATCAACTTCAGTGTCAGTTAAATGATATTTACTGATAATACGGTCTAATTTCATTTAATTACCTCATTATATTTATTAATAAATTACATTATAACATTTTTACAATAATCCTTGATAGCGATTACTTTAATCACTAATAAGTTATTTTCTATTTTGTTTAGTTTGAAATTGAACATGTTTATATTAACTCCTAAAGTATAGTAACAGCTATTCTTAATATGTTATCCTTATCACGAACACAGGTTATCTATTTATTTTTAGGAGGTATAAAGATGACAAAAGGTCTTTTTGAACCAGGTAGTTATTCTGTTAGAGCAGCAGGACACAATGGGTCTTTACCTATGGAAGTCACTCTGACTGACGATCGCATTAAGAGTATTGAGATTGATACTAGTGGTGAAAGTAAGGGAATCACTTCACCAGTCTTTGAAAGAATTCCTAAAGCAATTATTGAAGGCCAAACCCTCAATGTCGATACCGTCAGTGGAGCGACAGTAACCAGTAAGGGGATTTTGGCAGGTGTTGCCGACGCTATTGAAGCAGCCGGTGGGGACCCTGAAGAATTCCGTAATCGCCCTAAATACCAAGCTGATCAAGCTGACAGTCCTGATGAAAAAAGTGCTGATGTGGTTGTATTAGGTTCAGGTGGAGCCGGTTTATCAGCAGCTATCGGTGCTATTGATAAGGGAGCTAAGGTCATTCTTCTTGAAAAATTCCCTTCACTCGGCGGAAATACCACACGGACAGGGGGACAAATTAACTCTGCTGACCCTGAATGGCAAAAAGGCTTTGATGCTTTTCCAGGGGAAGTTAATAACTTAAAGGGAATTTATCAAATGGATGAAGCGAACATTCCAGAAGCCTATCGCCCACAATTCCGTGAGTTAAAAGACGAGCTAGAAAAATACTTCGCTGATATGGAAAAAGGAGAAAATTACCTCTTTGATTCAGAAAACCTCTTCTGTATCCAAACCTTATTAGGAGGAACGCGGAAAGACTTAGATGGTCATGTTACCTATGGTAATTACGACTTAGTATCTAATTTAACCCACAAAGGTCGTCAAACCATTGAATGGATGAAAACCAAGGGTGTTGAATTTGATGAAGAGCATGTTACTGAACCTGTAGGAGCTTCCTGGCGTCGTGCCCGTGAACCAATTCCTACTGGTGGTTACGGCTTTATTGACCCCTTGCAAAAATACTTTACCCAACAAGGTGGAGAAATTATTACTGACTGCCAAGCTAAAGAATTACTGGTAGAAGACGGTAAAATTGTTGGTGTGAAAGCTCAATACAGTAACGGCAACGACTTAACTGTTCACGCTAAGAGTGGGGTAGTTATGGCTACTGGTGGCTACTCAGCTAACTATGAAATGGTCAAAAAATATGATAATTACTGGGGTAATCTTCCTGAAACGATCCCAACAACCAATTCACCAGCCTTAACCGGTGATGGTATTGCAATGGGGCTATCAGTTAATGCAGCTCTAGTAGATATGGGCTTTGCTCAATTAATGCCTAGTGCCGACCCTATTACAGGTAATATCTTTAGTGGGATTGACTGTCCACCTTCTGATTTCGTCTTTGTTAACTTAGAAGGTAAACGTTTTGTTAATGAATATGGGACTCGTGACCAACTTTGCCAAGCAATTTTTGACCAAGGCGGCTTGATTTACAATATTTCTGACAAGAATATTGCGGCAACCCGTTTCAATTCTACTGATGAACAACTCGAAAATGATATTAAAAATGATGCTTGCTTTAGAGCAGATACCTTGGAAGAACTTGCTGAACAAATTAATATTGATCCTGAAGTTCTGGTTGATACCATTGAGAAATATAACCAATATGTTGAGGATGGACACGATCCTGAATTTAATAAGGGTTCATTCAACTATAAGGTAGAGGTTCCTCCATTCTACGCGACTCCAAGAAGTCCTGCAACCCATCATACCATGGGTGGTTTGAAAATCAATGTGAATGCCCAAGTAATCAATGAAGCTGGTGAAGCTATTGATGGCTTATTTGCAGCTGGTGAAGTTGCAGGTGGTATTCACGCAGGAAACCGTCTTGGTGGAAACGCCCTAATTGACATCTTTACTTACGGAAGAATTGCTGGCGAAAACGCTGCAAGCAATCGATAGTCTTTAGAACGAGGAAAGGTGTATTAATTTATGGAAGTTATTGGTATTATTGGGCTAATTGTAGCCATAATTAGCGTGATTTACCTTTCATTTAAAGGTTTAAGCATGGTAGTGGCAGCGCCACTATCTGCTTTAATTATTATCTTATGTAACCAAATGGATATCTTTGGATCATTAATTGGTCCAGAAAATTCCTATATGGCAGGACTGGCCGGCTTTTTAATTAAGAACTTTGGGATTTTCATCCTTGGTGCTATTTTAGGCCAATACATGGATAAAAGTGGAGCAACTGTTTCTATCGCTAACTTTATCTTAGATAAAGTCGGAACTGAAAGTGCCTATAAAGTGCTGGTAGCCTTAACCTTTATCGGGGCCTTATTAACCTTTGGTGGTATTAGTATTTTTGTGGTTTTCTTTACTCTAATTCCTCTTGCCAGACCGATTTTTAAGAAATTAGATATTAACTGGAAATTATTATCTATTCCATTATATTTAGGAGCCGGAACTTTTACCATGTCCATGATTCCGGGGACCCCGTCCGTACAAAATGCTATCCCTACAACGACACTAGGCACGAGCTTAACGGCTGCTCCAGTGCTTGGGATTATTTCTACTGTAGTCATGCTGGGCTTTGGCCTATGGTATATGAAATACGAACTCGACAAGAGTCAAGCAAAAGGGGAAGGTTTCTATTCATATCTTGAAGGAGATACGAGTCAGATCGAAGAAGATGTCGTTGAACATTCTGATAATGACTTACCATCCTTTGTGACCAGTATTATTCCTTTGGTTATTTTAATTGCGACTATTATGATTTTTTCAAATGTTGATAATATTATCTTAATTGCCTTAACCATTAGCATTGTATTATCTGCATTCTTATTTAAATCTTATTTACCGAAACAAACAGAAGTCTTAAATGCTGGTGCTACAGGCTCAGTAGGCTCTTCCTTTGGGGCAGCAAGTGCTGTAGCCTTTGGGGCGGTATTAACCAGTGCACCAACCTTTGACGCGATTAAACAAGCCATCCTTAATATTCCTGGACCACCATTAGTGAGTTTAGCGGTTGCAACTGCTATTCTTTCAGGGGTTATGGCTGCTTCAGGTGCCATTGGGACAGTTATTACCCAATTAGCACCAACTTACTTATCAATGGGGATTCCAGCTGAAATTATCCACCGTATCGTTGTTATTGGTGGTGGAGTAATTACAGTTGTTCCTCAATCAGGAGTTGTCTTAACCTTTAACAATATTAGTGGCTTAGACTTCAAACATGGTTTTAAAGAAGCATTTATTGTAAGTAACGGTGGCTTCTTATTATCCTTAATCGTTACTGTCATTGTGGCACAAATCTTCTACTTGTAAGATTTAACAAGCTTTAAATAGCCCCCAATTAAAGAACAGGATTAGAAAGTCCTGTTCTTTTTCTTTTTCTATGGTGCGCCTGGTATGGGGGGAATATCTCGGTGGTAAAATTCTAGCTTTTCGATCACACTATAAAAGTATTCCAAACGATATGCTTTATATGCTATTATTTTATAATACCTAGAAGTCAGTAGTTATTCAAAAAATGCTGAGTTAATGGTGAATATGCTAGTTAAGAGAGGGAAATTATGCATAGTTTTGTTTTAAGAGATGGTAGAAAGATCGATTTTCAACAAACTGAAATTATGGGGATTATTAATATTACTAAAAATTCATTTTACAAAGAATCTCGTGTTTCAGAAGAAAGTTTAATGCAAAGGGTAGATCAGTTTATTCAAGAAGGTGCCCTTATTTTAGATATTGGAGCAGAATCAACACGTCCCGGCATTGATCCAGTCGACGAAGATACTGAAATTGAAAATATCCAAAAAGCAGTAAGTATGATTAGAGAAAAATATCCTAAGGTCTTGTTGTCTATTGACACTTATCGGGCCACAACGGCGGAAGCCGCTATATTAGCCGGTGCGGATATTATTAATGATATTTCTGGACTCACTTTTGATGAAAGAATGGCTGATGTAGTTGCTAAATATCAAGTGCCTATAATTATTATGCATATAAAAGGCAAACCTAAAGACATGCAAAATGATCCGCATTACGATGACTTAATTACTGAAGTCGAAGGATTTTTCAATCGCCAAATTCAATTAGCCCTTGATCACGGCGTTCAAAGAGATAAGATTATTCTAGACCCTGGTATTGGTTTTGGAAAAAATTATGAGCACAATGTTAGTTTAATTAAGAATATCGACTTTATGAAAAAATATCAGCTTCCTATTCTTCTGGCAGTATCCAGAAAGACCTTTATCGGTCAACGTCTAGGGGGATTAGAACCCAGTCAGCGTTTGGAAGGGACAATTGCTGTTTCCTGTTTTGCAGCCATGAAAGGAATAGAAATGGTGCGGGTTCACGATGTTAAAGAAAATTTACGCGCGGTTCGCGTGATGGAGTTATTTAAATGAAAACAACAGTGTATTTAGCGATTGGTTCTAATATAGGAGAGCTCAGCAAGAATCTAGATCAAGCTGTGCAAGCCGTTGATGCCCTGGAAGGCACAAAAGTCACTAAAAGATCAGCCAATTTATCTAATGCCGCTTACGGGGTAACTGATCAAGATGATTTTCTCAATGGGGTTATCGAAATCATAACGGATTTAGCTCCCTTGGATTTATTAAAAGCTATAAAGAAGATCGAAAAAGAAATGGGGCGGACAGAGACCTATCGATGGGGTCCACGTCTTATAGATATTGATATTATCTTTTATGGAGACATAGTCTTGGATAGCCAAGAATTGACGATTCCACATATCGACATGGTCAATCGCGACTTTGTCTTAGGGCCTTTAAAAGAAATCGCTCCTAATAAAAAGCATCCCATCTACAAAAAGACGGTAAGCGAATTGTACCAAGACTTAATTGATCGTAATCAATAAAATATTAGAAGTAGCGTTTATTAGCTCGAATTGCAAAAGCAAGCTAATAAACGCTATTTATTGTACTTGAGTTAAAGAAGGAGGTAAAAATTATTGCTTAGTTACTATCGATAATATATATTATGTTAACTAGAAAAGATAAAAAATAATTATTCTCTAAACGATTGCAATAATTAAGATTCAATGCTGAATGAAACGATAAATTCAATTAGTGAATTTAAGTCGCTCATTAGATCGTGGCGTATCATGTTAGCTCGCATATTATTAATGGTCTTGGCCAACAATAGCTTATGTCTATCTCGGCTTGGAGATAAGTATCTTTCAAAGCATAGCACCATGTTTCTTCATGGAATAATCCGCTCGCTGGTCTCTGGGAAGCGTAGCCGACTAGATATGATTTAAAACGATCTTACTCGTTTTGCTTTACGCTATATAATTATCAAGGATCTTTTATAGCAATATTTTAACTATTTATTCTCTGACTTGTAAAGATTATAGCATGTAAGGAATCACTAGATTTACAGCTCTTATGCTGAAATTGCAGTAAAATCGCCCTCAATTCATCTGAAATCACAATAAAAAGTCTAGGTATCGAAAAGGCTCCTAGACTTTTTATTACTCATTAATTAATCATTTAAACTTTCTTTCACATAAATATAGGCGTACCATTCTAGACCAAATTCTCGAAACATTAGTCGATAAATCTCTTGCCAATGCTTATTATTGTTAAGTAAATAAACTTGGTCAAAAAAGTCTTGATTATATTGGTCTGTACCAATAAAGTCGTTTTTCATGCCAACTAAATATTTAATGTGACCATCTGCTAATAAATCTAATATAGCTCTTAAATGATCGGCTACATAATAAGTACCTGGATGATAAGGTAATTTTTTATTGGCTTCAATGCCATAATCTCCAAAAATACTATTATTTGATTCCTTGAAATCAGGATTAGACCAATCTAAAGCCAAAATATGCCAGTCTCCATAGGTGTCTAATTGACATGGAATATTTAAAGCAAATTGACCACTAAGATATTTCATTTTGATCACTACCTAATCTATACTATATCTCTATGATAACTTTTTTACTTATCTGGTGAATGAAACCATTCAAATAGATCTATTTTCCTCCACCCTAGCCTACTTTATTTCGATAATAAAAGCAATAAAACCGGGTATGCCAAATCTTATAGAGCATTAGTTAAGTATGTATTAGCTAGCAAAATAGTGATTTAAGTCAATTACTTCATCAAATTGTTTACCTGCTCGATCAATATCGACATGGGTAACGTAAATAATTGTTTTATCTAAATTAATTAGTTTGTTTTCAATCTTTAATAAGGTTTCATAATCAATACCAGCAGAAAATTCGTCTAGTAGTAGAATATCATTTTTCATTCGGAAAGAGTTACTTCTTCACTGGAAATCATCATTTTTAAACTGTCCTTGTTTGCCCATTGTTTTAGTTCAACAAAACTTAAAACTTCAAATAGCTCTTTATAGGAATAATTATTAGAAAATAAGGTCAGATTATCTTTCAGACTAGCACTAAATACATGGGGTTGCTGTGGGACATAGCCTATGTGTTCAAAAAGGTTACTTTCTTTAATAGTTGTAATATCGACACCATTTATTTCTACGCTGCCTGCATAGTCATTTTGCTCTCTTAAAATAGCTTTCAAGATGGTGGTCTTGCCAATACCACTCTTTCCCTTTAATAAGTACTTCTTATTTTTATGAAAGGAGACATTAAGCGCCTTAGTCCCCTTCCTATTCTTTAAAACAAAATTATGAAATGAAATGACCTCAAACTTGCTTTGTGTGTTTGTAGCTTGATCGACCTGGGTAAATTCTTGGGAAAGTGAATCTAATACCTTTTTACCGTTAATATACTTTGCTAGTAAATCAGAAGAGCTGTATATTGGGAATGCTATTCTAGCTAGTAACTGCGAAAATGCAATCATTCCGCCTAGGGTGAGTTGACCATATATAATAAATAAACCGCCTATGATCCAAGTCCCAAAATAAAGAAGATTGGAAAATAGTTGATTCAAGCTGACAACCCTATATTGTGCTTTTTCAACTTGAATTTGTTTCTGTAAAAGTTTTAAGGTCTTGGTTTCAAATAATTTAAAAATACTAAATTCTTTATTGGCCACCCGCCAGTCTGCTGCCCCATTAATTAAATCTTGAATGCTGGCTACTGATGAATTCGTTTCATTGCTAAGCTCCCCTTGCTTTTCTTCAAGGGTATTTTTAAAAATAAATGCCACCAATAGATTGGGTAAACTCAAAAGAATTGATAGGAGTGATAGGATTGGATTGAAGAATAATGAAACGATCACTGCTACTAGTAATTGACAAATTAAATAGCCACCCCAATAAATCGAGTAAAAATAATTGGCTTCGACTTGATCGATTTGTGTGGTTAGCGAAGCTAAAAGTTTATCGTTCTTTTCCCCGGTTAGTAGATTAAGCGGTACTTTCTGAATATTTGCTTACGGAAAACATAGGCTGATTTTTTGCTTAATACAGAAGTTAATAATTGCTGAAAATAATAGATAAGTGTTTGAACTAATATAAATATAATAGTAAAGAAAGACACCATAATATATCTGCTTTTACCTAAATTAATAGCATCTATAATAAATTGCATTAAGAAAGCTTCACTGACCATAGCTATAGACAATAAAGAGGTCAAGAAACTAAAAATTAATATATTTTTTTTTAATATTCTATATATTGCTTTCATAATTTTCTCCATTATTTTTGATTGGTTTATTTTGGCGCCCTAAAATAACTTTGTCAAGACTTATATAACTTTTTAGTCAAATAAAGGGTTAAGCCAATAATTACTTAATGTAGTAACAAAAAGCTAATAAATGGATACTTTCAAGTCCTTTTACTGTGTAAATCTTCTGTTAATTAATAAATGATCCATATGGACAGCATAAAAAAGCACAATAGAATGTACTCTACTGTGCTAGCTCCTTGGGCGATTTTATTCTTACTCTAATCTCTAATTCAAAATACAGACGATTTAGCCATCAATTAATGCAATTAGTCTTTTAATGATAGGTCTTGACCAATGATTAAAGGCAATGAATCCTTTTGGTGGCCAATGGCTTCCGTCGATACTAAGGGTAATTCAGGACTGACGTATTCACTGACGATATCTATAAGACAATCTCTGCCTATTTGATTATCTAATTCAGTAAAAGATCCTAATATTAAGCCGCTGATGTCTTCAAATACACCTAATTGCTGTAATTGAGCGAAGTAAGTTCTAATACGGCCTTCCAGACCGCTGTAACTTTCTAAAAATAAAAATTTTCCCTTTAGATCTGGCCAATAAGCGGTTCCAGCTAATTTGAGGAAACAGCGAATGTTACCACCTAAAACTTGACCACTTACGGCACTTCCCTGAATAAATTTAGAATTTTCCTGGATAAACTTGTTGACTACATCATTTGTGTCCCTATCATCTATAAGACTTCTAAAAGCTTCAAATTGTCTATGACTACTTTTATCAACCAAGTGCCGCACTTGAAAGAGTACTGAGCTTTTACCGGTTTGAGTATAAATTGCGTTAATCACCGTGGTTAAATCAGAATAGCCAAATAATTTGCAGGAAGAATTTTTAATTGCTTTATAATCTAAATAGCAAATAGTTTCATTAGCTACATCTCCTCCTGACAAATCGAAGATAAAATTAATTGCCGGATTTTTAAAATACTGGTTAACTATTTCAGCTCGTTTTTTGGCATTAACTGCTCCAATCCTAGAGTCGCTAAATAAGGCATCTGCTTGGTAGTGTACTTTAACAGAAAGATTTTCTAACAGCTTGATTAAGTTTACCAGTGTTTTCTTTTCTTTATTGCTTAGACCATTAGATAAGGCAACTAAGGCAATTTCTTTCATGATACTCCCCTATTCTTGCATCTTACTTACTATTCTATCAAATTAAAGTTACTATAATTATACATATGACCATCATTTAACTTCAACTCCTTCGATAATTTTCATTTAATTCGCTAAAATGAGACTAGTATGGTAAGTTGAACGAAATATCAGTTTATTAGAGAGGTGTAAATAATGGATTATAATGAGGTATTAGACTTTTGGTTTAAAGAACTGGACCCGAAACAGTGGTTCAACGGTGGCGATCAAGTGGATCAGCAAATTATAGAAAGGTTCTCTGACCTACATAGCCAAGTTGCCGCTGGTGAACACGCAGATTGGCGTCAAGATGCTAAAGGTAGGCTAGCTGAAATTATTGTATTAGACCAATTCTCCCGTAATATCTATCGCAATAGTGGCCAGGCCTATGCTTATGACAATATGGCCCTGGCTTTAGCCCAAGAAGGCATTGAACACGCTGATTTAAATGATTTGACAGTTGAAGAGCGTGGCTTCTTCTATATGCCCTTTATGCATTCAGAATCGCTTAAAATACATGAACAAGCTCTAGATCTCTTTGCTTCTGAACCCGGACTGAGCCAGCGCTTAAAATATGAAAAAATGCACTATGATATCATTAAAGAATATGGTCGCTATCCCTACCGCAATGAATACTTAGGGCGTGAAAACACTCCTGAGGAAGAAGAATACTTAAAACATAATGAAGGCTTCTAAAGCGATAAAAAAGGACTTCACCCTAATTATGATGAAGTCCTTTTCTTCTGCTTTAATTGTAATTATAAATTTTTTTGGATAAAGTCGACCGATTTCTCAATGATATCAAAAGGAACCCAGTGGTCTTCTTCCTCATAAATGTAGTATGAGATGTTAACCCCCTTATTATCCGCTTGTATTTTTGGGATAAGCTGGCGATTAATATCTGTATTTATCCAGTTATCCTTGCCCCCATTATAAACAAAGAATGGAAGACCCTCTAGCTGATCGAGATGGTCGGCTAGGTTCCAGCTACGGATAAAGGCTAAGTCTTCATTTACATTTTGACTAGCTTGGTCTTGGTTATATAATTGCCCTAATTGTTCAACCGCATCAATGGCAGCAATGTATTGGACTGCCCCATCTAACTTATGGCCATTCTTAGCAATAATTAAACCAGTCGTGAGCCCACCCATTGACGTTCCAAAAATAGCCAAGTGCTTAACACTATAAGCTTCTGTTATGGCCTGAACTAAGCGTGGAAATTCTTCTACATTATGCTTTAGAACGGATGCCAGGTCTTTTTCCATTTGATATTGGTAATTATTGGGGCGCCGTTGTCCATGGAGATAGGCATCAGGGATAACCACATGAAAGCCTGCCTTAGCAAAAGCGATGGCTTGGGTTAGAATTGATTCTTTGACATTTGTCCAGCCGTGATAGCCAATAATAAAGTCCTTTAATTTATTACTCTGTCCTTCCATAAATACCTCTAAGACAGGAATATCAGAAAAGACATTATAACGGACAGTATAATTTGTAGCCGTCATGCAATTCTCCTTTCACTTATTTATTCTTACTTGCATTAGGACTGAGCCGTCTTTCTAGTAATTCCATCAGATAATCAGCCACGATAGACATTAAGGCGATCGGGATTACGCCAGCTAAGATAATACTGGTCCCTTCCGAAGCGTTAACACCCCGGGTTAAAATGGAACCTAGTCCCCCTGCTCCAACAAAGGTACCAATGGTAGCAATCCCAATGGCAGTAATGAAAGCATTTCGAATACCTCCTAAAATGACCGGGAAGGCTAAAGGAAATTCAACTTTTAAAATCACTTGCATCTTAGTCATGCCCATGCCCTTACCAACATCAATGATGCCGGCATCGATATTTCTAACCCCAGTATAAGTATTTCGTAGAATCGGCAATAAGGAATAGAGGAAGACGGTTAAAACCACCAGATTTGACCCTAGCCCTAAGTAAAGCATCAATACAGACAATAAGGCCAAGGCTGGAACGGTTTGAATAATATTTGCGATACTAATCACGACATTGGCTAGTTTTTCCCGTCTAGCAATGTAAAAACCTAATGGGATAGCCAATAAACAGGCAAATATGGTGCCATACAAGGCCATTAGCATTTGTTGAAAGAATTGACTAATGACATAAGAACTATTTTCTGAATAATAATAGAGTAATTGTTGCCATACACTTAAATCCGTGATATCAGCCATGTCTATTCAACCTCCTTTTTTCTGACTGGTTCTAAGTAAGGTTCTTTGTTTTCAAAATAATTATTACGTAGTAACCATTCCTTAGCTACTGTACTAGGTTCTAATAAGTAATTATCAGCGGTAAAGTTTAGCCGTTGCATTTCTTCATTACTGATCGCTCCTGCAAGTTTGGCCATGACCTTATCCAGGTCAGGATATCTGGCACGTATCTCATTGGTAGCTACAGGACTAGCGTCATAAGGAGGGAATAGGTGTCTGTCGTCTTCTAAGACCTTGAGATCTTCAGAGATAATTCTTCCGTCGGTTGAATAGCCTAAGGCAACATCAATTTCTCCATTAGCTATGGCTGTGTAAACCAACCCAATGGCCATGGGGTAAAGGTTATCAAAGTCAAAACCGTAAGTTTGGACAAAGCCATCATAGCCGTCCCCTTCGCGTTCGAGCCAGGAGTTATCGACTCCCACCTTAAAGGTATCGGCATATTGTTCTAAATCGCTGACCTTTTCAAGGCCTAGTTCCTCCGCATCTTCTCGCCTTACCATAAAGGCATAGGTGTTGGCAAAGCCATAAGTAGGATACCAGGTTTGGTCAAACTCTTCTTCAAAGCCTTTAACGACTTTTTCAAGCGCGAGTTGGGGATCTGTAATCGGTTCTTGGCCCAATTCACCTGTCAAGCTGGTCCCTGTATAACGGACTGAAGCCACGTTTGCATCTCCGGTTTGAAGGGCGGCGTGGTTCATCGATGAGGAACCGAGGTTAGTAATCCGATTAGCATCAATAGGTATATAGTGTTCTACCATGCCTTCAACAATGAAGCCCATAATTTCAGCTTCTGTACTACCTAAGCTGGCAATGGTTATAGTATCCGAATCAGCAGCATTAGATAAACCGGGTAAGGAACAACTAGACAATAAGACGACACTAAAGAGAGTGAGAATTCTTTTAATAATACGTTTCATGCTTAAGCCGCCTCCTCTTTTGATGACATTTGAGGTGAGGACCATTGTTCAACTTTCCCCATGATAAAATCAACTACTAAGGCCAGTATGGTTACTGGGATCGTTCCACCAAAGATGAGGTCAGCTCTAAAGAGGTTTAGACCATTAAAGATCATTTCTCCTAAGCCCCCACCACCGATATATGCCGCTAGCGTGGTCCAGGCAATCACATAGACCGCTGATAAACGCACCCCAGCCATAATCACGGGCGTAGCTAAGGGAAGTTGCACTTTCCAAATTAATTGCCAAGGGGTCAAGCCCATGCCCTTACCTGCATCTAAGAGATCAGCACTTACCGAAGTCATTCCTAAATAAGTATTTCTAAGAATGGGCAGTAAGGAATAGAGGAATAAGGCTATAATCGATGGTGTCCTTCCCACACCAAAGAAAGGGATCATTAAGGCTAAAAGTGCCATAGTGGGAATAGTTTGTAAGATACTTACTAAACTAATAAAACCACCGGCATATTTTTGATGTTGAGATAGAAAGATTCCCAAAGGAATAGCAACGGCGATTCCCAAAGCTAAGGAAATGAGGGAAATACTAATGTGCTGGCCTAAAAGTCTTAAAATTTCATCGCCTTCTTGTTGTAAAAATTCTATCATACTCATTCAGTCCCCTCTTCTTGACTGGTGACTGTTTCTTCTGAATTATCTTCTTCACTATCATCGCCCCAGACACTATCGTAAACAAAGTTAACTAAAGCACTGCGGGTGACAATACCGGTTAATTGCCGGTCACTATTGACAACTGGAATATTAGGCAAAGCCCCTTTTAGGATACGTTGCATGGTATCTTGGACCAAGTCATCCTCTTGGACTGGATAAGTCCTTTGGTCCATTACCGCACTGACAGAAGCATCACGGGATTGTTCATGAGTAATGGTTTCCAGGCTAATCCTTCCCATTAGATGACGATAATCATCAATCACAAATAGCGAATCGACACGGTTATTGCGCATAACTCGAATAGCATCGCTAATCGATTTGCCTAAACTAATCGTTAAGGGATTTGTGTTCATAATTTCCTTAACAGTGATGATATTGGCCCGAGCCTGCATGAGACGGTCTTCACCTAAGAAATCGCGGACGTAGTCGTCTGCAGGATTTTGAATAATATTATCTGGAGTATCATATTGAACCAGATCGCCATCCCGCCAAATCGCAATTCGGTCTGCCAATGCGAGTGCCTCATCCATATCATGAGTCACAAAAACAAAGGTTGACCCATATTCTCTTTGTAAATCTTTGACGAGTTCTTGTAAGGAATCTCTGGTGATGGGATCCAAAGCTCCAAAGGGTTCATCCATTAAAACAATTTCTGGATTCGCAGCTAATGCGCGGATAACCCCAACCCGCTGTTGCTGCCCTCCTGATAGTTCAGAAGGATAGCGGTCAAGGAAATCTTCTGGTAATTCCACTCGCTTTAATAAGCGATGGGCGATTCTTTTACATTCTTCTTCGTCAACTTTGAGTAAGCGTGGTACGGTAACAATGTTATCGTAAATCGTCATGTGGGGCATGAGCCCAATTTGTTGGATGACATAACCAATTTTACGCCTTAAATCAACGGGATTAAGGTTGGTGGTCTTTTGTCCATTAATTAATATGTCCCCAGAACTGGGATCATGCATCCGATTAATCATACGGAGTGCGGTAGTTTTCCCGCTACCCGATCGTCCGATAAAACAAACAAACTCACCATCATTAATCGTTAGCGACGATTTCTTTAAGGCCTGGACATTACCAGGATAAATTTTCTCAACCTGATCAAATTCAATCATAGAATCTCCTTCTTTTTAAATTATTATTCCTGTAAATATTTTTCATAGTTTTAATATATCAATAAAATAAAAAGAATACAATTCTATCAAATAAATCCTCATATAATCAAAAAAGCTGGAATTGACTAAAAAGTTCTTCTGTGGTAAATCAATTACCCCTTCAACTTTTCAATCAACTTCAGCGTCTTAAGCGTTGTTGTAATTGCTAAGGCTTAGTAAATTTTTGTGAGCGGCTACTTAGGCATCTTCGCCCCATACTTCTTTTGCAACTTCGATTAATAATTTTATTTTTTTCCATTGGTCTTCTTCACTGATCTTATTGCCAATTTCATTGGAAGAAAAGCCACATTGAGGGCTAATACTTAAACGATCTAAGGGAACATATTGACTGGCTTCTTTAATCCGGGCGATTAGGTCGTCTTTGCTTTCTAATTCAGCTGACTTTGTTGTGACTAAGCCTAAGACGACATGCTTGTCATCAGATACAGTCTTTAGAGGTTCAAAAGTTCCCGCCCGCTCAGAGTCATATTCTAGGAAGTAGGCATGGACATTTTCTTGATCAAATAAGGGGCTTTGTACGGTGTCATAGCCTCCTGAAGCAAACCAAGTTGAGCGGAAATTTCCCCTACAGATATGGGTGTTGATCCTTAAATCGGAAGGTTTATTTGCGATAACTGCATTATTGACGCGGGCATAAAGGGCTTTTAATTCTTCGATTTTCCCTTGGCTATATTCACTTCCATCGTAATCTTTACCCCCAGCTAAACGTCCCCAAGTACAATCATCAAATTGAATGGTCCGACAGCCTGCTTGATAGAGGTCTTCAATGACTTGGCTATAGGCTTGGGTAATATCAGCTAATAAGTCGTCTAATTGGCTATATATCCCCTGAGTATATTCCTTATTAAAGTCACGTAAAACCTCTTGCAAGAATTGAGCTGGCGCTGGAATGGTTTGCTTAACGTCAACATGATCAGAAGCATGCGCTTGGGTAAATTTGAAATGATTCACAAAAGGATGGTTATCACCATTTATTTTATCAACAATTCGGCTGGTCACGGCAAAGACTTGTTCTCCGGAGAATTGAGTTCCCGCTTCTACTTCAACACGGTCAACACCATTGAGTCCCCAGAAGAAGTCAAAATGCCAACTTTTACGGCGAAATTCACCATCCGTGATGGTCTTTAAACCAAGGGCTTCTTCTTTTTTGATCAGGTCAATAATCGCTTGGTCTTCTAAAGTTTTAAGTTCTGAATATTCAATTTCTTCGTTTTCAAATTTCGCTCTTGCATCAATGAGCTCTTGGGGACGTAGAAAAGACCCCACATGGTCATAACGAAACGGTGATTGTTTTAACTGAGTAAATTTTGGCATAATTAGCACTCCTTTTATTTTTAATTGATGTCATAAAAAAATCCCATCCCTGGAACAATAATCTTTCCTAGGGACGGGATAACCGTGGTACCACCCTGATTACTCCTCTATTGCTAAAGGAGTCACTTATACAATCT
This sequence comes from Aerococcus urinae, assembly GCF_001543175.1. Taxonomy (NCBI): domain Bacteria; kingdom Bacillati; phylum Bacillota; class Bacilli; order Lactobacillales; family Aerococcaceae; genus Aerococcus; species Aerococcus urinae. The sequence continues at coordinate 964,636 of NZ_CP014161.1, forward strand.
GTATCAATTGCTGCAAAGTAACGGTTGCTACCGTTTAGAAAGCCGACACCTTCTAAAACCTCCGAGTTCATCTTCACTGATTCCATCGTCATTAGCTCTCATCCCTACTAATTTTCTGTAAACGCTTTGAATAAGCTACTCTTCTCATCACAGTTAATTTATTTATTTGTTTTATAGCATAGCAAGGCTTTGTCCTAAAGGCAAATCACTTTATCATCATTCTAGAAAGATGGACCGGAAGATCGATCACTATTGATTAGGTAAAAGCTTGATAAATCAACAGGTCATTGACTAAAATTTGGTTAGTGATCGTTACACCCTATCTTATCAGATATATTTTTGATATCTATTGGTAATGCTTGGTCTCAAAACCAAGAGGATTATAAAAACACATCAGCTTATGATTGCTTATTCTTATCTAAAAAGTAAGCAACCGCAAATGAAATTACCATGGCAGAAATTAAGATATAAGATTGATATTGACTGTAGGCTGCAGGGCCTAAAAATAAGAATAAAGCTGCCGTAAAAATTAAAGGGGCAATGGCAATCTTCTTATTATTCAGTAACTGAGGGACTGTTATAGCACCAAAAAGAGCTGGCGTAATATGGTCAAAACCCGGTTTAAGGACAGGATGGTTTAAGATAGGCACTAGCCAGGATCCAATTAAAAATACCCCTGCGGCTAAAACTACGATAGTCACCAGTGAAGAGATCCCCACACAAATTATGGCAATCACATCCCCCTTCTCGCTCCCTGGACTGACCCCGGCAATTTTTTGTCCAGCTACCGTCACTGGCATCTTCATGTTAGTTATATTCCCGGTAATTGAACTCAAATACATGGCTCCAGAACCAAAGATGGGATAGAAGGACAGGTTCTCTACCACTGCCATAGGTAGAAAAATAGCGATTAAACTACTCCCGGCCGCTAAAGCCTTAGTAAAGGATAAACCGACTCCATACCAATAAGCCGTCCCTATCGGCACCATAAACATGGCAATTAAAGCAATTATACTGGTGATCTTGCCTAGGCGGTTGATTTCTTGAGAAAATTCTTTTGAAGTACGTGTTTTTTTATCGTTCATAGGCTAAACTCCTTAAAATATTTGTGCTTGTAGGATGACGGCTCCCATCCCTACTATCAAAGCAATGGGTAGGGAATAATCTTTTAGGCTAGTCCAGCCAAAGCGCTTAGCTAAGAAATCGATGATTAAAGTCGTCAGCCCGGCAGCTAAGAAAGCCACTAGGGATGAGATATTTTCCGTATTAAATACATAAGGTGTCGATAAGGTAATTAACATTGCTGTAAATAAAGCGCCAGATACTAAAGCGACCATGTTAGTATTATGACTCTCTTCCTTAGCCTTTTGGGAGACTTGGTCTAGTTTGTCCATAAAGAGAATGTTAAATAGTATCCCCCATATGATTCCAATTGTCATCACAAACATGATAATGATGAAGACTTCTGGGGTTAAGTTAGGGTCTGAAATATCAGTAAGTCCCTGACTTTGAGCAGCTATATTAGCAGCCATTCCCTCATAGCCGGCTGAACCAACAATCGATAGTCGCAGCCAAGGAAAGTATTTCCCTAAAGGCACAGATAAGGCTAGCATCATTACAATAATCGGCAGGGAAGGAACGACAGACAACATGGCACTATTGGTCATCGCCCTTTTTAAAGTTTTCTTGGTCATTCCCAATTCTAGTCCTCGATTATAGGCTTTCTTGATAAACAAGATAGCCTGAACGCTAACAATTAAAATGACAATAGCACAGAGGAAGAAAACGATTGAGCTATTAGCAATTTCTAAGTAGTGATTCATAGGCAGTCCTCTTTCATTTAGCTTAGATGGGTATTTTATTTAAGATAGTTTAGGGCTGTTTCTTTATAGATATCAACGAAAGATAAGAATTTATCTAATTCAACATATTCATTTTCTTGGTGAGCAACTGAGGGTTCTCCTGGTCCATAAACCGCTAAATCATAGTCTTTACCAATTTGACCGAAGTTAGAAGCATCTGTTGCTCCTCCAGTAACGGTAAGCTCTAACCCATGATTGACACTGGATTGGATAGCTTTTATTAGATCGTTATCTTCTGTTGAGGTTGCTGGTGGATTATTTTGGAGAAGATTTAATTCTAAATATCCCTCAGTCTTAGCGTTTAGCTCTTCGATACTGTCATTAATTATCGATAAAACTAACTCATTGTCCGCTTCGGGAACGGTCCGGGTATTGGCTTTCATCTTTACTAAGCCAGCCACACTATTGATTTGGGTTCCGCCTTCGATCACTGTATTGACATTGAGGGTTTTTCCTAGGTCAGTATTATATGCGGATTTTGTATTAAAGCTTTCATCAAAGCGCTGATTGCTTAAGTTGATATAATCCACCATTAATTGCAAGGCATCAATGCCCACTTCTGGCATAGAAGAGTGAACAGTTTTCCCATGAGCAATAATTTCATATTGGATGGATCCCTTATGGGCATATACCACTGACTCACTGCCTGAAGGTTCTGCAATTAAAAAGCCATCAGCATCATCTAAATAACCTGATTCGACTAATTGTTTCGACCCATACATGCCGATTTCTTCACCAACCGTTAGTGCTAAGCGTAGGCAACCTTTAAAATTAGCACCGGCTTCCTTTAATTCAATGGCGGCCAAGACCAAGTCAACCAATCCAGACTTCATGTCTGAAGTCCCCCGGCCGTAGATTTTCCCATCATGAATTTCTCCAGCAAAAGGTGGATAAGTCCAGTCATTATGGTCGCCTGCAGATACGACATCAAAATGTCCTGAATAGACCAAGACCTTTCCTTCTCTACCTTCACTACCATAGATATTAGCAATAAGCGAAGAACGCCCAGTTTGGTATTCAATAATCTCACTCTCAATACCATACTTTGCTAGTAAGCGGCTAAAATATTCAGCAACTTCTGCCTCCTGATCATTTTCGCTTTCAATAGCTAACACGTCGCGTAAAATTTGTAATTTTTCCTCATCCGTAAACAGCATAAGAATGCCTCCTTTATTATGTTACAAATTCTCATTCAAAATTCTTTATTTTTTTTAATAATACCATAAAAAGGAAAAATTGGTTAGATATTCTTACATAAAAAATAGTTTAAAATGAATAAAATCTAGCTAAAAATAAAAAGAGCTCATGGCCTAACCATGAGCTCACAGTGTCTATAACCTACTTAATCGCTTATTTAGCTGGGAAGATAACGCCACCTAATTGACGACCACCAGCATCCCCTGTAGGTTGGGAAATATAGTCATCTGCACCAGTGTGAACAATTAGGGCTGTCCCGTTGCCTTCATTATGAAGAGAATATTTAGCATCCTCTTTTAGAGAAAGGCCTTCAATTTCGTAGACTCCTTTAAAGTCACCACTAGCTGGTACTTCAATGTTTGGTAAGTCACCTAAGTGAGGACCATTTTCTGATTTTTTACCATGGTCAACACCTGTTGGGTTGAAGTGACTTTTTGCATCAGCAAATTCTTCTTCTGGAGATGCAGCACCATATTCGTGAATGTGCATTGCAAATTCACCTTCTGGTAAACCGTGAAAATCTACAGTAACTTTTACCTTACCGTCGCCTTCTTCAAAAGTAGCGGTACCTGAATCTTCACCTTTTTGATTAAGCATGTTAACAACAACTTTTTCATCTGACATATGCAAAACTCCTTTCCTCTTTAACTATTATCATCATATCATTTTTATTTGATAAAGAACAAATAATATGCTTTGCTACCACTCTTGACTGGAAAGATAACGCTGGCGTTTATTTTCCAGTTCAGGGATATTTTCTGCCATAAAATGATTCCAAAGTTTTTTATTGTTACCGTGCCGGGCAATGATATTATTATCTGGCTTATTTTCACTATTCCTGCTTGCTTCCATACGAACTTGGTAGTCATCCCACACCACTTCGAGAAATTGGTCCAGGTTTTCCAGAGTAACTTCATTATTTAGGCGATAATTATTGGCTTGACGTATCAGAGTCTCTTTTTGCCGGTCACTTTCAAATCCAGCTAAATAGCCATGAATAACCATGTAGAAGGCAATTTCATCGCTAATCCCTTTAAAATTGAAAGCAATACTAATCCCTGCCTGAGCTAGCTCATCATAATTAATAGTTTTTACGAGGTCTAGGTACTGACCAAATTGGCTTTTTAAGATCAGTTGTTTTTTTTGACTTGCTCCTAATGACAAAGTTTTTTCTCCCCTTTATAACTAGCTATGACGCTTTTGCTTAATTATCCGGTGATTATATTTTTCATCTTGGCGTAAGTATAATAATTTTCCCCCGCTATCGGTAGATAGTGGCGAGGGCTCCTTAGGGTCAGCTGTTGTCAGCACCCAGTACATGTTTTGATAACCGTAACGCTCAAAACCGTCATCGCCGTAACCATCAGTAAAATAGACAGATACTGAATTTCTATCATTAAACCCATTTTCATGTAACCATTCAAAAGCTGGTGCAAAACTGGTTCCTCCCCGACCCTCAAATTGGAACTGGTCGACATTACTTTGATCCAGTTTTTTAACACCGACCACCTGGGTATCTACTTGGACCACCCAAATATCAGTCCCTAAAGTTTTATTAATATTAGCAAGCTCTGCTAAGCTGTATGCTAAGGCCTCAGCATTTTGCGAAGCACTGGTATCAATGAAGGCCACTAATTGGGCAGCAGTATCTAAAGTCCTTCCCGGTAGGTCGATTCGATAAGGTTGGCGGCGATTGACCCGGTTTTTGGAATAGCGATAAGGAATTGGTGCTTGACCCAAACCGCGCATGATAATGTCCTTCCAATTCAGAGAACGTTGCTTAAAGAGAACTTGAACTTTTTCTTTAATATTACCACTGAGATGTTGGCGCATTTCTTCATCCATATTTTCATAAGCCTTACGTACAATACCGTTGATAATTTTTCGGTGTAAGTCATTATTCTTACTTTGGGGAATAACAGGCTGCATGGAATGATTTTTCTTCATTTCATCATTTAATTGCTCTGCCGATTCAATCCGCAATTCCCGAGCTTTTTCGGGGTCAAAATTTTTGCTGAGTTGACTATAGGTATCATTCATATCCCCACTGCCCTTCATCTTCTCAAAGGTTGACCATACCCGATCATGGCTATGGTGTTTGGGGTCATCGCGAGCAGCTTTCAGCTCTTGATAGTAATATAATGAACCCTGTTTCTCGTTAAGGGAATTTTTAGACAGCAATTGCTTCATACTATCTAAACTGGCGGCGTGGTCTGGGAGGTTATCGATGTATTGATTGACTTCAGTATCCATGGCCACACTCATCATTTTGCCATCCTCTTCATTGAGGAAGGCCCAGTCATAGTCAGTCAAATGATTAAAAATAATATGGTAACAAATTTGACGGATGCCAGCTAACATTTGTTTTGGACCCTGATAGTACATGAAAAAGAGCACTGGATTAACTGACAGCGTTAAGCTAGTCCCCTCAACGCTAACGTTAAGCGGTTTAGCCAGGTCCTCAGACATCCTGCGGTCCATCTGGAATAAAACTCCAGCAAAAAGAACGTCTCCAGCTCCCTGATAAGAACGATTTGCCATGAGTTTAGCGCATAAAAGACCAATAAATTCATCCATTAGCTGAGAAAATTTATCATAATCCTCCGACCAGCCAAAATTCATATAGGTGATGAAGGCATAATTTAGTTCACGAAAAAGCTGATTGATATCATCATAAAAAAGATCCGTCTTATGGCTTTTATCTACCTTTTCTTCCTGAATAGGTTGGCTCTGCATTCGATTCATCGCTCTCACCTCTTTTATTCCTTTTCTTAGTCCCAGAATTATTAGTTGGTGTCTTCTAAGTTTGATCCACTGGCCATAGTAATGGCATAGGCCTTATCAATAAAGCGTTTATCCTCACTGAGTCCTGCCCTTAATTCTTCCAAGGGACTTCCTGCTTCAGCTTGCATTAAGCGAGTGACTAGGGAATAGATTAGGTCGGGGTCAGCAAGTAAAAATAAATCAACATAGCGGCTAAGTAGATATTTATCCTTGATGAGCTCCTTATGATCCAATAGCGATTGCGTTAAGTCTTGAATAATTCTTTTCTTCCTAATCGCAGGCATTTTTAAAAAACGTTCTTTGATTGATTCAGGTAAGTCCGCACTATCTAAATTAATAATTTCTTTAGGACTAATGTAGTCTCCTTGGTGATTTTCTAGATAAGACAAGAAGACTTGCCCAGCCTCTTCACCAATACAGCCGTCGATCCCTTCAACTAAGAAGGCGAGTAAGTCATCATCTTTAATTTGTGTAGGATCAATTCCTATGGCTTCATAATCATAGAGCAAGTGGGATAAACGCTCATATGCACGAGGAGTTGGGTTTTTATCACGGGTTTCATCAATAACAATGAAATATTGACGCCCTTCTGCTTGAAGATAGTTCTTGACTAGCGGATGAATATTAGTCTGACCCGATTCATTCTCCTGGTCAGCAAAGCTTTCAATCCAATGGTCTAAATTAGCTCCCATCCGAATGCGCATGGTCCGGTCATTAATCGCTAAATCACGTGCACTGGTTGCATAAGCGTTGCCTTCAAAACCTTCTGTATCGCTAGAAGGGTTCTCTGCGGTAATAATAATGACATTATCGGGTAAGTGAATTCCCATCAGATGACGTTGTAATACCAAGTTCATGAGTTCGCTTTGAACCATGGCAATGGGACGGTTAAATTCATCTAAAAATAGGATCACCTTACGGTCAGGGTTTGCTCTGGCTTCATCAACTGCCCCTTGAATTTGGGGGTTGAGATAATATTCAATGCGGTCCTCTTTGGGGATAGGCATGGTTAAGTCTCCTGGTTGTAGTAAGGAACAGGTCATTTCATAAAACCCATAGCCCAAGTCTTGGGCTAAATTTTGTACCAGTTGCGTCTTACCGATCCCGCCGTGTCCAACAATATCTACTACAATATCTGATTCAGCTTCTAATAGTAATTTCATTCCTTTATAAACGGCTTGATAAGTTAGTCCTGGTGTACGATCGGCCATTTCAAAACCTCTTTCTTCATTAATCTCTAAGGGATATTATAGCTAAAAGCCCAGCTTATTCCTATTGATGTGTTTAGCGAAGTTAACTTAAAGTGACTAAGATTATTTTTTATGGGGGTTGTGTGCTAGAGTTAAGTTAAATGAGAATCTAAGTAAAATCATAAGAAAGGAAAAATTATGACTGAAAGCTTTAAAGAAATCAAATTAATTGCTAGTGATATGGACGGGACCCTCTTAAGTGACCAAGGCGAATTGCCTAAGGAACTAAAATCCTATGTGGATGACTTGCAGGACCAAGGGGTTATTTTTGGAATTGCTTCAGGGAAACCCTATTATGCCCTAGAAGCAGTCTTTAAAGATCGGATAAAAGAAATGGCCTTAGTCTGCTCTGGAGGGACCTTCGTTAGCTATGAAGAAGAGACTATTTATAATTCAACCATTAGCCAGTCAGCTTATAGGGAGCTGATTAGTTTAATTAAAGGGGCCTCTAAAGGAATCCCCGCTCTAATAGCTAATGATAAGGCTTATTTTGATAGCCAAGCGAAACCCTACTACAATGATTTTAGTGACTATGTAAAAATCGAATTTGTTGATGACTTAGGTCAAGTAGAAGCTGAAGTAAATAAAGTCACTGCCTATTTCCCTGACTATGACAATAAAGACTACCTCCAAGAGTATCAAGAGCAAATTTCCGCTCCTTACACCGTGATGCCTAGTGGCGCAAAGTGGATTGATATCACTATGGAAGGCCAATCAAAGGGTCACGGTTTAGATAAATTACTGGAAAAACTTAATTACTCCCCTAGTGAATTAGTCGTTATTGGCGATAGTGGGAATGATACGGAAATGCTCTCCTTAACCCCTCACTCCTTTGCCATGAAGAACGCAAGTGACCAGGTCAAATCTTACGCCAACTATACAACCAGCCAAAGCAACAATGATCAAGGCGTTCTTGAGGTCTATAAAAAGGTACTAGCTGCTAGGAAAGAAAGCAAGTAGTCCCCTTAAATATCTTATAGAGTATCAATTAATTTATGAATAAAGTAAAGCGAAAGGAGTCCTATTAATGACGAAAATCAACCGTCAATGGATCAGTCAATTACCAGTGAAGGACATTCAAAAACTTCATCCCGTTTCAGGTGGAGACGTCAACGATGCTTATCGCATCGATAGTAATAATGGCCCTTATTTTCTCTTGGTTCAAAAGAATACTCCGGCTTCCTTTTATGACAGTGAGGTTACTGGTCTTAAGGCCTTTGAAAAGACAGGTATCACTGCACCAAAAGTGATCAGTCAGGGGGAAATTAATGGTGACGCCTATCTTCTCTTGACTTATCTCGATGAAGGCTTTTCAGGAGACCAAAAGCGTTTGGCTGAATTAATCAGTAACTTACACCATGTCCACAACGACAATGGTCAATTTGGCTTTGAACTGGATTATCAAGGGGCGAGTTTGACTTTTTCAAATGCCTGGAGTTCCTCCTGGTCTGACTTTTTCATTAAACAAAGGCTAGACCCCCTCCATGATTATCTGATGGACCACCAACTATGGCAACAGGACGAAAGTGATGCCTACCAAGAAATTCGCGCCATCATTATAGATAGCTTGAGCCAGCATAAAAGTCACCCTTCCCTCCTACATGGCGACTTATGGTCAGGTAATTTTATGTTTTTAAGCGATGGTCGACCGGCTATCTTTGATCCTGCCCCTTTTTACGGCGATCGTGAGTTTGATATTGGGGTCTCCATGGTCTTTGGCGGTTTTAACCATGATTTTTATCAAACCTACCAAGCCCTTTACCCTATGGCAGCAGGCTATGAATTACGCTTAAACTTTTATCAGTTATATTTACTCATGCTTCACCTGGCTAAGTTTGGAAAGGTGTATTATGACAGTGTCGACGCCACTATGAAAAGAATAAAAGTAATGGCTAAATAGGCCTTTACTCTTTCTTAGTAGGCATTTTAAGAAATAACCATAACCCAAATATTATACCAATGGCAACAATTAGTAATCTTACAGGCTTAAGTGGGACAAAATAAATGGATATAGCCATCACGGTATAGGTAATGAGTATAATTTGTACTTTCTTTTTTAAAGGAATCCCACCACCATCTTCAAAATCTGCTCCATAATATTGGTAGATTTTTGTACTTTTCAGCCATTGATCAAAGCGCTTAGAGCTACGCGCAAAGGCCCAGGCTGCTAATAGCATGAATGGAGTTGTTGGTAATACAGGGATAAAGGTTCCCAAGGCACCTAGAGCGAAGGAAGTCCAACCTAAAATGAGATAAAAATAACGCATTCAACCAGCTCCTTTAAAATATAGGTTATATCTATAATAACAGTAAAAGAGCCTGAAGATAAGAAATAATCCATAACTATTATATTCTATTTATTTTCTCAATAGTGTAGACATTTTGCCAAATTCATTTTACAATGAATAAGAAAGCGTTTAATTTTTAATCACGCTAAATATCAAATAATCAAATTGTTAAACAGGAAATCCCTGGCTTAGCGAAAGGAGTTTTTTTAATTGAAAATTGTCGGTATTATTGGTAACAATGCTTCTAAGTCTCATAACCGTCTTTTAATTGAACATATGGCCAATAAATTCGGTGACGAAGTTGAATTTGAAGTTGCTGAAATTAATGAAATCCCTCTATTTAACGCAGATTACATGGGACAAGATGTTCCTGATGTGGTCAATGAATTAGCTGACAAAATTGAAGCTGCTGACGGCGTTGTTATTTCAACAGCTGAATATGACCACGCTATTACCGCCGCTCTTAAGAGTGTCATCGAATGGTTATCAAGTGTTCGTAAACCTTTCCAAAACAAACCTGTGATGATTGTGGGGGCTTCATTAGGTACCCTAGGTTCTGTTCGTGCCCAAGATAACTTACGTAACATTTTCACTTCTCCAGGTTTATATGCTAGAGTTTTCCCAGGTGCAGAATTTTTAATGGGACAAGCTGCTAACAAATTTGACGAAACCGGTCGCATGACTGATGAAGGGACAGATAAATTCTTAGACATGCTCTTCCATCAATTCCTTGATTTCGTTAAAGAACAACAAGAAGACTAATTGATCATTCACTTCTGTATGCCATAGCTGTTGGATTCCCAGCAACTATGGCTTTATTTTTATTTTTAGTATATATTCAGGAGGTCAACTTATGCTCAAAGTATCCCGAGTCGTTACTGAGGTCTTGGAAGCTAATACCTATCTAGTCTATAACGAGCAAAATAAAGAAGCCCTAATTATTGATCCCGGTTCTTCAGCGGGCAGAATTCGTTCTGAAATTCAAAAGCTACAACTAAAACCCCTAGCTGTCTTAATTACTCATGGTCATTGTGACCATATCGGTGCCCTAGACGATATCCGTCAATATTACCAAATTCCGGGCTATATTAATCAAGCTGAGGCGCCCTGGTTAAGTGATCCTATGTATAACATGAGTCCCTTTATTGGTTTAGGTCACTTGACTTTTCAAGCGGCAGATTCTTACTACCAAGATGACCAGGAGCAAAGTATAGGAAGCATTGGCTTTATCCCCATCCATACACCAGGTCATACTCAGGGAAGTACTTGTTTATTCTTTAATAACAGCGACCAGCCCTTTATGATGACTGGTGATACCCTCTTTAAAGGAACGATCGGTCGAACCGATTTTCCGGGTGGAGATACCCAAGCGATTATGCAAAGTATTCCCCGAAAAATGTTTACTTTACCAGACCAGACCCTGGTTTATCCAGGCCATTACGGGTCTTCTACCATTGCTGAAGAAAAATTAACAAATCCCTTTTTTAATTAAATAGAAAAGCACCCTTCAACGATCACTTATCCTTAAAGGTCATGTTGAGGAGTGCTTTTTATTTTATTGGGCTAATTGGTCCATAATCGCTACGATTGTTTTTAACATTTCAGGATCGTAAGGGCTATGACCACTGGCTTCTACCAGATGTAAATTCGATTTTGGACATGCTTGGTGGAGTTGATAGGCTGAATTTGGTGGGCAAATGACATCATACCGGCCTTGGACAATTTCCATCGGGATATCATTAAAGCGGTGAACATTATTTAAAATATAATTATCTTCTTCAAAAAACATATGATTTTCAAAGTAATGCGATTCTAAAACGGCTGTCGCTTCTTCACTTGGACTCAGTTGGTCTTCTTCGGGAAAATGAGGCAGTAGAGTCAACAAGGAAGATTCCCACTTGGTCCAATACCTACATGCCGCTTGATGAGCTTCTTTATCTCCCTGATGGATTTTTTGGTAATAAGCATGGACGCAATTTTTTTGCTCTTCATCACTCAAGAAAGACAGGTATTTTTCGTAAGCTTCGGGATAAAATTTAGCTGCCCCACCTTCATACAACCAATCAATCTCTTCTTGACGCCCTAGAAAGATCCCTCTTAGTATTAATTGTTCCACCCGTTCAGGATGTAAAATGGCGTAGACCAAAGCCAAGGTCGACCCATAAGACCCACCAAAAACAAACCAGTTGTCATAACCATAGTATTCACGGATCAGTTCCATATCGCGGACACTATCAAAAGGTGTATTATTCTCGGTAGATAAAAAAGGCTTACTCTTCCCTGTCCCTCGTTGGTCAAATAAAATAATATGATATTTTTCAGGGTCGAAAAATAAGCGGCAACTTGGAGTAATCTCACTCCCAGGACCTCCATGTAAAAAAATAACTGGTTGCCCTTTTGTGTTTCCACAGTCTTCGACATACAATTTATGCTGATCGTCCACTTGTAAGTAAAAGCTTTGATTAACTTCTGTATTTTGATAACCTGCTTCCATTGTCTAACCCCTTTCCTAATAACTGCACTAACTTTCTCTTTATAGTATACCCTAAAGCTTGTTTCGTCTATTAAAATAATTAAGTAAATTCATAAAGGAAGTAATGGTTTAGAACTTTTAAGGTAAACTCTGCCGAGCGATTAGTATATAAAAAGGCCTAGCAGTAGACGATTTGTTCCACTACTAGAACCTTTAGTTAAGTAATGCTAATTAACACACTATTCCTTATTTAATAAGGCTTCGCCGACCTTTTCGCCAGCTTTGACTTGTTTTTGGTCAAGAACATCGAAGCTATGAACCTTATCACTATTGGTTAAGACAACCATAATGTCACAAGCTTTACCTTTAGCTACGATACTTGCTAGGTCCATTTGAGCTAACGGATCCCCAGGTTTAACACTTTGTCCTTCTTCAACTTGAATATTAAAGCCTTCTCCCTTGAGTTCAACCGTGTCTAAACCCATGTGAACGAGGATTTCAAGCCCTTCATCACTTTGGATACCAAGGGCATGCTTAGTTGGAAAGATGTTTAAGATTTTCCCACTTACTGGCGCGACCACTTGGCCTTGACTAGGTTGGATAGCATAGCCGTCCCCCATCATCTTTTGAGAGAAGACCTCATCTTCAACCTTATCAATGCTAATGACCTCACCATCTGCAACCGCATAAAGTTCTACAGGGATACCATCTAAAATCGCTTGATTATTAACGACTTGAGCTGATTCCTTGGGATCTTCTGCTTGGTTTTCGTTCACGACTGTTGCCGCTGTTTTGGGGGCTTGGCCACTTTCGATGAATTCAGTGACTTGGGTCTTAATGGTTGACACTGTAGTTCCATAGATGACTTGGACACTATTACCACGGACCACAACGCCGGCTGCGCCAGTGGCTTGTAGGGCTTCCTTATTAACCTCATCACCGTTTTTGACCGTTACCCGTAGACGGGTGGCACAATTATCAACATCGACAAGGTTATCGGTACCACCCAAACCGCTAACAATTTGATAAGCTCTTTGATCATTTTCACTCAAGCCATTAAGCGCATTTTTGTTTCGGAATTCTTCTTTAGTATGTAATGAAGTATCTGCTTTTCTTCCTGGAGTATCCAAGTCAAATTTCTTTATAATCCAATGGAAGAGGAAGAAATAGACAATGGCGTAAATAATACCGATAATAACCACTGGAATCCAATGTGTTCTTGCATTGCCTGGCAAGACGCCGTAAAGAATAAAATCAATTAAACCTCCTGAGAAAGTTAGTCCAACCCCTACTCCGGCAATATGGACTAAGACAGTAGATAAAGCAAAGAGAACACAATGCACCCCAAAATAAAGTAAAGGAGACGCAAATAAAATAGTAAATTCAATCGGCTCCGTAATCCCCGTAACAATTGAGGTTAGGGATGCAGAAAATAATAGCCCCTTGACCATGGTCTTCTTATCTGATCTAGCGGCCCGGTACATGGCGTAGGCAGCAGCTGGTAAGGCAAAGATCATTTCTGGAAATTGGAAGGCAAAGAATCTAGCTGCATCGGGAGAAATAGCTTCTCCAGCCTTTAATTGGGCAAAAATAATATTTTGGGCGCCCACAACAGTGGTCCCATCAACGACAGCAGTCCCTCCTACAGCGGTTTGCCAAAATGGTAAATAAAAAATATGATGCAATCCAAATGGAATTAAGGCACGATAAATATAACCGTAAAGGAAGGTCCCTAAGTGGCCAGTATTAGCGATAACCTGACCGAGATTAGCAATTCCAGCAGCGAAATACGGCCAGATAAAAGATAAAATAAGTCCACTAAGAACTCCAGCAACTGCTGAAACAATTGGGACAAAATGAGTGCCGGCAAAAAATGACAAGGCATCAGGGAGTTCGATCTTGTAATAACGATTATGTAGCCAAGCCACTAGACAGCCAATAATAATCCCACCAAAGACACCGAGGTTCATGGTATGCTCAAAGCCAAGTAATGAAGTAATCAATCCTGGTATTTTTTCCAATTCTTCTAAACCACGGAGGTGGATGATGGAACTAGATAGTGAGGCGTACATCATAAAGTAGCCCACCACGGCTGATAAGGCTGCCACCCCTTTCTCGCTTTTAGCCAAACCTAAGGCAATGGATATAGCAAACAATAAACCTAGGTTATCAAAGACAACGGCTCCGCAGTCTCCTAAAACGCTTAAAATACTATGGAGCGGCATTCCCGGCGAAAGAATATTTTCTAAGTGATACATTTTCACAAATGTTTCACCTGTAAAAGAAGCTGATATACCTAGAAATAAACCAGCTAAGGGTAAAATTGAAATTGGTAACATAAAGGTTTTTCCTAAACGTTGCAAACTTTCAAAAAGTTTCTCTTTCATTGTTTTTTTCCTCCTTCTATCAATTTACAATTAAGAACACCCTAACTAGTTTAATCATAAAATTAAGCCTTTTCAATAACCCTTTTGTTATAAAGCGTTTCCAATACCCATATCTGGACAAAAAAAGAGAGTCAAGCTCCTTTTATGGAGATTTGACTCTCTTTTGCCTTTAACTAAAATTTTATTGACCTAATTTTTTGATGAGTTGTCCGCGTTCGTTATAGATATATTGGCGAGCCTTTTGGCTGTCATTCATAGCTACAATCAGGCGGTCACGATAAGGTTCGGCTAACTCATCAAAAAGATAATAATCGTCATCGACGTCATATTTGTTTCTTTCCGCCTCAATTTGACCGGGTTTCCTTAAAGTATAGGATTTTTTAGGCAGCTGGCCATCTAATTGTTCCTCCTCAATCCGATAGACATAATTATCATCTTCGTATTGGATTTCTAAAGCTCCGGTATTCGTGCGAACAGTTTGGACATTGTCATATTTGTCCTTTTGTAACTCCCACCAAGCTTTAATTCCTGCTAATGCTTCCTCTTCACTCGCAAAGGTCCCGTGTTCTTTACGGACGTCATCACGTTTGTTTTCCCAGTACACGGTATAAACGGTTTGTGACATGATATCGCTTCCTTTCCTATCGTCGTTTCTATTTAGTGTAATCGAAATCCCTTAAAAAATAAACATTAATCCCTTGTCTTGTGAGTAATGTCTAATAAACTAATTAAAACCTTAATTAAAGTGGTTTGATTAGGATAAATAATGTAGCGGTTCTCCCACTCAGGACGGAATTTAGATTTGTAGGCACGTAATCCTTTAAAGCCATAAAAACGATTACCAAAATCATATACCAGATGTAGTGTCTTATCCCGAGGGCTGGCATACGATTTTGTCCCGACATTAGCCAAAGGGGCCATTCCCAAAACAAAGCGGTGGTAACCAAGGTCCTTGGCCCATTGCAATAACTGCAAAATTAGCATCTGCATAACATCACCGGCATCATGACTGATATAACGCATTAAATCAATTGAAATCATATCTTCCGATATCGGCATAATACTTGCAAAAGCATAGATCGCCTCCTCATCTCTTAAGACGGCAATCCGCTCTCTGGCTAGATAGTCCTCATAGAAAGCCCCCATGGAAAAGCTCATTTCTTCTCGCTTATTAAGCCACTGATCAGAAATTTGTCGCAAGTCATGGATAAATTCGTCATTATAAGGAGGTTGATAAATTTCAAAATAGAGTCCGGCTCGAGTCATGTCATTGCGAACGGAACGGCGATTTTTATTTTTTTTGCCTTCAAAAGTAAATTCGTCCAAATCAATAATCGCTGACTCCCCTATTTTCAAGGTTGCGTAGCCTAAACTACAAAAGGCATCAAGGTAATGAGGGGTAACCTCATAAAAGCCCACAGCCATATCCATGTGTTCGGCATATTCCAAAAATTCTTCTAAGGCGCTAGGAAAATCCTGACTGTTACCAATAGGGTCTCCTAAGGCAATTAAATTATCGGATGAGGGGCGGTATAAAATAGCCACAGTTTGTTCAGCGTTAAAAAAGATCATCTTATCTTTCAAATAAACTAAGTGGCTATATTCGCTTCCCCCATATTCAGCGATAAGCTGTTCATAAAGATTAATTTCATCTAGGGAAGGTGGTAGAAAGTCCAACCGTTCACTGCGACTAAATAGCACTAAAATCGTCAACAAACTGGCAATCACCAGATAGAAAAAAATGTGTAAAGGATTTAATAAATAGACATGGCGAGTGAAAGGCATATGTCTAAAGTGCCCAGTGATTAAAAAGATGATTAACAAAAGGCCTGCACAGGCGAAAAAGCTGAGTAAAATATTCCTACGATTCAGTGCCAAATGATTGCGAGTAAAGAGAAAACGGGACTGATATAGTAAATAAGTCGACAGGAGTAAGAAAATGGCTTCTTCATAGTCTAAGCCCTTGATCATACAAGCAATGGCTCCTAGGGGTAAGAGAATAAGTGTCAGCCATAAGGCCCTTCTAATCCGCTTGAATAAGCCAAAAGATAAAATAAAGGCAGTACAGCCAATTAAAAGCACCAAAAGAATGGAGACACTCTGTAAAGATCTAGGAATCAGGTATTTAAGCAAATGAATCCGCTCAGGAACAGCTGGTGAAATCACTGAAGAAATTAAAACCAAGCCGTTAACTAAGAGTAAAAAGGAAACAAAGCGAACAATCCACTTTCCCCAAGCCTTTATCTTCATATCTTCTTCGAATAGTTTACTGGTAAACCAGTTATGGAAAACATAGAAACAAGCTAATAACCAGGGAATGACATAGTAACATACCCGGAGGATAACAATGGCTGCTAAAACTTGATCGGGATTATAACCGGCATTTTGCATCATTAATAATACTGTCAGGTCAAAGGTCCCCAAACCTCCAGGAATAAAACTTAAAATCCCTACGACGTTAGCGAAGCTATAAACCATCATGGCGAATATCGGCGATAAGTGCGGCATAAAAATTAACATCACAATATAAAAATAGGTGAAAGAAGCTACCCAGTCACACAGCGAAGCAGATAGGTAAGCAAATTTCTTCTTCCAAGTGATAGCTTCTAGGCCAAATTTTTCCCCCAATTTTCTGGCTAAGGGCAACTTATCATAGAAAAAATACAAAGGCAGGTAGAGTAAATAAATTACTGGAAGTAATAGTGAATAACCATCAATTTTCCCTGATAATAAAACAATTAATAATAAGACGCCTAAACCTAAGAAACTGGCAAACCAGGTTTCTAAGGAAATTTGTAAGGCTTGCTTAGGCTTCAGACCATGTTTTTGATAAAAATTATTTCTGAGAGCAGCCCCTGTAAAGCCACTTAAGCCGATAAATTCATTAAATGCTTGGCTTATCCAGCCCATTTGTAAAATTTTATAGCTATGGGCAGTCACCGTGTAGTTACGGGTAGCGACATAGTCATACCACCCGTTAAAGCTAAAGCCTAATAATCCAAAAATGACTAAGGCCAGGCGTGTAAAGGCAGGTAGATCAGCTAAAGAATCAAAAAACAAGGACCAATTAATTGACCGTAACTCATTCTGAATGAGATAACCGAAAAATAAGATCAGTAAAATATAAAATACTATCTTAATAATTTTATGATAGCGATTATAAATATCTTTCATAATATAGAATGTTCCTTTATTTTTTTATAATTAAAATAGGAGTCATACTAGACTCCTATTACTTTTCCTTAGTATACACTAAAGCCTTATTAAATTGTCTTAAATTTATTTAAATTAGCCTTTATTGAACTGCCTGGGTCTTAGGGACATAGAAATTAATGTGCTTAGGCAATAATTCAATTTCGCATGGCAGATAAGGACCATCATTTCCATCAATATCGACCTGGGTTTCATTATCATCAGAATTCGTGATGGTTAACTTGGAACAGGCAAAGCTTTTGATCGAGTCATTATCTTCTAATTGACCAAAAAGAATATCCTTAAGGGCAGATAATTTTGCCCCGGTTGACTCATCAGTTAAGATGTACACTTGAAATTGACCGTCTTGTAAATTGCTTTGTTCATTAGAGAAGACCAAGTTTCCCACTTGGTTAGTTAATAGCACAAATACATGACTGGCTTGCCCTTCAAAACTTTCGCTATCAGATACTATTTTGATAGGATGGGTATCATCCTTAGGAAGGGCCGATAAAATATTTTTGAGGTAAGCAAAGGAGCCAAATTGTGATTTCTCTTCGGAACTGGTTCCCGTGGTGGCTTCAATTAACTTGCCAAAGCAAACATAGTAATTGAAATATTGATCATTACAGCGACCAATATCTAAGCTATGGCTTTCTTCTAAATCTAAGTCCTCGATATACTGATCAATATCTTCAGAAATATTAAATAATTGGGCAAAAGTATTGTTGGTTCCTGCTGGGAAGAAACCTAAAGTGGGTCGGTAGTCCTGGCCGGCGATCCCATTAACCGCTTCATTAATGGTTCCATCGCCACCAACAGTAAATAAAGAATCATAATGGTCTTGACAGGCTTCCTGGGCAAACTTCAAGGCATCATTGTCCCCTTCAGTCTTTTTTATATCGACTTGGTCAAACTTACCGTTGAGAAAATCAGCCAGCTGTTTACCGTACTCCTCGCCTTGATTATCTCCAGATCCTGGATTGACAATTATCATAACCTTCCTCATCATTATCCCCCTCTTTTAACTATTGTAATTTAATTGTACAGATTATTTTGCCTATTTAACAGTCTAATCCCCTGTCTATGCTGGGCTAATTTTTCCAGTTAATAAAACCACGACAGGCATTGAGTGAAAAGACGAAATACATGATGGCCATTTGTGGTACCCCCTGCATGAGGAAAATGTACAGGGAGATAAGATTAGTGATTAACCACAAAATCCAGCTGGCTCGTTTTCTTTGCACCAATTGCATGTATTGAGCAATGATCGCTGTCGCATTATTAAAGGCATCCCAGAAGATAAATACGCCACCGAGAAAATAAGAAACGGTTCCCAAACCAAAGAACCCCACTAAAACAGCGAAGCCTACTAAACGCCAATTCGTCTTTTCGTCTACAATAAGCTCCCCGGATTCATCTTTATGGTGTTGCCATTGTTGAAAACCAAAAATTTGGGTAAATAAATAATAAATGCTGGTAAACATGTCACCAAAGATCCGATTACGACCAGCTACTATAGCAGCTGAGATATTTTGAATCGCGTTAAAAATAAAATTTCCTTGCCACTTCTTAGCTAAACCAATAACCCCAATCAGCCCCATCCAGGAAACTAAGTTAGGTAAATTAAACCAACCATTTTGAAAAGACCCCCAGGCTGTGATGGCAACTAATAAAATATCAGTGATTAAATTAAGACTTTGACGATATTCTTTTTTCACTCAATTGATCCTCCTATATGTATATTTTTATCGAATGAGAGATAAACCTGTTAAATATCTTACCATGGAAAATTTACTCCTACTAGTCAAAGTTAGAGCCTCAGGCTATTATTGATTATAAGTGTTTAGATTGCTAAAATAATAATAAAGAAAACGTTTATATAAGGGAGGAATATTTATGTCAATAAAAAGAAAAATTTTAGTTGCTGTCGACGACTCTGACCAAGCTCGCGATGCTTTTGTTGAAGCGGCCACTATCGCCAAAGCTAAAGAAGCCAACTTGTACCTGATATCTGTTATCGATGAAGATATCTTATCTAACCGTGAAGAAAGTGATTATTCTCACAGTCTCGTTGGGCAACGGCAAGAGTTACTCAATAATTACCGTCAACTTGCCAAGGATCAATTTGACTTTGACCAAGTCAATGCTGAGGTCTTTGTAGGCGAGCCTAAGCGACAAATCATTCACCTTTTGAAGGAAGACCCCGCCTTTGAACTGATTGTTGTTGGGGCAACTGGGAAAAACGCTAGAGAACGTCTCTTTATGGGCTCCGTTTCTCAATTCGTTGTCCGTCACTCCCCTGTTTCGGTGCTCATTGTACGCTAGTAAGGAAGGTTAATTATGCCAAAGAAAACTATCCAAAAAATAATGGTACCTATTGATGGTTCTGAGCCCGCCAAGGCTGCCTTTGAACAAGCCCTTGAATATGCTCATATTTATCAAGCGAAACTCTATATTTTTAGTGTAGCTGCTGATTTCTTACGCTATGATTTTGATGACTTTAATTTAAAAGCCCATGACCATGAATTATGCGCCTACCAAGAATTATTAAAGAATTACCAAAAACAAGCTCAAGAAGCCGGAATTAAAGATATCGCCATTGAGGCCCGCCCCGGAGATCCTAGAAAAGAAATTCTTGACTTTGCCAACCAACATGAAATTGATTTAATTATGATGGGTTCGACCGGTAAAGGTGTACTCGATCGTTTACTCATTGGCTCTGTTTCTGAATATATTATGATCCATGCAGCCTGTGATGTTTTCATTGCTAAATAATTCCTGCTTAACAAAAAAAGAAGCTGGCCACCCTGCCAACTTCTTTTTTTGTAAAAATTTACTTATATTTAATAGAAAAGGTGTTTTTATTGCTTTTAAATGATTCAGAAACTTTATCCGTTCTGAAAGAAATTATGGTCCTCTTTCCCGACGCTGGCCCTAGCTTAAACTTCAATTCTGTTTACCAATTACTCATCGCTGTGATGCTCAGTGCTCAATCCACCGATAAAAAGGTTAATGAAGTGACCCCTGATCTTTTTAAAACTTTTCCTACGCCCGAACACTTGGCCAAAGCCAGTCCTCTGGATATTGAACCCTTTATCAACCAACTAGGCCTTTATCATAGCAAGGCGCGTTATTTGCATGCAATGGGTCAACAGTTAATCGACAAGTATAGTGGACAAGTTCCCAATCAACGTAAAGATTTAGAAAGTCTAAGTGGTGTGGGGAGAAAAACAGCTAGTGTCGTCCTCAGTCTAGGCTTTGACCAGCCAGCCTTTGCTGTCGATACCCACATCAGTCGCATAGCAAAACATCATCACTTTGTCGACCCAAATGCTACGGTAAGAGAAGTGGAAAAACGAATTACTAAGGTCCTGCCTGCTAGTGAATGGAAGGATGCCCACCATGCTTTAATTGCCTTTGGCAGGAGGATTTGTACTGCCCGTAACCCTCAATGCTATCGTTACCCGCAATTATTTCCCTACCAAGAAAAGGAGACAAAGCGAAATGATTGATGAAATCGATAAAGCAAAAGCTAGTCTACGCAAAAAAATAAAAAGCAAGCGTCAAGGCCTCCCACAGTCTTATTATCAATGGGCAAATGAAATCATTAGCTATAAATTAGTCAACTTTTCGATTTTTAACCAAGCTAAGCATATATTACTCTTTGCCAGTCTGCCCTTTGAATTTAATACCCAAGAACTGATTGATTTTTGTTTTAAACAAGGAATTCAAGTTGTTCTTCCCCGAGTTCAGGGAAAGTCACTAGATTTGCACTATATTGATGAATCGACCACTTATCAAAAAAGCAAATATGGTATCTGGGAGCCTCAAGCTAATAGTCCCCAAGCTGACATTAGTAAGGTTGATCTCATCATTTTACCCTGCTTAAGTTGTAACCGCCAGGGGCAACGTTTAGGTTATGGTGGAGGCTATTATGACCGTCTCTTGGCTGATTTTAAAGGGACCACCATTATTCCTTACTTTGATAAACTAATGAGCTCAAATATTCCTTGCAATGACTACGACGTAAGAGTAGATTACATTATAAGTGAAAGTGGTTTCTTTTCGACTAGCGAATCAAATGATCAACCTTTCCCTGAGTAACTTTTATTAGAGCTCTAGGATCCAGACCAATTTGTTTGCCCCGTTCACCAGCACTGACAAATATTTTCTCTTCCTTAAGACAAGAGTCATTGTACCAAGTCCGATAATTTTTCTTCATACCTAAAGGCGAACAACCGCCCCTCATATAGCCGGTGAGGCCCAATAGCTCCTTAACATGGACTAATTCAACTCGCTTACTATTAATGATACGGGCGCATTGCTTAAGGTCAAGCTCTTGGTCAAGCGGTATCACAAATACAACGATTTCATGGTCATGGCTTCTGGCCACCAAGGTCTTGTAGGACGATTTCCCTGCTTGCAGTTGAAAACTACCATCTCTATATGGAATGGTGGCTTCTTCATAAGGGATCTTGGCCTGGTCTAAGAGGCGCATAGCATTGGTCTTTTTATGTTTTTTACTCACGTTCTGCCTCCATCTCTTTCATGACTCTGGGTAAGAGATCAGCGATTTGACTAGGACGAACAATATATTGATCTTGGTAAATACAGTCTGCAATATAACTATGGAGAAAAGTCGCTGTCTTCAAAGCGGCCTCATGATCTGTATATTGGCCCATAAAGCCACAAACCATCCCAGTCAAGGTATCCCCCATTCCACCAGTTGCCATACCAGGATTGCCGATAGCTAATTGATAAAAGTTTGAATGGTCAGCAAAATATAAACGGCTAGGTGCTCCTTTAAGGACCAAATTCAGTTGATATTGGTTAACGAATGATTGGATTCCTTCATTATCGTGATAGGAAATTTCACCATGCGATAAGCGTTCCCATTCCCCATAATGTGGAGTCAAAACGAGATATTTTGCCTGGGATAATTGGTCTAAGCCCTGGTCTTTTTGACTTAGAATAGAAATCGCATCAGCATCAATTACCAATATTTTGTCAGCAATAACTTGTTTAATGAGTAACATAATCTGGTTAAAGCGTGAATGGTCGCGACCAAAGCCTGGTCCGATGCCAATCACATCAGCCTTTTCAATGGCCTTCTTCAAGCTATCTTGTCGACGCCAATCACTAACCATCACTTCAGGTAAAACGCTATGGATGGCAGGCCGGTTTACTGGATCGGTAAAGACAGTCGTCAGTCCTGCCCCACTATTGACACAAGCCATCGCGGCCATCTGAATTGCACCACCCATGGACTGATTGCCTCCGATCAGAACAACATTGCCGTAGTCACCCTTATATGAATTGGCTTGGCGCTTGGGAAAATGTTGAATAATTTCAGATTTATTAATTTCAACTTCCTCCATTTGCTCATCCCTTTCTCTTTGCCCAGTATATTTTGATTACGAAAAAGAGCGATTTTAATCATCGCTCTTTTTCAACAATATACTCTTTTTAAAAGGATTAAACAAGTCCTTGAGATAACATCGCTTGAGCAACTTTACTAAAACCAGCAATGTTTGCCCCTGCAATTAAGTTGTATGGGTCATTGGTATATTTTTCAGCGGCTGAAGTCGCTTGTTGATAGATATTGTCCATGATGTCTTGTAATTTTTGGTCCACTTCATCAAAAGTCCAAGATAATCTTTGGCTATTTTGAGACATTTCTAGGGCTGATACGGCCACACCACCGGCATTAGCTGCTTTAGCTGGTCCCACAAATACGCCAGCTTCAAGAAGGGTATCTGTAGCAGCTTTATCTAAAGGCATATTGGCTCCTTCAGAAACATATTTAACCCCATTCTTAACAGCTTGTTCCGCGCCAGGTTTTTTCACTTCATTTTGAGTAGCACATGGCATAGCCACATCAACATCAATGGCGTGATCCCAAACTACCCCTTCGTAGTAGCTGGCACTTGGGCGTTCCTCAGCATAAACCTTGATACGTTCACGTCTGTTTTCCTTGACGTCTTTTAGTAAATCAATGTCGATGCCTTCTTCATCCACGATGTAACCATTGGAGTCAGAGACTGTAAGAACAGTAGCGCCAAGTTCTTGAGCCTTTTCAGCAGCATAAATAGCCACATTACCAGCCCCAGAGATCATAATCCGTTTGCCTTCAATAGCTTCTCCCTTGGCAGCTAACATATTATTCAAGAAGTAAACTGCCCCATAGCCAGTGGCTTGGGTACGAGCGAGTGAACCTCCATAAGTTAAAGGTTTTCCGGTAATCACACCATTTTGGAAACCATTTAGACGTTTATATTGGCCGTATAAGTAGCCAACTTCACGGGCACCCACACCAATATCCCCTGCTGGAACATCCATATCAGGACCGATATATTTTTGTAATTCGGTCATAAAGCTTTGACAAAAGCGCATAATTTCTTGGTCAGATTTCCCCTTAGGATCAAAGTCAGAACCACCCTTACCTCCGCCAATAGGTAAGCCGGTTAAGCTGTTTTTAAAGATTTGTTCAAAACCTAAGAATTTTAAAATACTCTTATTAACGGTTGGATGGAAACGTAGACCACCTTTATATGGCCCAATTGCTGAATTAAATTGAACACGAAAAGCGGTGTTAACTCGCGCCTTACCTTGATCATCCATCCAAGGCACTCTAAACTCAATGATACGTTCTGGAATAGCTAAAATTTGTAATAGGTTAGCCTCAATATATTCGGGATGTTCTTCAAAAACAGGTTCAACACTATCTACAAATTCATGAAGGACTTGTAAAAATTCTGGTTCCTGTTCATACTTCTTATCCCACAATTGACGTGTTTCTTGAAGATATTCTTTTGCGTTCATATTACATTCACACTTTCTATTGAGTATAGATATAAACTGATAAAACCTATTCCTATGGAGAACGATTAAATCATATGAAGATTATAGCAGATAATGAATTAGATGTCAGACAATTCTGATTATGAAAACGAATTCTTTTCTTTACTCTGTTTTTCCTTCTCACAATTGAGTAAATTTTGTTGGTGAAGTTGATGGAAGAAATCATCTTCTAACTGTCTCTTCCAGACCGTTACCCCGGTTTTTTGGTAGAGTTCCAGGGCGTAAGGATGATTATGGTAGTCATAGAGATAAGATACTTTTTTTATTCCAGCTTGAATAATTTGCTTGGTACAAGGCAAGCAAGGAAAGTGCGTCACATAGATTTCAGCGCCCTCAGTAGAAACGCCAAATTTAGCGCACTGAATAATTGCATTCATTTCAGCATGGATCGTGCGCACACAATGCCCATCTTCCAAATAACATCCCCCTTCACTACAATGGGTCTCTCCGCTGACAGAACCATTATAGCCTCCAGCAATAACACGATTATCTCTAACGATCACAGCGCCCACCATCAAACGGTCACAAGTGCTCCGCATCGATAAAACCAAGGCTTGTGATAAAAAATACTGATCCCAAGGTATACGCTTCATGGCTATCCCCCTATTTCTTGATACCCTCATTATACCAAAGCTTAGGGCCTTGAAAAGTAATAGAACCTTTATTGTGATTTTCTAGCAATCGCTAATCCTCCATAAGAAAAATTAAAAGAACTCAAATTTTATTTTAAAAGATGAGATAATGTCCAATAAAAAAGACTGTGACACAGTCACAGTCCTTTAGAACGTTCTTAATTATTCACCAAAAGAAAATTCTTCTTTAACGTGGTTTTGAAGGTGTTGGTATGAACCTTCTCCTTCATATAATTGGAAGGCTTGAACGGTTGCACGTTCTTCTTCATCAGGATAAACATCTTGTACAAATGGGTTGTCTTTCAAGATTGCTTCAAGATGTTCTTTTCCAATTTCACGAACAGTACCTTGTAAACGAATCACTTCAATACCATCTTCTTTTAACATACCAGTAATCGCAATCTTAGGATTATTGGTTAATTGTTTATAGAAGTTAGTGGTAGGAGCTGTCATGAAGAATACCCCATGTTCATTGGCTACACCAACATTAGCATAACGTGCATCTGCTTCTCCGTCTTCATTTACGGTTGAGAATACACAAGCCCCAATATTTTCAAGAACATTCATATAATCTTTTAATTCCATATAATCATTCCTTTCTCATTACTTTATCATCATTATAGCATAATTAAGTTATAAACGAAAAGATAAGGCTTACAATCAAGGTTTTTAGTAATTCTTGGGCTTCTTTGCTATAATAATAAGCTAGGAAAGTAGGTGATTCCATGTCTTATGATGGACTATTTATTCATGGACTTATACAAGAATTAAACGCTTGCTTGGCTGGGGGAAGAATCTCAAAGGTGCAACAACCCTACGACCAAGAAATTCTTCTTACCGTTCGGTCAAATCGCAAAAATTATAAATTACTACTCGCAGCGACGCCACAAGCCCCCCGCGTTCAGCTTACTAATCACCAATATAGTGTGCCAGATAGCCCACCCAATTTTTGTATGTTTTTACGTAAACATATTGATGGAGGAAAGATTATCGATTTCAGTCAATATGAAAACGACCGCATAATTATTATCAATATTGAAAGCAAAAATGAATTGGGAATTAGTGAACCTTATAAACTCATTATTGAAGTCATGGGTAGACGCAGTAATATCCTAGTTCTTAATCAGGATGGTAAAATTGCCGACCTCATCACAAAAATAGATATTAGCCAAAACCGATTCCGTACCCTCCTACCAGGAGCTACTTACCATCTGCCTCCTCAAGGGAATAAGGTCAATCCTTTTACTATCAACCCCAATGAGCATGACCTTAAGGCTGACGCTAAAGAAATACAGAAAACCTTTATGGGATTTGGCAAAGATAGTGCGGTAGAATTAGCCCAGAGACTGACTGAATCCCAAGATAAAAGTGCGACTTTCACTGCCTTTCTCAATGCTTTTGACCAATCCCAACCAACCCTGAGTCAAAATGATGGTCAGGTCACTGCAACAGCTTTTCCCTATCAAAGCCTAGGTGGAATGCAAACCAGTTATGAAACTTTTACCCAGCTCCTCGATGACTACTATGAAAAGAAAGCCCTCTTTTCAAGGGTCAACCAGGTAAGTGAACAAATTAGCCAGGTTGTTGCTCAACGGATTAAGCATAATCAACGAAAATTAGCTAATCTTAAGCAAGATATGGAAAAAAGTAAACAGGCTGAAGACTATCAAATAAAAGGTGAAATTTTGACCACTTACCTCTTTCAAGTGGAAAAGGGAATGACTAGTGTCCAATTACCTAACTATTACGCTAATAATAATCTCATCGATATTGCACTCGATCCTTTACTAGAACCTTCCCAAAATGCCCAAAAATATTTCCAACGTTATCGCAAACTAAATACGGCAAAACAGCATATTAAGGAACAAAGCCAAATTGCCCAAGCAGAATTAGATTATTTAGAAAGCGTTCAAGATCAAATTGAAATTGCTGAACCCAATGAGTTAGAAGATATTCGTCAAGAACTTATCCGTGAAGGCTATATTAAACAACAAAAACATAATCACCATAAACGCAAGAAACCTTTAAAACCGAGACACTATCAAAGTAGCTTAGGAAATAATATATACGTTGGTCGCAACAATACGCAAAATGATGAACTCACCACGAGACGGGCTAACAAAAACCACTACTGGTTTCACGTTAAAGATATTCCAGGCAGTCATGTGATTTTAGAAACTGACCAGCCTAGTGATGAGGAAATCATCGAAGCAGCGACCTATGCCGCTTATTTTTCTAAATACCGGCAGGCTAACAATGTCCCTGTGGACTATACTCAAGTCAAACATGTAAAGAAACCGAACGGTGCTAAACCTGGCTTTGTTAATTACTTTGAGCAAAAAACAGTCTTCGTGAGTCCCAATGCCCATTTACAGGCTTAACCAAGCAAGGAAAGCGAACGCACGTTTGCACAAAGCTTCGAGCTATGATACAATAAAACCAACAATTAGAAACGCTTGAAACATTTTTATAGTATAAGAATGAAACGACTCGGATAATATATATGGAAAGTTTCGGTGAAACAATATGAAAGAAAGACCCTTACAAGTCTTACAATGCATTTATGATAGTGTAAAAAATCAAGGCTATCCCCCCACAGTTAGAGAAATATGTGACCAGGTTGGCCTAGCTTCGACTTCTACAGTCCATGGCCACCTCAACCGGTTAGAAGCAGGTGGTTATTTATTCAAGGATTCTACTAAACCCAGAGCCTTAGAAATTACTCATAAAGGTCTAAAGATGTTAGGCGTAGACCAACCCGGTATTCCCATTATTGGGACGGTTACTGCCGGACAGCCTATCGATGCCTATGAAGATGTGGATGGCTATTTCCCCACTCCACCAAGTCTTAATAGTCAAGATGGCGAATATTTCATGTTGCAAATTCGCGGAGAAAGTATGATCGAAACCGGTATCCTTGATGGGGACTATGTCATTGTTCGCCAACAAAGTTCGGCATCTAATGGTGATATTGTCATTGCTATGACAGATGATGACGAAGCTACCTGTAAACGTTTCTTCAAAGAAAACGGTCACTTCCGCCTCCAACCTGAGAATGCTAGTTTAGAGCCAATAATTCTTGATGAGGTCACCATATTAGGTAAAGTCGTTAGCCTTTACCGCGAACATACTTTTTAAAGCAAAAACCGCTCTCTAAGTCAGTGTGAATGACTTAGAGAGCGGTTTTATTTGGATTGTAAGCTTTATTACCATTATCCATAATTAATGAGTGACAGAATATCTAAGTCACTAATTAATTGACGACCTTTAAGGCCTTCTAATTCAATAATAAAGGCAGCACCAACGACTTCACCACCGAGTTCTTCAACGAGTTTTTTAGTGCCACGAATGGTCCCACCAGTGGCCAAGAGATCATCAACAATGAGGACTTTTTGCCCAGGTTGAATAGCATCTTTATGAATTTCAATAGTATTGCTTCCATATTCTAAATCATATTCAATGCTGACTTTTTCACGAGGTAATTTATTTTTTTTGCGAGCAGGAACGAAGCCCTTATTTAAAGCATAAGCTACTGGACAGCCAACGATAAAGCCCCTAGCCTCTGGACCAATGATCACATCTACTGATTTTTCACGAGCAAAATCTGCAATTTTATTAACTGCATATTGAAAAGCCTCAGGATCCTGGAGTAAAGGCGTGATATCTCTAAAAATAATGCCTTCCTCAGGGAAATTAGGAATATCCTTAATGTAGTCTTTTAAGTTCATAAATTATCCTCCTGGAAAAAATACCGTGTTAAATTATCTATGGTTTCATTTAAAAGAAAGTTTTCTTTTTCAATTCGCTTTGCCCAATTTTTAAGAGTAGTCGATTCCTTTAAATCGATCTTATTCTGGCCTGGACGAATACGATAAATCTGGCCATCTTGTTCTAAAAGCTCTGCTTCAACTAAAACTTTTAGCAATAAGTTAAGGAGAGGGAGCGGTATCTTTAGATACTGAGCCAAATCTGCCTTTTTCCCGGTCAAATCAAGTTCTTTATAGAATATAAAATAACGATAAAGCAAAGCAAAGTGATCGCGAGTGGGCATACCGATTTTTCTTGCTGATATCGGACTATATGAAAACAGATAGATCGTTTCTATATTCTCATTATGAACGAAGTCTCTTAGCTTTTGCAAATTTTTTGGTAGTTCAAAAATAACTAACTGGCTATAATGTTCCCTGCTCTGCTTCAAGTCTTCTTCCCCTATTAAACAAGATTGACTAGGAATCTGCTCCTTATATTGAGCGATTAAGGACTTGCTTTCAAAATAATAATAACTTTGGGAAAGGGAAAAAATAAGGTCAGGATTTTTTTCTCTCCGCCAGTCAACGATTATTTTTTGATCGCTAGCCATATCGAGCAAAATGGCTTGTGGCCGACTATTTCCCTGCCAGGTATTAATGGATGCTTCGACAACCAGATCAACACTTTGGCCAGCCTGTAAATAATTAGCCAGATTTCCCTTCTGAAAACCGATAACCTCTAACTGCTGATTACCCTTAGTCAGAGAAAATTTTAAAGTGTTCTTATCTTTTCCTAATTGCTGAGGCGCAGAGATCGATTCATTTTCGATTAAAAATATAGGTTTGGGATTAGCTGTACCAAATGGCTTTAAGCGATTCAGCTCCTGAATATTTTCTAAGGTCAATTGATCAGCAGTAATCTTGGCGTCAATTGGTAAGGGGACCCTCCCTTCTAATTGTTCTTTGAAGGGCTCAATCGCCTGATAGATCGCTGCTTTCCAAGCTTCAAATTGGTCTTCAGCAATGGTCATCCCAGCCGCCATGGCATGTCCCCCACTCTTAGGCGCATATTCCTTTGCAGCTTGGAGGAGCTTGAAGAGGTTGATTCCTTCAACTGAACGACCTGATCCCTTATATTCTGCCTTCTCAGCATTATAATTTAAAATGATACTAGGCCGCTGATAGCGTTCTACCAGTCGACTTGCCACAATGCCTAGCACTCCCTCATGCCAATTGGGATGAGCTAAAATGATAATTTCTGGTAATTCTTTCCACTCTTCTACTGCCTGAATCGCTTGCTGACTAACCTGGTCTACAATTACTCGTCGTTTTTGATTGGTGGTTTCAATGGTATTAACTAATTCCTGGCAATAATCCGGGTCGAAACTCGTGAGTAGTTCAACTCCTGGTTTTGCTGAGCCTAAGCGACCTAAAGCGTTAAGTCGTGGAGCAATGTTAAAGGCAATGGTTTCTTCATCGATATGGTTTAAATCGATATTTTGACTCTTCATTAAAGTCATTAAACCGATTCTTTCACTATGTGCCATAATCTTTAAGCCTTGTTGAACAATGCTACGATTTTCATCCTCTAAGCGGACCAGATCAGCGATTGTTCCAATCGCACAGACATCCAAATATTCGACTGGTAAGCTACCGGTTATCGCTTGGGCTAACTTAAAGGCGACTCCAGCACCACATAAATCATCAAAAGGATAATTTCCCTCAGGATGTCTGGGATGAACAATGGCATAGGCATCAGGTAAAGTGTTTCCAATTTCATGGTGGTCAGTGATAATTACATTAACACCAGCCTCTTCGGCATATTTCACTGCCTCATGACCGGCGACACCGTTATCACAGGTTAGAATTAATTGAACCCCTTGCTTAATGTAGTAGGCATAAACTTCCTTATTAGGACCGTAGCCATCCACAAAGCGATCTGGTAGGTAATACGTTACGTTAGCCCCTATGGATTCTAAAAGTTCATAGAGAATCGTGGTTGCTGTAATTCCATCGGCATCATAGTCACCATAGATTAATATGAGCTCATTATTTCTAACGGCTTCTTGCAAACGATCAATGGCCTTTTGCATATCATGAAGCAGAAAAGGATCGTGAAAATGAGGCTTTTCACTCAAAAAATCATTAATTTCTTGAATGTTTTGTTTCCCCCTCTGAAAAAGTAAATCGACCAGGAGTGGCGATAACTGAGTTTCCTTAACCACTTGCTCTTTTTCTAGGTCAGATTGATCAAAACTTGGCTTTAATTGCCACTCATAATTTGCCTTTAGCATAACTAACCCCTTTCTTTAGCATCTTGATGACACTTACCCTTAACGTGATTTTATCCGAGACATGGTCCAATGAATCAAACGGTAGCCTAAGGGAACCGAAAGCGACAAGACCTTGTTTATGCAGGCATAGTAATTAGGAACAACAACTTCCATCTTGTTTCTTTTTATTCCCTGGCAAATCGCTTGGGCAACTTCTCCTGCTTCAACTGTGAATGCATCGACTGCCTGAATAAATTGTCCACTCGGATCTGCCTGGTCAAAAAAAGCGGTCTTTACTGGGCCAGGTAAAACAGTCATTACTTGAATGGGTGTTGACCATAGCTCTTGTCTTAAGCCATTAGCAAAAGCCAACAAACCAGCCTTAGATGCAGCATAGCTAGCATTGCCAGCGGTTTGAATGCGCGCGGCAATTGATGCTAAAATCACCAAATAGGTCTTACTTAAGCCTTGATCAAGCATGGCAATGGCGATGCGTTGGCAAAGATAGATGGCACTTAGCAAATTGGTATTGATCTGTTCCAAGGTATGGGCATCACTTTGCCGAATAACCCGTTCAAAATAGCCTAAGCCAGCACTATGGACGACAATCCTTATGGAATAACGCTCAAAAGCATAGTGGACTAGACGATCAATTGTCTCTAAATCATTTAAGTCAGCTGGAAAAATATCTACAGCTCTTGCGCCAGCCTCTAAGCATAGCTGCTTACTTTCTTCCAAGCGTTCCTGGTGCCTAGCGGTTAGTAAGAGTGAGTAGCCTGCCTTAGCCAAAGCAATTGCAGTAGCGCGACCAATACCACTAGAAGCTCCAGTAATCAAGGCCCACTGTCCTTGCCTGTCCTTATCATTTAATGGCATAGCTATCAAAATCCTTCACCACTTTGCTAGCAGGAAATATTTTTTCGGCACCTTTTTGCAACTCTTTAGCCATTGCCCCGACATAACGTGCCGAAATATGGGTTAGGTAGAGCTGCTTAGCTCCGGCTTTCTTAGCCACCATGGCAGCCTGACTAGCAGTCGAATGATAATAATCATGGGCCATTTTCTCTTCACCAGCCTCAAAAGTCGCTTCGTGGACCAAAACATCAGCGTTTTGAGCTAAATCAATCCCAGCCTGGCAATAGCGGGTATCCCCATAGATGCTGACAATTTTTCCGCGCTTATCTGGCCCAAGAAAGTCTTTTCCTTGAAGTTCCCTACCATCTTCCAATTGAATGGTCAAGCCTGCCTTTAATTGCCCTAAGAGCGGGCCATTTGGGACTCCTGCTTCCCGGGCCTTATCTATTAATAATTCACCAGCTGAATCGGCTTCTTCCACCCTAAAACCATAACTAGGAACAATATGGTCTAAAGTTGCATATTTAACCGTAAATTGCTGGTCTTCAAAAGCAATACCAGATTGGTCTAATTCCTGGTAATAAATTGGATAGGTTAGGCGGGTTTTGGATATTCCCAAACTCGTTTGAACATATTTTTTCACGCCTTTGGGTCCATAAATAGTTAAGGGAACATTTTCTCCACCTTGGAAGCTTCGGCTACTTAAGAAGCCGGGTAAACCATACATATGGTCACCATGAACATGGGAGATAAATATTTTAGTTACTTTTCTGGGTTTCAAAGTTGTTTTAAGAAACTGCTGTTGACTGCCTTCCCCACAATCAAACATCCACATTTCATTGCGCTCGTCTAATAATTTTAACAGGGTACAAGACACATTGCGGGCCTTGCTGGGTACTCCTGCACCAGTACCTAAAAAAGTTAACTCCATAAATATTCACCTAATCTAAAAATTCAAATTCATAGTCTAACAAGCGCACAATATCGCCTGATTTGGCTCCCTTTTCCCGCAACGCTTCGTCGACACCTTGTTTTTTCAAGCGACGAGCAAAGCGCATAGCACTTTCATCATATTCTAAGTTCGCCATCTTGAAATCTTTTTCTATGCGTCTACCGGACAGGATAAAAGTACCGTCACTATCCCGGTTAATATAGAAGTAAGGTTCCTCTTCCTCAATTTGATAATTGACGCTTTCCCTTTGATCTTCTACTGCCTTTTCTGCCTCTAGGGCTTCTCTTCGTTCGGTTTCTTCATCGATCAATACAGCGGTATGGTCCATCAAATCGTTAATCCCAGCATGGGTGAAGGCAGAAATAGGATAAATTTCAGGTACGCTTAAGTCAGGATAGTTGTCTGAAAAGTAAGTGTTTAACTTCTCTTTAAATTCTTCTAAGTATAAGACTGCTTCTGGAATGTCCATCTTATTTGCAACAATAATCGTCGGTCTAGCGATAAGCTCCTCATCGTAGTTGCTGAGTTCCTTGTTGATTTTTACATAATCCTCAAAAGGATCCCGGTTTTCATAAGCGCCCATATCAACCACATGTAAGATTACCTTTGTTCGTTCAATATGACGCAAAAATCGCATGCCAAGGCCAATTCCTTCCGAGGCGCCCTCAATTAGGCCGGGAAGGTCAGCTAAGACAAATTCCTCATGGTTTCTTGTCGTTACCACACCTAAATTAGGATTAATAGTAGTGAAATGATAGTCCCCTACCTTAGGCTTTGCTGCACTGACAACAGACAGCAAGGTCGATTTTCCGACTGATGGAAAACCGACTAAACCCGCATCCGCTAAAAGTTTTAATTCCAGCTGCAGGGTTCTCTCTTGGCCGGGCTCGCCATTTTCAGCGATTTCTGGGGCAGGATTATTATGAGTGGCAAATTTGATATTACCTCGTCCGCCACGACCTCCCTTAGCGACTATGAGCTCCTGACCGTCTTCCACTAAATCGCCAATCAAGTCACCTGTATCAAAGTCGCGAACTGTTGTTCCAGGAGGCACTGGGACGACTAAGTCATCTGCCCCACGTCCATAACGGCCCTTGGTCATTCCATTCTCTCCAGGCTTGGCCTTAAAGTGACGATTGTAGCGGAAATCAATCAGGGTTCTTAAGCCTTCATCCACCTTGAAAATCACATCACCGCCACGACCACCATCACCACCAGCGGGGCCTCCATCAGGACGGTATTTTTCACGGAGAAAGGCAACTAAACCATCGCCTCCCTTGCCGGCTTTAACCCATATTTTGGCATAATCATAAAATGTTGACATGGTCCCCCTCCTTTCAAAGTTTTTATATTATTACTTAGCTTGTAAGGCTTGGACATTATAATGCTTTGTGATCGCTTGGTCAATTAGGTTTAAGAGTGCTAAGCGGTTGTTGCGGATGTCTTGGTTATCGGTAAAGACCATGTTATCTTCAAAGAATTGAGTAATTATTGGCGTTAAAGCGGTAATTTCCTCATAAGCTTCTTCTACTCCTTCATCTAGTCTTAAATCCGACACCGCTTGGTAGAGATCACTTTCCGAATCGCTTTCAAATAAATCTTCGTTTACGAGGGGAAGTTCAACCTCTTCTTGGCTAACTTTAAGGATAATATTATTGATCCGTTGCCATGCTTCGACATTATCTTTATAGTCTTCGTCTTCTTTGTGAGCATTTAATAATTCAGCAGCCTGGATAATGGTTAATACATCGATATATTTAGCTTCCCTAGCGGCTTGAGAAATATCAAAGCGAATTTCCTTGTCAGCCAAGTTATTCTTAAGCCGGTCAGATAAGAATTGGATAATGGCCTGACTCAATTCGACTTGCTTATCTTGGTCAAAGTCATAAACCTGTTCAAAGATATCCTGCAAGGCTTGATGCCACTCTAAAGGTAAGTGTTCAGCTTCTAAGATCGCTAAAATACCAATCATTTGCCGTCTTAAGGCAAAGGGATCGTTAGAACCAGAAGGAATTTTTCCAATAGCAAAGAAAGAAATAATTGATTCTAATTTATCACTAATAGCAAATAGAAGACCTAGTGGACTTTGGGGAAGTTCGCTCGCGTTACCACTTGGTAAATAGTGTTCACGAATCGCTTTGGCAACTTGTGGGTCTTCTCCCGCTTTTTTAGCATAAATTTCCCCAATAATTCCTTGCAATTCACTAAATTCATCCACGATTTGAGTTACCAGGTCAAATTTATAGATAGAAGCGGTACGGTCGATTTCTTGGGTAAAGTCAGTGGCTAATTGCCCCGCAAAGACTTCATGCATGGCCCAGTTTTCATAGAGATAGTGAGCAATTTTTCCGGTTCTTTCCATTTTTTGTTTCATAGAACCGATCTCCGCATGGAAAGTCACATCGGTTAGCTTTTGAGCGAAATCATCAATAGCATGCTTTTGGTCTTCTTCTACAAAGAACATGGCATCTTCTAAACGAGCCACTAGCACCTTTTCGTTCCCATTTTTAACGGTTTCAATATGGTCATGGTTACCATTTCTTAAAGCTATGAAATGAGGCAATAACTTACCTTCTTGGTCTTCCACCGCAAAATAGCGTTGGTGTTCCCGCATACTTGTAATCAAGACAGGGGCTGGAAGAGATAAATATTTTTCATCAAAATCCCCTACAAAAGCTGTTGGATATTCAACAATTTGGGTCACTTCTTCGAGTAGATCTTGATCAAGTGGCACCTGATAATTATTTTCTTTGGCAAGGGCTTCAATTTGTTCCTTAATCATTTGTTTTCTCTTATCTTGATTAACAATGACAGCTGCTTTTTCCAGGCTTTCTTCATAAAGACTAGCATGACTGATTTCAACACTTTCATTATAGAGAAAACGATGACCGCGAGAAAGATTGCCAGCTTCAACCGCTAGGACATTAAAAGGAATAACCTCTTTATCTAATAGGGATACGATCCAGTGAACTGGACGGATATAGCGGAATTCGTGAGAATCCCAATGCATAGAGACAGGGAAATTCATCTCACTGACACAATTTTTAATATCTGCTAATACCTCTTCAACATTAAGGCCTTCAGAGCGCACGGTAACGTACGCATAGTCTTCGCCTTTTAATTCTTTAAAATAGATATCATCAACAGTTAGTCCCTTACCACGCGCAAACCCCATGGCCGCCTTGGTCCAATTCCCTGCGTCATCTTGGGCAATTCGTTTGGCCGGTCCTTTAGCTTCTTCTTCAAAAGTGCTTTGGCGGTCAGCCAATTCTTTTACTAAAACCGCAAAACGTCTCGGTGTAGCAAAAGTTTCAATCGAACCATAAGTTAAGCGATTTTCATCAAGAAATTTTTCGACCCGTTCTTGAAATTGCTTACTGATGCTACGAACATATTGGGCTGGCATTTCTTCTAAGCCGATTTCAATTAAATAGCTGTGATTATTCATGCTTACCGTCCTCCTTCAAATAGCTTTGGGCTTCTTCGCGTGATAATAAGGGGAAACCTAATTCTTTACGTTTTTCAACCATTAGACGTGCTACCCGTCTTGCCATGTGGCGAACCCGAGCCAAGTAAGCCGCACGGTCGGTCACTGACACAACGCCCCGGGCATCCAACAAATTAAAGGTATGTGAACATTTAAGGATATAGTCGTAGGCTGGGTGAACTAGGCCGTTATCGATCTGTTGATTGGCCTCTCTTTCATAGGCGTCAAAATTATTAAATAACATCTGTGTATCCGCCTTTTCAAAGGAATAAGTCGAATGTTCAAATTCAGGTTGTTTAAAGATTTCTCCGTATTTCACACCTCGAGACCATTCCAAATCATAGACGGAGTCTACTCCTTGAAGGTAGGAAGCAAGTCTTTCAATCCCATAAGTGAGCTCAGAAGTGGTCGGATAACAATCTAAACCACCCACTTGTTGGAAATAAGTAAATTGAGTGATTTCCATTCCATCTAACCAAACTTCCCAACCTAAACCAGCACAACCCATCGATGGGTTTTCCCAGTTATCTTCAACAAAACGAATATCATGCTTCAAAGGATCGATCCCTAAGCTCTTAAGACTTTCGATATAGAGTTCCTGAATATTATCAGGATTTGGTTTCATGACCACTTGATATTGATGGTGTTGGTAAAGACGGTTAGGGTTTTGACCGTAACGGCCATCGTCGGGACGCCGTGAAGGTTCTACATAACAGGCATTCCAAGGTTCTGGTCCAATAGCTCTTAAGAAAGTATATGGACTCATGGTCCCTGCACCTTTTTCGGTATCATAGGCATTTAACACTAAACACCCTTGATTAGACCAAAATTGATGCAAGGCAAGAATCATTTCCTGAACGGTTTTGGCAGTAGTTGTCATCTGACTTCCTCACTCTCATTTTTATTTCGAATCTGAAATTGACAATAGACTAATTTATGGGTTTTTGCTAGCAAAGAAAAACCCTATGTATACAAAAAGGTATACATAGGGACGATGGTTTCGCGGTTCCACCCTACTTCTAGCTCAGGCTAGCTCTTTTTTAATAATGCTCTAGTACGCCCTTCCAAGCTTTATCTGGCCTTTTCTCACTATCAAGGCTCACTTTGCAGATAGAAGACATGTACTCCTTACTAGTTATCACATTAGTATATTATCATACTTATAATACTTCACGACTTCTAAGCTAGTCAAGCGGATTAGAAAAATTCGCCAACTTATCGATAAAGCTTTTGCTTTTCAGGTGCAAGCCCACATATTCATCATATAAATCATCGATTGCTCGTCGAATCACGGCTTGACTTTGACTATTTAACTGAATACTTTCTAGCTTAGCAAAGTTAATTTGACTGAACAGCTTGACGAAATGTGCTGCTCGAGCTGGCCAATGGAGTCTTCTAGGATCCCTACCGAAATGCTTTTGGCACAATAGCCCATCAAAAGCAACTGAAAAATCAAAAATCCCCTGGTCCTCTTGACAGATTTGACAGGCATGCAATTGGGGCATGACCCCAAATTTAGCCAAGAGCTGAACTTCTAAAATATTAGAAATAATGGCGGGATTAAAACCTGTCTCAATCTTATCTAAAGCCTGTTCAAGTTGAGTAAAAAGTACCTGGTCGACTTCTCTATCCGGCATAGAGGCGTCCACTAAATGGCAGAGATAGCTGGCGTA
This sequence comes from Aerococcus urinae, assembly GCF_001543175.1. Lineage (NCBI taxonomy): Bacteria > Bacillati > Bacillota > Bacilli > Lactobacillales > Aerococcaceae > Aerococcus > Aerococcus urinae. The sequence continues at coordinate 1,002,554 of NZ_CP014161.1, forward strand.
AGCCATCGCTTCTAAATCACTCATGGTATGCTTGGGAAAAGTCATCGACTTGACTTCTTTAAGAAAGGAAAAGCCCCGATCATTGATCGTACCAATATATTCCGCCCTAACAAAGGCAAAGCTAGGTTGCTTCAACACATTATTAGGTTTATGAATATTACGAACAAAAAACATGCGCTTGCCATAGGGTTGAGTAAAAATCTTAACCAGCAAATCTTTTTCCTTATAGGGCCTTTGATAGAGAACAATCCCCGGAAAAGTTGCTTGATTGATGGTCATATTCTCACTCTTTCTAGCTACTCTTAAAGTTTATTAGTAATCGGTTTTTGGTCGGTAGCCAAAGTCATTGAGTAAATTACGTTTATCACGCCAATGGGGTTGGACTTTTACCCATAATTCCAGAAAGGCCTTAGAACCCAGCAAGGTCTCTATCTCACGACGGGCATTGGATCCAATTCTCTTAATCATTGAACCATTTTTCCCGATAATAATTCCCTTTTGGCTCTTACGCTCAACAATAATATTGGCATAAACATGAACCTTATCATACTCATCTTTTTGCATTTTGTCGACGGTTACCGCCACCGAATGAGGGATCTCTTCACGGGTTAATTGCAAAATTTGTTCCCGAATCATTTCACTGACAACAAAATATTCAGGGTGGTCAGTGACTTGATCTTCAGGGTAATATTGCGGACCAAGTGGCATTTCCTTAGTTAATTCCTTGAGCAATTGGTCCACATTATCCCCTGTTAAAGCAGATAAGGGAATAATTTGATCAAAGATATCCTTATTAGGAATACTTTCTAAATAAGCCGCCAAGTCTTCCTTGTCTAATTGGTCGATTTTATTCACTGCTAAGATCTTTGGCGTATCGTAAGCAGCAATTTTTTCCATAATGAAACGGTCACCTGGGCCAATTTTTTCAGTGGAATTGACGAGCATTAAAATGACTTCAACTTCATCCAATGCAGAATAGGCACTTTTAACCATGTATTCCCCTAATTCATGCTTAGGTTTGTGAATTCCTGGGGTATCGATAAAGACAATTTGAACCTCATCGGTGGTATAAATGGCATGGATTTTGTTGCGGGTAGTCTGGGCCTTGTCACTCATAATGGCTACTTTTTGGCCAATAATATGGTTAAGTAGGGTCGATTTCCCTACATTGGGACGTCCTACAATGGCTACAAAGCCTGAATGATAATTATTTTGATTGAACACAAGTAGTCCTTTCTAAATTTAAAAGAGAAGTGCTAATAAATAAGGCGTGAAAATAATTATACCAATCACTACCGAAAAAATAGATGTGAGCAAGACTAAACCAGCAGCCACATCCTTAATATGTTTTGCAATCGGATGATATTGGTAGTTTGTGGTTAAATCGACCATCCATTCAAAGCAAGTATTAATCATTTCACAAGCCATAACCATAAGACAACAAAAAAGCAAAATGATAAATTCTAAGCGTTTAATTTTGAGCAAGAGTGCTAAACAAAGTACTAAAAACAGTGAGGCAGTTTGAAATCGAAAATTACGTTCATGTTTAAAAGTGAATACGATTCCTTCACTAGCAAAGCCGAGTGACCGTATAAAAGACCGGTTTTTGAAGCGCTTATTCTTATAGTCTTCCTTGAGCTCTTTATTCTCTTTTGAGTCCATAGGCATCCAAAATCTCTCTTTGTAGGCCAAACATTACTTTTTCATCTTCTGGCTCGATATGGTCATAACCGTTCAAATGCAAAAAACCATGACAAGCTAGAAAACCTAGCTCCCGTTCTAATGAATGGTTATATTCCTCTGCCTGACGTTTAGCCGTGTCTAAAGAAATAATCAAATCTCCTAATTCATAAGGCAAATCTTCAGGCCACTCAGCAATAGGACTATCGCCTTCACTCTCATCATTGATGGCAAAACTAATCACGTCCGTTGGCCGGTCTTTACCACGGTAATCCCGGTTAATGGCGTGGATTTCGTCATCATGGACAATAGTCGCGGACATTTCCGTTTCTCGATTCAGCTCAAGTCGTTTTGCTGCAGCATCTAAGACCCCTAATATAATATCGACTTGATTTTGGCTTAGTTCTCCTGTTTTATCCTTGAATAAGATAGATAACATGCCTATTCACCTCCATGTTTTCTTTGCTCAGCTTCTTTATCATAGGCTTTAATAATTGCTGAAACCACTGGATGTCTGACGACATCATCGGTATCAAAATAAACAAAGCGGATGTTATCAACACCCTTGATAATGTTTTCGGCATCAGTCAGTCCTGACTTTATACCCCTGGGGAGATCGATTTGCGTTTTATCGCCGTTGACAATCATTTTTGACCCGAAACCTAAGCGAGTCAAGAACATTTTCATTTGCGCCTTGGTCGTGTTTTGTGCTTCGTCTAATATCACAAAAGCATCATCCAAGGTTCTACCGCGCATATAGGCTAAGGGTGCAATTTCAATGACCCCTCGCTCCAACAATCGTTCAGTATGGTCGGCACCATAGATAGTATATAGGGCATCATAGATAGGTCTAAGGTAAGGATCAACTTTTTCTTTTAAATCCCCTGGTAGAAAACCCAAACTCTCACCAGCTTCAACCGCAGGACGGGTGAGTATAATACGTTTGACCTCCCCCTTTTTTAAGGCAGAAACGGCCATAACTACTGCTAAAAAGGTTTTCCCCGTTCCGGCAGGTCCGATACCAAATGTCAGTGGGTTAGCCTTAATGGCATCAATATATTGTTTTTGCCCAAAAGTTTTAGGTTGGATAATCTTGCCATCATAGCTTTTCCCAATTGCCTGGTCATATAAGTCGATAAAAGTATCGAGTTGACCATTATTAGCCATTTTGATGGCTGTAATAATGTCACGTTCTCCAATCGTTTTGCCCTTATTGATCAATACTTCAAGAGATTGAATAATTTCTGCTACTGTTTCAATCGTATCGCTAGCGCCAATGAGTTCTAATTTATCACCACGGGCATTGATTTGTAAAGTATAGGATTCTTCGATCAAACGCAAATGCCGGTCATGGATTCCATATAAAGTTAGAGCTATCGCTGGATCCTTTAATTGAATAGTCTTAGTAGTCAGTGACTGTGTCAAAAGCAATCTGCCCCCTTTTAATTGATAAGATTAGTATAGCAAAAGGTGTTTAAAAAATCGAATAATGAAACAAAACTTTCACTTTCATTCAGTAGAAGAATCAAAGGCGCATTGACCATACAAAAAGGAGTTGGATCCACTTTCCAACTCCCCTATACTTCTATGATAGCAAGCTTTTTGCTATTTTTTGAATTTGATTACCATCCGCTTGACCTTTCAGTTTAGCTACGGCTGTTCCCATAACTTTTCCGAAGTCTTTCATTGAACTGGCACCTACTTGATCAATAACTTCCTTAACTGCTTGGGTAATTTCTTCTTCAGAAAGTTGTTTTGGTAGGTAGTTTTCAACGATTTCTATTTCTTTAGCGGTTTGGTCAGCTAAGTCATCTCTTCCAGCTTCATGAAATTCATTCACAGAATCTTTTCTTTGTTTCAATTCTCTAGATAAGATACTTAGTTCTTCATCATCCGTTAACGCTTCTTCTTTGTCAATTTCGGCTTTTTGTAAAGCGCCCTTTAACATGCGAATAACGGATAAACGGAATTTATCTTTAGCTTTCATGGCTTCTTTCATATCTTGATTTAATTGATCAATTTTTGCCATGAGGCGCCTCCAATCTGTCCTTTAGGTTATGCACGATTAGAATTTACGTTTACGAGCAGCTTCCGATTTTTTCTTCCGGCGAACTGATGGTTTTTCATAATATTCACGTTTGCGTGCTTCACGTAAGGTGCCGGATTTTGAAACCGAGCGTTTAAAGCGACGAAGAGCGTCATCAATAGATTCGTTTTTACGAACTACAGTCTTTGACATGGTATATACCTCCCCTCGTTTCATCCTTACCATTTCCTCCACTTTAGGAAATGTACAAAGTTGATTATAACGAATAATCGAAAGTCAGTCAATCTTAACTTTAATTAAACTAAGGGTCAAAAGCTAAGTTATTGGCATAAAGAATAAATTTTTTTAATTATTGCCAAGCTAAATTAAAAATTGTTTGGAAAAATTCCGCATGTTTAACATCATAAACCACATCGACTAAACGACCATTTTCGTCCTCATAAGTCTGCCCTTGATTAATCCCCTTGGTGGCAACCTTGGCCTTTAAAGCATGCTTCTTTGTCAATGAAGGATCAATATAGGAAATGGCTGTCAACACATCCCAAAGGTAATAAGTCGAATTTGACACTTGATGAACTAATGGCGGCACTAAAGCATAGCAGTTACCCAGAAAATCAATACCTAAATTTTTCCGTTCTTTAGCCCAAGCCTGACGTATCGGTATTGTTAGAGGCACCTTTTCGGTACTTTCTAAGGCAACGATATCAATAGGAAATTCTTCTTGAAATACCCGCTCGACTGCCTCTGGATCCCAAAAAGCATTCCATTCAGCTGAACCATCATGTTCAGGTTCGAGGACATTACCCTTTGCTTGAAAGGCGCCGCCCATCCAATATAATTTATTAATTTTAGCCGCGATACTTGAATCAGTATCTAGTGCTAGGGCTAAGTCAGACAAAGGACCTGTAAAGACAAGATCAATAGCTTGATCAGCGGATTTAAGAATATCAACCAGTTGCAGGTGGGCTGCTTGATCAACTATTAATTTTTGACTGATTTCATACTCATTTAAAACGGGTAAGGCATCTACAGTAAAAGCGTGTTCGCGCCATTCTTTTGGAAAAGGATTCTTAGGTCGAGCCACTGAGGGAGCGATCTTGATCTCTTTACCTGGCGCAAAACGATTTAAGATCTTCTCTGAAGCAGATATAGCAGGCTCTAAATAGCAATCACCCGGGACCACACCCACACCTAGGATTTCAATATCTTTAGCCTGACTTAATAAAAATAATGCTACTAAATCATCAACTGCACCGTCGTGATTAAAATATATTTGTCGCATTCATATCCTCCTTTTCATTTATTTACTCTTTACATAGGTTACTCCATTGGCTTTAGGACCAACTGATTTACCAATAAAGCAAACGACCGTCACTAAGGTAATTAAATAAGGTAATATTTGCAACCAAAGGTCTGGAATTCCTGATAGTCCCGGAATATAGTTACTTGCATAGCCTAGAGCTTGGGCAAGTCCAAAAAATACCGCTGAGAGAGTCGCGCCAATCGGATGCCAATGTCCAAAAATCATGGCTGCTAAAGCCATATAACCTTGACCAGAAATGGTCGTCACAGCAAACTCATTAGCAATCGCCTGAGATTGGATAGCACCACCTATACCTCCCAGAAAACCTGAAATCAAAACTCCAGCATACTTCATCGCGTAAACATTTATCCCTAAGCTTTCAGCGGTTAGAGGAGACTCCCCTACTGAACGTAAGCGTAGGCCAAAGCGTGTCTTAAATAAGACTAGCCAAGCGATAAGTGCGAGTAAAAAACTAAACCAGGCAACTGGAGGAGTATTCACAAAAAGAATCGGTCCGATTAGGGGGATTTTACTGAGTAATGTAAGCGTTCGATTAATAAAAGGAACAGCCAAAGGTCCGGTTTGTGCTGACCCTGTAAGCGCCCGGCATAAAAAGACCGTTAAGGCTGGAGCAGCCAGATTTAACACCGTTCCTGATATGGTGTGGTCAGCGCGCAAATGAATAGTCGCTACTGCATGGAGAGCAGAATAAATCAGGCCAAATAATCCGGCGATGATTAAAGAAATCCACGGGGACCAAGAGCCAAATTGAGGAGCTAGGAAGAAATTCGCTAAGGCACCAGAAAAAGCACCAATGACCATAATCCCCTCTAGACCAATGTTCACTATACCGGATCTCTCAGAAAAAGTGCCACCAATAGCTGTCAAGATTAAAGGGGCTGCGTATAACAAAGCATTAGAAACTAATAATTGTAGCATATCAATTAGTGACATTTTCTACTCCTTTCCCTTGGCTTGTTTAAGGGCTTGCAACTTATTTTTTGCCCAATCAACAATGTAGGCTGTCCCGACAAAAAAGATTATACATGCGATGACCACTTGGGCCATTTCATCAGGAACCCCTGCACTATTGGGCATAAAACGCGATCCCACATTTAGAATGCCAAAGAGTAAAGCGGATAGAAAAATGCCTAATGGATGATTCATTCCTAACAGAGCAACAGCAATACCATTAAACCCTTCACTAGGAAGTGTTCCTTGAATCGTTATCCCTTGAAAAGTTCCTAAGCCAGTAATCACACCACCAACCCCTGCACATAGGCCAGATAAAGTCATGGTTAAGATAATATTTTCTTTAATTGACATTCCGGAGTAACGACTAGCTTCCGGATTTAGGCCAATCGACCGGGTCTCAAACCCTTTTATCGTTTTATTTATATATAAGTGATATAAAGCCATAAAAACAAAAGCAATAAATATTCCTAGATTTAACCGTGAGCCATTACTTAATTCACTGAGCCATTTTAAAGATAAACTAGCGTTTTCAGTCATTTCCGGCGTTTTCAATTGGCTTCCCAAAGGACCTCTGATAATCCAGTTAGTAAGATACAGGGCAATATAATTCAGCATAATGGTAGTAATCACTTCATTACTGCCACGCCAAGCTTTGAAAGCGCCTACTAAACTTCCCCAAAAACCTCCAGCTAAAGCCCCTACTAGAAAGCATAGTGGAACTAAGGCTATTCGTGGTAAATCGGGGTTGGCTAAGGCAAACCAAACGGAAGTAATCCACCCTAATAAGTACTGACCTGGAATACCAATGTTAAAAAAATTAGCCTTAGCAGCTAGAGCAAATGATAAACCAGTAAAAGTTAAAACGGTCGCTTCACGAAAGGCTTCTCCTAAGAAATAAGGGCCTGTGATTACTTTTCCGATCATCGCTTGGTAAGCAAGGATTGGATTGTAACCGAAGAACAGCATAATTAAGGCCCCAACAAAAAATCCTAGAACAATCGATAGCAAGGAAATAATTAAGGCATAGGACATCTTTTTACTATTATTCACCTTTTTCACCTACTTTTTCTAATTTGTCAATTGATTCTCCAGCCATCAATAAACCTAATTCGGTTTCATTAGTCTCCTGGCTGTCCACAATACCGGTAATTTGTCCTTGGTGAATAACAGCAATACGATCAGATAAAGACATCAACTCATCCAATTCTTGGCTGACTAAGAGAATAGCCTTCCCTTTACCTCTCTCTTCCAATAACCTTTCATGAACCTCTTCAACTGCGCCAATATCTAATCCTCGAGTAGGCTGAGCAGCAATCAAGACTTTGGGGTGGTTTTCAAGTTCACGGGCAATAACAATTTTCTGTTGGTTTCCTCCAGATAACTGACTAGCCTTTGCTGAAATATTAGGCACCGCAATATGGTATTTATTGACTAGGTCTTTAGCGTTATTTTCAATCACATCTGAGCACATTAATAAATTTTTACTAAAGGGTTTTTGATAGTAATTGCGTAAAATAAAGTTATCAGAAATCGGCATTGCTAAAATTAAGCCGCGCTTATGGCGGTCTTCAGGGATATGTCCAATCCCCTTTTCAGCGATCTGCCGTGTATTATCATGGGTAATTTCTTCTCCATCTAAATAAATATGTCCCAGAGTCGCTTCGCTTAATCCGGTTAAAACATCGATCAATTCACTTTGACCATTACCATCAATACCAGCGATTCCCAGTATTTCTCCCTCAGACAAGTTTAAATTGATTCCTCTTAAGATTGGTTGGTGATGCTTTTCCAGAACCAAATCTTTTATCCTTAAAACTTCATCACCTAGTTGAGGGGCTTCTTTATTTACATGAATTTTTACCTTACGACCTACCATCATATCAGCGAGTTCTTGTTCACTGACCTCGTCCACATCAACGGTGGCAATTTTTTTACCACGACGAATAATGGTGCAACGATCCGCTGCAGCCTTAATTTCACTTAACTTATGAGAAATAAGAATAATTGCTTTTCCTTTAGCCGCTAAATGCCGTAAAGTTTTTATCAATTCAGTGATTTCTTGCGGGGTTAAGACACCAGTCGGTTCATCTAATATCAGAATATCAACATCCCGGTAGAGTAATTTTAATATTTCTACTCTTTGTTGCATACCTACAGAGATGTCTTTAATTTTCGCTTTTGGATCAACTTTTAAATCATACTTCTCACTGAGCTCACTGACAATTTTTTCACTATCATCTTTCTTTAAAAAGCCATGCTGGGTGAGTTCAGCACCCAGCATAATATTTTCAGTCACAGTAAAATCATCAATAAGCATGAAGTGTTGGTGAACCATGCCGATTCCCTTTTCATAGGCAAGAGCTGGTGAGCTAATGGTCACCTGTTCTTGGTTGATAAGAATCTCACCACTAGTTGGGGTCAATAAACCTGTCAAAATATTCATCAAGGTTGATTTTCCTGCCCCATTTTCGCCCAATAAAGCATGAATTTCACCTTGCTTAACATTAAAGGAAATATGATCATTTGCAGTAAAATCGCCAAATTTTTTACTGATATCTTTAATTTCTAATGCTAAATTCTGTTCTGACACGATATTCATCCTTCTATTTTAAATCGGCAAGCTTTTCAGGTACGGAAATTTTATCGCTCTTGATGCCCTCACGCGCTTCATTAACAGCAGCCTTGGCTTCATCATCTAAGTTCGTATCCACTAAGTCAACTGCACCTTCTTTAACTCCATTAAATTGACTTTGTCCACCTGGGAAGTCACCTGTCATGGATTGATCAGTAACCTTTGCAATTGTCGTGCCGATGAGTTTTAAGGTAGAAGCAAGAGTAAAGTTTCCTTGAGACCATTCTCCTTCACTCGATTGATCACGATCACAACCAATAATCCAAAGGCCCTTTTCCCCATTTTCCAAGCGGTTACGGGTTTCAGTAAAGGCACCATTCCCGGTTTGTCCTGCGGCTGTAAAGATAATATCAATGCCGTTTTGATACATTGAAGAAGAAATTTGTTGACCACGGGCAGCATCACCAAAGGAATCCGCATATTGAACATCTACCTCAACTTCAGGCTTAGTATCCTTTACCCCTTGTTTAAAACCAGCTTCAAAGCGTTCAATACCTGGAATTTTCATGCCACCGATAAATCCAACTTTATCTTTCTTAGTCGATTTTGCAGCGGCGACACCAGCTAAATAAGCCGATTCGTTATCTTTAAAGGATAGGGAAACCACATTAGGCAGATCAACTTGTCCATCGACTAAACCATAGTGTTGGTCAGGATTGTTTTCTGCAATTTTTTGAATAGGTTCAACCATAAAAGATCCAATACCAAATACGATATTGTAATTATCAGCTGTTGCAGTCGATAAGTTAGGAATGAAATCTGCTTCTGAATGTGATTGATAAAATGAACGCGCATTTTCAGAAAAGCCATGATCCTTGGCCCATTTTTCCATCCCTTCCCAAGCTGACTGGTTGAAGGAGCGGTCATCTATCCCATTCCCATCAGTAACCATGGCAATACGATATTCATCACTAGCTGATTTGTCACTAGTAGAAGATCCACTGGCACCGGCATTTTGACCTTGACAACCAGCAAGCGCTAAACCTGCTAAAGCACCAACAACAAAAGTTTTAAGATTCTTTCCGAACATTTTGCACCTCTCTAATATAAAAAGTTCGTTTTAACTACAAGACAAGTATAACTCAGATTATAGCATAAAACAACATTTTTTACGGACGAATTCCTAAATATCTTTAATATAGTTCGCTTTTTACATAATATAAATATCAAGACCCGCTTTTATATTATCTAATTGTAAATTTCATTTTTATTATCTTGTAATTAAAAAAAATAGGCTTATAATTGACTTTAATGCGCAATTAAACCTATTTATCATTAGCTATAAGGAGTTATTCAATGTACGATTTTATGAAGAAAGTTCCTGGTGGCCTCTTACTGGTCCCTATGCTTATATCAGCCTTATTTTGCACTTTTGCACCTGGTATTTTTGAAATTGGCGGGGCTACCCAAGCGATCTTTACTGCCGATGGTTTAAATTACATTATCGGATTCGCTTGCCTTTGTTCGGGAGCTTCTATTGATCTCTCCCATTTAAGTGTGGTCTTAAGAAAAGAAGGCGTCCTTATCTTAGTGAAGGTCATTATTAATATCGTTTTAGGACTTTTGTTTATTCAATTCTTTGGCATGGATGGGATTTGGGGAATATCAGCCATTGCTTATATTGCTGCTATCGCCTCCACCAACCCCTCTTTATTCTTAGCCTTGGAAAGTGACTACGGGACTAAAGATGACATCAGCGCTTTTGGTTTAGTTGGCTTGTTATGTACCCCAGCTTATCCCATGTTAGTTTTTTCTATCTCTCAAACCACAGCCATTAATTGGACACCAATTATTTCAACCATCATCCCTGTCGTTGTTGGAGCGGTATTAGGCAATTTAGACCCTAAAATGCGGGATTATCTAGCACCAGGAGCAGCAATTACCCTCCCCTTCATGGGCTTTGCTTTTGGGGCTAACATTAATTTAATCGACGCCATCAAAGCGGGGCCACAAGGCGTGCTCTTAACCATCCTCTTCTATATTCCTATGGTTCTTATCATGGTCTTAGTTGAACGCTACCTTTTAAAAGAAGATGGGGTCACCTCCTTAGCGATGTCTTCAATTGCTGGGATGTCTGTTTCCGTTCCTGCTATTATTGGTGCAGTGATACCAAGCTATCAAGAATTTGTCGCCTCGGCTACTGCTCAAATTGCTTTTGGGGTAGTTATCAGCTCGATTATTACTCCAATTATTGCCCGCAAACTTTATCGTCCTAAAGAAACGGATCAAAATAAAGTGGCTTAGGGGTAGCAAAGACAAAGATAAGTAACAAGAATTGCTAAAATAAAAAAACTCAGTCCCTTATCAAATCCCTCCCTTTACTTGCAGAGAGAGTGATATGGAGACTGAGTTTTTGCATTTATTAGGATTACTTCTCGCTATTAGCTAAGCAGTCAGGACAGAGCCCAAAAAGTTGGAAACTATGACCATTAATTTCATAGCCAGGTAGTTGTTGGCTATAATAGGATAAATCGCCTAAACGAACAGGAACCGTTTTCCCACAGTGATTACATACGAAGTGATGGTGGTGACCTAAGATGGGATCACAATGCTGACGAAATACCATCTCCCCATCAATTTCGTTTTCCTCTAATAGGTCATAATCAGTAAATAAGCGCAAATTTCGGTAAATTGTATCAAAACTTATATTAGGATGGTCTTTTTTCATGGCTTGTTGGACATCCTTGGCTGATTTAAAATGATTAATATCTTGATCGAAAACCGCTAACATATCCGCCCGTCTTTGCGTATACTTATAACCTAAATCATTTAATTGGTTCATAGCATTTTTTACAAATTCAGACATAGAGACCCCTCCCAATTTAATTTATTATAGCATGCAAATGCTTTATGGCCATGTTATAATTTGTTTTAAAACATAATGGATGAAATAGGATGTGTAATAATGACTGAAGAAAAACAAATTAAAGATTTTTATTTACTATCTGATGCAGTCGGTCAATTAACAACTGATCTCTTAGATAGTGTAATGGTACAGTTTCCTGATGTTGAAATCAATATAAAGAGCTTTCCTTTCATTCTTCATGAGGACTCGCTACTCCCAGTTTTGGAAGCGGCTAAAGACAACAAGGCCCATGTAGTAGTAAGTTTTGTTAAGGAAGACCTTCATCAAACCGCTGCTCGCTTTTGTCAAGCTCATGGGCTTTTTTATTATAACGTCCTTCATCCCATTATTGAACTGATTGGTGAAGAATCTGGCACCCCTTCTACTCAAAAACCCGGCCAGCGGCACAAATTAAATGACCAATACTACAAACGTATTCAAGCCCTTGAATTTGCGGTTCAAAATGATGACGGGCGTTACCCTAACCGTTTTGAGGAAGCGGATATCGTTCTATTAGGTATTTCACGTACCAGTAAGACTCCCCTCAGTATCTATCTGGCCTTCCAAGGTTATAAAGTGGCAAATTTACCTTTAGTCCCGGAAGCACAATTACCTGAAGAAATTTTTAAAATTGAATCCAATAAAATTATCGGCCTCACCAATGATATTAATGTACTAAATAAATTTCGTCGTGAACGCATGCGAAGCTATGGGGTAGATGAATCAGGGCTTTATAGTGCCGATGACCGCATTGAAAAAGAATTAGCCTATGCCAATGAGGTTTATGAGCGCCTGCAATGTCCCATTATCAATGTTGCCGACCGTAGCATTGAAGAAACAGCTACCCTCATTCTTATGTTCATGAACTTCAAGCCCCAACAAAAATAAGGTGACAAGTTTTCTAGGAAATATACTTTGATAAGGATTGAAAAGAGGTTGCGACCGAAACATCGCAACCTCTTTTCGATACTCCCACAAGGGGTTAATTGGTAACACACTCGCCAATCATTCTGACTGGTATATTTCCTATCACTTACCCTTTGGAGGGACTGGGATAATTAATTAAGTCCATTTGGCTGAGCGAAAGCACCCGTGTGTCGGTAAAAAAGTCGATAAAGTTTTCGCGTTTAGGCGTGAAAACAATAACTAGGGCTAAAATTGGGAACTGGCGCAAAATGACTTTTCCTAAACCTTCACGTATCAGACAGGTTCCCAATGATAAGCGACTTTCATCAGCCTTAACAACCCTTAAGCGACAGAAAAATTTCCCTAAACTTTGTCCATTAAGGAGATAAGTCGACAAGGTAAAGTATAAAACCCAGATAAAATTAACCGCTAGGAAATTCACTAAATCGCCTTGTTCAAGTAAGTCTCTACTTAAAAATAGACTAGCAAGTGCTAAAAGGATACTTACTAAGGCTTTAATAAATAGATAATCTAAGCAATAGGCCAATAAACGTTGCCAAAAACCTCCATAAACCTGGCGGGGCAATTGGTCAACTGACTCAGAATAACTAGGAAAACAAGTGGTCTTATAGCCCTCTCCTGGAACCGATTTATTTTCTAAGCTACCTTGGTAAAGTTCATCATTTAAAGCAGAAATATCAATATTTTGCTTATCATCTGTTTTTTTCTTTTTACCAAACATCTTATTCACCTCCGTAGAGATAATATGGACGTGGAGCTTGGTCTGTTAATTCCTTAACCGCTTCAATTTCATTAGCTGGTGTATCTGCTTTCCATAACTTACTCAAAGGAATAGCTTGGCTAAAGCGACGAATTAAACTGCTAAATTGTTGTTGGTCTTCATCAGTACTTACTAAGTAAACCCGGCTACCCTCTAAATCGTGATCAGCCTTTAAGGCCGCTAAAGCATCTTGACGGTAACCAATGGCATCAATCAAGTGCTTATCCAAGGCTTGTTGGCCTGAATAAATGCGCCCGTCAGCTAATTTACGGACTTCATCTTCATTCATTCCCCGACCCTCGGCCACAATTTTTACAAAACGGTCATAGGATTCTTTTAAAATATTATTGATAATTTCCCTATCTTCATCACTAGGGTCTCTATACATCGATAATAGGTCCTTATGGTCTCCCGATTTAAAGACTTCAGGTTTAATACCATGTTCCTCTAGTAACTTACTGATATTAAAAGTGGAGAGAATGACACCAATTGACCCAGTAGTCGTTTCAGTATCAGCAAAGATCTTATCTGCAGCCATTGAAATCATATATCCCCCGCTAGCTGCCATGGACTTCATGCTGACGTAGATAGGAATTTGGCGACTTTCCTTCAAGTCCTTTAAAGCTCGGTAGAGCTCAACACTCTCGTAAACGGCTCCACCTGGGGAATCAACTTCTAGAAGTAAAGCTTTAACTTTATTATCTTCTTTTATTTTTTTAATAGCAGACAGGGTTCCTTGGTGATCATAACTTTGATTAGCTGAAAACAAAGAGTTTTGATCTCCCGTATCAGCGATAGTCCCATTGACCTGGAGGACGGCAATTTGAGAATTGCTATCGCCCTCTTCGATGGTTTTATCACTAGCAAAGAATTTATTTGAGATCGCATCATCCAAATCAGCTTCTTTTTCACGTACAGCTGCACTTTGGACACCAAAGAATAGAATTAGTGCTGCCACAATGACAACGATCCAGCTTTTTTTATTCATTTTCCTCACCTTTTCTCTCTGACTAAAAGTTACATTTATTTCTTACTTAATCAGGAATTTTCTTGCAATCAGGGATTAGTCAAGGTCAATTTTAGTCACTTCTAAATTAAGTTCATCCAATTGCTTGTCAGAAACAGGACTTGGAGCATCGGTGAGCACATCGACTGCGCGTCCGTTCTTAGGAAAGGCCATCACTTCACGGATATTGTCTTCTCCGGCTATGAGCATCACTAAGCGGTCTAAGCCAATCGCTAAACCACCATGAGGAGGGAAACCATAATCCAAAGCATCTAATAAGAAACCAAATTGTTGGTTAGCTTTTTCCTCTGAGAATCCTAAAGCTTTTAGCATAGCTAATTGAACTTCTTTTTGGTGAATACGGATCGAACCCCCACCAATTTCATAACCATTCAAGACAATATCATAGGCTTGGGAATAGACAGATTCAGGTTCGCTTTCTAAACGGTCAAGGTCTTCTTCGTTTGGCATAGTGAAGGGGTGGTGCATGGCAGTATAACGTTTTTCATCAGCATTGTATTCTAATAAAGGCCAGTCAACAACCCAGAGGAAATTAAATTGATTCTTATCCATCAAGTCTAATTCACGACCAAATTTTAAGCGGACTTCCCCTAATGAGGCATTAACTACCGAAGCTTGGTCTGCAGAGAAGACTAAAATGTCTCCCGCTTCAGCGTTCATCCGTTCCATTAAGGGTTGTGGGTTTTCTTTAAAGAATTTACCAATTGGTCCAGTTAGCCCATCTTCAGTTACTTTAATCCAAGCGATCCCTTTTGACCCAAATGGCTTAGTGTAAGGAGTCAAGCCATCAAGATCTTTTCTTGAGTATTGATCAGCAGCTCCTTTAATGTTAATTCCCTTAACAATTCCCCCATTTTCAATGGCCATATTGAAGACCTTAAAATCATATTGATCAACGATATCTGATAAATCAACCAATTCTAAGCCAAAGCGAGTATCAGGTTTATCAGAACCATAGCGGCTCATGGCTTCATCATAAGAAATCACTGGGAAATCTTCTGTCATGTCAAGGCCTTTAACTTGTTTCATGACTGCTTTTAACATGTTTTCGACGATATCCCGAATTTCTTCTTGGCTCAGGAAGCTGGTTTCTAAGTCGACCTGGGTAAATTCAGGTTGGCGGTCCCCACGGAGGTCCTCATCTCTAAAACAACGCACAATTTGATAATAGCGGTCAAAGCCACTTGCCATTAAAAGTTGTTTTAACAATTGTGGGGATTGAGGTAAGGCATAGAATTCACCTGGATGAACCCGGGAAGGAACTAAATAGTCACGCGCCCCTTCTGGAGTTGATTTTGATAAGTAAGGTGTTTCAATATCTAAAAAGCCATCTTGGTCTAAGAATGAACGAATGGCGTGGGTCACTTGAGACCGTAAACGGATATTATCTTGCATTCTTTGACGGCGTAAGTCGATATAGCGGTATTGCATCCGTTTATCTTCATTAACATCGATAGTATCTTCCACTGGGAATGGTGGTGTTTTAGCACGATTGAGAATGGTCAAATCACTGGCCATCACTTCAATATCCCCATTTTTTATTTTTGGGTTAATTTCCCCTTCTGCCCGAGCGACAACTTGACCTTGAACTTCAATAACGTATTCAGAACGTAGTTTTTCTGCCCGGTTAAAATGGTCACCTAGGTTAGCTTCATTAAATACTACTTGGACAAAGCCTTCGCGGTCACGCATATCAACAAAGATAACTCCACCTAAGTCACGACGACGTTGTACCCATCCTTTTAAGGTCACTTCTTGGCCGATCATTTCATTAGAAACGAGGCCACAATAATTTGTTCTTTTCATTAATCATTTCCTTCTTTCATTGCTTCTTTTACCTGGTCAAAGTGCTCAATCACATCATCAATAGCGAAATGATGCTCTTGACCAGAAGTCATATTCTTCACATTAATATTTTTTTCTGCTAGTTCGCTTTCGCCCAAGGTTAAGGTATAGGCGGCACCATGGCGGTCTGCATCACGGAATTGTTTCTTAGGCTTACGTTGGTTGAGGTCAAATTCAACATTTAAGCCTTGACGTCTTAAGGCTTGAACAATTTGTAAAGCTTCCCTCACAACGCTTTGCCCAATGGTGACCATATAGATATCGAGAGGATTTTCAACTGCTAAATCTGATTTTTGTGCTTCCAGTAATAAAATCAAGCGTTCCATCCCAATCGCAAAACCGAATCCCGGCACATCTTCCCGACCTTCGGAAAGTTCTTTCACTAGTCCGGAATATGAACCCCCACCACAAATGGTAGTTTCCGCACCAAAGACTTCACTATTAGTCATAATTTCAAAAATGGTATCTTGGTAATAGTCGAGACCGCGAACCATATTAGAGTCAATTTGATAAGGAATATTAAGGGCTGTTAATAAGCTTTGGACTTGTTCAAAACGCTCTTTAGAAGCTTCTGATAAATAATCAAGAATGTTGGGCGCATCTTTAACAATTTCCTTATCCTTGGGGTCCTTACTATCAAGCACGCGCAAAGGATTTTGATAAAGACGAGTCTTAGAATCTTCACTCAATTCCTCTTCAAAAGGTTTTAAGTAATTAATTAAGGCTTCACGGTAGTTTAAACGGGCTTCATTATCGCCTAAGGAATTAATCACTAATTTCAAGTCTTTAACTCCAAGAGTTTCAAGAATTTCCCAAGCTAGAGCAATGGTTTCCACATCACTAAGGGCGGTTTTCCCATCAAAAACCTCAACCCCTAGCTGATGAAATTGACGTTGCCGGCCACCTTGGGGACGCTCATAACGAAACATGGGACTAATGTAATAGACCTTATAAGGCTTAATGTATTCAGGGCCATACAGTTTATTTTCAATAAAGGCCCGCACAATGGGTGCTGTCCCTTCAGGTTTCAAAGCAATATGACGGTCACCTTTATCATAGAAATCATACATTTCCTTGGTGACGACGTCAGTTGTTTCTCCTACACCACGAGCAAAAAGATCATAAGATTCAAACATGGGCGTGCGAATTTCATTAAAGCGATATTTAGCCATAATATCTCGGGCTGTTTTTTCAATTGCTTGCCAAATTTCAACTTGACCCGGTAAAATATCCACAGTCCCTTTAGGTTTTTGAATCATATCCTGCCTCCTTTTAATATTTAGTGGTAATAAAAAACGCCCCTATTTCTATTCAGAAATAAGGACGATGACAATCGTGGTACCACCTTAGTTTAGTAGTCTTACTACCCTTGTCGACTAACGCGCGATAACGGAATAGCTTTGCACTATCCACCTCAGGGGTTGTCTAAAAGTGTACGAAGTGACTCCCAGCAAATATCACTCTCTCTAAACCACACTTATCAAATGCATTACTTGCTTCCCCGTCATAGGTATTCCTTAGTAAGATTACCTAATTGTCTTAAAAATGTCAACTGATTTAATAAGTTTCCGCTGTTTTTATTTGAGATTTTTATTATAATGAGTCATATGTATACTTTCCAGTATTTACCCCACCCCCAGATAGTCTGTCTTTCTTAAACTGGCTAGACTAAAAAAGAAAGTTCTAAGGAGGTTCAACTCTTGGCCAAAAATTCTCCTTCACAAACAAAAGATAAGAAAAAAAATACCTATTTAGTTTTCTCTATTATTATTCTGACCTTATTCATTATTGCTTTTGCCCTGATTTATCACGTTAAAGTTAAGTCGACCAAAGAAGTGACCACTGGTGTTATTAATATGAGAAATGGTCCTGGAATCACTTATGATATCTCCCAACAAATTGACCAAGGAAGTCAATACCAGGTGCTTGAGGAAAAGCACGATTGGAAGCATATCATTCTTGACAATGGTCAAAGCGGCTGGATTCCCAATTGGTTAGCTAATGATAGCTTAGCTAATAATGAAGAAGAAGCGAAGGCAGGAACAGGATTTATTGCCACAGTTTTATCCGACCAGGTTAACGTTTATCAAGATGATTCCACCAATTCTCAAGTGATTGGCCAAGCCAATGATAATGAAAAATATAATATCCTCTACCAGTCAGGTGATATGATCAATATCCAATACAAGGACGACATTGGCTGGATCCCCCAAAATCAAATTGAAATCACTCCGGGAGTCATTAGCCAAGCCCCAGGACGCCAACAGACTAAGGAAGAAAAAGCAGCCACAGACGCCTTCCTAGCTAATTATGACGCCTCAGTGACCGCTACCGCTGCCGGTGTCCATATCCGCAGCCAGGCAAGTAATGATTCAGAAATTATCTATAAGGGTCAAATCCATGAAAAATTTGCCTATCTTGGCCAGGATGGTGCCTATTACCATGTCAAAGCCCAAGACGGTACGGAAGGTTACCTGGCTAACTGGTTAGCGGAATCAGATTCAACCGCCATGGAAGATAAGGCAAAATCCCTAGCCAATACCTCAACCATTAAAGGAAAAACCATTGTCTTAGACCCTGGTCACGGGGGAAGTGATCCAGGAGCCATCCGCGGTGATAAACAGGAAAAAAATGTCACCCTAAAAACCGCCCAAGTGGTGAAGGGACTGCTTGAAGATTATGGGGTCAATGTCCTGATGACTCGGGAAGATGATACTTTCGTTGACCTAGCGCCGCGTGCAGACATCTATAATCAAGCCCAAGCGGATGCCTTCATTAGTCTTCACTATGACGCTGCTGAAGAAACTACAGTATCGGGAACCACCGTTTACTACTACGATGACGCTTCTATTCCTTTAAGCGAAAATGTCCAAGCTCAATTGATGGAAAAAATGCCCCTGGCAAGTAATGGCACTCGTTTCGGTAATTTCCAAGTCATTCGTGATTCAAGACCCCCTGCAATACTGATTGAATTGGGCTACATGAGTAATCCAAATGATGTCAAGGCCTTTAGCCAAGATGAATATTATCAAAAAGTTGCCCAAAGCATACTCAATGCCTTAATTATTAATTACCAAGAATAAAGTAAATAATGGCAGAAAAAAACTCACTCAGGATTTAAAAATCTTGAGTGAGTTTTCATTTTACCGAATAAAATCGTACAAGCTATTCATCTGAATCTAAGATAATCGTTATTGGACCGTCGTTAGTTAATCGAACCTGCATATCTGCACCAAACTGGCCAGTTTCAACTTCTAAACCATAGCTATTGCGAAGTTCTTCATTCAGTTCTTGATAAATGGCATCACCATGGTCTGCTTTTGCCGCATCAACAAAGCTTGGCCGGTTGCCCTTCTTGGTTCTCGCATAGAGGGTAAATTGAGAAATGGATAGGATCTTACCGCCAACTTGCTTAATATCCAAGTTCAATTTATCGTTTTCGTCAGCAAAAATTCGCATTTTGGCAATCTTTTTAGCCATGTATTTAACGGTCTTTTCAGAGTCACTATCATGGACCCCCACGAGGAGGACGAAACCATGGTCAATGTGTCCGACTGTTTCGCCGTCAATACTTACACTCGCTTCTTTAGCGCGTTGGATAACAATTCGCAAAAAATCTCCCTTTCTATTTAATAAATTTTAATCATTCATCTATTCTCTCATCGATCGCTGACATTTTAAAGACATTCACTAAACCCGTTCAACATCATAAACATCGGGAACATTTTTAATACGATCAATAATCTTCTCTAACTGATCTAAACTTTGAATAACTATTCTAATGCGTACCTTCAAATTATTGGTCTTATGATCAACATTTCCATTGACGTTAGAAATATTGGTTACCAAAGGCGTGATAACCTGCAAGATATCATTAAGAAAACCGTTACGATCAAAACCATCAATCATAATTTCTACCGCATAGGAATTATTATGGGTAGCCGCGTCTTCCCAATAGACTTCAATCAATCGTTGAGCCTGGACCTCATTCATATTTTGGATATTTTGACAGTCTTGGCGGTGAATGGTTACCCCCCGTCCCATAGTGATAAAACCAATAATGTCATCACCTGGTATGGGGTTACAGCAATGAGCTAGGCGGAAGAGAACATTATCTTCACCTTCTACCACAATACCATCATTGTGGCGAACGGCCATCCGCTCGGACTTGCCACCTCGGTTGGACTGACCGTTATTTTTACGCTCCTCCTCTTCTTGGAGGAAATCTTCCAGTTTCGACTGATGTTCTTCTTTATCACGGCGTTTCCGTTCATTTTCAGTGATCTTATTGGCGACAGCGGAAGCGGATAGTTCACCAAAGCCCACTGCTGCAAATAAGTCGTCGATACTTGAAAAATTAAAGCGTTCCAAACATTTAGCCTGCATATCTTTGTTGAATAATTCATTAAAGGAAAAGTCCATCTCTTTAACGGTTTTAATCACAGCTTCGCGGCCACGCTCAATATTTTCATCACGGTCTAATAATTTAAAATGTCGTTTTATCTTATTTTTAGCCCGATTGGTCACCACGAAATTCACCCAGTCCCGACTAGGACCAGCAGAATTCTTAGAGGTTAAGATTTCAACAATATCACCGGTATGTAGGCCATAGTTCAAAGGAACAATCTTTCCGTTGACCTTAGCTCCTACTGTACTATGCCCGACTTCAGTGTGAATTTGATAAGCAAAATCCAGCGGGCTGGCACCGGAAGGCAATTCGCTAACATCGCCTTTAGGGGTAAAAACATAGACCTTGTCTTTAAAGATATCTTCCTTAACGCTTTCCACAAACTGAGTGGCATCATCCGAATCATCTTGTAAGTCTTCAATTTGATGGAACCATTCTAATTGTTTATCTAAATCATCTGTTTCTACCTTGTCGGTAACACCCTTTTTGTAGGCCCAGTGCGCTGCCACACCATACTCAGCGACTTCATGCATATCAAAAGTCCTAATCTGAATTTCTACCGGCTGACCATGTTCACCTAGGACCGTGGTATGGAGAGATTGGT
The DNA here is from genome assembly GCF_001543175.1 of Aerococcus urinae. NCBI lineage: Bacteria > Bacillati > Bacillota > Bacilli > Lactobacillales > Aerococcaceae > Aerococcus > Aerococcus urinae. The sequence goes on from NZ_CP014161.1 coordinate 1,023,607, forward strand.
AGCCATTGGCCTTAGGCATAGCGATGTAGTCTTTGAAGCGTCCTGGTAGTGGCTTCCAGCTGGTATGGACAATGCCTAAGACCGCATAGCAATCCTTCACGCTGGGAACCAGGACACGGATGGCTAGGAGGTCATAAATTTCGTCAAAGGTTTTCTTTTGCTGGTGCATCTTTTTATAGATGGAATAGATATGCTTAGGACGTCCATAGATATCGTATTCGCCATCAATAATAGGTTTAACATACTTATTTAAAACGTCAATCGTCGCATCAATATAAGCTTCACGTTCTTCTCTTTTTGAGTTCATCAGATGAACGATCTGGTAATAAGCCTCTGGATTAATATAGCGCAAACAGGTGTCCTCTAATTCCCATTTGATTTGACTCATCCCTAGGCGGTCGGCTAAGGGCGCATAGATATCAAGGGTTTCTTCGGAAAAGCTGACTTGCTTTTCAGGGCGGTGCCATTTTAAGGTGCGCATGTTATGTAAACGGTCAGCCAGTTTGACCACAATCACTCGTAAATCATTAGCCATGGCTAAGAGGAGCTTTTGGTGGTTTTCAGCTAGCTGTTCCTCTTTGGAACGATACTTCACCTTTCCTAACTTCGTCACACCATCCACTAAGGTGGCAATAGTTTTTGAGAAAAAGTACTCAATATCGTCCAAAGTGATGCCGGTATCTTCAACAACATCATGCAAGAAACCAGTGGCTACAGTATCCGGGTCCATTTGTAAGTCAGCCAGAATACTGGCCACTTGGGTGGGATGGATAAAAAACGGTTCCCCCGATTTACGTTTTTGTCCTTCATGCGCCCTCTCCGCAAAAGCGCAGGCTTTTTTTATCATTGCCACTTTATCTTCAGGCATATATTGTTCACAGGAAGCGATGACTTCTTCTTTACTTTTATTTTTTATTTCTGACATAAGAAGCCCTCCATTCTACAAGATCTTTTTAGACACATATCTAAGTAAATTAAATCTATTATAACCCGCCTGAATGAGTGCAGGCAATTACTTAAAGACTATTTTTATCCTTATGCTCTCTCCCCTTCTTGGCTAAAATCCCAAACCAATCCCCAGCTCGCATAAGCCAAGGTAAATAAAAATCATTGGTGATTAATGCTTCCTTTAGCTTGTCAACTTCAGTATAGTAGATGCCGGATAAGATAAAGGATCCATTATCTTTTAAGTTGTCATAGGCTTGGGGGATGAGCGGCAAAAGGATATCCGCTAAAATATTGGCAGTGATCACATCTACCTGGTCATGGATACCGTTGAGCTTATCGTTAGACTGAACAGTCACCTGATCCATGCCAGCATTGAGGTTGATATTAGCCTTAGCAGTTTCGATAATACTCTCATCATAATCATAGGCTGCAACGCTTTGAGCGCCTAAACGCTTTGCCGTAATCGCTAAAATACCAGAACCTGTCCCTACGTCAATCACGCGATCGCCCTTTTTGAGGACGAGTCCCATTAAATGTATGGCTAACTGGGTAGTTGGATGGTCCCCAGTTCCAAATGCCATACCAGGATCTAGATAAATCGCATGAGTATCCGATTGATGGCTGCCTTTTTCCCAGACCGGAATAATTGATAACCAATGATTGACTTGAATCGGTTGATAATAGTCTTGCCAGTTCGACGCCCAAGATTGGTCTTCCAAGCGGTTAATGCTTAGTCCTTGTGAGGACCAAGCAGGATCAAGTACCTGTAATTTTTCAGCAACCGCTTCTTTTAAGGCAGATTGGTCCATTTCGGCTGAAAAATAGCCTTTTACAATGGGTGAGTCCCCATATTTTTCTAGGACATCATCGGTTTTAAAGACACCAAAGGCTGAGGGAAGCTTTAAATAATCTTCGATATCTTGGATAGCAACCCCATTAGAACCGAGCGCCATTAAACAATCCGATACTAAGTCAGAGGGAATATTTTGACAATGTATAATGATTTCTAACCAGTCCATAATCTCATTCTCCATCTAGAAACAAAGTAAGGAAGCATCGTAACGATTGGCTACCTTCAAGTTATCAATAATGGTTGCTAAGGCTTTAGTGGACCAATGAATTGTCATTTGCTGGCGTACATTAGCTTCTAAGCCCCGTAATTGGTGGGCAGTTTCGTTAACAAGTTGGTGAATAAGTTGTAAGCAAGCGTCAATATATGACTTTTCAAAAGCATTAGGCGCTTGATTAGCGGGAATGATAATGTGGTTACTTTGACTATCATTCTTCCTAGCATGTTTGGAAAATGAAAAGCTCAGGGCATAATAATCGAGATCATTATAGTATTGACCAAAATGATCCTCAAAAGTCACTGGAGCAGTACGGTATTCACCAGCTGGGTTAGCAATAAAAAATTGTAATAATAGTTCGCCTCGCTGGCCATCTTCAATTAGGCGCCAAGGAAAAGCGTTGGGCTCTTTTTCTAGTTGTTCTTGAAGGTACTTTGCTAAGGAATAAAAACGTGTATTTGCCATGTCAATCTCCTTTTTTAACTATCCCTTGCCCCCTATAAAAAGTTTTATCGATAAGGAAGCGATTTTTTGTAATTAAGTCCATTATAGCAGTAATTGGTCAATCAAAAAAATTTCTTAATAATTTTCTTAAACCCAAGAGACCCAGTCTTAATAAAAGTTCTTTTATGCTATAATGGTTTTATTACAATTATTACTAATTTGAGGTGTCTGGAATGTCTGCTCGTAACTTAACAACCAAAGATATACTACAAAAAGAATTTAAACCTGCCTTGCGTGGCTTTAATACCGAAGAAGTTGACGCGTTTTTAGATTTAATTATTCGTGACTATGAATCCTATGAAAAGGAACTAGCCTTTTTACGCCAAGAAAATAATCGCTTAAAACAAAATATCGAAAGTGAAAGCAAACAGACGAACACCACTAGTAGGAGTTCTAGTCAAGCGGCAACGACTAACTACGATATACTCAAGCGCCTTTCTAAACTGGAAAAAACGGTCTACGGACAAAGCATTCGCAAACAAAATGAGAACTATCAGGAAGATCCTGTTGAAGAAACACGTATTTACCGTAGCGAATAAAAGTCAACAGAAAACACTAGCAATTTAATCGTATTTACGGTAGAATTCTAGAGTTGAACATTGTAAATTTCGGGTAATCGCGGGTACCAAGAGGTATCTGAGGAAAGTCCATGCTCGCACAAGCTGAGAGGCTTGTAGTGATCGTGCTTAGCAAAACCATAAGCTAAGGCTCAGACGGCGGACAAAAAAGCTAAGGACTTAGTCTAGGCTTGAGTCATCCTGAAAAGTGCCACAGTGACGAAGTTGAATGGGAAACCATTCAAGTGGAACGCGGTAAACCCCTCGAGCGAGCAACCCAAACATTGGTAGGGGCACTTGACGAATCGGAAATGAACGAATTCGTCGGGGCAGTAATGCAGATAGATGATTACCGATCAAGTAGCTTCCTGACCTACTTGTGAACAGAACATGGCTTATAGAAATTTACATCAGGCAACATAAGAGGCTGGGACAATGTTCCAGCCTTTTTATCATAGCGATTTTCATGTTAAGATGTAACAGACTAACTAATAAAGGAGACCATTATGAAACAATATTCCTTAATTGCCACCTGCGCTAGCGGGATTGAGGCCTTAGTATCCAAAGAATTAAAAGATTTGGGCTACCAAAGACAAAATGAAAATGGCAGAATTCGCTTTCAAGGTGATCTTAGTGATGTTGCAAAGACCAATATTTGGTTAAGAACTGCTGACCGGATAAAAATTGTTATGGGAGAATTTAAAGCGACCACTTTTGACCAACTTTATGAACAGACCAAAGCCATTGCCTGGGAGGACATCCTCCCCCTCGACGCTGAATTCCCCGTTTCAGGGAAATCAGTAAAATCTAAACTCCACCATGTGCCGACATGTCAGAGTATGGTTAAAAAGGCAATCGTTGACCGCTTGAGTGAGGTCTACCATCGTCGTGGTCATTTACCAGAGACCGGTGCTCGCTACCCCATTGAGATCAGTATTCATAAGGATAAGGCCCTGCTGACCTTGGATAGTTCAGGAACTAGTCTCTTTAAACGAGGTTACCGTCAAGAAAAAGGTGGCGCCCCTCTAAAGGAAACTTTAGCTGCAGCCTTGGTTGATTTAACCACATGGTTTCCGGACCGCCCCCTTTATGATCCGACCACTGGCTCTGGAACCATCGCCATTGAAGCGGCTATGAAAGGGATGAATATTGCGCCAGGTCTTAATCGCTCTTTTGTGTGTGAAAATTGGGATATTTTTCCTAAAGAAGTCTTTGACCAAGTCAGAGACCAAGCGCGGGCTGATATTAACCATGACATTCAATTAGATATTCTCGCTTGCGATATTGACCACCGCATGATCGAGATCGCTCAGAAAAATGCTGAAGCAGCGGGTGTTAGCCACCAGATCCACTTTAAACAAATGCAATTAGCTGATTTTACTACCCAAAAAAGCTATGGCATCATTATCTCCAACCCCCCCTACGGTGAACGTCTTAATGATGAAGATTATATTCATAAGCTTTATAAAAAGATGGGAGAAATTTACCGACCACTCAAAACTTGGAGTAAGTATATTTTAACCAGTGATGAAAATTTCGAAAGTTACTATGGCCAAAAAGCCACTAAAAAACGTAAGCTCTACAATGGGGCCCTTAAGGTAGACTATTACCAATACTGGGGCGAAAAACGTCCTCGTAACAAAGCATAAAGACTAAAAAAGACTGTCATTACCGCTTTCTCTTCACTTAGTAAGATTGACTAGGTGAATAAGATTGCTAATCACAGTCTTTTTATATGCCATTAATTTTTTCTTTTAAAGTCAGGCCATGCTTTTTTATTCTAAAACTATAAAGTACTTGGCCAGTTTCCGGTGAGAATGAGCAAGGCTGGAATCCAGCAAGTCACTACCCCGGCAAAAATAGTCAAATAATATAACCAATCGCCGTATTTACGGCCTAAATTATGACTAAAGTAATTGGTTGCCCATAAATAACCCCACATAATCCAGTTAAAGACATCCCAATAATTACCGCCATTCCCCATTAGAATCCAGACAGCAAAGAAAATCGAGTTAAAGGTAACAAATATGGAGAAGTAACCCAAATTTTTGTTATCCCATTGCTTTATCCGGTTGACACCGTAAGATAAGTAGGTGTAACCAAATAAGAGACCTGAAATCGCTGTATAATAATAGGTTGAGTCTTTTTCAGCAAAAATTCCATGAACACAAATCATGACATTTAGAAAGATATACAAGAGCCCAGTAAAAATATTAATTAGTGCGTTGGAATTATCTTCAACCTTATCAAGGTAGTTTAACCCATTGGAAATCAGAACAATTCCAGAAAACATTAATGTTATCCCTGACATTTGGACATTCTCCTTTGCTTGTTAATGTATTTAACTTAACTATAGCAATTTGCCAATAACTTTCAATTGATAATTTGCCAGGGACGTACACTCTGATGATATTGTATCTATTGAATCTTTATTTAAAGTATATTTTATTTAATTATTGGAGCGAATTCTGTTAGGGATAATTTTAAATACTATAATTGCCCGTATCTGTATAAGACTGAATGTGGGGCTCAAGCTCATTAAAACAAGCTGGACTAGCGATGATAAAATTAGAGGGCCTAGTGTAATCAGGCATTTGATTAGAAAAATTTGAAAAATGAAGCCCCATCTCCTGAGCCATCAAAATGAAAGGCGCATAATCCCAGGGTCCCCCACCAGGGTTGACAAAGGCACCATATTGGCCCTTAATCACGCTAATTCCATCTAGTGAAGAGCAGCCATAATTGCGGATATCGAAGGCATTTTCAGCAATATAATAGAAATAGTCGCGTTTAATATTATGTTGGGGAGAAATACCAATAAGAGATTCTCTTAGACTAAGGTCAACCACAGGCTCTAAGCGCTTGCCATTACAATACACTCCACCCCCTAAGCTGGCAGAGTATAATTCATCTCGAAAAACATCATAAATATAAGCTAATTTAGCCTGTCCATGTGAAAAATAAGTGACCATCGTGGCGTAATTTTCTTTTTGCTTTACAAAGTTTGCCGTGCCATCAATCGGGTCAATAATCCATAGATGACTAGCCTTTGGATCTACCTCTGTTTGCCCATAAGTTTCTTCTCCGATAATGGTCTGATGGCCAGGTAATTGCTTAATATGGTCTTCAATTAATTCTTGAACAGCGATATCGATTTCAGTGGCTAAGTCACGAAAATCACGCTTTTCTTTGGTTTTGTAGCTGGTATTTTCTTGAATGAGGTCTTTAATTTCAGGGAACCAGGACTTTACTTCTTGGTCTAATTGGTCAATATTCATAGTGAAAACTCCTTCATTTTGATGATCATTGGCTATCTTCGTCTTCTTCATATCTGCTCCAAACAGCCACTCCTCCGGCTGGACAGGTAAAACAAGCCAGGCCCTTTTCAGAAATAGTAACTACAGACTGGTCCATATCCTTTGATGAAAAGACGAGTCCCCACTGCTCCTGGGCATGTTCTTCCCCTACATCCATCTCCTTATAGCCGGCCTCCCCGTTAGACATCAATACAGCCAAACCACTAGGATGGTCTTGGTCTCCCTGCCTGGTAAAGCCAACACAATTGGGATGGTCAAAATAGTTATTTTGTTTGCCATAGGCTTTATCCCGACGTAAGTCTAACAAGGTATCTAACATGGCTCGCTTATTTGGGATAGGCTGGTCTCCTTGGATACCATAATAGTCGCCATAGAAAACACAGGGTAAGCCATTTTCGTGGAGGAGAATGAGCGCATAAGCGATCGGCTTGAACCAATCTTCCACCCATGATTCAAGAGACTGTCCAGGTTGGGAATCGTGATTATCGACAAAGGAAATGGCCAAGGTTGGATTGTTTTCTAATAAAGTATCATTCAAGATAGTCGACATATCAAATTGATCCCAAGACGTAGAGACAGCATAAAAGTTCTGATGGAGCTTAACATCGAAGAGATCGATATTGAGTTCCGTTTCCTTTAAATAATTTTCTAAACTTTGATAATCACCCTTCCAATACTCGCCAATAAAGTAGAAATTAGGAAATTCATTAAGTATTTTGTCGCATAGACTGTCAATAAAATCATCATCAATATGCTTTAAGGCATCCAAACGAAAGCCGCTAACCCCGGTTTCCTTGATAAACCATAAGGCCCAGTCTAGAACTTCTGCTCTCACTTCAGGATTATCATAATCAATATCTGCATACATTAAATAGTCATAATTACCATTCTCATCATCGACATCTTCATTATCCGACCAACCTTTGTTAAGGCCCTTAATCATAAATATGCCCTTTTGATCCTTAGCCTGGTCATAATCCACCCCAGAAAAATGTGACCAATTCCAGGTAAAGTCACTATATTTTCCTTTACGTCCTGGGAAAGTGAACTTGGTCCAGCCTTCAATGTCGTGAGCCTGACTAATTTTTCTTTGGCGATTGTTTGGATCAACTTCATAAGCTTGAAAAACTTCCGTCTGGTCAGCCCCAGCCTTATGGTTTAAAACCACATCAGCTAATGGACTAATCTGTTGGTCTTTCAAAGCTTGAATAGCTGTTAAATAATCAGTTTTACTACCATATTTAGTCCGAGTACTGCCCTTTTGATCAAACTCACCCAGGTCACATAAGTCATAGATGCCGTAGCCCACATCATTTGTCCCGGTAGCCTTACAAGCTGGCGGCATCCACACATGGGTAAATCCTTGCTGGGCTAAATGACTAGCATCATTAGCTAGACGCTGCCAGTGTTTACCGTCATCAGGGAGTTCCCATTCAAAATACTGTATCATGGTTCCATTCATGTCCTAGCCTCATTTCCTTAATGACCTAAATAGCAACAAATTCAACCCAATTATACTTAATCTTTTCGAAATATTAGGATAAAACCCCTTGTGAAAAATGAAAGTTTGATAGAAGATTGAAAGTTTAAGTGAAAACATTAAAATATTATACTCGCTTAATAATGGTTAAGGGCTTATTCCTCCGTGTTATTTTCTTCTTCATAGATGGTTTTACCTAGCTCTTGAACTTCTGCTTTCAACTGTTTATTTTCAACATTAGATTCATCATATAAGCGCTCCATATGTTTCTTATCGCGAGTATCAAAGTCGTATTCCTCATCAATACGATCAATTTCATGTTTTATCAATCGGTCTCTAATTTTGTTTTCTCGATGAATTTTACGGTAACGTAATAGCCATTGAATAATTAATAACGCCATCACAAAAATACCTAAATAACCAATTAAGGGGAAGAGATAAGCCACCAGAGTTTCAAAGCCGATAAATGAAAGAGCGAAGCCAACCACTACTAAGATAATCATTGCTTTTGAAAAATATTGCGGTTTAGTACGGACCACCCTTTTAGCAAGCGCATAGTAGGTCCCAATCGCTGTGTTATAAATCATACCGAAAATGATCAAGGCCATAATCATTCCCAAAATCGGATGAACCTTGTTATATAGCTCCAGTAAAGGCATAGAACTGCTTGCAACGCTATTAATATTTAAACTGATAGAAAAAAAGGAGGCAAAGAGTAATAAAGTCACCAAGGCTCCCCCAAAGAATCCACCAACCCCAGCTTGTTTAGGACTATATTGCTCACCTCCGATGACCATAGCCATCGACATGGCTAGCATAAGAGCTAAACAGGAATAATTAATAGTAGAAATAAACCAATTGGGTAAGGTTGTTTCTTGGGCTGCAGAGATAGTCATCGCTTCGTCAAAGCCAAGCGGTTGTTGGACCAGTGTATAAATGAGCAGAGCGATTAGAAAAATAATCACAAAGGGAGTTATGGCACCAATCAAAGTGGTTACCTTATCGACGTCCAAATAAGCTGTTGCGATCACTAAAATAGATAAGACTAGAGCTCCGATCCAAATTGGCCAATCAAACTGTTGGTTGAGATTAGTCCCTGCCCCAGCAATCATCACAAATCCGGTACAAAAAAGATTAAAATTAATAATAAAGTCAATCACTTTAGAAACAAAGGGAGAAGAAATATGGTTAAAGACTTCACTGTGTTCTTGAGCCTTGTAGTAGGAACCAAATTGAAGGAGAACTACGCCACCCACAATAAATAGAAGCGCTGAAAGGCAGAGACCAACAATTCCCCACTTACCAAAAGAAACAAAATACTGTAACATTTCCTTTCCAGAAGCAAAACCGGCACCGATAATTACTCCTAAATAAGCAAGCCCAATATGGACCATATTTTTAATTTTCTGATTTTGCATTGCTAAATCCTTTCTTATTTTCGCTTGCTTTCTTTCATTTACTTGATGAATTCTTGTTGATGAATTCTTGCTCGCTATTTTCTTAACCAATCCCTTCTCATTCTAGAAATAAAGGGCAGAAGTAATCGTTCCTTTCCTTAGTCTTAATGGCTATCAGAAAGTAACCATCACTTCTGCCCGTAAAATGTATTAGTTGACTTAATTAAGCCTTAACCATAGACTGTGCTGCTTTACGCCCCTGGTGAATAATCCCTGAAATTGCCGTACCAGAGCCAGGATAATAAGGACCAATCCATTCACCGGCATTAAGCCCCGCTGCATATAAGCCAGGAATCACTTGACCGAAAATATCGAGTACTTGGCCATCAGTATTAATTCTTAGCCCCCCAAGCGAGCCCAGATTACTTGCTGAATTTTGATAAGCATAGTAAGGCGCTTGATCAAGAGGCTGGATGCCAGTTTTTCTTTCATATAAGGGATCCAAGCCTTCCTGAGCATAACGGTTCCACTCTTCAACGGTAGCGTGTAAGTTATCATAGGGAATATCAAGTTTTTGGGCTAATTCTTCCAAGCTGTCTGCACTAATCACAAGACCTGCTTCAATATCTGCCTGGATATTTTCTTCAGTCCAAGGACTTCCTGGAGCGCCTAATGTTCCACGGTCAAAAATCATATAAGTTGGCTTGAATAATTTTTTCTCTTCTTGAAAAATTGCCCGATAGTGATAAGCATAAGTCGCATCTTCACAAACAAAACGATTGCCTTGTCCATTAACTATAATCATTGGCAAAGTAGCCACTCGATTATCCGTTGCGTTACCAGTTTTCCCGCAAAAGTCAATACATCCTCCAAATCCACCAATAGCCGCCCCTACAGACTGGCCTAAGAGAATTCCATCCCCCGTATTGGTTGCTGTTGAAAGGCAGGTATTATATTTTAAATCATGGTAGTGTTGAGGGCTTAAATCACGGGCTAAGGCTGGATTATGGTCAATGGAAGCCGTTGCTAAGACAACTCCCTGATTAGCAAGGTAAAACTGTCTTTCTCCTGCCGATTTAGCAAGCAGTCCTACCACCTTTTTCCCTTGATGAACTAAGGAAACTGCCGTGGTATTATACTTAATCTCAGCTCCCGCTACTAAGGCCGCTTGGAGGAGATGTTGAGTTAAGACCACCCCCTGGCCTCCGGCACCTCCCCCTTCATAGACATGGATACGATCAGCATGGAGATCTTCTTCAACATAAGGAATATGACTATGTCCATATACCGAAGTCCAATGAATACCTAAGTCTTCTAACCATTTTATATTTTCTGGAGCGCCTTGGGCTAGATCTTTAACCAGTTCTGGATCAACAGTCTCTTCTCCCGCCTTAAGCCACAAGCGGTAATGCTTTTCGGGAGTGTCATCTGCGAAGTCGGTAAATTCTTTTTGCTGGTCAGTCCCTGCTGCTTGAAGGACTCCGCCTGAATAATTGGTGGTTCCACCAGCAATACCCGCCTTTTCACAAATTAAAACTTTGAGCCCCGCTTGACTGGCTTCGACAGCCGCCGCTAGGCCCGCTCCTCCAGCCCCAACCACAATAACGTCATAGGTCCCAACCGGCTCAAGGTCATCACGATAGGCTGTTGCCGCTTCTACCGGAGAAGTATTTTTAGGACCGGATTTAGTCTGTTTGCTAGCCGAAGAAGTCGCATCTATTCCATCCTCAACCTTAGCAAAAATACTAGGGTTCAAGGCATCAGTTGTTGATATTTTTCCTTGAGCGAGTGCAACCGCTTTTTCGACAGCTGACCGCAAGGCCCGGGTTGAAAAACTGGCTCCAGTGATAGCATCCACACTACTAGACCCCTTGGCTAAGATATTTTTCTTCATTTGTTCAATTCCTAGACCACCAACCAGGGCCTGGTCACTATAATCCACATCAAGGGAATCGATTTTTCCTAGCTTTGGATCAATGCCTACTTCTACTTGAATTGGACCATGGAAGCCCTCCACCACTGCTTTAAACTTATTACTCATAATTACATAACCCTTTCTTTTTTAATAGGAAAATCTTCTTATTGCTAGTGTACCATGAAAGCACTTTCCTACTAAAGCAAACTAAGAATGGCATAAGAAAAAACTAGTCTAAATCTAATTTTCAACCTTAACCACTGGAATAATTGGCACCTCAATGCCTTTATTCATAAAGGTTTGGTAAAGAGCGTTCTGCATCAACATCTTATTTTGTCCAATAGCATCATAACTGGTAAAGAATTCAACAAAAACCTTATAGGCGCTATTTCCTACCTCGATCCGAATCTTAGGCTTTTTATCTGCTCCTAAACTCTCCATTTTTCGTTCAAAGATTTCTAAGGATTCATCGTCGCATTTATCCATAAACTTACTGTATTGTTCATAAGCTACCCGAGCGGTAATTTTCATCACTTCTTCAGTATTTTCTCTGAAATCAACTGGTACCATGACATCAACCACGACAAAGGGGCTGTCATGATTGTAATTATATACAGCGTGGTCAAATATCCAACGGTTAGGTACCGAAACATAGCGTCCGGTATAAGAGCGTTTTTCAGTTAACTTGCCGATCTCAGCCAAGTTAATTTGTAAAAAATCAAAATCAACCACTTCACCGGAAACGCCATTAATATCAATTGCACTACCTATTCTCAGGGGCGAGCGAACATAGATATAAATATAAGCAACCAAGTCAACGATAATGTCTTTAGACGCTAAGGCCGCAAAACCAACCACGATAATAATCATTACACCGAATAATTCCACTCGGGTAAACCAAATACTTAAAATAAAAAAACTAATTAAAAGGATCAAGATTAAACGGGTGACTCGGATAAAGGCCTGCGCTGTACTATCGCGTTTAAATAAGCGGGGTAAAAACCATCCCAAGGCTTTCATAAATAAAAACCCGATTAATATAAGTCCTAGAGAAATCAAGACATTTTTGACAAATAAATCGGAATCAGATTGGTCACTGTTTAAATAATCTAAGAATTGATGCATGCCCTCACCCTTTAAACAATAAAAAATTAGTCACACTACTTATGCTTAGTTTAGCATGTATTTATAGATTTGTACCGTCCAATCTAGCAGGCCTATTTTATCTGTTTTCCAAGCGAAGAAAAGACCAGACTAAAATGTAGTGCCCCCCAAAAGTTGAATTCTTGGTCCAACTTTTGGGGGGCACTACACAAAGGCCACCTCTCTACAAATATAAAGCCCAACTTATTAGGGGCACCATAAAATATTTACTTGCTTTTGAGGTAGTCCGGTCGTTCAGAGACTTCTAGCTGAACATCATTTAAAATCTTTTGAATTTTTTCTTTAGTGATGTATAGGCGACTGACCATGTCAGAATCTTGAAACATTTCTAAAACCGCCCCAGGCGCATTCCTGAGTTCCCATTGAGTAATCTCGATCATTGGAATCCGCATATCTTCCTTTACCCAACGACTGATCATCTCCAAACATCCCGCTGAAGCAAAAGAAAAAGCATAGAGATCTTCAGTAGACACATAGTCACTGCCACTGGCTGCTTGTTTCATTTTAATTAGCCACTGATAAAAATTTTCAAAAATGAAATGTGAAAAGGAATTTTGTCCTACTGTTTTAAAGGCTTCCTGGTAATAAAGCGGATCCTTAGCAACAATATAATAATATTCAGCCACTGACCTGGCATAGAACTCTAAACTCTTTTCATAGGGTGAACTATTCTCAGCCAATTCTCTGACAAAATAATAATTCATCACATCATACTTATCATGAAAACGGCGGTAAAAAGTTGACCGAGCAACGCCGGCTTCTTTTAATATATCTTCAACAACAATATGATCAAAACCCTTTTCAACCATTAAATAACGAAAAGCATTGGTAATTCGATTCTTAATTTTCATTGACGGACTCTCCCCTCACTAGCCTTTATTTTATAAGTAAGCTCTCATAAAAACAAAGGAAATATTTTGTATCGCTAAGAAGTAATCCCTTTATGATAAATTATAAGTAAACTAAAGAATTAGGGGGCAAGGATTCATAGATATTGTGAAAAAATAGATAAGTAGTGATTTTCATGATTAAAATCATAATTTAAGAAAAGGAGAATCGATTATGGCTAAATATAAAGCAGGAGTTTATTCTGGTGATGCCCAGGGCTTTGCTGGGCCACTAAAGGTTAATGTTACAGTCAATGAAGAGGCTATTGAAAAAATTGATGTCATTATTCAAAAAGAAACGCCTAATGTTGGCGGCAAAGCACTTCCTATTCTTATCGAGCGTGCTCTAGAAAATAATTCTGTGGATATTGATGGGGTTTCCGGGGCTTCAGGAACAACTAAGGCCTTTAAAAAAGCAGTGGGCAAGGCCCTAAACCGGGCACAGGGCATTGAGGAAAAAGAAATTAGCTATACGCCAGGAACCTATGCTGGTGAAGCCAAGGGATTCTCAGCCCACATTCAAGTTAATGTTACTGTTTCAAAAGATACGATTGAAAACATTGAAGTTACCCAACAATATGATACAGCTGAAATTGGCGGGAGAGCCATGCCAATAGTCATTAAACGGATTCTTGAGGCGAATTCAACAGAAGTTGATGGCGTTTCTGGGGCTTCCCTCTCCTCAAACGGGATTAAAAATGCCGTGAACTTTGCCTTAGAAGTTGCTAGTGGCCAACGCGAACCTTTAGCTAAATACAAGGCAGGTAAGTATACTTCTGAAAGTGATGACATGCGCGTGACCATGACTTTCTCCAAAAACGCCATTGAAGACCTTCAGTATGACTTAACTAGCGATAAATTGGTGGACCAAAAACCGGCTATTGATAAAATGCGCCAACAAATCCTTGATCTGCAAGAGTTTGAATTTGACTCGATTTCAGGAGCTAGTCAATCGAGCCAACAGATGCGTCAAAATACCATGCATATCTTAACCGACGCTTCGGATATCACTTATGAAGACCGCCTATCTGAATCCCCTATCAAAGATGAAATGCGGGTAAACTTTAAAAATGGTAGTTTGACCCTCGAACAAATTAACGCTATTTTGAATGCCATTGGGGAAGAACTGATCTTTGTTGGACCAGACTTACGTTTCCAGTACTTTAACGAAGATGCTAAGACATATACCTATTCAACTTCTCACCTAGGCGAGTTGTACACTGACTGCCACCCACCACAAGCCCGTGGTGTTTCCAGAAAACTAGCCTATGAATTAGCAACCAGACAAAGAAAAAGTTATTCATTCTGGTATGTCGACGGCAATGGTGATAAATTATTTATTACCTACCAGGCCTTGTTTGATAGTCAAGGAAAATACATTGGTTTATTAGGTTGGACCTATAATGGACAAGGTATCCTTGATACCATCGATGAACCTGTTCGTCGCGGCAGCTTTGGCGACCCAAATATTCCAAACAAATTATTAAATGAAACGGAAGAAGAATTAGAAGAGTACTATGCAACTAAGGTTGAAAATGACCCTGGCCGCGATTACACGGTAAGAGAATTAAAACGCTTAGATCGGGTGGCGGCTATGGACGGCGAAAATCTTGATAGCATGTCAAGCCCAACTGTCAAGAAGAGTGGCAAAGATGAGGAAGCCAAGGCAAGTCCTAACGAAGACACTATCTCTAGTGCCTCCTTAAAAGAAGATGAAGTCCAAGCTGGAAAAGCAGAAATTGAAGAAAATCAAAGCAATGATAAAGAAAATGACGATAAGCAAACCGACACTAATTCCTCACCTTCAACCCTTTATTAAACTCATTTTACGCGACTAGGAACAAATCAAAAGGCGACTGGGAAATCTATTCCTGGCCGCCTTTTGATTTGTTAAGAGTTTAGCACTTATGTCAAGCATTATCATTTTACTGCAAGATATTTAATTTGCTGTTTTTGGTCTCTAGACTGGCGCATGGCTTGTCGGGCCAAATGGTCAGCTCCCTTGGTTTGGCTTTCAGGCACCCAGACTAAATTGAAATTTGCAAATTTATCTATTTGCTTTAAGCAAACTTTTAGCAAAGTCTTGTAGGGATCGCGCTTGTGATACTGTTTATTCACCGAATCTACCACAATACGGCTGTCACTTTGACAAAGAATCCACTCCGTCTCTCTCCCCTTCTTGAGCAGAGCATTTAAGGCATAGTGTAAGGCGTAAAACTCAGCCAAATGATTATCCATTCTCTCCGTCAAGCTATGTTTTAATTGGTATTGCTCACCATTTTCGAGCCATACACAACCTATACCAGCGTCCCCTGTCTCTACATCAACAGATGCATCAATGGTTAAGCGGATCATTTTGACCTCCAATGCCGTCATAAATTAAATTTCGGATTGTCCGAATTTTTTGATATTTCATATCATTCACTGCCTTAAGATGTCCCATGGTTTCTGTTAAACCCTTAAGTACCTCTTTGACTTCCATGTTTAAAGTATCAAAAAAAGGGTAAACAGCACAATAAAAGAGTAACCACTCTTGGTGCATAATTTCCATCAAAAATGGATCATCTTGATAAGTATCATCGATATAATCAACACCAACTTTAAAATCTGGCTCTTCTGTGGCTAATTTTAAATCAGAAAAATCAACTAAGCGTTTTTCTCCTTGCCAGTCCCTTAAATAATAAGAACCCTTTTCATGGTTTTCTACCAAAAGATGGATTAAGTCCGTTTGAAAAATAAGATGAATTCGTTTGGATTGAAGAAGAATATAAATCAACTCTTTCGCTTCATCAAAGGGTAAGCTCTGTAAGTTTTGATAGATCAAAGTCTGTTCTTTAGCATTTAATAAGTCAGTACTCATTATTTTCTCAGCGAATTCCTCAGGGGAAATAGGTAAGTCATCAGCTAGAGGCGAAAAATCAGCGGATGTCAAAAGATCTAAAAATTCATAAGGAATTTTACTAGCCTTTTCATTATTATAAGCCTCTTCTAACCCACTATAGCTATCCGCCAGAGCCTCAAAATATTGAATCCAATTATTGGTTGCATTGATACAATCTTGCTTAATAATTATCTCATCAAAAAGATCGATAGCTTCCTGGTAGCAGGCTTTTTCACAAAAAACTTCTAAAGCTGATTCTTGCAGGTTAGTCAATGTATTAGCAATTTGTCGCGCTTGGTAAAAGAGATCGACCGCATCGTTATTGCGGTCGTCGAGATAAGCATCTACAGCTAGGCGTAAATACCGTTGTTCTTGTTTAGGAAATGATAGGGATTCCCCCATACGATTACCTCTTTCCGAGACTAAAAAATAGACCATATACAGTCCTAAAGCTCATTCATCATTGTAACAAATTATAAAAGTAAAAAACAGACGAATTTTCGCCTGTTTTTTCTTACTTAATTATTTAGATTTAAAATTTTCTAAAGCGATCATAACGTTCTTGAACTAGTACCTCTCTGTCAATAGCTTGCCATGCGCTTAATTGTTTTTCTAATTCCAGGCGGATGTTTTGAATAATGGCCTGCCAAGATAAATGTTCTTCCCCTTCAAAGACAGGAATCATCTTATCGATCACTTCATTTTCTAATAAATCATAGGCAGTCATTTTCATGACTTCGCAAGCTTCATCTCGTCGGCTAGCATCGCGCCAGAGAATGGATGCAAAGCCTTCTGGACTAAGGATTGAATACATGGCATCTTCTAACATCCAAACCTGATTGGTTGAAGCTAAAGCGAGAGCCCCACCAGAACCGCCCTCTCCCATTAAGATAGCGATACTTGGGACTTTAAGGCTGGCCAAAGTTTGAATAGATTTGGCGATTGATTCACCAATTCCCCGGTCTTCGGCTTCAATATCACAAAATGCTCCTGCAGTATTAATAAGAGTAATAATGGGTCGGTTGAACTTTTCAGCCTGTTTAAACAAACGCACGGCCTTACGATAACCTTCCGCATGAGGGGAACCAAAATTAGCCGTAATATTTTCCTCAACATCATGTCCCTTTTGGGTGCCGACAAAGCTAACCGCTTGACCATTGATTTGTCCAATCCCCCCGCATATAGCCCCATCATCGCCATATTTGCGGTCACCATGAAGTTCATAAAATTTATGATCATCTGCTAAAGCAGTAAACATTTCCCGTGCTGTGGGACGGTCGGATGAACGTGCTTCAGTTAAAATTTCCTTAGCTAAGAAATTTCTTTTAATACTAGTAGTCATGAATATCCCCTTCCCGACTATTAAGTAAGAGTAGATCAGCTATCTCATCTCGCAATTGCTGACGGGGGACAATTCGGTCGACAAAACCATGTTCCAATTGATGCTCTGCCGTTTGAAAGCCTTCTTCAATCTTTTGATGGATAGTTTGCTCAATAACTCGTTTGCCCGCAAACCCTATAGTCGCTCCAGGTTCAGCAATAATGATATCACCTTGCATAGCGAAACTAGCCGTAACACCGCCCGTAGTTGGATCGGTTAATACAGTGAGGTAAAATAAGCCCGCTTGACTATGCCGTTCGACGGCGATTGATATTTTAGTCATTTGCATCAGAGAAATGATTCCCTCCTGCATCCGGGCTCCACCACTGGCCGTAAAAAGCAAGACGGGTAAAGCATGTTCTTTGGCATATTCAAACAAACGCGTAATTTTTTCCCCAACTATACTACCCATTGACCCCATCATAAAGAAAGGGTTCATAATTCCTAAGGCAAGTGGTTGACCTTTAATTTTTGCAAGCCCACAAGTGACCGCTTCGTCATAACCCGTTCGTTCTTGATTGGAGCGCTTTTTAGCTTCATAGTCAGGGAAATCAATTGGATTAGTCATTTCATCTTGGTAAAAAAGTTCTTCTTCTAGCTGACCATGATCACAAATTAATTGAATGCGTTGCTTAGGAGAAATCCGGAAATGATAAGAGCATTGTGGGCAAATCTTAGTCTCAGCCAAATCAGCACTTAAAACGGTTTGCTTACAATCAGGACATTTCTGCCACATCCCATCAGGAATATGGGGTTTATGAGTCTGATCCTTTTCATTTTTGCTTTCTTTTTCGGGTACACTTAAATATTTTCTTCGTCTTAACAGCCGCACAAGGCTCACCTCCTAGACTTTTTCTTGCCTATCTTCTTCACTAGCCTCCGCTTGAACTTCGGCCAACCATTGAGGAAGAAATTGACTTTCCAGGTATTCATTATTATAATTTCCTAGCTGAAAGGCAGGAGCAGCCAACAAATCATAGAGAAATTGTTGGTTAGTATTGACACCCTCAATGCATAATTCTTCTAAAGCCCGCTTCATTCTTAATAAGGCTGACTGGCGGTCATCTCCATAAGCAATAACCTTAGCAATCATACTATCGTAAAAGGCGGGTAAAGCGCTGCCAGATAGGATCGCTGAGTCGACCCTTAAGCCTAAACCTCCAAGCGGCCAATGGATAAAATCAAATCTGCCCATCGAAGGGAGAAAGTTCTTTTCGGGTTGTTCAGCATTAATCCGACATTCGATGGCATGTCCTGAAAAATGGACATCACTTTGTTGATAAGACAAGTCGTAACCATAAGCCACTCGAATTTGTTCAGCCACAATGTCAATACCAGTGACTAATTCAGTAATAGGATGTTCCACTTGAATCCTGGTATTCATTTCCATAAAATAAAAGTTTTCATCGTCATCAACTAAAAATTCAATGGTTCCCGCCCCTGTATATTGAACATTTTCTCCGGCACGTACAGCCGCTTGGCAAATGGCTTGGCGGGTTTTATCACTGATAAAGGGACTTGGGGTTTCTTCAAGCACTTTTTGATGGTTCCTTTGCAAGGAACATTCACGTTCTCCCAAATGGATAACATGACCATTCTGGTCAGCCAGAATCTGAACCTCAATATGATGGGCTGGGTGAATCACCTTTTCTAGGTACAACCTGGCATCGTTAAAGCCTTGTTGGGCTTCACGACTAGCTTCATCAAATTGTTTTTGTAAGTCTTCGGGGCAATCAACCTGACGCATCCCCTTACCACCACCACCTGAAGTGGCTTTCAGTAAAACGGGATAGCCTACTCGATCGGCTTCAGCTAAACCTTCACTAGCACTGTGAATGAAATCCTTAGAGCCAGGAATAACTGGGACATTAGCTGCCATCATCGTTTGTCTGGCGTGTTGTTTGTCACCCATTTTGTCAATGACTTCAGCACTAGGCCCGATAAAAGTGATATTCATTTCTTGACAGAGCCTGGCAAATTTACTATTTTCTGAGAGAAAACCAAAACCTGGATGAATAGCTTCAGCATTAGTTACGTATGCTGCAGATAGAATTGCTTGCATATCTAGGTAAGAGTCCTTAGATTGAGGTCCTCCTATGCAAACAGATTCATCTGCTAATTGCACATGTAAGGCATCTTTATCAGCAGTTGAATAAACCGCCACGGTATCAATGCCCATTTCTTTACAGGTTCTAATTACCCTAACCGCAATCTCACCCCGGTTAGCAATTAAAATTTTTGAAAACATAAGGCACCAGCTCTATTTCGCTTCTCCAACGGCAAAAGTCATTAAACAGGAAGAAACCACCTTACCATCTTCGCGACGGATTTCAGCCTTTGCGGTTCCTATCGATTTTTTCATCTTTAAAATATTGACTTCAACAGTCAAAACGTCACCTGGCACGACTTTTTGACGGAATTTTACCTTGTCTACAGCCGCTAGATAACCGGTCATTTTCTTGTCCTCAGTATTTAAGCCCTTAAGTAAGGCAATTGAACCGACTTGGGCCATTAATTCAACTTGAAGCACCCCTGGCATTACCGGTTCCCCTGGGAAATGCCCCACAAAGAAAGGTTCATTAATTGTCACATTTTTACGAGCAACAATTCGCTTGCCAACGTCAAGTTCGTAGACCGCATCCACTAAAAACATGGGGTAGCGGTTAGGAATAATATCCATGACTTCTTGGGCGCTTAAAATTGGTTCTTGATTTTCCATTTTTATTTCTCCTTTTATACTAGTAGTTGTTACCAACTAGGCAAAAAAGAATCTCTCCTTAAATTCTTTATCACGCCTATATGCTAAAACAGGAACAGCCTTTAGCTAATTTCAAAAAGCTTTTGGCCGTATTCAACCACATCACCATCATTAACAAAAATATTAGTAATTTCTCCTGAAGTGGTGGCGTGAATTTCATTCATTATTTTCATAGCTTCAATGATGCATAGACTTTGCCCTTTTTCAACATGGTCGCCAATTTTCACAAAGTTGTCTTTATCTGGAGCTGGTGCTAAATAAGCAACCCCGACCAGAGGACTTTCTACGATTTCCCCCTGAACTTCATCAGTTTGGCTGACTTGTTGATTAGCTTGGCTGCAAGCTTCGGTAGATTCTTGAGCTTGATCAGCAGGAGCAGGCTTTTCTGCTTTTGTAATAGCTGGCTGCGTTTCATTAGTAAACACTTGTGGTGCTTGCTCATTTTTAGAAAGGTGAAGCTTGAAATCGTCATCAACAAATTCAAATTCTCTTAGGCTTGATTGGTCAATTAAATGAATAAGTTCTTTAATTTCTTCAGGGGTCATTAGTCACTCACCTTTTTCATACATAAAACTGTGTTGTGGCCACCAAAACCGAGCGTATTGCTAATCGCTACATTGATTGCTTGTGAACGTCCTTCATTAGGTACATAGTCCAGATCACAATCAGGATCACTGACTTGATAATTTAGGGTTGCTGGGACATATGATTCTTCCATGCCCTTCAAGCAGGCAATGGCTTCAACTGCTCCAGCTGCTCCTAATAAGTGTCCTAGCGCTGATTTGGTTGAGGAGACCGGAATCTTGTGGGCTAATTCTTCACCAAAGGCTAACTTAATGGCCATAGTCTCAGCCCGGTCATTAGCTGGGGTTGAGGTCCCATGAGCATTAATATAGTCAACATCGTTCACAGATAAATCTGCTTCAGCTAAAGCTTGTTCAATAGCAGCTTTAGCTCCTAATCCTTCTGGGGTAGGCGCAGTAAGATGATAGGCATCAGAACTTTGACCATAGCCGACAATCTCACCGTAAATTTTTGCCCCCCGTTTTTGAGCACTTTCTAAACTTTCTAAGACTAACATGCCAGCACCTTCTCCCATAACAAAGCCATTACGTTCTTTATCAAAAGGAATGGAGGCACGATCAGGATCTGTGGAAAGGGATAAGGCCGTTAAATTGGCAAATCCAGCGATGGCGATCTCACAAATAGCGGATTCACCTCCACCGGCAAGCATATAGTCAGCATAGCCGTGTTTTATATAGCGGAAGGCCTCTCCAATAGCATTATTGGCTGAGGCACAAGCAGTAACCATGGTCAAGGCTGGGCCGTGTAGACCGAGTTGCATGGAAATGTTTGCGGCTCCCATATTGGAAATAGCCATTGGGACAAAGAGAGGGTTAACCCGTTTAGGACCGCGTTCAACTGATTTTTTTACCCCTCTTTCAATTTCTTGAACACCACCTATGCCGGTACCAAAATATACCCCAAAGCGTTCAGTGTTCATATTATGAGTATCTAAGCCAGCATCTTTGACTGCTTCCATAGAAGCGACCACCCCATAATGAGCATAGGGATCCATTCTTTTAACCGATTTACGATCAAGGTAGTCTTTGGGATTGAAGTTTTTAACCTCAGCTGCCAAAGTCACTCCTGTATCGCTGGCATCAAATTGTGTGATTGGAGCAAAGCCATGTTTGCCTGCCTTTAAATTTTTCCAAAAATCACTGACATTATTTCCAATTGGTGTTACCGCTCCTAAGCCCGTAACAACTACCCTTCTAGTATTCATTAAGTTCCTCCTTCACCCTTCTCAATCTTTCATTTATTCCATATATAAACCACCATTAACATTTAAAGTGGTTCCAGTGATGTATGGGTTCTTGACTAAGAAGTAAACGGCATCAGCAATATCTTCTACTCGCCCAAAATCCCCTAAAGGAATTTGCGCAATCATCTGCTCTTTAACCTTATCTGATAATTTATCCGTCATATCACTAGCGATAAAACCAGGGGCAACGGCATTGACCCGAATGCCGCGACTAGCTAATTCGCGCGCAGCCGTCTTAGTCATAGCTATCACACCTGCCTTAGCAGCAGCATAGTTAATTTGACCAGCATTACCTATTTGTCCAGATAAAGATGCAATGTTAATAATATTGCCGCTTTTTTGTTTTAACATCACTTTTGACACATGACGGATAAGGTTAAAGCAACCTTTTAGATTAACGTCAATTACTGCATCGAAATCAGCTTCCTTCATCCGCATGAGTAAGGTATCACGGGTAATCCCAGCATTATTAACTAATACGTCAATGTGAGCATACTCTTCTTTACAGCGGTTTATGATTGCTTGAGCTTGGTCAAAATCTTGGACTTCTGCTTTCAAATCAAGTACTTTAGCACCCCTTTCACTTAAGTCATCAAGATGATCTTGGCCGGATCCTGACCTGCTTACCAAGGCCAAATTGTAACCCTTATTGGCAAATTCTCTAGCTATAGCTGCTCCGATTCCACGGTTTCCGCCAGTAATGATGGCTGTTGGTTTTTCTGTCATTTTAATCTCCTTGTAAAATAGTCAATGCTTTATTTAATGTGGCTTCATCTTCAATATTTAAGGCTGTGACCGACTTATCGATTTGCCGGGTAAAGCTGGTGAGTGTTTTTCCAGGTCCAATCTCTATAAAGGTATCTACACCTGCTTGAATGAGGTAATCAATCGAATCCGACCATTTGACCGGTGATTGGATTTGTTGAAGTAAATCTTGCTTAATCTCTCCATCTTCATGAACTTGCCCACTTGTGTTAGCGACAACTGGAATGTCTTGAGGTGAAAACTCCACATCTTTAAGTACTTGGGCTAATCGTAGAGAGGCAGGATGCATCAGCTGGGTGTGAAAGGGCCCGGAAACCTTTAGAGGAATTAAGCGCTTAGCACCCGCTTCCTTCAATTCATCCGCAGCGAGGTCGACTAAATCACTATTTCCGCCAATGACAATTTGTTTGGGAGAGTTATAATTCGTCGGATAGACATAGCCAGGATGAAGGTTCATAATATTTTCACAGACCCTCTCAATCAACTTACGGTCAGTTTTCATGACAGCTAGCATTTTTCCTTCACCGGGAGCGACTGCCTGACTCATATATAAGCCTCGTTTTCTCAATAGTTTTAACCCGTCAACAAATGAAAAGACACTGCTATAAGCTAAGGCAGTATATTCCCCTAAACTTAATCCAGCCAAATAGGCAGGAGTCTTAGGAAATAATTTTTTCCAGACGGCTAGAATAGCTAATGAGACTGTATAGATGGCAGCTTGGGTATACTCTGTTTGATTGAGCAGGTCATTTTCTTCAAAGCACATGGTTTTTAAATCGTAGCCAAGAACTTTCTCAGCCGTTTCAAAATATGGCTCCATGACTTCAGCATGATGTTCAAATAAATCTTTGCCCATCCCAGAATACTGTGCCCCTTGGCCAGAAAAAAGATATGCAATTTTTTTCATTCTTTGCCCTTTCCTTGTTAAGATTTTAATTTTTATCATTAAATAAAGTAATTAGGGTAAAAAAAAGCAGTGAAAAAATATTTTCTTCACTGCATCCTATTTAATTATAACCATTCGCTAGCTTTTTCTCTGATGGTTGCCTGGCATACATCCATATAGGATTGGAGTATTTCCTGGCAGCTCTCTTCTTTATTAATTAAGCCAGCAATCTGACCAGCCATCAGGGAACTATTTTGGGTATCCCCTTCTACAACAGCTCGCCGTAAAGCTCCTCTTCCCAAAGCCTCTAAGCGCTCCCAGTCAGGATTTTCCTTACCTGCTTCAATTCGCTCAACTCGCAAATACTCTTTGGTCAAACGATTGCGCAGGACCCGCACTGGATGACCTGTAGCTTCTCCTGTTGTGACGGTATCAATATCCTTAGCTTTAATAATCTTTTCCTTAAAATTAGGGTGGGCATTGGATTCCTTAGCACAAACAAAGCGCGTACCCACTTGAATCCCACAGGCACCAAGCATCAATGCTGCTGCCATCCCCCGGCCATCACCGATTCCTCCTGCAGCGATTACGGGAATATTAACCGCATCGACTACTTGGGGAAGTAAAGCCATGGTTGTGGTTTTGCCCACATGTCCACCAGATTCCGTCCCTTCGACAACCACTGCATCAACGCCTTCTTTTTCCATCCGTCGAGCAAGTGCTACGGAAGCAACAACTGGGATAACCTTAATATTTGCTTCACGAAATTGCTTCATAAAGCGCCCAGGTGATCCTGCTCCAGTAGTGACTGTTGAAATACCCGATTGACATAGGTAGTCAACAACTTCTTCAACATGTGGATTGAGTAGCATCACATTAATTGCAAAAGGCTTATCTGTTTTTGCTTTCATGGTTTCGACTTTTTCTCGCACCACTTCAACAGGATCATTCCCCGTCCCTACAACTCCTAAACCACCAGCATTTGAAACGGCAGATGCCAGATCTGGATCTGCTACCCAAGCCATGGCTCCTTGAATAATAGGATATTTAACTCCCATTTGCTTCCATAGATTGTTCAAAGCTATTCACTTCCTTCATTATCCCAATACATTAGTAAGGATTATTTATTGTTGTCAACAAAGTCAACTAGGTCTTGGACTGTTTCCATATTCAATTCATCTTCATCGATAGTGACATCAAATTCGTCCTCAATATCATTGATAATTTGGAATAAATCTAAGCTATCAGCATCTAAATCAGATTGAAATTTAGTTTCAGGAGTAACCTCTTCCTTATCTAAATCTAACTGGTCACAAATTAATTCTTGAATTTTTTCAAATGTACTCATTATATTTCCTCCATTTATTTTTATAGTCTCTTTCTCAATACTAACATTGTCGCTCAACAATTGACAATACAAGTCCCCCAAGTCAGGCCACCACCAAAAGCTGATAATAGTACTTTCTGACTGCCATCCAATTTAAGGGCTCCTGATTTCCGTAAATCATTCAAAACAAGGGCTACCGATGCAGCGGAAGTATTCCCATAATTTTGAATATTTTGGACCAGGCGCTCCTCTGGTATTTTAAGCTTACGCTGGAAAACTTTTAATATTCTTGCATTTGCCTGATGTAAAGCAAAATAGTCAATATCATTAATAGTCAGATTGGCAGATTTCAAAACCGCTTCTATTTGCTTTGGCACTTGCCGAGTAGCAAAGTCATAAACTTGCCTGCCCTTCATCTTTAAACTAGGATCTTGGTAATAAGAATCAGAACTGACTGATCGAGCTAGACTAGTGCCTCCAGCAACAATCGCTGCTCCTTGACTGCCATCACAAGCGAGTGATTCTTGGATAATAGCTGAATGGCCATTTGCTTGAACCAGAATAGCTCCGGCAGCATCACCAAACAAAACACAAGTTGATCGGTCTTTCCAATTCATGAGATTGGTCATTTTCTCCGCGCCAATGACTATGGCATAACCATTTTGGTAATAAGCCTCTAATTTATCAGCTAGGGAGAAAGCTTGAACAAATCCACTACAGGCAGCTGAAATATCAAAGCAGACCGCCTTAGTAGCCCCTATTTTAGCTTGAACTTGACTAGCAATACTTGGTGAAGAATGCTCTTGTGACATACTAGCAACAATTATTAAGCCAATTTCTTTAGGAGAAATATTAGTTTTATCTACTAATTTTTGGGCAGCTGCTTGAGCCAATGAAATACAAGTTTCCTCAAGGGCAACATAACGTTGCTTAATCCCCGTTCTTTTGCTTATCCATTCGTCACTAGTATCTACGAACTGTTCTAAGTCCTCATTCGGCATAACTTTCCGCGGTAAGGCGGATACCGTTTCAACTATTTTCATAGCAATCACATCATTCTTAATTTTTATATTTAAGTTAATCAAAGATCAACATGTATTGATAATAAGCTATACAAATTTAATTGTCAAACCTTTTTCGCTATTTTATCAGCAATACTATTTAATTTGTTGGCAATTATCATTTATTTTTGTATGTAATAAACCTTATATTAGAAAGGTTTTCTAAAAAACATATAAAAAAAGAGAAATCAAATTGATTTCCCCCAAAAATAGCTTTTATTATTATTTGTCATCTTCATTAGAAGCTATCGATACATATTCTTCAATGTCTTTAAAATTGACTACAGTTCTTTCTTCAAGGATATCTCTAGCTGGACGACTTGACTGACTCCAATCAATTTTTAAAATGGCAGAGTTAGTAAGAAGCTTTTCGATTTCTCCAATAATTGTATAGGTTCTGAATTGAAACTTGACAACATCACCTATATTAGGCCGAATAGATTCCTTAATAGTATCAATGATTTCATTTGCCTGTTCATAAGGCATATCTAATAAATTAGCTATCCGTGAATTACTGGTTCCTCGTCGAAGTTCAGTTTCCACTAGTGACTGCATTTCCGCCGTTATCTTTGGTTTACGACCCATACGCTCGTCTCTCCCATCTAATACAAGCTGGCTGGCTATGAAATTAAATATATGAATAATATTAACATACTATCGATTGCGGCACAATTTATAGCTGTTAATTCATTAAGCATAAGCCATCTTTAATTAACAAAACCAGCTTAAATGCTTACTATTTAAAACAGATCACCATCCCTCTAATAATAAAGGAGTAGTGATCTGTTAGTTGTTAATATAATTTTATTCTAAGGACATGGTGCCTTTAGATCGAATTACATATTAGTTTCATCAACTTTACCAGTAACTGATTTAGTACCTAATAAGCCACCAAGGCATGATAGGACACAGCCTAATAAGACACCAACAAATGCCCAGATTGAGCCTTGTGAGATGCCATCTGAAACATCATCAGCATCTTGACGTAATTGTTGAATATTGCTGTCAAGTTCTTGTTGGGTACTTTGAATGGCATTATTAGCATTTTCAATTTGGTTACGTGCTTCATTAGCAGCTTGGTTATAACCATCAATAATATTTTGAGTAGTTTCTTCAGCTTCTTGTTGAGTTAAATCAGTGTTAGAAGCAATGGCGTTAGAAACAGCCTCTTGGTCTACGTTTTCTGAAATATTGTCAACCCGGCTGGTTAATGAATCTGCCAAGTCATTAAATACTTGTTCAGAATTTTGTGGATTAACGACAACTTCACGAGCTGCGTTAGCAATATCATTTACCGCGCCATTTAATTGGTCAGATAAATATTCTGGTTGTAATTCACGAATATCAGTATCTCTTAAGACTTCTTGAACGTCTTGGTTAAGATTTTGAATATCTTGATCGTTTACATCAATGTTGTTTGCTAAAGCATTTACGCCTTCACTTACAGCATCTCCAGCGTTTGAAGCAACACTTGTTACAGCGTCACCAGCAACACTAGCAGTTTGACCAATAACATTACCTGCAAAGCCTAGAACAGAAGCAACAATTTGTCCTAATAAGACAACTGTTACGACTAGGGAAATTGCCCATGATAAAAAACCATGGACTGCGCCTACTCGACGTGCAGTTACACCAGCAACAAAGCCTGATCCTAAAAATGATAGTGCTAATGAAATAACTGACCAGACCATAACACCGGTACCGACACCATCAAGCGGATTTTGTGCACTCGGTTGGATCATACCAAATCCAATGGCATTTCCAATTAAGGAAAAAGTAATTAATAAAGCAATAAAAGTTACTAGGCCAGCAAATACAGCTCCCCAGGATAAGTTGTACCCGGCTTCTGCATCGTTAGCACCTAGATAGGTTCTAAAACGATTTCTCATAAAATCACTCCTTTTAAAATAATATATAATATTGTATTAAACAAAGCAAGCAAAAGCCCTTGAAATAACTAATATTCATACAATCGATTGAAAATATTGTATTATCATTTCTAAATATCTATAAAAAGTTTAAAAACCGCCTAGCAAATATATTTATTATTTACCGACAAAGAATAAAGGCCAGATAAAAAATCTAGCCTTCTCGCTTATTTTGCATAACCTTTAATGATCTTTCCACGGTAACTGCCATGCTGAATTTTCCACACCAGAGTACCGATACCTGCTCCCAAAAGTGCCATAGACACCCAGCCAAAACCTTGGGGGCCAAAGGGAACTATTCGAACAATATCTTCGAAGATTTTAGGAGCAAAGTCTAATTGAATAAGCGCTTCAACCACCGTATAAATACTGGTTAATAAGACTGCTCCCTTAGTCGTTCCGTCATTAGGAATATATTTTCTAAATAAACCGATTAAAGTAACAATGATTCCTAATGGATAAGCGACTGCAAACAAGGGCTCACTCAATCCAACAATTTTCTCTACCCCGACAGTCCCTTGTACCACACAAAAAATACAAAAAACAAAAACGATAAAGGTATAGGGGTATTTCTGACGAGTAAGCTCTTGGGTAAAGTTTGCTACTGAAGCTAATAATCCCGTAGCAGTCGTTAAGCAAGCTAAGGTTATAGCGATGGAAAGAATGATTTTTCCGGCGCCACCAATAGTTTGCTCAACAATGGCAATTAATAACTGGGTTCTTTCAATATCAGGGCTATAAATCGTTGACGCTGTAGCCCCTAGCCATAACAAACTACCATAAATGAACAATAATAAGGCACTAGCTATGACAGATGCCCAGATAGTCATCCGCATTCCTGCTTGGTGGTTATATTTTTTATGTCTAATTGTCATAATCATGACACTAGAAAAGAGTAAACCAGTGATTAAATCCCCCATTTGATAACCTTCGGTAAAAGCCCAACCGAAGCTATTATCGACCTGAGCAGCCGCCATATTGGGGCTGACTGGGTTAATCATACCAAAAATAATAATTCCAATGACCATTGCAATCAAAGCAGGGGTAAGATAGCGTCCGATCTTATCAACCACGCCCAATTGATCAACAGTGAGGAAATAAACCACAATAAAGAAAACAATTAAAACGACATAGTTAGGTAACCAAGGGAACAAGGAACGAAAACCTACTTCATAAGTCGTTGCACCAGTACGTGGGATTAAAATAAATAAGGCAATTAAATACATAGTAATACAATTAAAGACTTTATAAAACCAGGGAGCAATTGGTTCGGAAACTGCTTTTACCGATCCCCCACCTTTAACAATAGCTACCATCGATAAGACCGGCACTAATATCGCGGTTAAAGCCAAACCAATAACACTGGCAGACCAATTTTCTCCTACAATAATTCCCATATAAGGCGGAAAAACCAAATTACCTGCTCCAAAAAAAGTAGCAAACAAGGTAAAACCTACCACGATCGTATCTACAATAAAGCGCCTATTTTTCATAAAACCAAACCTTTCAGTATAAGTATAGGGCTGATCGTCAACTCATATAAAGCTGTCAAAAGAAGAACGATTAAAAGCATTATTCACCTACTAAAGGCTGATTTAAGGACAAAACTTAACATATCGATTTGCCCAGGTCGCTTTAAAAGTTCCCTATATCTATTAGTATTTTTATTTCATGTGAAATTTATAATACGCTATTTATTGTGAAATAATAAAGATTTGCGCTTTTTATACGCAGATATTATCTATTATAAAGTCTACATCTCAGCGCCCATAAAATCGCTATTCACAAATAAAATATTTCATCTAAAGTTGTTTTTCACATAAATTAATTAGGCTAAATTTCCAATTTACCAATAGGAAAAGCGACTTCTTCTTATAAAGAAGTCGCCTTCAACAACTTATTCTTTTATTATACCATTTTTGCTAAGTAGCGAAATATTTTTATTTAATAATTTTATATACAATAAGGTAAGGATGTGAAAACGCCACTAAAGACTTGGATGATATGGCCAGCTATTTCCTAACTTGTGGACGATTTGAACAGTTATATTTAAAAACAGCCATTTTAAAATATTTCAGATCAGCTCTATGACAGGCTTTATTTCAAATGCGCACAAATTAAAAGAGGCTGAACCTCTCGTCCAGCCTCCTTCGATTAACTTTATTAAGCAGTTTCTACTGCGAGAATTCTAACACTGAAAGCTCCACCAGGAGTTTCAATTTCCACTTCATCGCCAACTTTTTTTCCAATTAAGGCATTGGCTATCGGCGACTCATTTGAAATTTTACCACCAAGGGGATCTGCTTCAGCTTTACCGACAATTTCGTATTCTTCCTCTTCACCATCAGGAAGCTCTTGAAATTTAACCCGTTTACCAATGCTTACCGTATCCTTACCCAAGGCATCAGGGTCAACAATTTCAGCATAACGGATCATATTTTCGATTTTAGCAATTTGACTTTCCAAAATGGATTGTTCATTTTTAGCGGATTCATATTCTGAATTTTCTGATAAGTCCCCAAATGAACGCGCAACCTTGATTCGGCTAATCACTTCAGGGCGCTTATTTAATTTTAAATCTTCTAATTCCGCTTCTAAACGTTCCTTACCTTCTACGGTCATTGGGAAAGTTTGTTCTGACATCTAACATTCTCCTAACACATACGATTAAAATATACAAAATAATACCATATTACTAACTTTTTAGCAATGTAAATATGGCTTTTTATTGTTCTTGAAGCTTGGCATCTTCTGGACTAACGTATTCTTGAACTAATTGATCATGTTCTTCGTAAGTTTTTGAGAAATAGACCTTCCCAGTGCTTAAATCAGCTACGAAATACATATAGTCATTAGGGGTTGGATTTAAAGCTGCTTGAATAGCACTCTCACTTGGATTATTAAAGGGACCAGGTCCTAAACCAGTATTTTGGTAGAGATTATAGGGAGAATCAATCATAGTATCCTCGATAGTCACATAGGTAGAATGCTCATTATGGGCGTAGTTCAGGGTAATATCCGATTGTAGGGGCATATTCTCGGCTAGACGGTTATAAAAGACTCCTGATACCATCTTACGATCTTCGTCAGTGGAAGCTTCTTTCTCAATAATTGAAGCTAGAGTTAAAATTTCATGCCAAGAAAGACTCTGTTGTTTTAAGGCATCACTATACTTTTGTCGGATAGTCTCACTAGCTGCCAGCATTTTATCAACAAAGCTTTCTACGGTATCGGATTGAGTTAATTCATAGGTGGCCGGGAAAAGGTAACCTTCCAAGGGATAGCGTAATTGGTCATTATTCACCACAGCTTTGAGTAATTCGGGATATTTGGCCGCTTCTTCAGCCAATAAGTCCTCTGAGTTAATCCGCTTCAAGGCTTCTTCCTGCGTGATTCCAAAATAATCTGCCATCACTTGAGCAATTTCTTCAACATTCATGCCCTCTTTGACTAAGACCGCTTGGGTAGCCGGACCTTGGGCATGTGAGAGTTGATTCATGACTTCACCAAAGCCAGACGAGGTTTTCAATTGATAGGTTCCTGCCTGAATTGGATCATGATTGGATAGGCGGAGGTAGATCTTAAAGAGATTTTCATTAAAAATGACATCATTTTCGTTAAGAATATGGGCTATTTGACTAGTACTTGCTCCCTGAGGAATGGTCACCTGAGTTTCTTTTTCCTCTCCAAAGCCACCAGTTGCTACTAGGGTTCCCATTAGTAGAGCAAAGACAATACAGATAAGGAGCAAAGTAATAATAATCCAGCGGATAATCCGATTAGCCTGAACATTTTCTTGTTTTTCTAAAGCATTGACCCTAGCCTGGTCTCGCTTTACTCTTTTTTTCTTTTCTTCATCATTAAACATCGTGCTTCCTCATTTCATAATAAAAAGACTCTGCTTTGAACAAAATAAGCTATTATGCATTTTACTGATAAAGATGCTATTTGTAAACTTAGAGCCAAAAATTTAACCAGAATGAAACATTTATCCTATCATCACATAAAAAGAGGCGGTGACCAAAGTCACAGCCCCGTATGTCAACTGCCATTAATAATAAAAGAGAATATGACCTCATATCATATTCTCTTTACCTGGCTTATTGATTTAAGTTTGGGTCTTGAACGAAAGTGTTAAACACTTCCTCTACCATATCCCATTCTTCTTCACTTTCAATTGGCAATAAGCTACCTTCTCCGTCTTCGCCCTCTTCATAGGCATAGGCTTCGATGTTTAATTCTTCACCTTCCTCTTCAGCTGGGTATACTAAGACGTAAGATTTATTCAAATCTTTCGAGTCGAAACTAAAGAGAATTTTATACAAACGCTCATTACCTTCTTCATCATATAAAGTAATTAAATTATCTAAATCTTCAGCCATACAATGCTCCTTCATACTAATGTGAATGACTATCTAAATAGTTCTGTAAAATGAGAACAGCAGCTAACTTATCGATTACCTTTTTACGTTTCTTTCGGCTCACATCTGCCGCCTCAATCAGAAAGCGTTCCGATTGCTGGGTAGTTAAGCGTTCATCCTGATAAAAAACTGGTAAGTCGAATAATTCAATAGCCATATCGCCATAGTGACGCGATGCTTCAGCTCGGGGGCCTTCTGTGTTATTCATATTTTTAGGCAATCCAATAACGATCTTTTCCACTTGATAATCTTCAATTAATTGCCTTAAGCGTGAAAACCCGAATTCCCCTGCCTCTTCGTCAATTTTAATGGTTTCGATTCCTTGGGCAGTCCAGCCAAAAGGGTCACTTATGGCTACGCCAACCGTTTTAGAACCCACATCCAAACCCATAATACGCATGCTTATTCTCGACCACTTTGCTTCATATAGCTTTTAACAAGTTCTTCTAATAACTCATCGCGTTCATGGTAACGAATAAGATTTCTAGCTTGATTGTGACGTGGGATATACGCAGGATCGCCAGATAATAAATATCCTACAATTTGATTGATTGGATTATAGCCCTTGCTTACTAGGGCGTCGTAAACTATTTCAAGTGTCTCTTTTACATCTTTTTCTTTACTTTCATCGAAGCGAAAGAGTACTGTTTCATCTTTTCCACTCATTTAGACACCTCCACATCATTTTGAATCTATTGTAACGAAAAATCTAGCGACTAACAAGCACTTTATTTATTCAGAACTTCCTCTAAAGCCTTAAGCGCATCAGGAATACCGGCTGGGTTCTTACCACCTGCTTGGGCAAGTTCAGGACGACCGCCCCCGCCACCATTAATATATGGAGCAAGTTCCTTAATGATGTCACCAGCTTTTAAGCCTTTTTTAACCTTGTCAGCTGAAACAGCAACTAACATGTTGGCTTTATCTCCGTTAGCTGTAGCGAGAACGAGGACATCTGAATAGTTATTTTGTTTCCATTCATCACTAATTGCCCGCAAATCATCCATGGTTTTATGGTCAAGTTCTTCAGCAATGTAGCGTATCCCGTTGCTTTCTTTAACGGCATCAAATATTTGACTAGCAGCCATTTGGTTAGCCTTAGCATGGAGAGATTCTACTTCAGATTCTAGGCTCTTACGCTCACCTTCCAATTGTTGGAGACGGTGTGGGACATCTTCCGCTTTTTTAACCTTCAAATCATCGCGAACTTGGTTTAAGAGACCTAACTTAGCTTCATAGTATTCATAAGCAGCTTTTGAAGTCAATGCTTCAATCCGACGTACTCCAGACCCGATTCCTGATTCGGAAATAATCTTAAAGAGGCCAATTAATCCGGTATTCTTAACGTGGGTCCCACCACAAAGTTCCATGGACCAGTCATCAATATTAATTACACGAATTTCATCATGTAATTTAAGGTATTTTTCGCCGAAGAGCGCAATAGCCCCATGTTCTTTAACAGCCTTAACCGTGGTAAAGATGGTTTCAACCGGGATTTGTTCCCAAATTTTTTCATTAACTCGTCTTTCAACTTCTTCAAGTTGGTCTGAACTCACTTGTCCAAAATAAGTGAAGTCAAAACGGAGATAATGTTCATCAAGTAAGGACCCCGCTTGGTTAACTTGTTCACCTAAGACATCTTTTAAGACCCGGTGTAACAAGTGAGTAGCGGTGTGATTATTACGGATTAAGCGACGACGAGCGCTGTCCACTTCTAGGCGAACTGCTTGGCCCACACTAATCGGTTGAACGGTGTCAATATAATGTAAGTTTTGGTCATTAGGAGCGTGTTTAGTATCACGAATATAACCTAATAATTCGCCATCTAAATTGTAAAGCTTACCTGAGTCACCAACTTGCCCACCACGTTCACCGTAGAATGGGGTTCTTTCAGCAATGAAATAGGCCTTACTATTAGCTGGTGCTTCCTGGCTAATTTCATCTTGGTAAACAATGGCATTGATCTTACTTTCAGTAACATCTTCTTCATAACCGGTAAAGTGAGAAGGCACATCAATTTCACCAAGCACTGTTGATTGAACTGCTAGGCCACCTTGGTCTTTTCTAGCCGCCCGTGCCCGTTCCTTTTGTTCTTCCATGGCCTGATTAAAGCCATCAATATCAACAGAAAAACCTGTTTCAGCCAGGTATTCCTCAGTTAGTTCTAATGGAAAACCATAAGTATCGTATAATTTGAAGGCTGATTGGCCGTCAAGTGAATTTTTACCAGACTCTTCTAGTTCAGCGATTTTATTTTTAATAATGTTTTCACCATCAGCGATGGTTTCTTGGAAACGTTTTTCCTCACGATCAACAACTTCTTGAATAATGGCTTCTTTTTCTTTTAGTTCTGGATAGTGCTTTTCCATCTTGTCAGCCACAATTGGAACTAATTTAGCCAAGAAGCTTCCTTGGATGCCTAGACGACGGCCGTACATGACACTACGACGGATTAAGCGACGTAAAATGTAACCCCGACCTTCATTGGATGGTAAGGCATTATCCCCCACAGCAAAGCTAACGGCGCGAATATGGTCAGCAATAACCTTCATGGCTGTATCAGTTTCCTTACTTTCGCCATATTTTTTACCGTCAGACAGTTTTTCGACTTCTTTAATCAGTGGGAATAAGAGGTCGGTTTCAAAGTTTGTTGGAGTTTCTTGTAAAACTGAGGCAATCCGTTCCAATCCCATACCGGTATCCACGTTATGTTGTTTTAATTTTTCATAGCTGCCATCAGGCATGTGGTTAAATTCAGAGAAAACAATGTTCCAAATTTCTAAATAGCGTTCATTCTCTCCACCAGGAAACATTTCAGGATCATCATCGTCAAGATCTTGATAAGCTTTCCCCCGGTCAAAGAAAATTTCCGTATCTGGGCCACACGGACCGGCACCTAGATCCCAAAAGTTATCTTCTAAAGAAACAAAGTGATCTTCTGATAAACCAGTCACCTTTTGCCATAATCCATGGGAGACATCGTCATCAGGGTAGTAGGTCATATAGAGTAGCTCAGGATCCAGTCCTAGCCATTTTTCATCAGTTAAGAATTCCCAAGCCCAAGGAATAACTTCTTCCTTAAAGTAATCCCCTACTGACCAGTTACCGAGCATTTCAAAGAAGGTTTGGTGGCGAGCGGTAACTCCAACATTTTCAATATCGTTAGTCCGAATACATTTTTGAGCATTAGCAATTCTTGGATTTTCCGGCACTTCTGACCCATCTAAGTAATGTTTTAGGGCAGCAACCCCAGAGTTCATCCAAAGTAAAGTAGGATCGTTGTCTGGAACTAAGGAAGCACTAGGGTAGATATCATGTCCCTTGCCCTTCCAAAAATCCATCCACATTTGGCGTATCTCTTCACCCGTTAATTTCTTCATAATGTGTTAAAACCTCCTATAAAATAAAAAAGCACCTTGATGTTATTAGATGAGGGCGCCGTAGCACGGTACCACCTCATTTATAACATCAACGTGCGATATTATGTCTTCATTAAATACTGGATAACGCGAGTAGCGGCAAATTTTCATTTGCATTGTCAAAAGGGAGCATTCCTATTGATGAGTGCTTTCACCACAAATACACTCTCTCTATTAGCTGAATAGAAACATGGCCTTTTCAAAAATTTAAGCGAATTTATTATACGCTTTTTAAATTTCATTTGTCAACTAATAATGATTCCTAGCGAATAAGAAAACTAGTCTACATAAGAAGTTTCTTTATCTCCTAACCAAGAATAAACATAACCAATGACAAAGCCACCACCAACAAGGTTACCTAGGAAGGTAAAGACAAAGTTCTTAAGCACATTAGCCAGGGTCATCCCGTCAACAGGGCCTCCATTGGAGAAGAAAGCTAATGGGAAGGAAACAAAGTTAGCAATCACGTGTTCGTAACCTAAGAAGGCAAAAATAAAAATAATAAAGATAATCGCATAAACCCGGCCATCAGCGTTGACCATCCGATTGCTAGCAACCACGGCACTATTAACGATAATATTAGCTAAAATCCCCTCAATAAAAATTGTAAGCGCGGATTTAACAAATTTTCCTGAAACTGCTGTAAATAAATAATGATCAGCAGGTAAATCCTGGAAAATCGTGGTTCTTGAGAAAATATAGGCACAAACAAGACCACCGATAAAATTAAATAAAACACAAACCATTAAAATCGTAAAAGCCTTTTGCCAGCTGATATATTTTTTTCGTGCTCCAACTACCAAAAAGTTCATATTAGCAGTCGCTAATTCACCATTCATATAAATAATAAGTACCAATGACCAGGCAAAAAAGAAGGCAAAAGTAAATTTACCTAAGCCTGGCGCTACTAAGTTTGCTTGTTGGGCGGTCATCATAGCGATTGCTGTCCCAAAAGTTAAGAATAAAGTGGCGTATACACTCCTTAGCGCGTATCTCCAAAAACTTTTATCAAAAAGTTCTGTCTTCTTCTCCACATTATCAAAAGTTAAAGGGCCTAGAATTCCTTTCTCAGGGCGCTTGCCATTAATATAAGCCATTGCCGTCAGTCCTTTCTAAATGAGCTAAATTTCTAGCCTAACTAAATAAATCCAATACTCACATTTTATCGATATTTTAAGAAATAAACAAGATTTTTGCAATATTTGAATAAATTTATTAGTATTTATAAACTCAGGTCCAGCAAATTTAGCCTCTATCTGCTTTAACTAGGCTTTTTTGAGTACTTTTTGCACCTGGTCAGTAATGAAGAAAAATAAACGGCTGATTTCATTGCTTAAAAATCATAAGGACTGATGCCATCCATACCAATTAAAGGATCAATCTGACCACTTTCAAGTAAGGCAGAGGTTAACCAATCGACTTTTACATCAATTTCTGAGTTACCCAGCTTATCTTGCTGGTCTTCTGACTCGTCTTCTTGGGTCAGAGTGCTTTGATCCTGACTAAGGCTCTCTTCACTTGAAGGCGAGGATAGTTTAGGCAGTAATTCATCTTCTTCAAGTAAGGCGCGATAAAGATTAGTATGTCGTTGACTGGCCTGGGTTTGAATAGCAGATTGAAAGGCTTGGACTTCCCCACAGAGAATTAAGGATTGCTTAGCTCTGGTGATCGCTGTATAGAGCAAATTGCGTTGCAGCATGCGTTGGTATTGGCTGATTAAGGGGAGGATAACGATAGGAAATTCGCTTCCCTGTGATTTATGAATTGAGACGCAATACGCCAGGGTTAATTGGTTAAAATCTTGCCGACTATAGGTGACCTCATTGCCGTCGAAATCAACCACTATTTCATCACTTTGGCTGGTCGTTTCCTTGGCATAAAATATCGCTACGATTTCTCCCATATCCCCATTAAAGACATTCATTTCAGCATGATTTTGCAGCTGCAAAACCTTATCGCCTAAGCGGAAGAGACGGTTAAAGTGGCTAAGTTGGCGTTTATTCCCATCACTATTTGGATTTAAACTTTCCTGCAGTTTCTGGTTAATCTGATCGATTCCAGCCTGACCCTTATACATGGGGGCCAAAACTTGAATATCTTTAACATCATAGTCTTTTTCGAGGGCACGTTTGGCAACCGCTGCGATAAAATCAGCTAAGTGGAAATAATCCACCCGAAAAAATGACCGGTCAGCCTTATTTTGGGTAAGATCGGCAGGCATTTCCCCATTTTTAATATCATGAGCCAATAAGGTGATAGTTGAATTAGCATTTTGACGAAATATTTCGTCGAGCTCACGCCAAGCGATTGTTTGACTTCTCAAGAGATCAGACAGTACTTGTCCCGGACCAACTGAGGGCAGTTGATCTTTATCCCCCACCAGTATAATTTGCATATCATCAGGAACCGCTTCTAATAACTGAAAGAATAACCAGGTATCTACCATGGACATTTCATCAATGATCAGTAAGTCCCCTTCAATAGTCTCTTTATCCGAAGTTATGATGCTATTTTCATCTTCTTCACCGGTGAGCCCAATTAAACGGTGGATAGTGGTTGCTACTAGGCCAGTAGTCTCACTCATCCGCTTGGCAGCGCGTCCGGTTGGGGCTGCCAAACGAATAGGGAAGTCACCCGGGTCATAATCCCCTAGGCGGATATTATTTAACCGGCAATAAATATCAATGATTCCTTCTAAAACCGTGGTTTTTCCCGTACCCGGTCCCCCGGTAAGAATAAATAATTTCTCTTCTAGGGCTTCGGTAATTGCCTTCCTTTGAGCTGGTCCGTATTGAATACCTAATTTTGCTTCGCTTTCCTCTATTTCATTAGCCAAATTATCATTCTCATATTTAGGCTGAGTTCGTTCATTCTTGATACGTTTTAAACGTTTAACAATCCCCTTCTCTGCATAATAGAGACTAGGAAGAAAATAACCCTCTTCAGTCGCAATCACTTCATTAGTATCTACCAAGTCGCTCAAGCTATCAGCCACTTGCTGGATGTCAACCATTTGTAGATTCATTTGGCTTTTATTTAATAGATTGAGAACCTGGTGAAATAGTTCTTCCTTCTTAACATAAGTATCCCCATTGCTATAACAAATTGTTTCTAATGAAAAAGTAATCGCCCCTTGGATGCGTAAAGGCGAGTCATAGGCAAAGTCTAAACGTTGGGCCAGTAAATCAGCCTTTTGAAAACCAAAACCCTGAATATTTTTAACCAGTGAATAGGGATTTTCTTTAATCAATTCAACCGCTTCATCTTGGTATTTAGCATAGATCTTCCCTGCTAAATGGTTGGAAAAACCCATCTCCGATAATTGAATGAAGGTATCCTCATTGCCACGATTAGCCTTTACTTTCTCATGTAGCATTTGCTGTTTATTTTTCGTCAGGCCCTTAACTTCTTTCAAACGTTCGGGTTGATTGACGATTAAGTCAATAGTCTTCTCACCTAAGGTATTGACCACACGTTCAGCCAGTATTTTCCCAATTCCAGGAAAATCATCACTGGATAAATATTTGATTAATCCATCTTTACTGGTAATTTTTATTCCTTCATAATGGGAGACTTTGAATTGTACTCCGTACTTAGGGTGGTCAACCAAGTTACCAAAGAATTGATAAGTGGTTCCGTCCTGTATAGTCCCAAAATTTCCCGTCACCACAATATTTTTTTCGGAGTAAAGGGTGTTGGTATCATCAACCGTAATCCGCATCACCCGATAATAATTATCTGGATTAGAAAAAAAGGTAGCCTCAACTTCGCCGATGAAATAATCTTCCGTTACTGTCATCCCCTTATCCCTCCTAGTCATAATCTTTGGCTATTATATCACAGAATTTCAGTGGATTTATCCTCCCCCAGTCTGCCTTCTGCTCGCCTTTCTTCTATTAAAAAACTAACTATACCATTTTCGTTCTTTCACACCCTTAATAAAGAAAAAAGCTGTATCTTAGCTTCTAGCCTCCAAGTTAGATAAGGTCTTCCTGGATAAGCCAAAAACTAGTTACAGCTGTATCTTGAAATCATCCTAATTTATAGCCTGCTTTTAGAAATGATTCATCTATTTTATTATTGGTATTGTAACTTTTTATCATCCTTATAGGCAGCGTCAATGGTTGCTCCACCTAAACAAACTTCATCTTGGTAGAAGACTACCGACTGTCCTGGTGTAATCGCCCGAACTGGCTCCTCAAAGTCTACCCTTAACTGGTCATCAGACAAGAAGCTGACTTTCACTGGGATATCTTTTTGTCGGTAGCGAAACTTAGCAGTGCAGGTAAAGTCTTCACGTGGAAAATGGTCACTGGTAAAGGAAACTTCACTGGCTAATAAGTAGTCAGCATAGAGCAAGGGATGATGGTAGCCTTGGCCAACATAGAGTTCATTTTTAGCCTGGTTCTTTCCGATAACAAACCAAGGTTCATTATTACCTACCTTGGTTCCACCGATTCCCAAGCCCTTCCGCTGACCGATGGTATAATACATCAATCCATGGTGCTCAGCCATTACTTGGCCGTCTAAGGTTTTCATTAAACCTGGTTTAGCTGGTAAATAATTGGAAAGAAAGGCATTAAAGTCGCGCTCACCAATAAAGCAAACCCCGGTTGAGTCCTTTTTATGGGCCGTCTTTAGATTATGGTCTTCAGCAATTTGTCGCACTTCCGACTTCTCTAATTCGCCGATGGGAAATAGCGCGTGTTGCAATTGTTCTTGTGACAGTTGGTTTAAGAAGTAGGTTTGATCCTTATTACTATCAACCCCACGAAGCAACTCCACTTCGCCTTGATCATTTGTTCTCACCCGAGCGTAGTGGCCCATAGCCACGTAATCTGCTCCTAAGTCCAAAGCATAATCGAGGAAGGCCTTGAATTTAATCTCTTTATTGCACATGACGTCTGGATTAGGGGTACGGTCATGACGATATTCATCGAGGAAGTATTCGAAGACACGGTCCCAGTATTCTTTTTCAAAGTTGACTGAATAATAAGGAATACCTATCTGACTAGCTACAGCTTGTACATCCCGGTAATCTTCGGTTGCTGTACAAACACCATTTTCATCAGTGTCAGCCCAATTCTTCATAAAAATACCAATGACATCATATCCCTGTTCTTTCAGCAAAAGCGCGGAAACACTGGAATCGACTCCCCCACTCATGCCTAAAACAACTTTTTTATTTTTCTTATCATTCACAACATCACCATCTTTCTTAAACAAAATTTACGATTGAAGGTCGCACGTTTTGTTGTGTTGATAATCTTGGATAGGCCTCAAATGCCTTATCCAGGTAGTAATCATACCAATTTACATAAAAAACTCAAGTCATTTGATTGAATTTTTATTAAATCTTCAAATGTCCTTGAGTTTTGAGAATGATTATATGTCCAATTTTAGTCTTCACTGATTGCTAAGACTTGCTTGTCAACTAAGTCAGCTAAAATTTCCTCTAAGCGTTTGGCTAAATCTGCCATATCGGAATTTTGGTAAACATTCACCGCCTTCAGCCCCGTCTTATTAGTGACGTTCATTTGCAATTTATCCACTGATTTATCAATTTGAACTTTTAATAAGAGATAGTGACTGGCTTGAAATTCTGGACGAATAGGAATTTCAATTTGATAATTACCTGCCTTAGTGGAAGTAAATCCATAGTCCCGCAAAGTATATGCCTTGCAGTTAGGATGAACTTGATAGATTTTTTGACTCCCTTTTAATTGTTCTTTTTCTTTAAAAGCCATTTCATTCCTCCTTAATTTGTTTACACTATAACTAAGCAATGCTTAACAAAATATTTAAGAATTCATCGATTTCTTCAATTGTGGTCAACTGACCAAATGATATGCGAATACTTTGGCTGATTCGGGGGCTTTCTTCACCAAACATCGACACTAAAATCCGACTCGGTTCTAGCGATCCAGCTGAGCAGGCTGACCCAGCCGATACGTAAACGTCTTTTAAATCTAATTTAATCAGGACCTGATCACTAGGATGATTAGGCCAGTAGACATTTAAAATATGGGCAAGTTCAGCTTCCTTAGGACCATTGATTTCGAAATCTAGGCCCCGTTCTTTGGCTTCTTTAAGAAAATATTTCCTTAACTCAAGCAATTTTTGATGATGGTCATCCCTAGCCTGGTAGGCTATTTCAATGGCCTTACCCATGGCCACAATCCCAGGAACATTTTCAGTACCGGCCCGATGACCATGTTCTTGGCCTCCCCCTCTTAAGTAAGGAGTAAAATCACTCACTGCATTACGGTAATAGAGGAAGCCAACCCCCTTGGGGCCATGGAATTTATGGGCCGAAACACATAAGCCATCGATATGCATGGCTTCAACATCAATAGGGACGTTGAGATAGGCTTGTACCACATCCGTATAGAAGAATAAGTGGTGGTCTTGGCAAATATCTCCAATGGCTTGGATATCTTGGACGGAGCCAACTTCGTTATTCCCTGCGATAATTGAAACCATGATGGTATCATCTTTAATGGCATCCTTTAAGGCTTCAATTGAGATATGACCATATTCATCGAAGGGCAGAAAAGTCACTTCAAAGCCCTGTTTTTCCAGATATTTTGCCGTCTTATAACTTGAAGGGTGCTCAGCTTCGGTGGTAATAATATGACGGCCTTGCTTTGCTAAACGTTTTGCGGTTTGTATAAGGGCACTATTAGTCGATTCTGTTGCCCCGCTGGTAAAAATAATATCGTCGGCCTGAGCATTAATTGTCTCCGCTATATTCTCTCTTACTCGAGTCAATTGTTCATGTGATTGGCGACCAATCCGGTAGGTACTTGATGCATTGCCATAATTTTCACGCATGGCTTGGTCCATAGCCTCAATGACTGCTTGGGTCATCGGTGTCGTTGCTGCATAATCAAGATAGATCATTTGTTCGCTTACCCCCTTATTTTTTACTATTGTATCACTATCTGGTCCTAGACAACAGGGGAAAAGCCAAAAGCGCTCTTTTTAGAAACGGATGTGTTATACTGATTGACGTTATCAAGCACTTAGAAAGGAGTTTCAGTGTGAATAAACAAGCCCCCCTAGCCTACAGAATGCGGCCTAAGGCCCTAGAAGAAGTTGTTGGTCAAGAACACCTAGTTGGACCCGGTAAAATCATCTGGCGGATGGTTAAAGCGAAACAGTTAAGGTCAATGATTTTATATGGGCCTCCTGGTATTGGTAAAACATCCATAGCTAGCGCTATTGCTGGTTCCACTAAGTTAAGTTTTCGGCAATTGAATGCGGCGACAGATAATAAAAAGGCCCTCCAAGAAGTCGTGGCTGAAGCAAAGTTTTCCGGCGGTCTTATTTTATTATTAGATGAAATTCACCGCCTGGATAAAACTAAACAAGACTTTCTCCTTCCTCATTTGGAAAGCGGCCTACTGATTCTAATCGGGGCGACCACTGAAAACCCCTATATCAATATCAACCCTGCCATCCGGTCACGGACACAAATTTTTGAGCTCTACCCCTTAGAAGCTGACCATATCAAAACAGCCATTGACCGTGCTCTCGAAGATGAGGAACGTGGACTGGGCAAATATCCTATTCGATTAAGTGATGAAGCTAAGGACTACTTAGCCAATTATTCCAACGGGGATTTGCGCTCTGCACTCAATGCATTAGAACTAGCGGCTTTATCAACTGAGGAGAATGCTGAAGGCCAAATCCTGATCGACTTACGCGTAGCAGAGGAATGTTTACAAAAGAAAGCCTTTGACCATGATGAAGATGGAGACATGCACTATGATGTGGTGTCTGCCTTTCAGAAAAGTATTCGTGGCAGTGATGTTAACGCTGCTCTCCATTATGCTGCCCGTTTAATTGAAGCTGGAGATTTGAACAGCCTCTGCCGGCGGTTAATAGTATGCGCTTATGAGGATATTGGTTTGGCTAACCCCGAAGCCTGTCAACGGGCTGTCATTGCCTGCCAAGCTGCCCAGAAAATTGGACTGCCGGAAGCCAGGATTCCTTTGGCTCACGCCATTATAGATCTTTCTCTATCCCCTAAATCCAATTCAGCCATTCAAGCCATTGATCAAGCCTTAGCAGATATTCGTTCAGGAAAAGCTGGCG
This sequence comes from Aerococcus urinae, assembly GCF_001543175.1. Taxonomy (NCBI): domain Bacteria; kingdom Bacillati; phylum Bacillota; class Bacilli; order Lactobacillales; family Aerococcaceae; genus Aerococcus; species Aerococcus urinae. The sequence goes on from NZ_CP014161.1 coordinate 1,067,598, forward strand.
TCATCCCCAAACACCTTCGTGATGCCCACTACAGCGGGGCAAAAGATTTGGGAAGAGGAACTGCCTACAAGTTCCCCCACGATTATCCCAACCATTGGGTCGCTCAAGATTACTTACCAGAAACCTTGTTGGATAGACAATACTACCAGGCCTGCCAAACAGGCAAATACGAGCAAGCCTTAGAGCAAATGCGGCAAATGCGAAAAAGGCAAAAATAATTTTTATCAAGCAATAAATCCCGCTTAAGATGATGTCGCTTCAAGCTTTCCTGCTTGCCAAAAAGCCTTAGACATGCTAAATTAATAGTAATGTAAGTTCTCTAAGATATGCGTGCATCTTTTAAATGTGCTGACCGAACAACTACTATCTAGGGATCTGCGAGCTCCAATGGATGTTACGCCTCTTTTACGTGGACAACTGAAGTTGGATACCGGAACCCACCTGCTATATCGCGGGTTCAGACAGATAGAATTTCCACGGTATCATTGGAGGCTTACATAAAAATAATCGAATTATTTTTTAGCCTAGGTGTGAAAGCCTAGGTTTTTTCAATAGGAATATTATTTAAAGTTAATTTTTTTATCCGCTTTCATGCTATAATAGCTATAGAGAGAAAAAGAAAGTGAGGGATCCTTATGTATAAGAATTACGAACATATATTGACACCTGTGGATGGTTCTGATGAAGCTGAATTAGCCTTCAAAAAAGCGGTAGAAGTTGCCTTACGTAATGACGCTGAATTAATCATTACGCATATCGTTGATACACGCTCGATTCAAACAACTACTGGTTACGAAGGCACCCTATCCGATGAATTAGTCAAACAAGCTAAAGAATTACTTAACGACTACAAGAAGTATGCATCGGAAAAAGGCGTAAAAGAAATCCAAACCGTCATTGATTATGGTTCACCAAAAGTTCAAATTGCTAAAGAACTTTCCAAAGAATATCATGCTGATTTAATCATGATTGGTGCAACTGGGCTTAATGCCGTGGAACGTCTCTTCATTGGTTCGGTTTCAGAATACGTTATCCGTAACGCCAACTGTGATGTCTTAGTGGTTAGAACTGATTTGGACAATGTTAAACATGAAAAAGGCAGAAAAGCATAAAAACTAAGACTAGCAGTCATTAAAAGGCCTCACTTCAAGGAGTGAGGCCTTTTTAACGACTTATGAAATTTTTTCTTATAAATGTTATCACTTATTAGTAATCTTTAGGGTATCCATTGAAAGACAATGGCAGCTATTACACTACCAATAATTGGTCCGACAACGGGTATCCAAGCATATGACCAATCCGAATCTCCCTTATGGGGAATTGGTAACATTGCGTGAGCAATTCGAGGTCCTAAATCACGGGCTGGATTAATGGCATAACCCGTCGGTCCTCCTAAGGAAGCTCCGATGCTGACAATCAATCCCCCCACTAAGGCAGTAGACAAACCAGGAGCCAGGTCATTTTGAGCAAAGGACATAATTCCAAAAGTTAAAATAAAAGTTCCAATTGCTTCAGTGATTAAATTGTTAGCTGGTGAATAAATCTCTGGAGCAGTGGCAAAACTTCCTAATATCATGGCAGGATCTTCTGTTACATTAAAATGATCCCGATAATGAAGCCATAAAATCACTGCCCCTAAGAAAGCACCTAGCATTTGCCCAATAATATAGGCGGGCACTGAGGGCCATGGTGTCGAACCTTCAATCGCAAAGGCAATGGTCACTGCTGGATTCAGATGGGCCGGGCTTAAATAACCTGAAGCATAGGCAGCCACCATAACCGCTAAGCCCCAGCCAATCGTTATAGTTAACCAGCCGGCATTATGTCCCTTGGTTCGTGCTAAATTAACATTAGCGCAAACCCCATCCCCTAAAAGGACCAGAATGAGTGTTCCTAAGAACTCACCGATTACTTCTGTCGCCATCCTACTTCCTCCTCTATCAAATAGTTGTCTTATTATCCATTAGCCTTCTTTTTTAAGTCAACGAGGTCATTCTTGGCTAGTACTTCTTCTAATTCCTTTTGATAAGCTTGACGACTTTGATCATCCCAGTCAAAGTAGTCACTCATGGTTTGAACAACTGGTTCAAGTAAGTGGTCTAAGCGATCACGCATGAAGAGCATGTAGTTGGTCCGACGTAAAAAGTAATCAACGGGGGTAAGAACCATTTCCTCTTCTAGGGCATAGTAGAGCATGATGGTTTCAGCTAAAGACAAGCCTTCAATCTCTGGTACTTGATCAATTAAGGCATATACCTTAGGCACATTAGATCCGTAAAAGGCTGCTAAATAATAAGCTTCTTCCTTAGATAAACCTCTTTTTACCCCCATTTGAGCATAAGAGGAGAACTCGCCTTCGATATTAGCCGGATTAATTTCCCCACCAGAAACAGGGTAGGTTTTTGAATTAATTAGACGGAAGGATTTATCGTATTCCTCTTTGAGGAGCTTAATAATTTTTTCCATAGCCCCAGCAGCCATCTTCCGGTAGTCGGTAATTTTTCCACCGGCCAAGGTAATTAGTCCGTTATCATCACGTTCTAGACTAGACCCCCGTGATACTTGAGAAGGGTCTAGGGTTTCTTCTGATAGGGAACCTTCCAAGTTAGCAACAGTACGTTCCACTTGGTCTCGTGTTTTTTCTTCATTTAAGTAACCCTTAACCACAGCAATTAAATCCTCAAAGCTTTGGTCATTAATTTTACCTGAGTCTCCACCATTATAGTCAGAAGCACTGTTGCCAGCAATTAGGGGTCTTAAACCGGCCCAGGATGACTCAATATCATCGATACTTATCTTAGCCTCAGGGAAGCGGTTGTTGACAGCACCTATGAGATAGTTAACATCATCTTCTTCTACTTGAGGATGTTTGTAATCGCCTGTATAGTCGGTATCAGTCGTCCCAAAATAGGTCTTGTCTTCCCGCGGGATGACAAAGATCATCCGTCCGTCATCATAACCCGAATCAAAGTAAACGGGCTGACTGACTTTTAGGCGGCTGGCATCGATAACCAGGTGAATCCCTTTAGTAGGGCGCATCATTTCGATGCGGTTGTCTTCTTCATCGAGATTACGGGTTTCATCACTCCATGGTCCGGTCGTATTAATGACATAGCGAGCGTGGATTTCGAAGCTTTCATTAGTCAAGTGATCCAGTGCCTTTACGCCATTGATCTTGCCCTCTTGGTCGTAAAGATAGCCGATCGCTTCTACTCGACTAGCAACTAGGGCACCATCTTGGTGGGCTCTTTTAATATTTTCAATTACTAAACGGATATCGCTATTGTTAAAGTCTAGATATTGGCCTCCACCTTGTAAGCCTTCTTCTTTTAAACCTGGCACATGTTGGAGAACTTCTTCTTTGGATAGAACGGTATTGGCATAGCTAGAATCGCTCACCCCAGCTAAGGAATCATAGAGGTCCATAGCTACTTTCAAGCGAAACATGGTAAAAGTAGCGCCCTCTTCATCGTAGATGGGAATAACCATGGGGTCAGGTTTAGGAATGTGAGGGGCAATTTGTTGAACGACTGCCCGTTCACTAACCGTATCGGCAACCACTTCCACATCAAAGTTTTTTAAATAGCGGATACCACCGTGGACTAGCTTGGTGGACCGACTACTGGTGCCTTCCGCAAAATCTTGCATTTCAATTAAACCGGTTTCTAACCCACTCGCTGCTGCTTGCAAGGCAACCCCTGCTCCGGTAATTCCGCCGCCAATGACCAATAAGTCTAGGGTACGTTCTTGTAATTTGGTCAGAGCTTGTTGTCTATTTTTAACAGAAAATGTCATCTGATAATACCTCCATCATAAGCTTTAGTCTCTTTCTTCTTCATCTGCTGTAAAGACGCGGGTGGCTTTCACTGCCTGTTTCCAACCACGATAAAGTTGTTCTTTATGGGCATTATTCATTGAAGGGGTAAAGTTTTGTCCAGTACTTTGTAAGCTCTTCAATTCATCAGTATCTTTCCAAAAGTCTACTGCTAAGCCAGCTAAATATGCAGCACCTAAGGCAGTAGTTTCTAGGTTTTTGGCCCGAGCAATTTCAATACCTAGAATATCCGCTTGGAATTGCATGAGATAATCGTTCATAGCAGCTCCGCCATCGACCTTTAATAGGTTAATATCAATACCTGTATCTAGTTCCATGGTATCGATAATATCCCGAGTCTGATAGGCTAAAGACTGCAAAGTCGCCTTAACAAAGTCATTGCGGTTCGTTCCCCGAGTGAGACCAAATACGGCTCCCCGTGCCCTGGAATCCCAGTGAGGTGCTCCGAGGCCAGTAAAAGCGGGTACCACATAAACCTCATCATCATCTTTAGATTGTTTAGCCAGGTCTTCTGACTGAGGGGAGTCCTCAATCAAACCCATTTGGTCTCTGAGCCATTGAATCGCTGAGCCAGCCACAAAAATCGACCCTTCTAGGGCATAAGTGACTTCTCCATTCATTCCGTAGGCGATAGTGGTCAACAGATTGTTCTCTGAGACTTGAAAATCAGACCCCATATTCATAATGATAAAGGCACCCGTTCCGTAGGTATTTTTCACCATACCTGGCTCTAAAGCAAGTTGTCCAAATAAGGCAGCTTGTTGGTCCCCCGCCATTCCAGCAATCGGAACCTCCGCACCATAAAAGTGGAAAGGAATCGTTTTGCCGTAAACTTCTGAATTGGATTTGACTTCAGGCAGGAGTTCACGCGGGATATTTAATAAGTCTAAGATTTCCTGGTCCCATTCTAAATCCTTCACGTTGAACAACATCGTCCGACTAGCGTTGGAATAATCCGTCACATGGACAGCACCGTCGGTTAACTTCCAGACGATCCATGTATCAATGGTTCCAAAGAGTAATTCTCCATTTTCTGCTCGCTCTTGAGCGCCATCGACTTGGTCTAAGATCCAACGAATTTTAGTCGCTGAAAAATAGGGGTCAACCACCAAACCTGTTTTCTCTTGAATCATGTCTTTATGGCCATCAGCGATGAGTTGGTCAGCTATACTGCTAGTTTGACGCGATTGCCAGACAATGGCGTTATAAATAGGACGCCCAGTTTCCTTGTCCCAAATTACCGTCGTTTCCCGTTGATTGGTTATCCCAATCCCTTTGATTTGTCGCGGTTTAATTCCCGTCTCAATAAATGCTCCGGCAATGACTGACTGGACAGAGTTCCAAATTTGGTTGGCATTGTGTTCCACCCAACCAGGCTTAGGAAAGATTTGGTCAAATTCCTTTTGATAGGATCCGACACTTTCCCCTTGGTGATTATAAATCACAGCTCGTGTACTTGTTGTCCCCTGGTCTATTGCTAAAATGTATTCTTCCATTTCACAGCCTCCTTTTAGCTGAAAACACCAACTAGGGTCATTATAGTGAAAGCGATTACATTTTGTACAGTAAATTGTTTTTATCTCCGAGTTTTTCTTATAAAAGCTTTATAAAGTCAAGTTTTAAAAACAATAATGTTTTTTTGTTCAGGCAATAATAAAAAAGCAAGCAGCCTTAGCTATGAACTGCTCCCTGTCAAGTAGACAGATAAATAAATAAATTTTTTACCATGTGTGATCTTTGTCATGCATGGTTTTTATTTTAGATTTTAAAGTATTATTTATCAGTGAATAGGATGTTTCATAAAACTTAATCCGAAAGATAGTTTAGCGGTCAGGCTTGTTTGACAAGGAGGGAGCGTAAACAGCTTCAAGCCTTTATCAAGGTCCGCTCCGCTCTCCACCTTGACAAAGCCTATTAGCTGTTTTAAAAGATGGACAAGCCAAACAAGCCCAGACAGTCTAACTAAAACTAGATTTAATTTTAAATTTTTTAGCCAAACGGCTAATCACCTTTGGATTTAAGCTGGAATTTTAAGGCCCATATCCAGTGTGACACGTTCGGTGTTATAAAATTCGATGTAGCGTTTAATATCTTCTTCAAGTTGTTCAAAGCTTTCATAAGTTTTCAACCGATACATCTCTTCTTTAATAATGCCCCAGAAATTTTCCATTGGTCCGTTATCAATACATTTTCCTACGCGAGACATACTTTGAATTAACTGTTTTTCGTCAACAAAACGCTTAAAGAAATGCGAAGTATATTGGAAACCACGGTCACTGTGCAAGAGGGTTTCTGTAGGGATAAGTTCTTCTTCTACTTGAACAATCGTATCTTTAACAAGTTGATTGTTATTCCTTTGTGATAATTTAAAAGCAATAATCTTATTGGCTCCGTAATCAAGAATCGCACTTAAATACGCTTTGTAACTATAGTTATAGCCATATTTAAACTCTGTAATATCCGTCAACAACACCTGCATCGGTTCATAATCTTTATCAAATTCACGGTTCAACACATTTTCTGCAACGTGCTGAGGCTTACTTTTTTTGTAGTGATATCGCCTACGGCGAATAACAGATTTTAAACCCATTAATTTCATGAGACGATAGACACACTTATGATTGACCCGCGCATTCTTAAAGTGATTAAGATAAATGGTGATTCGACGATAACCATAGATGCCCTCATATTTATCATAAGCTTCTTGAATTAAAGTCATTAGCCACTGTAAACGTTGTTCTGTCTTGGATGGCTCTCGGTCGAGCCATTTATAATAAGCAGATCTACTGACACCTAGCGAATGGCATAAGAATGTTATTTTGTGTCCTTCCTGGCTTAATTTTTCGATTGTTTTGAACTCTGCTTGATATTTTGTCCGTCGGACATCAACTCTCTTTCCACTTCTTTCAATTTTTTTAGAGCAGCATTTTCCGTTTCTAAGTATTCATTACGTGCTTTAAGCGCAGCTAATTCTGTACGTAACTTCTCTTCTTCATTTTGAATACTCATCGGTTTGCGGCGTCCTCTACTATCAATGAGCCCATCGGGACCATATTTCTTATACTTTTGGACCCATGAGTAAACATTATTGTAGGAAACTTTATGTTTTTCAGCAGTCTCTTTATAAGACATTCCTGTTTCAAGAAAATCTTTAACAATATCAACTTTTTCCTGATAGGTTTTCTTTTGGCTTTTCATTGTATACACCTCGGGTTTAGGGTGGTAGCCCTTTAATTCTTCCCTTTTAGTATACTTAGTAATCCAATTCCTTACAGTAGAAAAGCTAGGGATATTGTATTTTCTAGCAATTTTTGTAATTGAGATGTCTGTATTCAAGTATTCTTGAACGACGTTCTGCTTAAACTTTTCACTATAAGAATTATTCTTTGTCTGTGATTCCAGCCCTGCAAAGCCATGTTCTAGATATTTGAGATAATATTCTCTAAAGACAGATGAATGAATTGAGAGACCATATTGATCACAAAGCTCGGCATAGGAAGTTCCTTCTTCATAAAGATGGATATATTTAGCCAACTCTGCTGGTGAATGCTTTCTATTTGAACGCATAAAAAACTCCCCCTAAAGTAGTTTTACTTTTTCAAGTGTCTACTTTAAGGGGAGCATACCACTACTTGCTTCAAGTCCTTTTGCTTATTTAATATTTCCTAAACGAACAGTATCACGAACGATCATTAATTCTTCATCTGTTGGAATGACAAAGACTTTCACTTTAGAATCATCGGTTGAAATTAAACCTTCTTCAACAGATTGGTTACGTTCCTTGTCTAATTCAATACCAAGTTTATCAGTGTTTTCTAGTACTGCTTGACGGAATTCTGGAGAATTTTCTCCCACACCTGCTGTAAAGACAATAGCATCTGCCCCATTTAATTCAAATAAGTAAGATCCGATATAACGTTTCACGGCATTGACATAAACTTCTAAGGCAATTTTTGCTCGTTCGTTACCTTGGTCAGCAGCTGCTTCAACGTCACGCATGTCTGAAGATACGCCCGATACTCCTAATAAACCAGATTTGTTATTAAGAACAGAAAGCATTTCTTCCATATTGAGATTTTCTTTGCGCATAACAAATTCCAGTAAGGAAGGATCCACATCACCTGAACGAGTTCCCATAACAAACCCAGCTACTGGAGTGAAGCCCATAGAAGTGTCAATAGACTTTCCACCTTGAACAGCAGTAATTGAGGCCCCATTACCAATATGACAGGTAATGATATTAACATCTTCCACTGGTTTACCCATTAATTCTGCGGCACGTTGAGAAACGTATTTATGTGAGGTGCCGTGAGCACCATAACGACGCGCACCATATTTTTCATAGTATTCATAAGGAGTTCCATAAAGATATGCTTTTTCAGGCATAGTTGTATGGAATGAAGTATCAAATGCAGCGACTGCTGGTTTGTCAGGAAGTAATTCTTTGAAGGCACGAATGACTTGAGCTTCAGCGGGGTTATGAAGGGGTGCATATTCACTCACCTCTTCAATTATTTTGAGACCTTCTTCGTCAATCAGAGCTGATTCCTTGAATTTTTCACCACCGGATACGACGCGGTGTCCGGTACCTGCAATTTCATCGTATTCTTCAATGATATTCAAGCTTTCTAACTTATCTAATAAAGTCTTAGTTGCTTGGTCATGATCCATCACATCTTTGACGTCTTGGTGTTTTTCACCATTATATTTAATGGTAATATTGGAATCACCTAGACCAATACGGTCAATTACGCCAGAAGCAACAACTTCCTCACTAGGTATTTCATAAATAGAAAATTTTAAACTGGATGATCCAGCATTTAAAGCAAATACTTTAGACATATATGAACTCCTTTTTTAGATATTTTACACAAGCTTATTTTATCATAAAATAGGCGCTTACATTGCTATAAATACAAGAATTGCCCTAGTAAATATCTCCTAGAACAATAGCTAATCACTTATAGCAAATTAGCCTAAATTTTAGGAAAAAAGCTTTTCTACACGTTTACTATAACGATTAGGCCTTAAAATGGCAAATAAGGCAGCCTAAAAAATAAAGGAAATTTTGCCTAAACAGTAATCGCTCAATCATTAGCAAGTAGGCAGCCATTATAGCTTAAGCGATCAGAATTTTGCTGGAATATTTTTTCTTTTTCTTAGAAGGAATAATAAAAAAGTTAAATAAACTTGTAAAAATTCCTGCAAACGGTTACATTATAAGTGTAGGTTAACCCTTTTTAGATAATATATAGCTATATTATTCACAAATTCATGCTAGGAGGAATTGTATGTCAGAAATTCATGATGCTAAAATTATTCTAATTGGTGATGGTTCTGTCGGCTCAGCTTTTGCTTACCACAATGTCATTACTGGTGTTGGTCGTGAACTAGGTATCATTGATATCAATAAGGACAAGGTCCATGGTGATGTTCTGGACCTAGAAGACGCTACGCCTTTCTCTCCACGTAAGCACATTTTTCAAGCGACTTATGAAGATTGTAAGGATGCCGATATTGTTGTCTTTACTGCTGGTATTCCTCAAAAACCAGGTGGAGAAACCCGTCTCGACTTAGTCGACAAAAACTTACCTATCTTCAAAGACATGGTCGGTCAAGTGGTCGACTCCGGTTTTGATGGGATTTTTGTAGTTGCTTCCAATCCAGTTGATATCTTAACTTACGCCACTTGGAAATTCTCTGGTTTCCCGAGTGAAAAAGTAATCGGTACCGGTACCTCACTCGATAGTGCCCGCTTTAGAGTTGAAATTGCCAAGGCCCTAGATGTTGATCCCCGTGATGTGACTGCTTATATCCTCGGTGAGCATGGGGACACTGAATTTGGTGCATGGTCTCATGTTCTTGTCGGTGGCCAACCCATTGAGAAATTTGCTACCAGCGATAACCGCCTTGACCAACAAGCTCGTCAAGATGAAATTACCGACTATGTCAGAAATAAAGCCTATGACATTATTAACGGTAAAGGGGCTACTTATTATGGGATCGGTAGTTGTATCAACCGTATCTGTCAGGCAATTTTGAATAATGAGCGAGCTACCCTACCCGTTTCAGCCCTGCTTCAAGATAACTACCGCCAAGACGACATCTATATTGGTACACCTGCAATTATCGGTAGTCAAGGGATTGAACAAGTTATTGAATTAGAATTAACCGAACGTGAACAAGGTTTCATGGATAATTCAGCCAATGCTATGCGTAAGATTATCGAAGATTCCTTTGCAAAATTAGAAGATAAGTAGTTACTCAATAAGCGGTTAAAAGAGCGCTGGGTTTTCCCAACGCTCTTTTTTAGCGATCGATGAGACTTATGGGGCCTTGACATGTTCCACAAGCGTATTTATTTATATTCATCCTTCGCTGGCGATAATATTTTTGACCGCAGCGCTTACAGCGATAAATATATCTGGGAGCACTATCTCCTAAAGCTGGGGTAAAGCGTAGGCCACCAACTGATTTAAGTAAGTCTTTAAAGACCTTGTCCTTATGCTGGTAGGGCTGACCCCAATGAAATAAACAGTAATGGCAAAGCTCATGCTTAATAATTCCTATTAAGGTATCTTTTCCTAAAACTTTTAAGACTTTGGGATTGAATTCTAAACGATCTTGGCGGGGAATGAAACGCCCTCCTGTCGTACGCAAACGCTGATTCCAAGTCACCTGCCCCTGAAAGGAAAAAGCAAAATTTTGAGCCGCAATTTCTCTAACTAAGTTTTCTAAATCTTGCTCTTTCACTGTTCTTTCCTTTCTAAGAAAATTTTTGATGCACAAGGCTTCTTGATTAGTAAGGAATCATTCTTTAAAGAAATATTTTAACCTATCAACATGTTATTGAGGCTTTAACATCGTTAGACCAATGCGCCCTTTTTGAACGTCAACGGAATCCACCCATACATCAACGATATCCCCTACTGAGACGACAGCTTGGGGATCTTTGACAAAACGGTGACTCATTTTTGAAATATGGACCAAACCATCTTGCTTGACCCCGATATCAACAAAGGCACCAAAATCGACCACATTGCGAACCGTTCCTTGTAAGGCCATGCCTGGCTTGAGGTCTTCCAGTTGGACGACATCCTGGCGCAGCACTGGACCCGCTACTTGACTACGGGGGTCTCGTCCTGGAACTAAGAGCGCTTTTTGGATGTCTTTTAGGGTTTCACGACCAATGTCATACTTTTTGCAGAGGCGGTTAATATTCCAATTTTTAATTTTTAAATGGATGTCATCCTCTCTAATAGCATTCGGATCAATGTCATCGGCTGCTAGGATGGCTTCCGTTACAGAATAGGATTCGGGATGGATACCGGTGTTATCTAGGATGTTCTTTCCGTCAGTAATGCGTAAGAAACCGGCTGCTTGTTCAAAGGCTTTTGGTCCCAAACGGGGAACATCATGTAGGTCCTTACGGGATTCAAATTTTCCGTTTTCGTTTCGATAGGTTACGATATTCTTAGCAACCGTCTTGGTAAGACCAGCCACGTGACTTAAGAGTGAGGCTGAAGCGGTATTTAGCTCCACACCTACCCGGTTTACCACTAATTCAACGGTAAAATCTAATTGGTCATTTAATTTAGTCTGGTTCACGTCATGTTGATACTGACCCACACCGATTGCTTTAGGGTCAATTTTTACCAATTCTGCCAGAGGATCCTGCAAGCGACGACCAATACTTACTGCTGAGCGTTCTTCTACTTGATAATCAGGAAATTCTTTACGAGCAATTTCACTAGCTGAGTAAACTGAGGCACCACTTTCGCTAACTATGGTATAGCGACAACTTAACTGATTGTCTTGGATCATTTGGGCGACAAATTCTTCCGATTCCCGGCTGGCTGTCCCATTACCAATCGCAATAATGCCAATTTGATATTTTTCAATCAAGTCTGTGACCGCCTTTGCTGCAGCTTCCTTTTTATTGTGTGGCGGGGTGGGATAAACCACCGTTTTATCCAAAACTTGACCAGTTTCATCTAAGACGGCCAGCTTGCAGCCCGTACGATAGGCTGGGTCCCATCCCAGGACTACTTGCCCCTTTAATGGTTGTTGCATCAGTAAATTTTTCAAGTTTTCACTGAAATTATCAATGGCATGGTCCTCCGCTGTTTCTGTGACTTGAGTCCGAATTGCCCGAAAAGCTTGAGGCAAAAGAAAACGAGCCAGACTATCTTCGATAGCCTTTTCTAACAGCGGGGAAGCGATCGAATCTTTAACAATTAGATCAGCACTGAATGCTTGTATCAAAGGCTCGGCCTCAATATCTAAAGAAACGCTGACCACTTTTTCTTTTTCCGCCCGGTTAATGGCTAGGACCTGGTAAGATTTGAGCTCACTGAGCGGGGCAGCAAAGTCATAATAAATCGCATAGGTTTCTTTTTCATCTTCGGCTTGGGCCCGCTTTTTACTAGCTAAATAGCCTTTTTCCCAGACATATTGCCGGCTATGGGACCGATACTTAGCCACTTCACTAATCCATTCACACAAGATCTCGTGGGCTCCTGCTAAAGCTTCTTCTCCAGAATTTACCTGGTCATTGATGTATTTATCAGCTTCTTCTTCAATCGACCCGGAGAGTGGGTTTGTCTTCAACCAGTCCGCTAAGGGCTCTAAACCCTGCTCTTTAGCCTTAGTGGCCTTAGTCCGACGTTTCTTCTTATAAGGGGAATATAAATCTTCCAAGGCCTGCAATTGGTCGGCTTCAAGAATCTCTTTCCTTAAAGAATCAGTTAATTTGCCCTGGTCATCGATGGCTTTAAGAATAGTCTCTTTACGTTCTTCTAAATGCTCTTGGTATTCATAGGCCTCCTGAATCGATTGAATGGCTACTTCATCTAAGGAACCAGTTCTTTCTTTACGGTAACGGGCAATGAAGGGTACCGTATTTCCCTCATTAAGCATCGTAATTACATTTTCAATTTGATAGCTTTTATAATCAGGTAGTTCTTGCTGCAACTTTTCGATTAATTGATTAGTCATAAAGCTCCCCCTTTTCAACCTATTTACTATAACTTGACTTGCCCTTCTTGTCCATGGCTTTTATCAGCTCTAACGATCACTGAGAGATTAGACCCAATTATTCAAAACTTTCCCTAAAGCTGGCAATTGAAATAAGGACGCCTTTAGCTTATAATAATTGCATAGCTTAGTGTAAAAGCACATAAGGGAGTAACCAGCAGTTCGCTGCGATAGTATCAACAACAGTAATCAAGCAGAGGTCCTGCTGGTGCTATCTTAAATGGTGAGACTTATGCTACAGAAATGTAGTATAAGTCTTTTTTACTACTATGATAAATATTTATATTGGAGGAGTGAATTTAATGGTAGAAACTCGTGATAAGAGTAATTTCTTTGTTCAAGAAGTTGACCAAGTAGAAAATACTCTGCAAACCTCACGGCAAAGTGGGCTAAGCTCATCAGAAGCTAAAGCCCGCTTAGAAAAAAATGGTCCTAATGAGATTCAAGAAGGTGAAAATCGGACCACCCTACAAAAATTCTTTGATCAATTCAAAGATGCCATGATTATTATCCTTTTAATTGCAGCAGCTCTATCTGTTGTGCTTGAAGGTGTTGAGGGCATGGTGGACGCTGTTATTATTTTAGCAGTGGTATTAATTAATGCCGTCTTGGGAGTTATCCAAGAAAACAAGGCGGAAGACGCAATTGCTTCCTTAAAGGATATGTCATCCCCCCAAGCCCATGTGATTCGTGATGGCGACTCGATCAAGATTGACTCACGCGAAATCGTTGTCGGTGATATTGTCGTCTTAGAAGCTGGCGATGTCGTTCCTGCAGACCTGCGCTTAACTGAAGTCAATTCCTTACAAATTGAAGAAGCTGCCCTAACCGGTGAATCGGTACCGGTAACTAAATCCCTAGAAACCGTTCCGGAAGACGCCGCTTTAGGTGACCGATTGAACATGGCCTTCTCATCAACGAATGTGACTTATGGCCGTGGTCAAGGGATCGTGGTTGCGACTGCTATGGATACCGAAGTGGGCCATATTGCAACCATGATTGAAGAATCCGACGAAAAATTAACCCCACTTAAAGAAGATATGAATGACCTAACCAAGTTCTTAACTTGGGCCATTGTCATTATCGCTGTCTTAATTTTCGTAATTGGCCTCTTCATGGAAACTTATGACTGGGTTGAAATGCTACTGGTCTCAATCTCCATTGCTGTTGCTGCCCTACCTGAAGGCTTACCAGCGATTTCAACCATTATTTTAGCCTTAGGTACCCAAAAAATGGCTGACCGCAATGCCCTAGTGAGAAAGCTTCCAGCAGTGGAAACCTTAGGGGGAACCGAAGTTATCTGTTCCGATAAAACCGGTACCCTAACCCAAAACAAGATGACCATCGAAAAGGTATTCTATAATGGTGAGCTCCATGATGCTTCTGACCAAATTGATTTCAAGGAACCGGTCTTTAAGGTTATGGTCATGGATAATGACTCTACCCTAACCAACAATGGCGATCTTTCTGGTGACCCAACCGAAACCGCTATGATTCAATTTGCCCTTGACAAGGATTTTGACGTCAAAGCCTTATTAAATGAACAACCCCGGGTGGGTGAAATTCCATTCGACTCAGAACGGAAAATGTCAACCACCGTCCATCCAACTGCCCCTGACCACCAAGATAGAGGTCAATTTACAGTGATGACTAAAGGGGCTCCTGATGTCTTGATTGCTAACTGTGATTATTACTATGACAATGGTGAAATTAAAGAAATGACGGAAGACTACCGTCAAAAACTCTTAGACGCCAACGACAGTATGGCTCGTCAAGCACTTCGGGTTTTAGCGATGGCCTTTAAGTTCTTAGACCAAGAAGCTGATGAATATACCAGTGAAGAGCATGAACGTGGCTTGGTTTATGCTGGTATGGTGGGAGAAATTGACCCTGAACGTCCAGAAGCCAAAGCTTCTATAGCTACTGCTAAAGACGCAGGTATCCGGACCGTGATGATTACTGGTGACCACCAAATTACTGCAGCAGCCATTGCTGAACGTTTAGGAATTATTGACGACAGCAATGATGAAAGTGCTGTAACTACCGGAGCTTACTTAGATACGATCTCAGATGAAGAGTTAGCCGATATGGTCGAACAATTCTCTGTTTACGCCCGGGTAGCTCCTGAACATAAGGTACGAATTGTTAAAGCCTGGCAATCAAAAACCCATAATAAAGTCGTTGCCATGACCGGTGATGGGGTTAACGATGCGCCTTCCTTAAAACAAGCCGATATCGGTATTGGTATGGGGATCACAGGAACTGAAGTGTCTAAAGGGGCTTCGGACATGGTCCTTGCTGACGACAACTTTGCGACCATTGTTACCGCTGTTGAGGAAGGACGTAAGGTCTTTGCTAATATTCAAAAAGCGGTTCAATTCCTCCTATCAGCGAACTTAGGAGAAGTGATGACACTCTTCATCGCTACTATCCTAGGCTGGCAAATTCTAGAACCTATCCACATCTTATGGATTAACTTAGTGACCGATACTTTCCCAGCCATTGCTCTAGGTCTTGAAGGCCCAGAAGCTGACGTGATGGAACATAAACCAAGAGGACGTAAGACTAATCTCTTGTCCGGTGGGGTTTTACCAGCCATTATCTACCAAGGGATTTACGAAGGTGGAATTACCCTCTTTGTCTTCTGGCTAGCTAAATATCGTCTGGGCTTTGACTTACCCGATGCAGAAGCCATGGCATTCTTAACCCTTTCATTCATCCAATTAGCCCATGCCTACAACAGTCGTTCCGTTCACAAATCACTATTCCAAAGCAACCCATTTGCTAATAAGTGGTTAAACATTGCGACAGTTGCATCTGCTGCCCTTCTACTCATTACCGTCTTTGTTCCAGGTTTAAATGACGCCTTTGGAACCGTGCATTTGGTCGGTGACCCTAATGCACCAATGATGTGGACCGTAGTTATTCTCGCTTCCCTCTCCATTATTGTTTACGTAGAAATTGTGAAATTCATTCTACGTTCCACTGGACTAGCAGAGAACTGGGAAGAAAATAAAAAACAATAATCTGACTTTTACAAGTGACTAATAAAAACGAGGCTATGATTTTAAACAATCACAAGCCTCGTTTTTTCTTTGACTTTTGAACAAACACGAACTATCTATTCAAAACGTGCTCCAAAAGTCAGCCCAGACGTCCACTTCACGAACTATGTGCGATAGTTTTGCAACTATCTACCATAGTTCGCTCCAGTGGTTCAGGGCTCTTTTGACTTTTGTCACACTCTCATAATTTATCAATTAAATACATTTTTTGTATCATTTTAGCCCCAATGATGGCAGACTTTGGGTTTTTAACTGAATCATGAGCATTTCATTTAGTCCATGGACTAATTAGGTATAGACTGAACTTGTAGGTAAAATTTTACGTCAGAGTGAGTTTATTTTACTTAAAAAGTTAATCAGCTATTAATTGCTGATAAAAAATGGAGGTATATCAATGAAATACGCTATTGTTGGTACATCGCATGCTGGTTATGAAGCCGCTCAAACGATTCTTGAAGCGCAACCAGATGCAGAAATTAATTTATATGAAGCAGGTTCAACCGCTTCCTTCTTATCCTGTGGGATTCAATCCTACTTAGAAGGCGAATCTGAATCATTAGATGACTTACATTACGCTAATGAGGCTTCATATAAGGAACAAGGCATAAATATTATGGTCAATACCGAAGTCGTTTCCTTTGATGGCGACGCTAAGACGGTTACCGTTAAAACCCCAGAAGGTGAACGGACAGATGACTATGACAAGTTAATCCTCTCCCCTGGTGCCATCCCAACCCCTCTACCTGTTGACGGCGTTGATGCTGAAAATGTCTTTTATCTCCGTGGTCGTGACTGGGCACAAAAAGTTCATGACCGTATGAAAGACGCTAAGAAAGTCGTTGTTGTCGGTGGTGGTTACATTGGGATTGAAGCGGCTGAAGCTTACGCCCTAGCAGGAATTGACACCACAGTCATTGACTTCCAAGACCGCATCTTACCCACCTACTTAGATGAAGAATTTACTGATATCTTAACCAAGAATGCTGAATCTCACGGTTTAACTTTCCATGGTGGTGAAGGGGTTCAATCCTTCGAAACTAAGGATGGTAAAGTCAGTGCAGTCGTTACTGACAAGAATACATATGAAGCTGACACCGTGATTGTTTCTATCGGTATCAAACCTAATACCAAATGGTTAGAAGGTTTAGTTGATATGGACCAAAAAGGCTTTATTGAAGTCAATGAAAAACATGAAACTTCAGTAAAAGATGTTTACGCTGCTGGGGATGCTACCCTAGTACCATTTAGCCCAACAGGTAAGAAAGTTTCCTATGCTTTAGCTTCTACCGCTCGTCGCCAAGGTATTGTCGCAGCTAAAAATGCTTTAGGTGAAGAAGCAACCATCCGTCCAGTATCAGGGACTTCTGGTCTACACTTATTCGACTATGAATTCTCTACTTCAGGGATCAAAGATTCCAATGCTGACTGGTATGATGGTGAAGTGGACAGTAAATATGTCACCGCCCGCTTACGCCCAACCTTCTTTACTGAATTAAATGAGGACAATAACACCGTCTACATGCAAATCAACTTTGACAAAGAATCTCATGTTGTGCTTGGTGCCCAATTCATGTCAAAAGGCAGTGTTGGCGAATTAGGTAACATTATGTCAGTTGTCATTGATCATAAGATGACTTTAGAAGAACTTGAAGCCCAAGACTTCTTCTTCCAACCAGAATTTGATGGCCCATGGCATCCAATTAACGTCTTAGCAATGCAAGCTTTAGGACGTACCTACGGATCCGATAAAATGTTATTTATGTAATTTAAGTAGTTTTAAGTCAATTGAAAGGCAGGGTTTTGAGCCCTGCCTTTTTTATACTTATTCCAAGCGCAAGACAAGCAACCACACCACGACCTGTCGAAGTATTCTCTGCGTGAATTCTTTCGACTTTTCGCTCCAGCGGTCTTGCCTTCTGACGCGCTTGTCACTCTCTATTATTTTTCGATATCTAATCGTGTATTAAATGTATCTCCATGTTCTAAGTCTCCGTATTGATAACCTCTTTGGAACCAGGCTTGCCTTTGGGCCGCTGACCCGTGGGTGAAACTATCGGGAACTACCCGACCGTAAGCTTCTTTTTGTAGGGTATCATCCCCCACCGCATTGGCCGCTTGCATAGCCTCATCGATATCTCCCGCTTCGAGTAGGCCTTGGTCTTCAGCATAATGGGCCCAAACACCAGCGTAATAATCTGCTTGAAGTTCTAAACGAACAGATAAAGCATTCTTCTCCTCTTCACTGGCCTGACGTATGGTAGATTGATACTTTGCCATGGTTCCTAACTCGGTTTGAATGTGATGGCCAACTTCATGGGCCAAAACGTAAGCCATAGCAAAATCGCCTGGAGCATGGTAACGATTCTTTAATTCCCGATAGAAAGACAAATCGATATAAACGGTTTTATCTCCTGAACAATAAAACGGTCCAGCCTGAGCGCTACCAAAACCACAGCCCCCAGTTTGGACATGGTCAGTATAGAGTACCAAACGCGCTGGTTCATAGTCTTTACCATAATCAGCAAATTTTTGCTGCCAAAAATCTTCAGTACTACCTAAAACCGCAGACATGAATTCTTTTTCTTGATCACTTGCCTGCTGACTTCCATCCTGACTAACTTCTTCTGTTTGAGGCTCTGAACCGGTGGAGCTGCCACTATTACCCAACCCGCCCCCTAGGAGGGAGCCACCGCCAAAAATAGTAAAGGCCAAAATCAAGATAATCAGCCAACGCGGGGCGCCTCGGGTTAAGAATAAGAGACTCAGTAAGTTTCCTAAGCCACCACTCGACCGTCTGGGACCAGTCGACTGTCCCCTGCGATCTTCGACGTTCCGACTGCGACGTAAATCCTCCCATTTCATACTATACACCTGCTTTTTCTTTTATTTGCCGTTTGAAGTATCTTATAACTTATTGCTAATTCCATTATACCATGTAAGCCCTTCCTTTAACGAATGATAAATACAATAATTTCTTTCTATAATAAGATACGGCTAAAAAAGTAGAGGGTTATCTTCTATATTCATTAAGCTGTAAAAATCTGTGTAAAGTCAACAAATGGTCCAAACTAAATAATAAAAAAGCACCTGACGTGGTGCTTTAATTTCCCCATCATACAAAATAATCTAGCTGTTTTATTTATAAAAATGTTAAACTTAAATTTGCACTCTCACTTTTGGACCCCTTTAGAGTGCAAAATTATTTCAGATTCTATTGTTTTCTTAATATTTCCAAAATTAAAAACGCTGATATATCAGCGTTTTGACTTTCTTTAATATTCTCTGATTTTCTTAAAATGCCGAAAATAGGAATCGAACCTACGACCTTTGCATTACGAATGCACTGCTCTACCGACTGAGCTATTTCGGCTTGTGACTAAGGAGTCAACTCCATTAGTATAGCATTAGCCTAGTCTAAAAAGCAAGTCTGTTTTAAAAAACAGAGTAAGTAGGAGAGAATAAATTTATTTTATTTATATTCTGTTTTCTACTTGTCTGCTTTAAATTTGATAGAAAGAAGAGTTGATAATGATTATAGACATTAACAAAATAGAAAAACTGCTAAAAAGCGATATTACTAGCTATCAAATATGTAAGGCCACTGGTATTGCCACACAATCGCTGGATAATTATCGTAAGTATGACAGTAAATTAGAAAACATGCGCTTAGGTATAGCCCTTAAATTATATGACTATGCAAAGCAAATATTGTAATAAAGCGAGTGTGACAAAAGTCAAAAAAGCCCTGAACCGCTTCGCATACTATATCTGTAACTCGCTTGCGCTTCGAACAGCTATAGCAACTGGAACAAACTATGGAAGATAGGCGAGAGCCTATCGCACATAGTTCGTGAAGTGGACGTCAGGGCTGACTTTTGGAATACATTTTGAATAGATAGTTCGCGTTTTTAAAAGTAACTAAGTCTTTTGTACCAGACTCTTCTTATGTATATATTTTCTTATTTTAATCGATTTAACGAGTCCGCCTCTACTCAGCAGAAATCAAACCCAGTCTCTTATAGATTTCATCGACTCGGCGTAAATGGTAATGATAGTCAAAAGCATCATCGATAGCTTCTGAATTCAGGCGGTCAGTAATTTCTGGACAATCCTCTACTAAACTCCTAAAATCTTGACCTTGGTCCCAGGACTTAGCGGTTAAGGGTTGGACGAGATCATAAGCTGCTTCCCGTGACAGACCAGCATCGACTAGCTTTAATAATAAGCGTTGGCTATAAATTAAGCCATGAGTTGCTTGCATATTAGCCAGCATTTTCTCTGGAAAGACTTTCAGATTTTTCAAAACCTTGCTGAAGCGATTTAAAATATAGTCTATTAGAATGGTCGTATCAGCTAGGATAATACGCTCGGCACTAGAATGAGAAATATCACGTTCATGCCAGAGGGAGACATTTTCATAAGCAGTCACCACATGGCCACGACAAACTCGAGCTAAACCAGTAACATTTTCACTAGAAATGGGATTACGCTTATGGGGCATAGCACTCGATCCCTTTTGCCCTTTGGCAAAGGACTCTTCTACTTCATGGACTTCTGATCTTTGTAGGTGACGAATTTCAGTGGCCATATTTTCAACACTGGTTGCAATCAAAGCCAAGCTAGCGATGTATTCTGCGTGAAGGTCACGTGGTAAAACTTGGGTAGAAATATCTTGCTGACGAATGCCTAAATGGTCACAGACATAAGCTTCAATGTCAGTAGGGACATTGGCATAGGTGCCCACAGCACCAGAAATTTTACCCGCTTCAACACCTCTAGCTGCGTGGTTAAAGCGTTCGATATTTCGCTTAATTTCAGCATAATAACGCGCCATTTTTAGACCAAATGTCGTTGGTTCGGCATGGACCCCATGGGTTCTCCCCATACATACAGTGTCCTTATAAGTTAAAGCTTTTTCTTTTAGAATTTCTAAAAGCTGGTCTAAGTCTTTTTTAATTAAACGATTAGCTTGTTTTAATTGATAGGCTTGGGCAGTGTCGACAACATCAGTCGAGGTAAGCCCATAATGCACCCATTTCTTTTCGGGACCTAGGGATTCAGACAGGCAGCGGGTAAAAGCAACCACATCATGGCGGGTTTGAGATTCAATTTCGCTGATGCGTTCCACATCGAAGCGAGCATTTTGGCGAATGGCTTGGGCATCTACTTGAGGAATCACACCTAATTCACTCCAAGCTTCAACGGCTAAAATTTCAACTTCCAACCAAGCCTGATAATGGTTCTCTAAGGACCAAATAGCCCCCATTTCCGGTAATGTATAACGTCCTAGCATGTATTATCCGACTCCCTCTCTCTTATCTAATACCCAATGGCCAATATCTTTGCGGTAAAAAGTCCCTGCTATCGGGTGTTGGCCTAAAAATTGATAAACTTGATCACGGCAAATTTCATAGGATGACCCTTTAGCAACCAACATTAAAATTCTTCCACCCATAGCTTCATAGTGCCCTTCTCGAAGTTCAACCCCAGCCCCATAGATTTGTAATCCATCAGGAAGCTTAGTAATCAATTTATCTAGCACCATATCCTTTTGATAAGTCCCTGGGTAACCTTCAGCGGCAAGAACAACGCCCAGACTCAC
This sequence comes from Aerococcus urinae, assembly GCF_001543175.1. NCBI lineage: Bacteria > Bacillati > Bacillota > Bacilli > Lactobacillales > Aerococcaceae > Aerococcus > Aerococcus urinae. The sequence continues at coordinate 1,089,136 of NZ_CP014161.1, forward strand.
CTGGTCTGCTTCCACAGTGAGCTGACTTGGTCTTCCATGTAACAAATCATCAATGACCCCAGCAAAATTATCCCCTAAAAGTGGCAAGACCACTTGAGTTTCTGGGTCCCCAAAGCGGGTGTTAAACTCAATCACCTTGGGCCCCTCTTGGGTTAAAATTAAGCCCGTATACAAGACCCCATAATAAGGACAATCTCTGGCAGCCATCTCTTTTAAGACCGGTTCAACAATTCGGTTAACCACTTCATTAAAAACTGATTGACTGACAAAAGGAACTGGACTATAAGCCCCCATCCCTCCCGTGTTAGGACCTAGGTCATGGTCATAGGCCCGTTTATGGTCTTGGGCCAAAGGTAAGTGGAGGACTTGCCCTTTTCCAATTAAGGAGAAACAGGAAAATTCCACTCCCTCAAGATACTCTTCAATAACTACCTCATTTTGACTGCCATAACAATGGTCACTAAAGATTTCTTCTAAGAAGTCTAGAGCGCTAGCCAAGTCTTGAACAATTTTAACCCCTTTGCCTGCCGCAGGGCCATCTGCTTTAATCACCAGGGGAAAGTCCGCTGATTTTACTGCTGCTTGGGCTTGGACCAAATTATTATAGGCTACATAAGCAGCGGTTGGTACATCTTGAGCCTGCATCACTTCTTTGGCAAAGTGCTTGGATGACTCTAAGCGACTAGCCAATTGACTAGGCCCAAAGATTTGTAATCCAGCCGCTTGGAAGGCATCCACAATGCCATTAAATAAAGGAATTTCAGGGCCTACAAAGGTCCAGGAGATATTATTTTTTTGAGCAAAGTCAATTAAAGTTGGAAAATCATCCATGCTAATGTCTAGGCAGTGAATGCCATCCTTAGCCATCAGAGGATTCCCAGGAGCGCAGTAGACTTCAGAAACCTTTGCATCTTGCTTAAATTTAAGGGCTAAGGAATGTTCCCGTCCACCAGAACCAATGACCAATATTTTCATAATTTTCCTCCTGAAATTAGTGTCTAAAATGCCGCATGCCAGTTTTTAACATAGGAATTTTGGCTTGGTCAACCACAGCAATGGAATCATCGTCATGGATAGAGCCACCAGGTTGAACAATGGCTTTAATGCCATGTTGGGCCGCTAATTCTGCGGTATCAGCCATTGGTAGGTAGGCATCGCTAGCTAAAACTAAACGATCACGGTCGACATCAAAGGTATTAGCCAAGGCTTCATCGATGGCTAATTGGGCTGAGCCAACCCGGTTCATTTGCCCTGCCCCAATACCTAGCGTTTGATGGCCATTGGCGACCACAATAGCATTGGATTTAACGTGTTTAACCACTTTCCAAGCTAATTCTAAAGCAGGCAAATCTTTGGGATCGACATCATATTGGCCCATTTTTTGCCAGTGTTCGTGATTTTCATAAGCAGGGATATCTTGGTCTTGGACTAAGAGACCACCCATTACGGAAACATATTCCTTAGCAGGAGAGAGCTTATGATCAAAGCCCTTCACTTCTAATAGGCGTAAGTTCTTCTTGGTCTTGAGCACTGCTAAAGCCTCTTCACTAAAGGCTGGTGCAATCACGATTTCTAGGAAAATTTTATGCAGTTTTTCTGCCAACTCTTTAGAAACTTCTTGATTAACCGCTACAATCCCCCCATAAATGGACATGGAATCAGCTTGGTAGCAGCGTTCAAAGGCTTCTTCAATCGATTCACCAATACCCACCCCACAAGGATTCATATGTTTGAGGGCTACCGCACAGGGTTGGTCAAATTCAGCAATCAGCGCTAGGGCCGCATTGGCGTCTTTGATATTGTTATAGGATAAAGCTTTACCATTTAATTGTTTAGCTTGGCTAATGCTATAGTCATCAGCTAAAGGCGCTTGATAAAATTCAGCTTCTTGTTGGCTATTTTCCCCGTAACGTAAGGCTTCTTTTAATTCATAGGTTAAGGTTAATCGTTCAGGTTTTTCCTCTTCAAAACGGTCGGTGAGATACTTGGCAATTAATGCATCATAGGCTGCTGTCAAACGGAAAGCTTTAGCTGCTAGACGTTGGCGGTCTTCAAGAGTCGTCGCCTGTTTTTCTTTAAGGGAATCGATGACAGTGGCATAGTCCTTAGGATCAGTAAGGACGGTGACGTCCTGGTAGTTTTTGGCTCCGGCACGCACCATGGAAGGACCACCAATATCAATATTTTCCACCGCTTCAGCTAATGAAACCTGGCTCTGACTAATGGTTTCTTTAAAGGGATAGAAGTTCACCACCACATAATCAATGGCTTGTAAGTGGTTATCGGCCATGGTTTTTACATGGTCAGCATCGTCTCTTTGGAAGAGGATGCCAGCATGGATATTAGGATGTAAGGTTTTTACTCGCCCATCTAACATTTCCTTAAAGCCAGTGACTTCTTCAACAGGAATGACTTCAATACCAGCTGCTTCTAGGTGCTTTTTACTCCCCCCGGTTGAAATGATTTCTATCCCAGCCTCCTTAAAGGCTTGGGCGAGTTCTACTAAACCTTCCTTATTAGATACACTAATTAATGCTCTTGCCATGATTCATTTCCTTTCTGACTAATTCTAAAATTACTTGAGGATATAATTGATGTTCAATTGTATGAATGGCTGTCTCCAAGTCCTCCAACTGCCATGCTGGATCAATTCTTACAGCTTCTTGGGCGAGAATTTTTCCTTGGTCGATATTTTCATCGATAATGTGGACCGTTACCCCAGTTTTAGCCACCCCGGAATCATAAGCATCCCTAATCCCATGACGGCCGGGAAAATTAGGCAAGAGGGAGGGATGAATATTAATAATCCGGTTAGGATAAGCCTGGAGTAATGGCTGGTGGATCAGCCGCATATAACCTGCCAATAAAATGTAATCCAAGTGATGCCTCTGACAGAGATCGACTAGGGCTTCTTCATAGTCTTGGCGACTGGAAAAATCAGTTGGACTAAATTGAAAGGCGGAAATGTGTAAATTTTGAGCTCGTTTTAAAACATAAGCTCCAGCTTGGTCACAAAAGAGAAAGGCAATCTCAATTTCAGATTTTAGGCCCTGAAAGGCTTCCACTAAAGCTTGAAAATTACTGCCCTGTCCTGAAGCAAATATTGCACATCGCATCATAATGTCCCCTCAAATATAATTTTTTCTTTTACATCACTAGCTTTTTTAACCTGACCAATCCGGTAAGTTGACTCCCCTTGGTCATGTAAGATAGCCTCAACTTCATCTATATAAGCCGAATCGATGGCTAGGACCATGCCAATCCCCATATTAAAAATATTCAGCATTTCCATCGAATCGAGCTGACCATACTTTTCTAAAGCCTTAAAAATTGGCAAGACTGGCCAAGTTCCTAATTGAATTTGCGCTTTATAGCCTTCTGGTAGAATGCGAGGAATGTTTTCAATAAATCCTCCACCAGTGATATGGGCCATGCCATGGATCAGCGAACGATCAATTAAGCCTTGCAAAGTCTTCACATAGATCCTAGTAGGAATAAGTAATTCATCAATTAGACTACGGTCGGGACCCAGTTCTTCTAAATGGCTATCTAAGGAAAAATCATTATCCTTAAAAAAGACTTTTCGCACTAAAGAATAGCCATTAGAATGTAAGCCAGATGAGGCTAGGCCCAGGAGAATATCCCCTTCTTTAACCTTTTGAGGAGTGATGAGTTTTTTCTTCTCAGCAATACCGACCGCAAAGCCAGCCAGGTCAAAATCCTTGCTATCATACATGCCGGGCATTTCTGCAGTTTCCCCACCGATCAAGGCAGCGCCGGCTTGCTGGCAGCCTTCAGCTACTCCTTTGACGATCTGCTCAATAACGGCGGGATGGTTCTTGCCCACCGCGATATAGTCTAAGAAAAACAAGGGCTGAGCTCCTTGAGCGAGAATATCATTCACACACATAGCCACACAATCAATTCCAATAGTGTCATAGCGTTGAGATTGGATGGCTAACATTAATTTTGTCCCGACACCATCCGTGCCAGCTAATAAACAAGGCTCTTCATAGTCAAAGTTGGCTAAAGAAAAGGCTCCAGCAAAACTGCCAATCGCTCCCATTACTTCGGGTCGCCAAGTTTTAGCGACTTGTTTTTTTATTCGTTCCACCGCTTGGTAACCGGCTTTCACATCCACTCCGGCATTTTGATAGGCATTAGTCATGGTTAACCTCCTCTTCCTGTAAAGACTCTAAGTATTCTTTTTCATAGTCATATAATTCAGTCGGGTAATCGCCATTGAAATAAGCCATACATAAACCTTGATACTTGCCAGGGGCTTGTAAATCGATGCCTTTAATCAGACCTTCTTGACTGAGAAAGGCCAGAGAATCAGCCCCAATCAATTGGCAAATTTCTTCAACTGAATTTTGTGCAGCAATTAATTCTCTAGTATTAGAAATATCAATGCCGTAAAAACAAGGATATTTCAAAGGTGGACAGGCAATACGAACATGAACCTCACGGGCTCCCGCTTCACGTAAGAGGGCCACAATCCGTTTAGAAGTCGTTCCCCGGACAATGGAATCGTCAATCATAACTACACTCTTACCAGACACAACCTTACGGACAGCTGACAACTTCATCCGGACGCCCTGCTCTCTTTCCGCCTGACTGGGTTGGATAAAGGTTCGACCAACATACTGGTTTTTTACCAGACCCATTTCATTGGCTAAGCCAGCAGCCTCGGCATAGCCCATTGCTGCTGATAAGGAGGAATTAGGGACTCCCACCACCATATCAGCCCCCTCAGCGGGACTTTCCTGGGCTAAGATTTCGCCACAGCGTTTACGGGCGGTATGGACATTGACATGTTGGATATTAGAATCGGGGCGAGCGAAGTAAATATATTCCATGGAACAAATCGCTTGCTGGCGGTTTTCGGTGTAGAATTCTCGCTCAATGCCTTCATCCGTGATATAAACCACTTGTCCGGCTTCAACGTCAAATAGAGTTTTGGCTCCAATTTGGTCTAAAGCGCAAGATTCTGAAGCCATCACATAGGCTCCATTGTCTAACTGACCCACTACTAACGGTCGAAAGCCATTGGGATCGCAAGCTCCTACCAGTCCCTTATTGGTTAACAAAATATAAGTAAAGCCACCCTTTATCTGACCTAGGGCCTCTTTAAGTTGGTCTTTAAAATTAGTCGCCTTGCTCCGTCGAATTAAGTGCATAAGCACTTCACTATCTGAAGTCGAGCGAAAAATAGCTCCTTGTTTTTCTAATTCTTCCTTTAAAGATTGACCATTGACGAGATTACCGTTATGGGCTAGGGCCAGGTCACGATCCGAAAAGTGGAAAAGGAAGGGTTGAATATTATTCAAGGAATGGTCGCCTGCCGTCGCATAGCGCACATGACCTAAGGCAGCCCGCCCATCTAGGTCATGAAATTGGTTTGGATTTGAAAAGACCTCGCTAACTAAACCTAATCCACGAAATTCATGCATCCGGCCTGTGTCTTTGAGACTAGTGATTCCGGCACCTTCTTGGCCCCGGTGTTGGAGAGCCATCAAGCCATAAAAGCTAAGCCGAGCAGCATCAGGATGGTTCCAAATCCCAATTAGTCCACACTCTTCATGGGGAAGGTCATAGCTTTCCTGGTCAATATAGGTCGTCACATAATCGGGGTCTTTTATGAATGGGCTTGTTCTTCTAACTGACACGCTAAGGCTCCTTCCCATAATTCCTTCAATTCACTCACACTTAGGTCAAGGCTTTGGTCCTGGGTTTCAAAATAAAATTGATCTTCATCCGTTACCTGCCCCAATAAGGTCAACTTAGTCTGGCAGGAAGCTTCAAAGTCAGCTTGCTTTTCAGGCTTGACTGATAGAACAAAGCAAGAAGGACTTTCAGCAAATAAATCAATGGCCGCTCTATTCCATTTAGCCTTGATCCCCAGATTTTGCCCGAAACAGGATTCAGCGAGAGCCACACCTAAACCACCTTCACTAATATCATGAGCTGATGTGATATAGCCTGCTTGAATGGCTTCGAGAACCGCTTCTTGGTTAGCCTTTTCTTGGGCCAAGTCAAAGTCTAGTAGGGCACCAGAAACTTGCCCGGTTTCCATCACTTGCAATTCAGACCCATTAAAATCAGGGCGAATCTCTCCCAGCAGGTAAATAAGGTCGCCAGCATGCTTGAAGTCCTGGCTGGTAACATGACTTAAATCCTTGATCAGACCAACCATGCCAATAACAGGAGTCGGATAAATGGACTGACCGTTACTTTCATTATTTAAGGAGACGTTACCTGAGATGACTGGTGTATTCAGTTGGCGACAGGCCTCAGAAATCCCATCAGCCGCGGTGGCAATTTCATAGAAAATATTAGGGTCATCAGGATTTCCGAAATTTAAGCAATCGGTAATAGCTAAGGGTTGTCCTCCACTGGCAACAATATTACGAGCTGCTTCTGCCACAGCCAGTTGACCACCTCGTTCAGGGTTTAAACGCAAATAACGGGCATTACAGTCAGTAGTCATGGCCAAAGCTTTTTGAGTACCACGAATGCGGACAACCGCTGCATCAGAACCCGGACCAATTACGGTCGAGGTTCTTACCATAGAATCATAGGTTTGGTAGACTTTTGCCTTTGAAGCAATAGTCGCTTGTTGGAGTAGCCCTTGTAAGATCCGACCGGCATCCTGTTCTTGGGCTTGGTATTGATCTTGAGCTTGTTCTTGATAATAGGCAGGTTCAACCACGGCATGTTCATATTCAGGAGCATCCTCAGCCAAGGCGTTAACGGGGACATCTGCCACGAGTTCGCCCTTATGGAAGAGCCGATAACGTTCGTCATCAGTCACCCGACCAATCACCACAGCTTCGAGTTGATATTTGTCAAAAATGGCTTTAATTTTTCCTTCTTGTCCGGCTTTAACACAGAGAAGCATGCGTTCTTGCGATTCTGATAGCATCATTTCATAAGGCGTCATGCCAGTTTCTCTTTGAGGCACTTGGTCGAGATCTAGCACTAATCCGGTCCCGGCTTTGGAGGCCATTTCCGAGGATGAAGAGACTAAACCAGCAGCTCCCATGTCTTGGATCCCTACCAATTCGTCTGGGCAGTTTTGGATAAGCTCTAGGCAGGCTTCCAATAAGAGTTTCTCCATAAAGGGGTCACCTACTTGGACTGCAGAACGTTGACTTTCTTCTTCATCATTAAATTCTGCTGAGGCAAAGGTCGCCCCATGAATACCATCCCGTCCGGTTTTTGCGCCAACATAGATAATAGTATTACCAACTCCGGCTGCTTGACCTTTTTGGATATCCTTTTGGTCCATTAGGCCCACACACATGACGTTAACTAGAGGGTTCCCTTGGTAGCAATCATCAAAAGCAATTTCCCCACCAACCGTTGGAATCCCAATACAGTTTCCATAACCAGCGATACCCTTGATAATTTCACGGAAGAGATATTTGGTCCGCTGATGGCTAAGTGGACCAAAGCGCAAGGAATCCAGTAAGGCAATGGGACGGGCTCCCATGGAGAAGATGTCACGGATAATCCCTCCTACACCAGTCGCAGCCCCTTCATAGGGTTCCACAGCTGAGGGGTGGTTATGGCTTTCTGCTTTAAAAACTACCGCCTGACCATCACCAATATCGATAATCCCGGCGCCCTCTCCTGGTCCCTGTAAGACTTGTGGGCCTTGGGAAGGGAACTTCCTTAGAACAGGTTTGGTATTTTTATAGGAACAGTGCTCACTCCACATGACAGCAAATAGTCCAGTTTCAGTGTAATTGGGTAAGCGTCCCAGGATATCGACAACCATGTCATATTCCTTATCCGTCATGCTCCATTCCCGGTAAATTTTTGTTTCTTTAATTGTTTGAGGACTTAGTTCTTGGCTCACTCTCTTCACGCTCTCTTTCCCGCTGTTTCAAAATACTTAACCATGGACTGGAAGACCTTAAGCCCATCTTGACCGGCAATGATTTCTTCAACCGCCCGCTCAGGATGAGGCATTAAGCCAATCACATTTCCTGCCTTATTGGTGATTCCAGCGATATTTCCTGTTGAACCATTGGGATTTTTTCCGGCATAGGTGAAGATAATTTGCCCGTTAGCCTTTAAGTCAGCTAGGGTTGCCTCATCACAGTAATAATTGCCTTCCCCATGGGCAATGGGTAAAGTAATTTCCTCTCCTTCTTGGTAGAGACTGGAAAAGGGACTTTGGTTGTTTTCCACCACGAGACCTTGTTTTTTACAGATGAAGGCTAGATCCCGATTAGGGAGAAAAGACCCTGGTAAAAGACCACTTTCGCAGAGAATTTGAAAGCCGTTGCAGGTTCCCAAGACTAATTTACCGCTTTGAGCCAAGCGTTTCACTTCATCCATAATTGGAGTAAAACGCGCAATAGCACCCGTCCGTAAGTAGTCCCCGAAGGAAAAGCCGCCCGGTAACATAATGGCATCATAGCCAGCTAAGGAAGTCGCACTCGCAGGAACATAGTCAGCTTCTTGGCCCAAGACATCACGGATAGCAGTCAACATATCCATATCGCAATTGGATCCAGGAAATTGAATCACAGCAAATTTCATGATGGCTAGACCTCCTTAATGGTATAGCGGTAAGTTTCCATATTGACATTAGCTAGGAGACGGTCACAAATATCAGCAACCGCTTGGTCGACATCGCCAACCTCTTTGACAATTTCCATTTGAAAATACTTTCCTTGACGAATATTTTTAACTGCCTCATAACCCATTTGGTGGACGCCTTGCATGATGGCTTGGCCTTGAGGGTCGAGAATGGATTCCTTATAGGTGACAAATACTTCAACTGTATACATAGTGACCTCCCTGTTTTCTCTAAATCATAGTCCTTAATCTTTAATAACTTCTTGTAAACGTTGATAGACAGCTTGGTAGTATGGAATCATATCGCCTTGATCATTGCGGAAGATGTCCTTATCAAAGGATTCCCCGCTGTCCTTATCCCAAAGTCTGGCGTTATCCGGTGAAAATTCGTCAGCCAGAATAATGTCTCCCGCTGCATTCTTCCCAAACTCTAATTTGAAATCGACCAGAATCAGCCCTGCTTGGTCAAACAGCTTCACTAATAAATTATTAATTTCCTTAGTCAGTGCTTTAATCTTTGCAATTTCTTCAAGATTAGCCGCCTTTAGAAAGAGGACGTGGTCATCATTCAACAGCGGGTCATTCAAGTCGTCATCCTTATAAAAGAATTCCAAGATACCGCCTTCTATAGCTAGACCCCGCTCCACGCCCAAGCGTTTGACAAAGGAGCCCGCAGCATAATTGCGGTAAACCACTTCTAAGGGAAACATTTGCGCCTTTTCAACAATTTCCTCCCGATCATTTAGTACCTTGACCAGGTGGGTAGCGATACCATGGTCAGCCAAATAGGTAAAGATTAGCTGGGTAATGGCTTGGTTAATTCGCCCTTTTCCAGGTAAATTTTCCTTTTTAGCCCCATTGCCAGCAGTGGCTTGGTCCTTATAAAAAACTCTTAAATACTTATCATCATCGGTTCGGTATAAATCTTTAGCCTTACCGCTATAAATTAACTTTTCTTCTGTCATTATTTACTCCTTTTCCAAATTCCACTATCACCAATCTTTTCAAGACTAGTTTTCATATCTTCTGGCAACAAGGTAATATGCCCCATTTTACGGTTGACTTTGGCTTGGTCTTTGCCGTAAATATGCAAGTGCCAGTCGCTATGCTTGGGAGCAACTTCTAAGACCTTATCTAAATGTTGTCCTAAGACGTTCACCATGAGGGATGGACTTAATAATTGGGGTTCAGCCAAGGGCAAGCCACAGATAGCACGGATGTGCAGGTCAAATTGTGAGAAGTCACAGGCTTCAATGGTGTAGTGCCCACTATTATGGGGGCGAGGTGCCAGTTCATTAATTAATATTCTTCCATCTGCCATTAAGAACATTTCAATTCCTAGGGCACCGACCAAGTTACCGGCTTTAGCGATCTTATGGCCCAATTCTTGGGCAGCTTGACTGACCTCAGCGGAAATTCGTGCCGGAACAATGGATTCATGGAGGATGTTATGGACATGGATATTTTCCGATACAGGGAAAGTCACCACATGACCATTTTGTTCGCCGATAGCCATGACTGACATTTCTTTAGCAAAGGGCAGCCATTGCTCCAGCACACAAACTTGTTCATTGAGTAAGTCAACACATTCAGGCAGATCTTTTTGACTGTGGAGGACACGTTGGCCCTTGCCGTCATAACCAAACCGCCGCGTTTTTAATACAGCGGGATAGCCTAATTCTCTGACTGCTTGTTCTAAATCTTCCATAGTCTTGACCGGTCGATAAGGAGCGACTTGAGCGCCCGCAGCTTCTAGAAACTGTTTTTCATAGAGGCGGTCTTGGCTAGTATGAAGGAGGTCTACCCCCTGAGGGAGATAGGCACCTTCACCTAGAACTTGTAAGGCTTCAGTATCGATATTTTCAAATTCAAAAGTTAATACATCGCATTGAGAAGCAAAGTCTGCTAAGGCTTGGCGGTCATCATAGGCGTTTTCATAATGAAAATCGGCGACTTGAGAGGCTGAACAATTAGGACCCGGGTCTAATATACCTACCCGATAGCCCATTTCCTTAGCAGATTGTGCTAACATTTGTCCTAATTGGCCCCCACCGATAATGCCGATAGTTGCTCCAGGTAAAATCGTCTTATCCAAGTTGGTCACTACTTTCTTTGGCTGCTTGACGCATTTCTTGACGGTAATCAGACAGAGCTAAAGCTAAGTTTTCGTTTTGAATACTTAAAATCTGAATAGCCAGTAAGGCAGCATTTTTAGCTCCTGATTGTCCGATCGCTGTGGTGGCGACGGGAACACCGGCTGGCATCTGAACGATGGATAAGAGTGAATCTAATCCATTCAGAGCGTGCGATTGAACCGGAACTCCAATGACTGGCAATGTCGTTTGAGCTGCCAACATCCCTGGCAAGTGGGCTGCTCCTCCTGCTCCTGCAATAATTACTGCTAGGCCTCGCTCACGCGCACTTTTGGCATAAGCAAACATGTCATCTGGCATGCGATGGGCAGAAATCACACGTTTTTCATATGGCACTTCAAATTGGTCTAATATCTGACAGGCTTGACTCATGGTTTGCCAATCCGATTGAGATCCCATCACTACCCCTACTTTTATCACTTGACAGCCTCCTTAAATAACAAACATTTGTAGAAAATAAATATTTAATATTCGTGATTTACTTGTTTACATGTAAAAATATACCATATAATTTTAAAATTACAATTTATTTACGTATATTATTTAATAAAATCGTTTTCATAATACGTATTATTGCTTTGATATTATTTTTAAGGCCAATTTTCCACTAAATTAGTCCCTATGGCCGAACGATAAGTAAAAAAAGACCGTCTTTGAATGAAGAAGGTCTAAAAAATATATTTACAGTCTAAGCAGATGATTTGTCGTCTAGCAGAAGTCCTGTTAGTATATGTTTAGTAGTAAACAGTTTATAACTAAACTATAAAATGATAATGAGGTGAGAACAATGACATCAAGTGAATCGGGCTGTGAGAATTACAACCACGCCCTCAATATTTACCAATCCTTAGTACGACTTTACCGTCGGAACCTACAAGATACCAGTCAAGCCCTAGCTGATTTCTCTTGTCAGATTAATGTCCCCCAATTCGACTTGCTTTCTTATATCTGTGAGCACCCGGCAACTAATCAACAAGAAATCGCTATTCAACTCTGCGTAACTAAAGGTAATGTTAGCCAATTACTCCATAAATTAGAGGAAAATGGCTATATCAAAAAAGAAATTCAAGGCAGAAGCCACCGGCTCTTTCCCACCAGTAAGGGCGAAGAGCTATACGGAGAAATTGCTTATGACTTGAGTAACTTCCAGCGAAGCTTTTTTAATGCTCTTGACAATGAGGAATTAGCCACCCTCGACCAACTTTTAGCCAAAGTTTGTCAGGACCACCTGAATAAGTAATCGATAGGAAATACATACAAAAAGAAAGGAAGAAACAAATGACCAAAGCAAATCCAGCACAAAAGAAGCCTAAGGGGCTAGAGTTTGGTTTGTACAGTTTAGGTGATAACCTCCCTAACCCCCATACTGGCAAACAATTAGCCGCTTCAGAGCGGATTGAAGAAATCATCCAACTGGGAAAACTAGCCGAAGATGCCGGCTTTGATGCCTTTCAAGTGGGAGAGTCCCACCAGGACTATTTTGTCTCCCAGTCGAATTTGATCATTCTTTCAGCCATTGCCCGGGAAACCAAGACCATTAAACTCGGTTCAGCGGTCACTACTCTGTCTGTTTTAGATCCTGTCCGGGTTTATGAAGATGCGGTCACCATTGATCTCTTATCCCAAGGGCGGATGGAAATTGTTGCGGGTCGGGCTTCTCGCTTAGGAGCCTTTGAATTATTTGGCTATGACTACAAGGACTATGAAGAACTCTTCGAAGAAAAAATTGCCCTCCTAAAAGAAATCAATGACAATGAAACTGTTAATTGGCAAGGGCAGTTTCGCCCTGACCTAAACGGGGTCAAAGTCCAACCGCGTAGTGAGCGCCCTTCCGGAAAACTCCCTATTTGGCGAGGGATTGGTAATTCTAATGATTCGGCTCGTCGCGCTGGTTTACTGGGCATGCCCATTTATCAAGCTCACCTTTCAGGAGCCAATCAAACCTTTGCCCACCGCATCAAGGTCTTTCGCCAGGCTGCCCAAGAAGCTGGCTATGATCCTAGTGAAATTCCTGTTCAAACCGGGAGTTTCCTCTATGTCCGGGAAAATACCCAGCAGGCCTATCAAGAATTCTGGCCCTATGTGGAAGCCGGTTTCCCCTTAGTCAATGGCCAGCCCTTCCCTAAGCGCGCCTTCGCCCAAGGACAAAATGTTAAATCAGCCACCATGGTCGGTGACCCCCAATTAATCATTGATAAGTTACTGATGCAGTATGACTTATTCGGTCACCAACGTTTCAACGGCGAAATTGATTTCGGTGGTCAACCTTTTGACGAAATCAGACGAACTCTCGACCTCTTCGCAGAAAAGGTCATTCCCACAGTGAAGAAATATACCAAGAATTAAGCAAGAACTAATCTTTTAAAAAGGAGCATACTTATGACGATAGGAAACCCACATGTTATTCCTCAAATTGATACCAGCCAAGGGATTGAGTTTGGTCTCTATAGTTTAGGGGACCATATGCCTAATCCCCATACCGGTGAAGAAATTTCAGCCCAAGAACGAATCCAACAATTTATAAAGATGGCCCAACTCGCTGAACAAGCTGGCGTGGATATCTTCCATTTGGGTGAATCCCACCAAAAATACTTTGTTTCCCAAGCCCATATGGTGATTCTATCCGCCATTGCCCAAGCCACCTCAACAATTGGAATTGGAAGTTCTGCCACCATTATTTCAACTTCTGACCCGGTCAGAGTCTATGAAAATGCTGCCACTATTGACTTAATTTCTGATGGCCGTATGGAAGTTGTTGCTGGGCGGGCTTCGCGTTTAGGAATTTTTGAACTCTTGGGCTACGATGTTAAGGACTATGAAGCCCTCTATGAAGAAAAATTCGACCTCCTCCTTCAAATCAATGAAAATGAAGTGGTCAATTGGGAAGGAGAATTTCGCGCGCCCCTCCATGATGCTGAAGTGATCCCCCGGGCTAAAAATGGCCTCCCCATTTGGCGTGCAGTCGGTGGACCACCAGACTCCGCCATCAAAGCTGCTCTTAAGGGGGTGCCCATGTATATCACTACCCTAGGCGGTTCGGCAGAATACTTTAAACAATCGATTGACATCTACCGGTCCATCCTCAGTGAAAAGGGCTACGATGTGGAGTCTATGCCAGTCACCACTTCGGGCTTCCTCTATGTCAATGAAGACCGGGATACCGCCTTCAAAGAATTCTATCCCCACCTTGACACTGGGATGAAGCGGGTTAATGGGACTGGCTTTAATAAGCGACTCTTCGCCCAAGGAAAAGACTACCGGGATGCCCTAACGGTTGGCGATCCCCAACTGATCATTGATAAGATCCTATATCAACACGAACTCTACAACAACCAACGTTACACCGCCCAGATTGACTTTGGGGGTATCCCCTTTAAGGATATCCTTCATATGATTGATATCCTTGGCGAAACCATCATTCCTGCAGTCAAGAAATATACCAAGTCCGACCAATAAAATCAGCCAACCAGTAATAAATCATAAAGAAAGGAAAATCATTATGAAAATACTCGTCTTATCCGGCTCCAATGTGGGCCATAAAACCGAAGTAGCCGCTAAAGCTATCCTGGATATCCTAGCCAAGGACCAGTATAGTGACCATGACGTCCAATTTATTAACCTATTAGATAAGGAAATGGATTTCGCCGATGGAAGAAATTTCCTGGATTATAAGGGAGACACCTTGGAAGTCGCCCAAGCCGTTATGGAAGCTGATGTCCTCTTTATCGGGACTCCCATCTTCCAAGCTTCCATTCCCGCCTCTTTGAAGAATGTCTTTGACCTCTTACCAGAGAAAGCTTTGGAATATAAAACCGTGGGTATCTTTGCCTCATCAGGGTCTAACCGCCACTATTTGATTCCAGAGTTGCAATTGAAACCCATCCTTAACTATATGAAGGCCAATGTCACCCCTCGCTATGTCTACCTTAGCGCCAGAGACTTTACTCTTAACGAAATTACTTCCGATGATGTGCTCTTACGTTTAGAACAATTAGTCGATGAAACCCTCACCCTAGCGAAAACCTATCAAGAAATTCAACGCATTGAAGATGAAAAGTTAGGGTTTTAACCGCAAAAAAAGGCTATCCTTGTTGACAGTAACTAGAAACCTTATTAAGAACTATGTTTTCTATATCTGTCTAAGGCATAGCCCTTTTTTATTGTTTATTTTTCACCCCACCATAACTTCATCAGAGCTTGAATCCCATCATCCCCACTAAATTCATGGGCTAGTTTTTGATAGAGGTCATAGGCCAATTGGGTTCCGGGAAGCTTAAGATCCTCTTTTTCAGCAACTTCAAGGGCAATTCTTAAGTCCTTGATAAAATGTTTAACAAAGAAGCCAGGACTATAGTCATCTTTGAGAATACGGGGACCGTATTGAGCCAGAGAAAAATTGGCAGCTGCCCCACTATTTAAAGTTTCAATGACTTGGTCTAAATTCAGGTCATTATTTTTGGCATAAGCTAACGCTTCGCACATGCCGGTCATGGTCCCAGCGATCATAATTTGGTTGGCCATCTTAGCGTCTTGACCCTTACCAGCTGAGCCGAAATATTCGATTCGTTGGCAAAAAGTTGCCAAGACTGGTTGTAGCTGATCTAAAACGCCTTTATCACCACCGACTAAAGTTGTTAAGCGCCCTTCTCTAGCCCCAATATCCCCTCCCGTTACCGGGGCATCGAGAACACTGACTTGACGTTTTTGTCCCTCTTGGTAAAGTTTTTTAGCTAAAGACGGACTAGAAGTAGTCATTTCAACAAAGATTTGCCCTGACTGGCAAGCTGAAAAGAGGCCTGTTTTTCCTAAATAAACCTCCTCGACATCATGAGGATAGCCTAAAATCGTGAAAACTAAATCAGATTGGTCAGCGATCTGACTTGGAGAATCAAGCCACTGAGCCCCTAGGTCAATTAAAGGCTGGGCCTTTTTCTTGGTTCGGTTATAAACATTAAGATCGTACCCTGCTTGGATTAAATGACTAGCCATGGATTTCCCCATTACTCCTAAGCCGATAAAACCAATTTTCATCTAAAGACACCCTTTCTCCTAACAATGATTTTTATTCTAATAATAGTTTACCATTGGCTTTTATGTTTTGCTCTCTTCTCTCTAATATGAATGAGCCAATTTTTTGATCTTATTGTATATTTTTGATAAGGTTAATATATTCAAAAATAAATTGACAAAATATTTTGACAAAGGAGACGATGAAATGACTGAAAATCAACAAGGCGTAAAATGGGGCGACCTCATTGTTGGGATTATTTTTATTATCTTAGCCATTATTAGTTTTAGAAACCCGGGAGTGAGTTTAGTAAGTTTAATTTACTTTTATGCGGCCGGAGCAATTGTCTCTGGGATCATGAATCTCTACACTCGCCACCAATTACGTCAAGTCAGTGACCAAAATTATACGGTCATGTTAATTGTGGGAATTTTAAATTTAATTATCGGGGTTATTTTATTTTTCAATGTGGAAATCGGTTTCCTAACCATTCCTTTTCTAGTAGCCATTTGGTTTATTTCTGAAGGAATCGGTCTCTTAACTTCCAGTTCCCTGGTTGGTTTTGTAAGTCCTGTGGGGAAAGGATTATCCATTTTCCTCGGTATTGTTGGGATTATCGTTGCTATTTCGATCTTCTTTAATCCTCTATCCGCATACTTTACAGTAGTCTTCTTGATTGGTGCTTACTTCTTATTTGCGGGTATTGCACACATTATCCGTGCCCTATAATATTTGATAAGTAAATTTGAACAATTTAAAAGCGAACTTTGCTCTTTCATAGAGCAGGGTTCGCCTTTTTTATTTAATCATAAAGATAACGATCGATAAAGTCAGTAAGGAGCAAGATATCAAGATCTCCCTGCATAATTTGATTAATAAAGATGCCAAACAAGAAGTCAACCACTTGTTCTGCTGAGTGCTTAGCAAAAGCTTGATCGCGGATATTAGGGTCATCCTTTAAACACTGAAGGAGGTAATTTTTTAAATGTTTAATATAATGGTCCATTTTGGCATTAGCTTGGCCTTTTTGTGCTTGCGAAAATACCAGGGTATGCTGGGAGAAGAAATGAGGATACTTCTTGGCACCAGCAGCCAATAGCTGGTAAAGGTTTAAAAAGGCTTGGGATAAGGGCTGGCTCGCCCGATTCACGTGTTCAGACTGGTCAGGAATTAAAATATCCCGCCACACCGCTGCCACAGTTTGCAACAATAAGTCATTCTTATCTTCAAAATAGTTATATAAGACCCCTAAGGAAATCTGACAACGCTTGGCTAAACGGCGCATATTGACTGCTTGGATTCCCTCTTCTTGGACCAATTCTAAGGCAACTTTTAAAATTTCTTGACTTGAACTGACTTTACGATTAACCACGATATACCACTTCTCCTAGAACATATGTCATGTTTTCATTATTTTACCATCTAAGCCCACTTGACTCAAAAACAAAAAAGCTGGGATTTTCTCCCAGCCAGATTCAAAACATTAAGCAGGCTTAACGCATGGTAACAAATTCTTCCGCTCCAGTTGGATGGAGGGCAATGGTTTGATCAAATTGCTTCTTAGTTGCCCCCATCGTGATAGCAACCGCAAAGCCTTGTAACATTTCATCAGCACCAAAGCCAATCCCATGGAGACCGATGATCTTTTCTTCATCACCGAGGCAAACCAGTTTCATATAGATATTTTCCCGGTTAGAGGTCATTCCTGAGATCATTGAGGTAAAGTTGGTATCGTAAGTGGTAATTTTTTGGCCTTCAAAAGCTTCTTTAGCCGCTTCCTCGGTGTAGCCCATGGTAATGATTGGTGGGTGAGCAAAAACAATGGAAGGGACCATATTATAGTCTAAATAGAAGGGATCTTGACCATTAAATAGATGATCTGATAGAGTCCGCCCCACCTTAATAGCTACTGGAGTTAATTCCACCTTACCAATCACATCACCAAAGGCATAGACCTTATCAGCGGTGGTGTTGTGGTAGTCATCGACCTTAATATAGCCCTTGTCTGTTAATTCAATAGAGGTGTTCTCCAGGCCGATATTCTCTGTATTGGGTTGGCGACCAATAGCATAAAGGACCCGGTCACTAACGACTTCATCATCTTCTTTAAAGATGGTTCTAAGAGTTCCATCTTCCGTTTTCTCAATTTTTGTCACGTTATGGTTGCTGAGCACGGTAATGCCCTGTTTCTTCATATTTTCCATTAGCGATTCGGTGATCTTAGGTTCATATTGGCGGAGAGGCGTTTCATGGCGAACGGCTAGAGTCACATCCACCCCAAATTCTCGTAGCATACCAGCCATTTCCACAGCGATATAGCCAGCACCCACAATCAGTAAGGATTCTGGAAGCTCATCCCAGTTAAAGACGTCATCACTCACATCCACTAAGTCAATGCCAGGAATGCCTTCAGGTAAGGCAGGACGGCCACCAGTGAGGACACTAATATGTTCGCCGTAAAATTGTTCGCCATCGACTTCCACAATATGGTCTTCAACAAACTTAGCATAACCCTTTTTATAATGGGTTCCCCGGCTTTCAAAGCCCTTGAAGTAAGAATTATGAACCCGGTCAATATATTCATTCCGGTGTTTTTTCAAAGTTTGAAAATCAAAGTTCTTCAAGGGCGCATCAATTCCGTAATCAGGGGCATAGTCTCTTAGTAATTCCAGAATATGGGCGCCATACCACATCCCTTTTTTAGGGACGCAGCCCCGGTTGACACAGGTCCCGCCGACTTCATCTTTTTCAATGATGAGGGTTTTGGCTCCATATTCAGCGGCCCGGTTAGCAGAAGCAATCCCAGCGCTACCGCCACCGATAACTATATAATCAAATCTTTCCATTCATTAAAATCCTTTCCTAGAAAACGACGTTTCTCTTGAGCTTCTTTAACGGCTTGATGCGCTTGGTAAGCCCGACTTGGAATAAAGTCAATGCCTTGTTTTCTTTGCAGTTGATTTATTTTGTATGCATCACTAATATAAACATCCGCCGCCACTTGCTCCTCTTCTGCTAAATAACAGTAGGTCAAGCTTTGACTAGCAGGAACTTCAACCTGACTACGTCCTTGGTTATCATAGGCTAAATAGAAGAGTTGGCCAGCTGAATTATATCTATAGGCATAGACCACAATCCAATGGTTGCCATAGCTACTTTTAAGCGGTTTTTGTAGGCCTACAATAAATGGACCATACCCTTGGTCTATCAAATCAGGCAAATTAATCTCAGTCAGTAATCCAGCCTTGACTTGATAAGGCATCTTGTCACAGAACATGGATAAAGCTAAGGCGATATCCCAAATAAAACTTCCACGATAAGGTCGCTTATCATCAACAATTTCTTTAAAACCTGCTACTAAAGTGTCCTTATCTAAGTCGACCCCAGTGTCTTTGAGGGTATGATAATGTACCAGCACACTACAGCAGTAGGATCCACAAATTCCTGGACTGCTAGAGTTCTTCCAGGATCGATAGCGATTAAACGCCTTGGGATCCAAGCCTTTCCAATCTGTCATTCTACTCGCCTCTTTCTATATAAGTTTATTCTAGCATGTTTATTGTCGATCTAAAACGAAAGCGCTCAATCACTTATAAATAATTTTAAAAAATTAGCTAAAGATGCTTAAAATGATTGTAATTTAAGCTGATTTAGGCTAAAGTTTAAAGGATTGATACTCTTTCTGAAAGTAGGTGACTTACTTGCTAGAAGATGGCAAAGCCTTCTTACCAGGAGCAATTCAATCCATACTGATGACCATCTTATTGGTCAGCCTGTTCTTTCCATTTTATATAACCATTGTTGTTTTTGGGGTTGTTTTTATCTTGTTGTTGGCAACAGGAATGCTATCGGCCAAACACTGGCCAAATGACTCTTTAATCACAAGTTTATTTTCCTTCCCTTTTTATGCCTTTTTAATCTCTATTGTGCATGAAAATTGGGTAGGTGGACTGATCTCAGTTGGTTTATTAATTGCCCTTATTTATTCGATTTACTACACTAAACAGGTGCGACCGGAATATCTTTCTGAAATCGTAAATATTACTTTAATTGCAAGTATTATCATTTTTATCTTTACCCTCTTAGAGCACTTTAATATCATCTCAGAATGGGATTATACCTTTATTTCTCCCGCCATGAATAAGGTGCACCCTGACCGGGTAGAGGCTACATTTTTTAACCCCAATTATTTCGCCATGATGCTGGAATTCTTCATTGTTATCGCCATGTATCGAATGAAGACTACTAAGCACTTAGCTAAAAAATTAACCTGTCTCTTTTTAATTGCTTGTAATTTACTGGCCATCGTTTACACCGGTTGCCGCACCAGTGCCATCGTGATTATTGGTGCTTCCTATGTTTTCTTTTATGTAATTGGCTATAAGAAAACCGCCATTTATTCCCTACTAGGTCTGAGTATCTTAGGACTCATTGCTTGGGGGATGGGTCTTATGCCCCGCTTCGATGACTTGGCTTATGCCTTTTCCGACCGTTTTGACATCTGGCAAACCGGCTGGCAGGCCTTTAAGGATAATGTTTGGTTTGGCCAAGGTCCCTTAACCTATATGCATGTATACAGTGAATACACCACCAAGTATACCCAGCATGCCCATAATATTTTTCTGGATACGCTCTTATCTTACGGTATCATCGGGTCTAGCCTTCTGGTCTATCCCCTTTACCGTCTAGGAAAGATGCTCAATGAAATGCGGCGATATTCAAGTATTCGTCCCGAACTGGCCTTAATTTGTAGTTTACTCAGTGTGGTTTTAATCCACGGTCTAACAGATGTTACTATCTTTTGGATCCAAACTGCTGGCCTACTCATGGCCATTGTATTGGTAGGGCCTAATCTCCTTAAAAGCGCAAAGGAAAAAGCCAACCACTTAGAACAATAGAAAATCATTTCAACACGAAAAGGAGCTCAATTTACTGACAGTAGATTGAGCTCCTTTTTTATTACCCTTAATACAATATAAAAAAGCACCCCGCTATGCGAGGTGCTAGAAGAGGAGCTAATCAGTGACGATTAGTCTTCTTTTTTCTTTTTACCTAAAGCCAGGATGGAACCTGCTCCGATTAAAGCAAGAGCTAATGAGCTTGCGTAGCCTGCTACTGCACCAGTTTGTGGCAGTTGGGAATGAGCCTTAGCAGGAGCCGATTGAGTCTTACTATTATCGTCAGCGGTATGATCTTGAGTCTTCACAGAAACTGTCTTGTCGTCTGCTTTAACAGGGTCAACATCGGCTTCTGGTTCTTGATCAGGTGTTGCTTCATCTTCAACTTCAGGTTTTTCTTCTGGCTGGGGTTCAGGTTGAGGTGTTGGAACTGGTGTCACACCAGAGCCAGCTTTTTCTTCAACCGTAACGGAAACTGTTACCGTTTCACTTGAACCATCAGGATAGGTAACGATGACAGATTTGTCAATCTTATCGCCTGGTTTAGCATCTGCTGGAACTTCGACAACGACTGCGCCAGTTTCGGGATCAACCGTGATGCCGTTTTCGCCAGCGCCGGGTTGGAAGCTGGTGCCAGCTGGTGGGTTGACCTCTTTACCGTCTTCATCCTTGAAAATCGGTTCGCCGACTTTCACCTTGGTGCCTGGTTGACCGGTACCTGGTTTGTATTCAGGCTCGTAGATGTCCTTGTCTTGCTTGCTTGCTGGTGTATGGCCAGTAACGGTAGTTTCGACAGGGGTGCCGGTCCGGGTTTCCACACTACCATCTGGATTGGTGTAGTCCTTGGATGGGAAGATGGTAATGCTGTCGCCCGTTCCTTGACGAGGAACTTCGATGGTAAAGTCACCATTATCGTCAGAAGTGCCGGTGCCTATGGTATTACCGTCCTTGTCTTTGACTTCAATGGTCGTATTTGGAACGGTCGTTTTCCCGGTCACAGTGGTCTTGTCTGAACCGGGTTCGTTCTTAGCCCCTGGGTTGGTAATTTGTGGGGTTTCCTTAACGACAGTTTCAGCGCCACCTTGAGGATTGCCTTGGTCGTCTGTGACAGGCTTGAAGTTGCCTTGGTCATTCTTCTTACCAGGAACAATACTAATCTTGTCACCAGGATTTTGTTTTGGTACATCGATCTTAATATTACCGTCTTCATCTGACTTACCAGTGCCGATGGTATTGCCATCCTTGTCCTTGACTTCCACATCGGTATTTGGCGTGGTCTTGCCAGTCACGGTCGTGGTGTCCTTGCCAGGTTGGTTTTCAGCGCCTGGTTCGGTGACACGTGGGAAGCTGTCTTCATCCTTGGAATCCGTTCCGCGGTCTTTTTCTTCCTGGTCGGTCCAGCCGTCGTTATCATCATCCTTGTCACCTTGGTCGATGCCTGGAACATTTGGATTGTTTGGATCCTCTGGCATGCCGGAATCCTTGTCAGGCAGACCGTCCTTGTCCGTGTCGCGGTAAACGGTGATAGTTGATTCAGCCGTTACAGGATTGCCGTCTGCATCGGCAATTGGCTTGCCATCCTTATCTAAGACAGAAACTTCAACCGTAATGGTCCGAGTTTCTTCTTCAGGAGCCCAGTCCGTAATCTCAGGACTACCGGTTACTTGACCAGTTTCTGGGTCCACGGTCAGACCTGGATAGTTGTTTTGGCCATCGATAGTCACCTTAACGCTGCCACCTTCTGGCACATTATCGGCTTGAGGCGTTACAGGTGTAATGTCCTTGCCTTCGAGAGCATTTTGTGACTTCGGTGTCACTTCCACGCTGACTACAGCAGGAGCATCTTCAGTGACAGTCGTTTCGACAGGGTCACCGGTCCGGGTTTCTGTCGAGCCGTCTGGGTTGGTGTAATCCTTAGATGGGATCACAGAAACCTTGTCGCCGCCTTCTTGACGAGGAACTTCGATGGTAAAGTCGCCGTTTTCGTCAGAGTTACCGGTGCCGATAGTCTTGCCGTCCTTGTCCTTCACTTCAACCTTAGAGTTTGGAACGCTGGTCTTGCCGGTGACGGTGGTCTTGTCTGAACCAGGTTCATTCTTGGCCCCTGGGTTGGTGATTTGTGGGGTTTCCTTGACTACAGTTTCAGCCCCACCTTGAGGATTGCCTTGGTCATCCTTGACTGGTGTAAAGTTACCTTGGTCATCCTTCTTGCCAGGGATGATGGTGACTTTATCGCCAGGATTTTGCTTAGGCACGTCGATCTTGACATTGCCTTGGTCGTCGGAAGTGCCGGTGCCGATGGTGTTTCCATCCTTGTCCTTAACTTCCACATCCGTATTTGGCGTGGTCTTGCCAGTTACCGTCGTGGTGTCCTTACCTGGCTCATTTTCAGCGCCGGGTTCGGTGACACGTGGGAAGCTGTCTTCATCCTTGGAATCGGTGCCGCGATCTTTTTCTTCCTGGTCGGTCCAGCCGTCGTTGTCGTCGTCCTTGTCGCCTTGGTCGATACCTGGAACAGTTGGATTGTTTGGATCTTCTGGCATACCTGTATCCTTGTCAGGTTGGCCGTCCTTGTCGGTGTCGCGGTAAACGGTGATAGTTGATTCAGCCGTTACAGGATTGCCGTCTGCATCACGGACTGGTTGGCCGTCTTTATCTAGGACAGAAACTTCAACCGTAATGGTCCGAGTTTCTTCTTCAGGTGTCCAGTCGGTGATTTCCGGTTGTCCGGTTACTTGGCCCGTTTCTGGATCCACAGTCAGACCTGGATAGTTGTCTTGGCCATCGATAGTCACTTTAACGCTGCCGCCTTCTGGTACATTGTCCGCTTGTGGTGTCACTGGGGTAATGTCCTTACCTTCCAGGGCGTTTTGTGACTTCGGAGTCACTTCCACGCTAGTTTCAGCAGGGGCCTCTTCCGCATTTGGATTGGTCACGGTCACTTTGACGGTCCGTTGGATGGCTTCGTCAGTTGGTTGACCTTGAGCATCCTTTTGACCGGTACCAGTTGAGGTAATTTCAACAGGGATTTCCACGACTTTTTCTTTTTCGCCGGCTTGGAAGTCCACGGTCGGGGTGCCGACTAAGTTGCCGTCTTCATCCACTGATAGACCGTCAACTGGAACAGGTGTCGTCACCTTAGCGCCAGCTTTATTTGGTGTCACAACCTGGGTGTTGGCTGGGACTTCTTGGCCGTTGGTTGCTGTGACGTCAGTCGTTTGGGCATCGAGGCCGTCCCATACCTTAGACGCGTCATCGTCTTTATCTGGAATGCCGTCGTTGTCATCGTCTTCGTCGGTCTTATCGGCTTGACCGTCGCCGTCCGTATCGCGAAGCACGGTCACCTTGATCGGCTCGGTCGCTTCATTGCCGGATGGATCCACTGCCTTGACAGTTGCTGGGAAGTCGCGGGACTCATCTTGGTCGTCCGCCCAGTCTACAGTACCCGCTGGAACGGTCCCTTCGATCTGCTTGGTCTCAGGATTGTAGCTTAAGCCGTCTGGAAGGCCGTCAACCGTCACGGTCGCTTCCGGATCATCGGTCTCTACAGAAACAGGGTCAATTGGCTGCCCTTCTGTGGCTTGGATATCCTTGGCGGAAACAGTGATGGTCGGTGCGGTAGTGTCGGCTGGAGTGACAGGAGTCGCCGTCGCCACAAAATCCTTAGGCCCCGTAATCACTTGGCTTGGGTCTTCATTCCATTGAGGGTTTTCATAGTTTTCCTTTGCCGTCAAGCTTGGAATATTTTCATTAGATAATTGGGCTTGGTCTTTGACATCATAAGCTTTCTTGCCAAAATCATTAACCCCTTCACCAGCTGTTAAAGTCACACGGTGGTAACCTTCCGGAGTCGCTTCATCTTCCTTGCCAGTCCGGTCGATCACATCTGGTGCTGACACCTTAACTGGAGCCGTTACTTGGTCCTGTGACCCATCCTCATAAGTCACGGTGACAGGCACTTCAATGGTCTCACCAGGTGTCTTAGAGGTTTCCGAAGCTGGAATAGTGATAGCCCCGGTATTTGGATCGATGGATGCACCACGGGTTGGTGTAGTGATGGTGAAGGCTGGTTTGGCGGGGTCTTTGGACAAAGGCACCTCATTTGTTTCCACTGGGGCTTCCGTTCCATCATCAGCTAATTTTACAAAGCTTGGGGCGTCAACCTTAGCTTCTTGGCCAAAGTCAACGGCTGTTTCTTTATAGCTTGGTTGGTGCAAGTTGGCATCCTTGTATTTCACAATAAAGGAATCCGCAGCTAATTGGTTGCCACCGGACTCGAAGACCGCCCGAATAATCTCCCCATCTCGCAATTTCAGTTGTTGAGCTTCTTCGATGGTCTTAGGCAAGTCGTAGGTATCGTCAGTTCCAGCCACTAATTGATTGACAGGTGTTTCTTTGAGGACGTCGCCTTCTTCGTTATACCAAACAATCTTATTATTGAAGCCTGCTGGTGGTAATTGTGCCCCACGTAAGTCAGCCTTAGCTGTGTCATTCAAGCCAGCTGGTTTATCGGTATCATTGAAATTAGTGATTTCTAGGTCAATCACGACATTCGGTACCACGGCATGGTTGACATTGTACCAACCATATGGGCCACGAACATAACCTGCTGTCTCAGACCCAGGAACAGCTTGAGGCACAAAGCTTTGATTCTCAGCCGGGCTTCTGAAGACTGGCGTTGTGAACCCATTATAGGCATTGACCAAGTTGCCATCCCGGTCAAAGATCTGCATATACATGTATTCGGTATTATTTTCATCCATGTTTTTGTTGTCAAAACGAATGGAGTAACGGCCATCTTCATTGGTATAAGCATACTTGGTTTCTTGAATGGCATCCGGATTGTTTAACAAGAAGTCTTCGGCTGCTTTAGCTCGTTGGTTTTGAGGTAAAGAGTTAACAGCTGATTCATAAGCGGCTGAACCTTCCTTAGACAAGTAGGAAGCAACCACCTTATAACCAGCTGCTTCAACATCCCGGCTATTATTATTTGGACCGGTTGCACTATTGGCATAGTCGCCCGCACCGGTCTCTAGCCAAACTCGACCAGAAACACTATTATCGCTGCGACGGAGAACGGCTGGGTTATTGATTGGGCCTTCTGGATCTTCAACCCATTCACTCTCAGGTCGGTGCATGTAAGCCCCACCTTGTTCGATCATAAAGATCCCAGTCCGCTGCATGTTGGTTCCGAGTAGTGGGAACTGACCTAAGTTTTTATTAGTCGCTGAACCCACAAATGATCCTGGGAAGAAGCCCCCTGCTTGACGGAACATGGTCACCCGGTTGCCGGTATCCGGATCGAAGTAGTCGGGAATCCATAAGCGATAATATTGGTCGCCCTTAGCGGAATACTTATGTTCCACTCCATTGGCGTCAATCCAAGCATCTCTTAAGTCAAAAGCAAAAGAACCTGGGCCTGCTTGACTCCCATCAACTTGTGATAATTGATTGGTCGTTTGCGCCCGATAAAGCGGGGAAACCGCACCGTCAGTATCAATCCACTGCATGTAGACATCTGTACCTTCAGCGACTTCGGTCAAGCCATTGGCCATGGTAGATGGCACCCCTTTGTCGGCAATCCAAGCACGACCTGATAGGGTATTGGCAGCGTTAGACATATCGGTCGCGGATTTGATGTAACCGTTAGCGATAGCGTCCGCATCAATGGCATCGACTTTCTTTTGATTGTTGGCACGGTCTTCGCCAGACTTATCTTCAGCTGGGGTCTCCGTATCGCTTGCTTCAGCAGCATAAGTTACTGGAGAAGCTTTTCCTTCTTCCTTATCAGTTGGTTGAGCGGCAGCTTCTTCTTCAGACGTATTTTCTTCAGCTGCTGCTTCAGAAACTGCTGGTACTTCTTCTGATTCTGCTGGTGTTTCAGCCGGAGCTTCCTCTCCAACAGCTGGCGCTTCTGTGGAAGCTGGCTCTTCAACGACAGGTGCTTCTTCTCTTACAGGGGCTGCTTCCTCTTTAGAAGGTTCAATTTCTCCTACTGGTGTTGATACTTCTTCACTTGTGTTTGCTTCTTCAGCTGCTGCTTGAACAACGACGGCATCCCCCGCAAAGAGGAGCCCCGCAGCCACAGCTACAGAAGCCACGCCGACACTTAGGCGCTTGATGGAGTAGCGGTAGAACTTATTGCTCTGCTTCTCCTTTTTCACTTGGTAGTTATTTTTTCCAACCATATGTGTCCTCCTTATACTCGTACATATTTGTTTTTTATAAATAAGAACTTTGTAAAGATATAGTACCTAAAAAAAAAAAAAATACAATGTATATAAATTTTTAAAAGAGATAATTTATTATTTTATCTATTTATATATCCATAACCTCCCTTTATAGATGTCTATAAATAGGCCTTATTTATAAATAATATACATATTTGTTTTTAAATTACATTTAAAATACCATTTGACTTATCCCCTTTAATTTACAGTATAATAATTAACTTTAAAAAAACAAATCTTAATTTGTCTTTTATTTGGAAATATAATCTATAATTTAGCTTCTAAGCCGTGTCACGAAGGCCTTCTTGTCCATTTAAATTTATAAAAGTTTACATATAAAAGAACATTATTTTGTTCTGAATAAGAACAATATTGTTTATTTTATAGTTCTTATTTTTCGTTTTAAAAAGCTATACATTATTCAATTCAATCAGCTTATAAGCGAAATAAAAAAAGCTCCCATACATCTTTGTATGAGAGCTTAAAATCTATAGGGTTAAATTAACCATTTAGTCCTACTTTTTGCGTTTACCTACAACAAGAATGCTACCTGCCCCGATAAGAGCTAGAGCTAATGAGCTTGCTAAACCAGCAACTGCCCCCGTTTGAGGGAGTTTGGAGTGAACTCTAGCAGTGCTTACTTTAGCCTCTGAAGATTGAACGGCTTCATTATCCTTAACATCATGAGATGTTTTTGAAGGATCAGTTTTAGAAGCCTTTGTATTTTCAACAGTTTCTTCTACTTTGGAAGGTTCGTCCTCTTCATTATGATTTACTGGAACAACTGGATTGGAAGCTGGTTCAGTTTCATGATCTTCCTCAGCATTGTCATCCTTAATGCCAGTATCTTGGTTATCACTGCTTGTTTCATCTGGAACATGAGAAGTATCCTCATCGTCTGTTGGTTCATCCGCTAGTTTGTCTTCAGATTTATTATCATCACGACCTGCTTCGTGTCCAACTACTTGAACTGGGATAGTAGCCTTGCCTCTTGGTAGGTCTTCATCTTCGATAACTACTTTGATTGGGCCATCAACGTCAGTACCAGGGGTAACTTCGATTTCACCTGTTCCTGGGTTAATTTGAGCAGGTACTTCTTTTCCATCTTCGTCAGTCGCTGTTACCGTGGTGTTTTCATCTGGATTAGTAATAATAATACCAGTGCCTTGTTTTTCATCGCTTGGGTAAACAGGTTTAACTGCACCACCAACTTCTGTCTTAGTTATATCTTGCTCAGGCTTATTATCGTCTTGCCCGGTTTCATGACCATTAACAGGAAGAGTCACTTCTTGTTTTCCACCTGGTAATTCAGGATCTTCGATGATAACGGTAATTGGGCCATCAACATCTGTACCTGGTGTTACCTTGATATCACCAAAGCGGCCGTCTGTGACCACTTCAACTGGAAGTTCTTTGCCATCTTCATCTTTAGCAGTAACTTTAGTATCTACATCTGGATTTACGATCATAATACCGGTTGATTGTTGGTTATCAGTCGGATCCACGGGATTCAGCTTGCTGTCGTCAACTTGGGTTTGTTCAGTAGCTGGTTTGTCCTCAGAACCGTTATCATCTCGGCCTTCTTCATGACCAACAACTTGAACTGGAATAGTGGCTCTGCCTCTTGGTAGGTCTTCGTCTTCGATAACTACCTTGATTGGACCATCCACATCTGTTCCTGGGGTGACTTCAATTTCACCCGTTTCTGGATTGATTTCGGCAGGAACTTGCTTACCGTCTTCATCAGTTGCGGTCACTGTGGTTGTTTCATCTGGATTAGTAATAACAATACCAGTTCCTTGTTTTTCATCACTTGGATGTACTGGTTTAACCGCGCCTCCAACTTCGGTCTTAGTTGCATCTTCCTCAGATGTATTATCATCACGACCTGCTTCGTGGCCATTAACTTGAACTGGGATAGTAGCTTTACCGTTTGGCAAGTCTTCATCTTCAATCACAACATCGATTGGACCATCCACATCAGTCCCTGGAGTAACTTCAACTTCCCCTGTTTCTGGATTGATTTCAGCAGGTACATGCTTACCGTCTTCATCAGTTGCGGTTACTGTTGTCGTGTCATCTGAGTTAATAACCGTAATGCCGGTGCCTTGTTTTTCGTCTGTTGGATCCACTGACTTAACAGCTCCACCAATTTCAGTCTCAGGTGCATTATCATCGCGCCCTGCTTCATGGCCATTAACTGGAACGGTTACTTCTTGTTTACCTTCTGGCAATTCAGGATCTTCGATAGTAATGGTGATTGGTCCGTCGACATCTGTCCCTGGGGTAACTTTGACATCACCAAAGCGTCCATCTGTTACGACTTCTACTGGCACATCTTTACCATCTTCGTCCTTAGCAGAAACTTTTGTCTCATCATCAGGATTTACAATGACAATACCGGTTGATTGTTGATCTTCGCTCGGGTCGACAGGGTTAACCTTGCTGTCATCAACACGGGTTTGTTCAGTAGCTGGCTTGTCTTCAGAACCATTATCATCGCGTCCATCTTCATGACCATTAACTGGGACTGGAATAGTAGCTTTACCATTTGGCAAGTCCTCATCCTCAATTACAACATCGATTGGACCATCAACATCAGTGCCAGGTATCACTTCAATTGCGCCCGTTTCTGGGTTAATTTCAGCTGGAACTTTCTTACCATCTTCGTCAGTCGCCGTTACTGTTGTTTGGTCATCTGGGTTGGTTACCGTGATACCGGTGCCTTGTTTTTCGTCTGTTGGGTCAACTGGTTTCACTGAGCCACCAATTTCGGTCTTAGGCTCTTCAATTGTCACAGGAACAGTTAATTTATCTTCGGAACCGTCTGGGTAAGTGACAGTAACAGGGACTTCAGTGGTTCCTGGAGTTTGGCCGTCTGGTAATTGACTTGGATCATCAACGGTAACGGTTGGTTGATCGCCTTCTGATGGATATTCGGGAATATTGACTGCGTTCTTAATTTCTTCTTCGTTAGGTGCTTGACCATAATCCTTAGTTACTTGACCAGCAGTTGGTGTGTACTTATCGGCGTCTTCTTCTGTAGGTTCAGCTTCCTTAGTCACAAAGTTGATGAATTGGTTGCCGAGATTGTCTGTAACCGTTAGAGAGCCACCATCAGTCAATCCTGTATCATCAATTTCATAATCTGAGTTAGTTGGATCGAAGCCGTCGATAGTCACCTTGTATTCACCTAAAGGAATTTTCGCTAAGTCAAAGTTTTTAGTTACAGGAAATCCTATTCCTCCAATCCATTTCGAGCCACTCTCGAATTGGACAGAAGGATCTTCTGTACTGGTTAAAGTCACTTTAATGTTTCTAAATTCTTCAGGAAGTGATTCTTCAGGAGTCTTACCTTCTTGAACAAGTAATGGTTGGCCATCAACTCTGATACTATGAGTAACGTGAGCAGTTTCTGGCTCAGCTTCTTTCACTGTCACAGGAACATTTACCTTGTCTTCCGATCCATCTGGGTAAATGACAGTAACTGGTACGTCAGTGGTACCTGGCGTTTGCCCATCTGGTAATTGACTTAGGTCGTCAACTGTAACTGTTGGCTGTTCACCTTCTGTTGGATAGTCTGGAATGCTTACTGCATTCTTAACTTCTTCTTCAGTAGGTGCTTGACCGTGGTCTTTAGTGACTGTCTCTGCAGTTGGTTCGTACTTATCTGCATCTTGTTCCGTTGGCGCTTCCTTAACGGTCACCTTAATAGGCACACGATCTTGTGAATTGTCTGGGTAGTTAACGATGACAACGGCATCTTTCTCGCCAGGACTAGAAACATCGACTGGAGATTCCCATTCATAAGAGGTATCAGCTGGTAGAGCATCTTTATTGGCAATGCCATCTGCCGCAGCAGGTGTGACATCTTGTGGAGTTTCCAAGTTATTGCCGGTTGGGGCATTAGCATCTGCTTCAGATGGTTGTGGTGTTTCCGTTTCGATATTATCGTCTATATCATCGACAACCCCGTCCCCGTCCACATCAGGAACGCTCATGAACATATCCGCATGGCTATTAGGGATGAGTTCGTCCTTGCTATTGACAAAGTAACCAATCACACCAAAGTTTTCATCACGGCCCTTGTTCTCTGCCAGGATGTCATTTAAGGTCACGCCATCTTTAAGGTTCAAGACAATCCGAACGCCGGCTGGGTAAGAGAAGCCAGGGTTGAAGTTAACTTGTCTAGAGTCCACATTAGAGGCAACTGTATCTAGGGTGAAGTAACCTTGTCCTGGTTGGAGTTCACTATCACCGTAACGATAGCCGCCAACTTTTTCAGGCATATTAGGATCGACACGGTTGTCGAACATCTCTACAGGCGACATAGACCCACTGATACCAGTTTGAGGTTCGCCATTGCCGCCTTTTAGACCCGTATAGGAAGTTTGGATCTTATCATTTCCTAAGTTGACCCGGTGTTCATAATCCACCCAGCCTTCACGCTGTGTCCCACCTGCTAGTTGTGATTCATTGGCAAAACGAGCGCGATGGTCATCTTCAGCATGGTAAACTTCAGGACTTTGGGCTTCAGACATAAAGTGGGCATCCACTGAGTCAATATATGGCAACAAGCGCTTGTCAATCTCAAAACGATAAGCCCATTCTCGGTTAGGCTGCGCCCCATAACCATTTAAGGTACTACCAGAGCTCTTAGTGATATGTTGGGTAAAGACTAAGCCCCCATTACCATTATTGGCTTCTTGGAAGTACTTATAGCGTCCCCCTGCGTTGGTGAACCATTTTTCCTGAGTCCTAGTGGCATTATTTAATTCTTTATAAGGAGGGGTTTCCGTATTAACAGTTACCGTATTAATGGTATTGTCCAATACTTTACCATCTTTATCTAAGATATGAGCGGTAACCATCCAGTCGCCATTGGAAGTTTTATTTTGATCAGAGGCAATAATGTCTTTAATAGTTTGGTCTAAATGAATAGTCGCAAAACCTACTTGACCAATGGATACTTCAGTTCCGTTAAAGACGGATGGATTATCTCTATAGGCGGCTGTTGTCTTGTCTGCCATAATACGGCGCCAAGAATTCGTCAAGGTCCCATTAGGCAGGGCCACCCGTTCCCATTCAAATTTGTAGTCTGAGAAATCGGTCCCAGCTGATGATTTAGGTCCGGAGCCAACAACTTGGGTAACGTGAGAAGCTAAACGGTCGTCTAAACCTAGATACACATATCTTTGACGACCATTCTGGTTACCGATAAACTGGGTCGCAAATTCAACGTTCAAGGTATTACTATCTTGGGCTGCAGCACTCGCTACATCCTCAACGCTGACAGTTAATGGCGTTTCCGCTTCGTTCTTCTTCTCAGGACGGGTTAAATCTTGGATCATGGTACCCGAATAAGTCTGGCCATCTTTTTCATAGGCGTTATTGACTTCGATAGGCACTTTTACGATATCATAAGACCCATCAGCATAAGTTACTTTAACGTCAGCTTTCTTGAGGCCAACGGTTTGGAATACTTGAGGGTCAACAAATTCGTACTGGGCATCATCTGGTAACTCAGCCACATTATCAACTGCTTGTTTGGCATCCCCTACCCGGCCGTAACGATAGTAAGTCGCTTCTTGGCTGGCATAAGGTTCATATTGACTGTTAACTTGCCCTTCAGATCTTGTTTCTCCAGTATTCACTTCAGGAGCGTTCTCAGGCGCTGCATAGGTCACCGCTTGAGCTTGAGGGGTTTCTTCTTCAGCTTCTGCTTGAACAGTGGTTTCTTCAACTGGGGCTTCAGCTATTTCTTCTGCAACAGGGGCAGTTTCTTCCTTAGCAGGCTCTTCTTCATCCGTTAGTTCTTTCGCTACTGAAACATTTTCAGCGGAACTTTCCTCTTCAGCAGTTGGCTCTCCTTCATTAAGGACAAGCTCACTGCTTTCTTCACTGACTTCTGCCGCAGCTACCTCTACTACAGCCGCATCACCGGCAAATAATAAGCCAGCCGCAACAGCTACCGATGCTACGCCAACACTCAAACGTTTAATGGAGTAACGGTAAAACTTATTAGCTCGTTTTCCCCTCTTAACTTGAAGGTTATTTTTCCCAACCATATTATTCCTCCTGTTTGGATGTATTTATTCGAAATGTTATATACTTTACTTCTCCATTATAATAATTATATTTTATAAGAACAAATCTTAATTTATCTTTCACTTTGACTTAAGGCTGGGATAATTGCCCTTCTTAGCGTCATGACGGGATTGAATAAAAATAGCTGTTGACTTATTATCTAAAAATGTACAATTAATGTACCTAATGAAAGCGTTTTTGTACTTGTTTTATACTAACCTCCCTAGCTAAGTACTACTTTTTTAACTTAATGAAGGAACAAAAAAGCTCCCATACTTATATATGAGAGCTTTTTGGACTATGAAGTCAAATCAATGTTTTAGTCTTCTTTTCTTCTTTTACCAAGAGCAAGAATACTACCGGCTCCGATAAGAGCGAGAGCTAATGAGCTTGCTAGACCAGCAACTGCACCAGTTTGAGGGAGTTGACTTTGTATTTTGGCAGAGCTTGCTTTATTAGCTGATGGTTGATTTGCTTTTGTCGTTGCTGCATGTACTGCAGTGTTTGTATGAACTGGTTGAGCAACTTGATTGCCGTGACCTGGTTGTCCTGGTTTTACCGTATTAGGTTTAGGAGTCGCAGGTTTTGGACTTGCCTCTGAATGATTGTCATCGCGATCTGCAGCATGACCCTTGACTGGAACCACGACTACTTTCTTACCACCTGGTAATTCTGGGTCAGTGATGGTGACAATAATTGGAGCGTCAACGTCGGTGCCTGGGGTCACTTCCACTTCACCAGTTTCAGGGTTGATGACAACAGGGATGTCCTTGCCGTCTTCGTCCTTGGCGGTAACTGTGGTGTCCTTATCAGGGTTGTTGACCTTGATACCAGTCCCTTGTTGGTCGTCAGTTGGGTTAACTTCTTTGACTTGCGAGTCATCGACTGTGGTCTTTTCAACTGTTTCACTAGGTATGTTAGGTTCATCAGAACCGTTATCATCGCGACCCGCTTCGTGTCCCTTAACCGGAACGGTCACTTCTTGTTTGCCGCCTGGGAGGTCTGGATCTTCAACGGTAACGGTGATTGGCCCATCAACGTCGGCACCTGGAGTCACTTCAACTTCACCAGTTTCCGGATTGATGGCTACAGGAACATCCTTACCGTCTTCATCCTTAGCGGTTACCTTGGTGTCTTTATCAGGGTTGTTAACCTTGATACCAGTGCCTTGTTGTTCATCCGTTGGGTCAACAGGTGTAACCACAGAGTCGTCAATATTAGTCTTCTCACGGACTAATTGGTCACCTGGGATGGTGTCTTTCGAGCCATCTGGGTAAGTGATCGTAGCAGTACCGTCATTGCCGATTTCAACCTTAGTTGGGTTTTGACCTTCCTTAGGAGCTGGGAATTTATCCTTGTTGGCATCTTCGATAGCTTTCTTAACCGCATCTTTTTCTTCTTGGGTTAAGTTGGTCTTGTCAGCAACTGGAGTCTTCTCAGCAGGAACAGTTGGGTCAGTAAGATCTGCTTGGGTCTTGTCTGAACCATTATCATCGCGACCTTTTTTGTGACCTTCGACTGGAACTTCAAAGCTTTGTTTGCCTTCTGGTAAATCTTTATCTTCAACAGTCACGGTGATTGGGCCGTCTACCTTAGTACCTGGAGTGACAGAAACCTTACCAGTTGTTGGGTCAACCGTTACAGGAACATTATTCCCGTCCTCATCCTTGGCAGTCACCTTAGTTGGGGTCTTGTCATCTTGGTTCTTCACAACTAAACCAGTGTCTTGTGGCTCATCAGTTGGCTTAACGGTCTTAGGTGTGCCTTCAACGGTGGTCTTAGGACGTTCAACGACTAAGTCCGTACCTGGGATGGTGTCCTTAGATCCGTCTGGGTAAGTGATAGTTGCAGTTCCGTCTTTGCCTACTTCAACAGTTGTTGGCTTTTGACCATCCTTAGCTACAGGGAATTTATCCTTGTTGGCGTCTTCGATAGCTTTCTTAACCTTGCCTTGTTCTTCAGGAGTTAAGTTAGTCTTATCTTCAACTTCGGTCTTAGCTGGGACAGTTGGTTCAGTCAAGTCTGCTTGAGTCTTGTCTGAGCCATTGTCATCGCGACCAGCTTTATGTCCGTTAACAGGAACAGTGTCTTCTTTCTTACCACCTGGAAGATCTGGGTCCGTTACGGTAACAGTGATTGGACCGTCAACATTGGTACCTGGAGTAACTTCCACTTCGCCGGTTTCTGGGTTGATGACAACAGGAACATCCTTGCCATCTTCATCCTTAGCGGTGACTGTGGTGTCTTTGTCCTGGTTGTTGACTTTAATGCCAGTTCCTTGTTTTTCATCTGTTGGGTTAACAGCTTTAACCGCAGAATCATCAACATTAGTCTTTTCACGGACTAATTGGTCGCCAGGAATGATGTCTTTTGAACCATCTGGGTAGGTAATGGTTGCATTACCCTTGTCATCCACGGTAACAGTTGTTGGTTTTTGGTCTTCCTTAGGAGCTGGGAATTTATCCTTGTTGGCGTCTTCAATAGCTTTCTTAACTTGGGCTTTTTCGTCATCCGTTAAGTGGTTCTTATCAGCTACTGGAGTCTTTTCAGCTGGAACTGTTGGGTCTGTTAGATCTGCTTGAGTCTTACCTGACTTGTTGTCATCGCGACCCTTTTCGTGACCTTC
This sequence comes from Aerococcus urinae, assembly GCF_001543175.1. NCBI lineage: Bacteria > Bacillati > Bacillota > Bacilli > Lactobacillales > Aerococcaceae > Aerococcus > Aerococcus urinae. Next base: position 1,124,730 of record NZ_CP014161.1, read on the forward strand.
CACTGGCACTTCGAAGCTTTGTTTACCGTCTGGTAAGTCTTTATCTTCGACGGTGACAGTGATTGGGCCGTCAACATTGGTACCTGGGGTGACGGAAACTTTACCAGTTTCTGGGTCAACAGTTACCGGAACATCTTGGCCGTCTTCGTCCTTAGCGGTTACCTTGGTTGGAGTCTTGTCGTCTTTGTTCTTAACAACAAGTCCAGTGTCTTGAGGATCATTGGTTGGTTTAACCGTCTTTGGCGTACCTTCAACGGTAGTCTTAGGCCGTTCAACGACTAAATCTGTACCTGGGATAGTATCTTTTGAGCCATCTGGGTAGGTAATGGTTGCGGTACCATCGTTGCCAATTTCTACCTTAGTTGGGTTTTGACCTGGTTTAGCTTCAGGGAATTTTCCTTTATTAGTGTCTTCGACTTTCTTCTTAACTTCAGCTTTTTCTTCAGGAGTTAAGTTAGTCTTGTCTTCAACTTCAGTCTTCGCTGGAACTGTTGGGTCAGTCAAGTCTGCTTGAGTCTTACCTGACTTGTTATCGTCGCGACCCTTTTCGTGGCCTTCGACTGGCACTTCAAATGTTTGTTTACCATTTGGTAAGTCTTTGTCTTCAACGGTGACAGTGATTGGGCCATCAACATTGGTACCAGGAGTTACGGAAACTTTTCCGGTTTCTGGATCTACAGTTACTGGAACGTCATTGCCGTCTTCATCCTTGGCAGTCACCTTGGTTGGGGTCTTATCGTCTTGGTTCTTCACAACAAGGCCGGTGTCTTGTGGCTCATCAGTTGGCTTAACGGTCTTAGGAGTTCCTTCAACCGTAGTCTTAGGACGTTCGACTACTAAGTCTGTCCCTGGGATGGTGTCCTTAGAACCGTCTGGGTAGGTAATAGTTGCGGTTCCGTCTTTATCTACTTCGACAGTTGTTGGAGTTTGACCGTCTTTAGGAGCAGGGAACTTGTCCTTGTTGGCATCTTCGATAGCCTTCTTAACCTTAGCTTGTTCTTCAGGAGTTAACTTAGTCTTGTCTTCAACTTCTGTCTTAGCTGGAACGGCTGGAGTAGTTGTTTCAGCCTGGGTTGGGTTTTCAGAAACCTTAACAGTTACTGGAACTTCATCCTTGCTACCGTCTGGGTAAGTTACCACAACAGTAGCAGGCTTATCGCCAGCTTCCTTGGTGTCGACAGGTTCCTTGAAGTCAAACTTCGTGCCTTGAGGTAACTTGTCAGCATCCTTGATACCATCTTTAGCGTTTGGTGTTTGACCAACTTTAGTGTTGATATCTTGACCTTGTGGTTCGTTCTTTTCTGCGTCAGTTAAGTCTTTAACTTGGACTTTGGCAGGAACTTCTTCGCTTGAACCGTCTGGGTAGGTTACCACAACTGTCGCTGTTTTTTCACCTGGAGTCTTAGTATCAACTGGTTCCTTGTAAGATACCTTGGTACCTTGTGGAAGTTTTTTCAGGTTTGCAATCGAATCTTCAGCTTTTGGTGTTTCGCCAACTTTGACAGTTTGGTCCTTAGCTTGTGGTTCGTTCTTTTCTGCATCAGTTAAGTCTTTGACTTGGACTTTGGCAGGAACTTCTTCACTTGAACCATCTGGGTAAGTGACTACAACTGTCGCTGCTTTTTCACCTGGTGTCTTAGTATCGACTGGTTCCTTGTAGGCTACCTTAGTACCTTGTGGAAGGTCTTTCAGGTTGGCGATAGAATCTTCAGCCTTAGGTGTTTCACCGACTTTGACAGTTTGGTCCTTAGCTTGCGGTTCGTTCTTTTCTGCATCTGTCTTCTTAGTTGCATTGGCTACAATGACTTCGTCTTTACTAATTGGTGTATCAGGTGCGACGGACCAAGTGATTGGTTCTTTATAATCTTTAGCTTTAGATGGATCGATAGTTGCCTTTGGATACATATCCTCTGAAATACCACTACCATCTCTTACGTGAAGAACTTTTTCTGGAACTTGAGTCCCCTCACCAGCTTTAAGCGTTACCTTATGGTAGCCTTCTGGAACTGGAGCATTTGGATCAGTTGGATTATAAACGTCAGGCCGTATAGTCACATTGAATACAGCTTCAGTCGTGTCGGTTGTCTTGTCACCGTAAGTTACCACGACTGGGATTTTGACATCCTTGCCTTCGTCAGCAGCTTGAGGTGTATAGCTAACTTCCCCTGTCTTAGGATCGATTGTAGCACCCTTAGGAGCCCCTTCACCTAGAGCGAAAGTTGCGCCGGCTGGTGTGTCTACTGGCTTATCAGCGCTGTCTTTGAAACTTGGAGATTTCGATTTTGCTGCTTGACCAACATTGGCTTCAGTTGGGGCATAGCTTGGTTCTAAGGCATCCTTATCCTGTTGTTTAACCGTGATTGGTGTCTTAGATTCTGCTTGAAGTTCGCCATTCTTACCTGGAACAGTGACTTCAACCTTCTTACCGTCATGGTCTTTCTTGGTTAAAGGTGTGTCTGGGGTATAGTTAGGCACGTCTTTGAGACTCACTTTAATCCCGTACTTGTCGAAGTCTTTTGCTTCAACCACTTTTTCCACGCCATTGGCATCGGTTAATTTCACCTTAGTGCCGGCTGGGTCAAGCTTGTTGTCGCCTGCCTTGCCTTCGGTATATTCCTTCTTGGTTGGGTCTTGAACGATTTCAACCTTAGCGATACCGACATTGTCTTCGTTGAAACGTTTGTCTTCGTAAACGGAGTGGTATTCGCGGGTGTCGCCAAGTAGACCGTCTTCGATTGAACTATCCTTGGCTAATTCATTATCAAAGATTGGCTCCCATGATGACCATTTCTTGGCTGGGTTGTCCGCAACTGGGTTGGTCGGTACAACTTGGTCGAATTTCGTTTGAATTTCAGGATCGTTGAACTTGGTCCCCTTGAGGACGTCGAAGGCTTTCACCTTAGCATTGTCCGCAAATTTACCAGTTACTGAACCGTCCTTGGTGTCCGCATTGAATTTCAGACGCACATAGCCCTCAGGTACAGGAGAGTTTGGATCGGTAACATCTTTAATCTTGTCCTGTTCAGCCACAATGACTGGCGCATTGGTGGTATCTTGTGAGCCATCCTTGTAGGTCACAACCACTGGCACGCTAACCATGGTCCCTGCGTCAGCAGCCTTAGCGGTGTAGGTAACCACCCCTGTGTTAGGATCAACCTTAGCCCCCTCTGGAGCGTTTTCGCCTAAAGCGAATTTAGCGCCTTCTGGTTTAGCAGTGTCCTTACCAGCCTTGTCAATGAATTGAGGCGATGAGGTAACTTCTTCGCCGACATTGGATTGGACTGGGGTGTATTTAGGATCCACTAAATCTTTTTCTTCTTCCTTAGGTAAGACTTTAATGACAGCGTTACTTTGGATCTTCATACCATTTGGATAGGTAAGAGTTACAGGAACAGTGACTGTTTCACCCGGAATCTTAGCTGTATCAGCAGCTTTGATGGTAACTTCACCAGTCTTAGGATCAACGGTTACAGGTATTTCCTTGCCGCCAACGTTAACTGTCTTAAGCGGTTCATAAGAAATCTTAGTTTCGCCGTTCTTATCTACGGTTTCTTTTCTTTCTTCATAGGAGAAGGTTGGCTTACCATCGTTTGGATTTGGAGTATATTCTTCTCCAGCGGTATTCTTGTATTTTGGAGCAGCTGTTTTAGCTTCTTGACCCGCTTTCTTTTCGATTGGATCATATTCAACCTTGGGCGCTGCGATAAAGGCATCTGCAGCTAGGGCATCGGTTAAATTATCATGCTTCTTATTATCATTTAAGAAAATAGCAGAAGTAAATTTAGCTGGTGCACCAAGTTGCTTATCGACATTTACTGGAATGGAAGCTGGTGCTTTACCATCTGGAGTGGTTACGAATTCAGTTGCTTCTCCATATGGTTTCCCATCTTTAAACCATCTTTGGAAATAAGTCGTACTTGGTAGGAGACCTTCAGATGAGTTTTCTACTTTTTCACCCGCTGGAGCAAAGTTTGATTGTGCATCGTATGTTTTAACCGCGTGAGCTGGTTTAGCTACGATTGCCGCAAAATTGACGTCTGAGATATTCCCTGAAGCCAAGTTTGATGGTCCAACTGGTTTAGCAGCCCCATCGAGAAGGGCAAACACATTATTTTGTGATGTATTTGACCAAATATTATAGTTGTCAATTAGGGAAGCCACATACATATAGTCTTGGTTAATGTGACGGTGCTTTTGTCCAATTGTCCCATTCCAAGCCATTAAATTCGTATGGTTTTCATCTTTTACATTAACGACTTTGCCATACTCTTCAGGTTTAATAGTATGAGAAATTGATAGCCCACTATTTGCTTCATTTCGAGACACACCATAAAGGCCTCTGAATGGAATGTAGTAATTTCCGTTAGAATCTACAGTACCTACAACCGTTTCTGCAATATGAGAGCCTTTACCATTTTTAGCTTCATAATCAGCAATGATTTGGGATTGAGCATCTCTAAACTCTAAAATTCTCGGATTGTCTTGCCCAGCAGAACCTGTGTAGTTATTGTCTTTCTTCCATTTATCGAATAAACGAGCTACCTCATCATTCACATAGGAAGCCACTACCTTAGTCTTAGCTGCTGGAAGATCCCAGGAATCTTTCTTCCACATACGAGCGTCTGATCCGGCAGGGTCGCCACCATCAAACCAAACTTTACCAGAGACTTTACCATAGTCTCCGGCTGGTTTCCATTCGCCGGAAGGATCTGGAGATTCTCGCCAGGTGTTCTTAGGACCAACTAACCAATCATTATTCAGTAATTTTTCTTGGAATACAACTTGGCCACCAACAATACGATCAATACCTACAGTGAAGTCCCAGGATTCATTGGTACGAGTTAAACGTTTGTGGAAGCCAGTGATTTGGTCCCCACCCTTGATTAAAGCTAAGTGGGCTGGGTCTGGATTTTCGGCCCAGGTTCTCACCGCAAAGGCTTCTTGGTCTCCATCAGATAATTTCCATTTATGTACATTACCAAATTTATCGATAACTGGTTTGTCAAAGGTAAATGTGAATGTCCCATCAGCTTTTGAAACGGTTTTATAAACTGGCGAAACATAACCATCTTTATAAGCCCATTGCAAATAAACAGGAACACCAGCTAAAGTTTCCTTAGTCACTTCGTTACTATTGCCATGTCTGTATACGAAAACAGTCCCAGAATAAGATCGCTTATCCCCTTGTTTACCAGTCGCATCAATAGCAGAATCTTGTAATTTTTTAAGTAATTCAGACTCTCCAACCAAGGTCTTATCTGAGTTTGTTGTATCAACATTAGCATAGAATGACAAGCCTTCACTTTTAACATCGCTCTTCAGCTCATCAGACTTAACTTTATCCTCAGAGCCCTTTCGATCTTCTGCATAGTAAGCTGCACGACTTGGAGCTTTTTTTACTTTAGGTTGTTCTTCAGGCTTAACTTCTTTATTAGCTTTTGGCTTTTCTTCAGTTTTTTTATCAGCCTTAACATTTTCGGGTTTAGATTGTTTTTCAGACTTAGCTGATTCTTCAGCTTTCTTAGTTTCAGCCTTTTCAGCTTTAACTTTTTCGGCTTGAGTTTTTTCTTCAGACTTCTTATCTGCTTCAGGTTGAGCCGGTTTAGCTTCTGCTTTTTCTTCAGTAAGCTTTACTTCTTCTGCTACAGGTGTAGGAACTGTTTTATCCTCAGCTGGACTTGCCACTGGAGCAGTCACTACTTCACTCGGCTTAGGGTCCGCTACAGGAACTGGTGCACTAGTGGTTTCCACTACTGATGCTTTGACTTCGTCGGTGGCCGCTTGGGCGACAGCTGAATCAGATGCAAAGAGCAAACCTGCCGCTACTGCAACCGATGCCACGCCAACACTTAGACGTCTAATCGAATAGCGGTAGAATTTGTTGCTTTGCTTTTCCTTTTTCACCTTAAGGTTATTCTTACCAACCATATTCTTCCTCCTCATACTTATACAAATTCGTTTATTTCAAAACAAGGACTTGATAGGGCTATGGTACTCCAAAGTTAAGTGTAAATTCAATTAATATGAGGTTTTATAAGCATTTAATTTATTATATCATTAACTTTATTTAATTAATAAAAGCAATTGGTATGGAATATTCCTTATTAATCACGGTTTACTAGCTGTTTTCATAGTAAAGAACATATTAAATGAGTTTATATTTATTAAAAATAATTCACGCTTTTATACATTTTTTGTTTTTTATAGCTAAATAAACCGAGCTTCAAAATGTCTCTTTCTTACATCTAAGACCTCATTAAATAATAATGTCCAAGAAAAAATCCCCTTAAAGTCACTTTCTAGAGTTGAAAGGACTTAAGAGGATTTGATAAGTACAAATAATTTTTATTTACTGGTCAATTACATTTCTTTAGGTGCTTGGACGCCTAAGAGTCTCAGCCCTTCAGTCAAGACCACTGACACCGCATAAACTAAAGCTAAGCGGGCATTCAATTGCTCATCTTCTTCAAGGACCCGAGTGTGAGCATAGTATTTATTAAAGCGTTGGGCCAATTGCAGCGTATACTTAGCAATCACACTAGGTTCATAGCTTTCATATGCCTTAGCAATAATTTCTGGGAAGCGATTTAATTGCTTAACCACCGCATAAGACTCGTCATCAGCCAGTTGTAAGTCGTCTAGACTAGGCTTACCGGTATTGGCCTTACGCAAGATCGATTGCGCCCGAGCATTGGCGTATTGGACATAAGGGCCAGTTTCCCCTTCAAATTGAACCACTTCCTCTAATTGGAAGTCAAAGTTATTCATGCGGTCATTCTTGAGGTCATGGAAGACCACGGCCCCTACACCAACGGCTTCTGCTACCTGGTCTTTATCAGTAAGGTCAGGGTTTTTACTGTTGATTTGTTCTTGAGCTAAACGAATCGCTTCTTTAAGAACGGCTTCTAAGAGAACCACTTTTCCTTTCCGGGTAGAGAGTTTCTTGCCCCCTTGAGTAATTAAACCGAATGGAATGTGGTGAATATCTTCATACCAGTCATAGCCCATTTCTTTGATGACTGCTTTTAATTGTTTGAAGTGGACAGACTGTTCATTCCCGACCACATAGAGGCATTGGTCAAAGTCGTAGGTCCGCTTACGGTAGAAGACGGCTGCCAGGTCACGAGTCATATAAAGGGTCGCCCCATCAGACTTCTTCACTAAGGCTGGGATCAAGTCATAGGCTTCCAAATCAACTAGGGTAGCTCCTTGGTCCACTTTGAGCAGGTTCTTTTCCTCTAACTCATCAATTACAGCATCCATCTTGTCATTATAGAAGGCTTCCCCATTCATGGAATCAAAATCGATACCTAGTAAATCATAGATACTTTGGAATTCTTCTAATGATTTCTCTCGCATCCATTGCCATAATTCCAATTCTTCTGGGTTGCCGCCCTCTAATTCTTTAAAGGCTTGGCGCGCTTCATCATTTAAAGAATCGTCTTCATCAGCCATTTTGTGGAAATAGACATACAAGCGGTTTAATTCCTTAATGGGATTTTGTCGAACGGTTTCTTCGTCACCCCATTTACGGTAAGCAACGATGAGTTTACCAAATTGGGTTCCCCAGTCACCAAGGTGGTTAATACGGATGGGTTGAAAACCAACTTTCTCAACGATATTCCCAATAGCGTTCCCAATAACAGTAGAACGAAGGTGGCCCATGGACATGGGTTTAGCAATATTGGGGCTAGACATATCAATACAGATATTCTCCCCATCCCCAATGGCTAATTGGCCATAGGCGGATTCCTTATCCAGGATATCAGCTAAGACAGCGGCAGAGATCTTATCGGCCTTAAGGAAGAAGTTAATGTAGGGTCCCACTGCTTCAACATGGTCAACTAAGTCATCACTCAGTTTCTCAGCAAGTTCACTGGCAATCTTTTGAGGGGCTTGGCGAAGTGATTTAGCTAAGATAAAAGCCGGAAAAGCCAGGTCCCCTTGGCCTTCATGCTTAGGGACTTCTAAGACATCTTCCACTTGTTCTAAACTTAAATAATCACTGACTTCTGCTTGGATAATTTTTGCAATATGCTGTTTAATGTTCATGCTTTAACTCCTTTGTTAATGAGTCTTCCACCTTGGCTTAGCAAGGTGCGTCCTGTCTATTTTAGCATAAATTTGTTTGTTTTGAAGGTAGAAGTCAAAAAAGACAGTGTGTAGAACGCTAGAAAATAAAATATTTGTCCAAGTAAAAAACGACAGGACTTCGCCTGCCGTTTTCTACTATTAGTCTAATTATTTTTCAAGTGGTTGCCATTTCCATTCTTTAACTTCTGGCATGTCCGTACCGTATTCTACAATGTAGGCACGGTGCTCTTCCACCTTAGCATTCATTTGGTCAATGAAGTCTTGAGCTTTATCGCCATATACCACTTCAGCAACATGAGCCGCAAAGTGGAAGCGGTCAAGTTCGTTCAAGACACGCATGTCGAATGGTGTGGTAATTGCCCCTTCTTCACGGTAACCATGTGGGTAGAGATTGTGGTTATGACGGTCGAAGAAGATGTCTTTGAGTAAGCCTTCGAAGCTGTGGAAGCCGAAGAAGACTGGTTTGTCTTTAGTAAAGACAGCATCAAATTCTTCGTCAGATAAACCACGTGGGTCAATATTTGGATGACGGAGACGGTAGAGGTCAACCACATTCACGTAACGAATCTTCAATTCTGGGAAGGCTTCGTGTAGGTATGAGATGGTTGCAATGGTTTCTACTGTTGGTTCAGTACCAGATGCAGCGATCACTACGTCAGGTTCTTCCCCTTCTTCAACGGTAGAAGCCCAGTCAATGACCTTATAGCCCTTGTCAACAAATTCTTCAGCTTCTTCAACTGAGAAGAATTGTGGACGTGGGTGTTTAGAAGTCACGATGTAGTTAATCACGTTTTCTGAACTTAAAGCCTTGTCCATCACAGCTAATAGGGAGTTGGTATCTGCAGGGAGGTAAGCCCGGACAAATTCACCCTTCTTCTCTGCCAAGTGGGTTAATAAACCTGGGTCTTGGTGAGTATAACCGTTATGGTCTTGTTGGAAAGCGGTAGAAGAAGAAATCAAGTTCAATGATTGATAAGGTTTATGCCATTTGTATTCGCTAGCTTCACGCATCCATTTGAAATGTTGGGTGATCATGGAGTCAACTGTCCGTAAGAAGGCTTCGTAACTAGCAAAGAAACCATGGCGACCGGTTAAGGTATAAGCTTCTAAGAAACCTTCCATTTGGTGTTCTGACAATTGTGAGTCAATCACACGACCAGAAGGTGACATCCATTCATCGTAGTTATCCTTGATTGGTTCTAACCATTGACGTTTGGTCACATCGAAGACCTTGTTCAAGCGGTTAGACTTGGTTTCGTCTGGCCCAAAGATACGGAAGTTGTCTGGGTTCTTTTCGATAACGCCAGCTGCATAACCACCCATTTCAATCATGTCTTGGGCATCGCGTTCACCAGGTGTTTCAAAATCAAGAGCATAGTCACGCCAGTCTGGTAAGTTTAAAGGTTTAGGATCGATGCCTCCGTCAGTAATTGGGTTAGAAGCCATCCGTTGGTCACCCTTAGGCGCAATTTCAGCAATTTCTGGACGTAATTGACCATCTTCAGTAAATAGTTCTTCTGGACGGTAGGATTTCAACCAATCAACTAAAGCGTCCACGTGTTCCATATTCTCAGCGTTCACTGGAATTGGCACTTGGTGAGCTCTGAAGGACCCTTCAATGTCGTTACCTTCCCATGCTTTAGGACCAGTCCAGCCCTTAGGTGTCCGGTAAAGAATCATTGGCCAGTTGCCCATAGTTGCCTCTTCAGCTGAACCCTTACGTGCTTCGCCTTGGATGGACTTAATCTTTTCAATGGCTTGGTCTAAGGTTTTAGCCATAAGTGGGTGAACCTTTTCAGGATCGTTTCCTTCAACCACCATTGGGTCCCAACCTAAACCTTGGAAGTACTTAATCAAGTCTTCATTAGATTTACGTTCTAAGATGGTTGGGTTAGCAATTTTACCCCCGTTTAAGTAAAGAATTGGTAAGACTGCCCCGTCAGTCACTGGGTTAATGAAGCTATTAGATAACCAGCTGGCTGCTAAAGGACCGGTTTCAGATTCCCCGTCACCAATCACTGTTGCTGCAATCACGTCAGGGTTATCAAGGATGGCACCAGTTGCGTGGGATAAGGAATACCCGAGTTCCCCACCTTCATGGATGGATCCAGGAATTTCAGCGGTCGCGTGTGAACCGGTTCCGCCTGGGAAGGAGAAGTATTTAAAGAATTTTTGCATTCCTTCCTTGTTTTGTGGATATTCTGGATAATGTTCACTCCAGGTCCCGTCTAAATAAGCATTGGCTTGCATCACTTGGCCACCATGTCCTGGTCCTTCGATATAGAACATGTTTAAGTCATATTTGTTAATGACACGGTTCAAATGAGCGTAAACAAAGTTTTGCCCGGCAATGGTTCCCCAGTGTCCAATTGGGGTGATCTTAACGTCATCTGCCGTTACTTCACGATCTAATAAAGGATTATCCCGTAAGTACATTTGCCCCACAGATAAATAGTTAGCGGCACGCCACCAGGCATCCACTTTATCTAAATACGCTTTTGAATCAAAATCAGTCATTTTTTGATTTCCTCCTTTGAGCGAGTCGCTCTTATTTCTATTAATAATAACTTATCGCTTACCCATGACCACATGATAACATAGTCACAATCTTTTGAGAATAGCTTAAGAGCAAGATTTTTTGTTTATTTTCTTAAAATACAATCAAAGGAAGAAACGTTAATATGATCACTATTTAAGCGCTATAATGACGGACGTTCTTGGCAATGTCGATCAAGACTGCGATCGATTGTTCAATTGTTTCAATTGTCACAAATTCGTATGGGCCATGGGTATTTTCGGCTCCTGAGAAGAGATTTGGGGTTGGTAGGCCCTTATGAGATAGAATAGCCCCATCGGTTCCACCGCGCATCGGTGCTTCAAAAGCTTCCACATTATTTTTCGAATAAGCGTCCCTCGCCAGGTCAACTACCCAGGGGTAATCTTTTAGGACTTCGTACATATTGTCATACTGGTCGACAATCCGATAAGTAATTCTTTCTTCTCCGATTTCTTGGTTTAAACGAGCGACTTGTTCTTCAAAGTAAGCCAATTTTTCTTGCATTTTTTCCTTATCGTGGTCCCTTAAGTAATAAAACTGGTTGAGGTGGTCAATCGTTCCTTCTTGGCGGATCAAGAAGTAGAACCCTTCCCGGCCACTGGTCTTTTCAGGCACTTGGTCAGCTGGCAGGCTAGTAGCTAAACGGGCACCCCATAAGAGGGCATTAATCATGGAATCCTTAGCAGCCCCAGGATGGACACTCCGTCCTGAGATAGTGACGTTGGCTTGCTTAGCATAGAAGTTCTCATAAGTCAGAGTCCCGTACCGGCCCCCATCAATGGTATAGGCAAAGTCTGCCCCAAATTGGTCGAGATCAAAGTATTTAGCTCCCCGAGTCCCAATCTCTTCATCGGGACCAAATGCCACGCGGATTTTCCCATGGGGAATTTCAGGGTGGTTAATCAAATACTCCCCAAAAGTAACGATAGACGTAATTCCCGCCTTGTCATCGGCCCCTAATAAGGTCCGCCCGTCAGTAGTCACCACAGTATGTCCCACCACATGTTTTAAGCGAGGGAAGTCCTTGGGAGAGAGGACCATCCCCTCTTTTTCATTGAGAACAATATCTCCCCCATCATAATTTTCAATCACTTGGGGCTGGATATTTTCGGCATTGTAGTCAGCAGTATCCACATGGGCAATAAAGCCTACGGTCGGGATATCTTCATCGGGAATATTGGAAGGAATAGTCGCTGTCAGATAGGCATCTTTGGGGTTATAGAAGCAGTCTTCAAAACCTAAGGCTTCAATTTCATCTTTTAATTTGAGAGTGAATTCTTTCTGGCTAGGGGTTGAAGGAATAGTGAGCGAACTTTCATCACTCCGAGTGTTGACTTTAGCGTATTTGATAAAACGATCCAGAATGTGCTGTTGTTGTGTATTCATCATTTTTCCTCTTTCTAGTAAAAATGGGATCAAAGCATTCTCTGATCCCATTATCGGTAATATTGTATGAACTTTTACTCGCCATATCTTGCTGCACGGAAATAGGATTGGGCCCCATTGGTTTGGTTAATAACCCCTTTGAGCTTAGGATCAATCATATTAGCGAAAGCGCCTTGGTAGATTGGTGCCAAAGCTTGGTCATCTTGAACTAGTGTCCGCTCAGCAGCTAGCAAAGTATCCCAACGTTCTTTGGGTTGGTTAGCTAAAGTTGTCCGGGCTTGGTTTAATTGCCCATCAAAAACTTCAGAATTATAGAAACCAGTATTCAAAGTTGAATGAGATTCAAAGTATTCCAGGTAAGCAATTGGATCGACATAGGAAGGAATAAAGGTTCCTAGCATAATATCATATTGCTTGCTTGCGGCAATGCTTTGACGACTCTTGAGGGGCACATTACGGATGGTGACTTCAATGCCAGGCAGGTTCTTTTGCCATTCCCCTTGTAGGAATTCGGAGGTTGATTTGGAGACATCTGTATCTGAGGTTAAGAGTTCAATACTTATCTTATCTCGTCCTAAGTCAGCCTTAGCCTTTTCAAATTCTTCTTTGGCCTTATCGACATTATAAGAGGATAAGGAACCGTTTTGGGCCCGGAAATCTTCGCCGGTTTCTGGGTCTTGGTCATGTTCTTTAGGTATCCAGCCATCAATTGGGGTTGACCCGTCTTTAAGCACGTTTTGAACAAAGGCTTCTTTATCGAATGATGAAGCTAAGGCCTTACGTAAGTGAACATTGTTTGTCGGTTCGCGGGTAAAGTTAAATTGTAGGTAGCCTACTAGACCAGATGGGTCGACGGTTAAGGCTTCATTATTTTGCTCTTGTTCCACATAAGGGTTTCCAACTTTAGTATATTGGACCTTACCGTTTTCAAAAAGGTTAAAGTTGGTCGCCATTTCTTTAGACACTTGCCAGTTAATCGTATCCAGGTGGACATTGTCCTTGTCCCAGTATTGGTCATTTTTCTTCAATTGGAAGTTTTGTTCGTTCCCCGTCCAACCATCAACCACAAAGGGGCCATTGAAGGCGGTGTTATCTTGGGAGGAACCATAGTTATCGCCAACTTCCTTAGCCAGCTTCTCACTTTGAGGCAAGTAAGCTGGGGTTCCTAATAAGCCTTTGAAATATGGCGTAGGCGCTTCTAAGGTAAACTCTAAGGTCTTATCATCGATAGCCTTAACCCCTAATTGGTCGGTTGGCAGCTCCCCATCTGAAATTGGCCGAGCATTCTTAATCACAAAGAACTTATTGACATTTTCTGAGATTGCATTAGGATCGACCGCTTTACGATAAGAAAAGACAAAGTCATTGGCGGTTACTGGTTCTCCAGTCGACCAATTAGCATTGTCTCGAATCTTGAAGGTGTAAGTTAAGCCATCCTCAGATACCTCAGGTTCTTCCGCTGCTATTCCTAGTTCATTGCCGCCATCAATAGAAGGACGGTAAAGACCTTCAGTGACATTGGCTAAGACATTTTGGGTAGGGATATCAGAAGAGGCAATACTATCCAAGGAAGCTAGCTCCCCATCGGCAGTCGCCGTAATTTCCGTTTTCTGGGAAGATGCACTACTGCTCCCACCTGAACATCCTGCTAAGGCCACTAGAACACTAAATAATAAGCCTAAGCCTTTAACACCTAACTTCATAAGATCGCTTCTTTCTATTTTATTTTATGAAGAGACTGTGACTAAGCTCACAGCCTCATTGTTCCTAAATTAGTTTTCTGTTTGATAAGTTGCCGCCCTAAAGTAATTGGTGACACCGTTAGTTTGGTTTATAACGCCAGTGAGTTTTGGATCCACTAAGAAGGCATAGGCCCCTTGGTAAATGGTCCCCAATGCTGCTTCATCTTCCATTAGGTAACGTTCTGCTTCTAGAAGCTTTTGGAAGCGAGCTTCGGGTTGGTCACCCAACTCATTTTGCGCTGTCGCTAAGAGTGAGTCATAAGTTTCTGAATCAAAATTAGCATTGTTTAAGGCACTTTGGCTGTGGAAGTAATCCAGGTAAGCAGTGGGATCTACATAACTTGGATGGTAGGTCCCATATACCATGTCATATTCACCAGTGTTAGTAATTTGTTGGCGACTCTTCAAAGGAACGTTACGGATCGTTACGGTCAAGCCTGGCAGATTATTTTGCCATTCCCCTTGTAAGAATTCCGACGTGGCTTTAGAAGTATCCGTATCTGAGGTCAATAACTCTAATTCAATCTGGTCAAGACCAAGTTCCTGCTTGGCGAGTTTCCATTCAGATTGGGCAAAGTCTAAGTCGTAGGCCCCTAAGTGACCATTCATAGCCCGAAAGTCTTGACCACTAGCTGGATCAGAAACATGGTCTGCCGGTACCCAGCCATCAAGGCTTTGAGAACCATCTTTAAGGACAGCCTGGGTAAAGGCTTCCTTATCGAAACCAGACCGTAAGGCTTGACGGACGTGCTTGTTTTTCAGGATTGGTTTGTCAAAGTTAAATTGTAAGTAACCGACCTTACCATTCAGGCTGGTTTGGAGAATAGGTTCTCCGGCTAATTGTTCGACATAAGGATTCCCGGTTTGCGTATATTGGACGTCACCTGAATTGAAGAGATTATAGTTGGTTTGTAATTCTTTAGACACTTCCCAGTTGATGCGGTTCAATTGTACATTTTCAGCGTCCCAGTAATCCGGATTCTTGACTAAGTCAAAACTGTTTTCCGTACCGGTCCAACCTTCAACCAGGAATGGCCCGTTAAAGGCCGTCTTTTCTGCAGATGAACCGTAGTCATCACCGACTTCTTCAGCCAGCTTTTGACTTTGAGGAAGAAAAGCTGGTGTCCCTAACAAGTCTTCAAAGTAAGCTGTAGGAGAAGTTAAGGTAAATTCTAGGGTCTTATCATCCAGCGCTTTAACTCCTAAATTTTCTGGGCTTTCCTTCCCTTCTGAAATTTCTTTAGCCTTGTTAATCGGGAAGAAACGGTTAACATTTTGGGATAATTCTGGTGGAGTCACCGCCTTACGGTAGGTATAGACAAAGTCATGGGCGGTCACCGGTTCACCAGTCGACCACTTAGCATCTTCACGGATTTTATAGGTATAGGTCTTACCGTCTTCACTAATTTCAGGTTCCTCAGCAGCCATCCCTAGTTCCTTAAGATTATCACTATCTTGCGGAGCCGGACGGTAGAGGCCTTCAATAGTGTTAGAAGCCACATTCAAGCTTGGTGAATCGGAAGACTTAATCGTATCTAGCGATGCCAGTTCACCTTCTGAAGTGACGGCTATTTCCTGGCCAGCCTGGTTATTGGCCCCAGCTCCGCTGCTACTACAGCCTGCCATCACCAAGACTCCAATGAATAGCAAGCTGATTAGCTTATACCAACGCTTCATTTCTTCCACCTCTTTTTCTCATTTATTTTTACTTATCGGTAAATTTGCTAAGTGCATTTTTTAAAGTTTTCTATAGCACACTTACTTTTAATAAGTAAATTGTTATGACCTTATCTTACTCCAATACGGGGATGAAAGTAAAATTAAACGACTTACATTTAGTTAGTATTTTTTCAACAGGGTTGATCTATATTTTCGATAGTTAGAAAGTCACAGTTTATATGGCACATTTTTTCTTTCCAGCAGTGAAAATAGGCGCTAAAAAAGCCTAGAGGAGATTTAATCCTTTAGGCTTTGTCACAAGTATGTAGTTGAATCATCTCTTGCTCTTTGACGCGCTTGTCACGCTCTTTAAACCTGTTCCAGTCACAGGACGAACATCCGCTTCACACAGGGTGTGAGACTTGGCGCCTAGACTTGGATGATTGGAGCAAGTCAGAATAAAAGCGAAACATTCGCTTGTTTCTGACTTGTGAAATCACTCCAAGTCTGCCAAGTCGAACCCAACTAAAAACTGGTAACGCTCGGTTTAGTTGAGTTCGTACGCCAGCCTTGAAGTTGCTTCAGAAAATGCCAACGCACAGATTAGTTGAGTTCGGAAGGGGTAGGGGATGTCCTTTCAGAAAAGATGAACGATCAACAAGTTGATCTTATCATCTTTTCCTCCAAGGAATCGCCCTCCCTGATCCTTCCTCACATCCTTATAGCTGTGCTTATGGTATTTTCCTCCAGCAATTCAAGCCTTTGACGGCGTCCTCACATCCTTATAACTGAGCTTATCCCAGTTTTCTCCAGCGATTTCGTCCTCTGTTGTGACTGTCACACTCTTGTCCTTACCAGATGACGACGCGGTCTTTTGGGTCTAGGTACATTTTATTTTCTGAAGAGGTTTGGTAGGCGACATGGAAGGCATCCAAGTTCTTGACTTGTTGGTTGGCCCGCCAGTAATTAGGGGCATGAACGTCAATGGATAATAGTAGGTTTTGGTATTGAGGGCGGGCCTTCATACACCAGATCCGAGCCCAATTATTGAAGAAGGCAATGGGATCGTAGTCCTCCTCATGAGTCATGGCTTGGTAAGCCGCCTGCAAACCACCAGCATCAGCAATATTTTCTGACACCGTTAAGGTCCCATTGACCTCACCATCTCCTAAAGGCAAACCATCGAACTGGTCAATCATAGCTTGGGCTTTTTGGGTAAAGACTTCATAGTCTTCATCCAACCACCAATTATTTAAATTCCCCTGCTCATCAAATTGAGCGCCATTGTTATCAAAAGCATGGGAAATTTCGTGGGCAATTACCCCACCAATTCCACCGTAGTTTTCACTGCGGCTTTGCTTCAAGTCATAGAAAGGCGCTTGCAAGATACCAGCTGGGAAGCAAATGTTGTTGGCTGAAGGATCATAGTAAGCGTTAACTGTCTCTGCAGACATATGCCAGCGGCTATGGTCAACTTCTTGACCCCACTTAGCCAGATTGTCCTTAACCCGTTCAGCGGTAAAGGCTTTGAGGTTTTGGTAGAGTGGTAAATCGCTATCTACCTTGAAGCGCTGATAAATTTCTGGGTAGCTATCCGGATAACCGGCCATAATCGTGATGGCATCCAGTTTAACGATGGCCTTCTTAATAGTTTGTTGGGAAAGCCAGGTATTGTGCTTGAGCCGGTCCTTATAAACTGCAATCATTTCTTCGATCATGGCAGTCACGTCGGCCCGGGCTTCTGGGCCAAAATACTTCTTACCATAATAGCAGCCAAAGACTTGGTCAAAAGTATTTACGGTAAGGTAGAAGGCATGTTTTTCTCGGCTCATAGTCTTAGGGTTACCGGATAAAGCCAGGCTATATTGGCTAGCAATTTGACGCAGGTCTTCTGACATGGCCTGAGCCCCATCACGAGCCACATTAACAATCATCCAAGATTTCAATTCATCAAAATGGTCGGGACTAAAAAATTCATCTAAGGCTTCAAAATAGCGCGGTTCCGTTACAATGACGGTTTCTGGTTCTTGACCGATTAATTCCTTAATAATTGTCTTAAGAGAATAGTGAGATGAGTAACCTTCAACTTCATCAATGCCCTTAGGATTATAGGACTTGGTATAGTCCGCCAATTCTTCCTGAGACTTCACATAAGGAACAAAAAGCGCATCAAAGGCGATAGCTTGGTCCGTATGCCGTTGACTCAATTCATCACTAAAGCCCATAGCCTTTAAGAGGTCAACGGTAGACCGACGCCAAATTTCTAATAATTGCTTACCCGTTCCATTATCTTCTTCGTAGTAGCCCTTGTCAGGCAAGATAGTGTTGGGACGACTTAAATAGAGGGCATAATTTACGGTATTTTTCATGTCGGCTTCGTTACCCAGGTTGAAGACGAAATCATGGCCAGCCAGTAACCATTGCTTAGAAAAGGCTTGAATTTGACTAAAGTCAGTCAATGCGTCCACGTTTTCTAGGTCAGCTTGGATAGGATTCGCTCCCTCTTGGTCCAAACGATCAAAGTCCATGGCCAATTGATAGAGAGCAATCATTTCTTCCATTTCCGGATTATCTAGCTTGATTTCTCCACTAGCCATTTTCTCAATGTCGGCCATGGATAATTCTTCAATCCCATCCCGTAAGGCCATGAAACCACCTGTTGAGGACTTGTCTTCCGGAATCTCGGCTTGGTCAATCCACTCGCCGTTCACGGCCATATAGAGGTCTTCTTTTGCTTGGGACATATCTACTGTCATAAATGAACTCCTTTCAAAATTGAAAAAAACTTATTGTTATTATATCATAGAACGGATTACATGCATTGACTGCATGATCGACAAGGAAGGAGTTTAGCCATGCGCATTGATAAAGTGATCGGAATCACGGGAAATGATACTCTCAATGACCGGGAATGGGATGAATTTTCCCGGGACTATACCCCCCACGGTTACGTCGACGGGGTCAGTCGGTCAGGGAACCTTCCCATCATCATTCCTATCCATAGCGACCTAAGACGCGCTGAAGACTATATCCAACGAATTGACGGCTTGATATTTACCGGAGGCCAGGATGTTCACCCCTTGATGTATGGTGAAGACCCTGCTCCCCGCTTAAATGATATCTACCCGAAAAGAGATTACTGGGAAAGAGCTCTCTTTGAAGCTGCTCTTAAGTACCAAGTCCCCATCCTTGCCGTTTGTCGGGGTTTCCAACTGATTAACATTTTACTGGGAGGGACGGTTTACCAAGACCTTTCCTACTATCCCGTTAAGGATCGCCCGGCCATCCAGCACGTGCAAAAACATAGTCGGATGATTTACCCCCACCACTCAGTCACCATTAAGGAAGGTAGTGAAATGTACCGACTCCTAGGTAACAAAGACAAAGCTCAAGTGAATTCTTACCACCACCAAGCCATCCGTGACCTCGCCCCTAAGTTAGAAGCTACTGCCTGGGCCGCTGATGGAGTCATTGAATCCTACCAATTTGGTGATGACAATGAAAAACACCCCCTCTTAGGCGTTCAATGGCATCCAGAAATAATGATCCAAAATAACGAAGAAATGATGCCCATCTTTGAATGGTTCTCATACTTCTAAAGAAAAAACGAGACTCAATCGAGTAAGACTAGGCGACAATCGTCTACCTCTAACGCTCGATGAAGTCTCGTTTTCTTTTTTAATCAGCAGCTTCTTCGTTATCCATCATATTATCTAGGGCAATGGCTAGTCCCACCATCACCGCTTCATAATCTTCATTATAGACATCAAGGACAAAGGTATCCCGGATAGCAAAAATCTTATGGTTAATTGAACCAATTTTCTCACCATCAAGGGTAAGCGCAAAATTGTTATCTAGGAAATTTCCCTTCAAGTCCAAATTATAGTCAGGACTAGAAATTTTAACCTTTCTTCTAAAGAAACTCAACCGGTCTTTAATGGTCACTTGACTGCCATCAACAAATTTAATCTGATATTCTGAAAAAATTTTGAAAAGTTTCCGACTAATCTCAAAAAGCGGCTGCCCCTGTGGATCAGACACTTTGACTTTATGGCCAAAAAACTTAAAGTCTTCGTCTACCCGGTAACAGACCTGGCCCTGGTCGTCTTTGATATTATAGTGGTCCGTGATTTTAAAAATTCTCTGTTTAATATATAAACGGCGCATCGTCTGACACAAACCCCTTTCCTTACTCCCAGCAGTTAGCGAAAAAATTACTTGGTCTCTTCTGACTTAAAGGCAGTCGGATCAAAGGCCGAACTGGGTTCTACAGCTACTAACCAGTTTAAATTATCCTTATCTGAATTGAGATCAGTGGGAGTGCCTTCAGCTTTTTCATTTTTGCCGACTACCTTACCAGACAAAGGCGCTAAGATATCGGTTACTGCCTTTTCCGCTTCAATGGAAACGAAGGCTTCCCCAGCCACCAAATCTTGGTCGACTAAATAATTAATAAAGGAAATGTCCCCAAATTCTTCTTGACCAGCCTTAGACAGGCCAATGATCACTTGCTTATCCGCTGTTTGCGTTAACCATAAACCATTATCAGTGTATACTTTCTCCATTTTTACTTCCCTTCTTTTTCTATCCAATATGCCACAGTGTCTTCTTTGGCACCTGTACTTGCTACTTCCTTGTCGGTCACTAAGGGACGTTTAATTAACATCCCATCACTCGCTAATAAGTTAACGATTTCTTCTTGAGATAAATCGTCAATTTTATCCTTTAGGTTCTTTTCCCGGTAAGCCGAGCCCGACGTGTTAAAGACTTGCTTGGGCCGGTCGCTACTTCCTAGTGCCCGTTTAATGTCTTCTTTACTCGGCACTTGTTCGCGAATATCATAGAACTGATAGTCAACCCCTGCCTCAGTAAAGGCTTTTTCCACTCGCCGCGAGGTAGAACATTGCTTAAGGCCATATAAACTGATCAAAACGGTCACCTCCACTTAACTTGCGCAATAGGCGATTGAGCCAGTGTTGTTTGATTTCTGCTTCACTACGGTTTTCATTATACTGGATGGACAAGACAAAGCCCATACAGAGCATATTGGTCAATAAGGCCGAGCCCCCTTGCGAAATAAAAGGCAATGGAATCCCTGTCAGGGGCAAGAGACCAATCGACATGCCAATATTTTCGACAATATGGAAAAGAATCATAGAAACGATCCCAGCGGTTCCTGCAATATAGAAGGAATCGTAGGATTCGTAGGCAATGGCAATCATGGTTAAGATCAATAAGAAATAAAGCAGGATCAAGAGACTGCTACCAATAAAGCCAAAGTTTTCACCAATCGTGGAAAAAATCATGTCGGACTCCCTCACGGGAACATAAACCTCAAAATTACCAAAACCCTTACCCAGCCACTGGCCGGAACCAATTGCTTTGATACTTTGGCTCAGTTGGTAGGACTCCCGCCGCGTATTTTCAAAGGGAGCTAACCAGGAATCAATCCGGGCAAATTGATAATCTTGAAAACCTAAGTGATAGAGTAAGTCCCGGTTATAAATGACCAAAAAGAGTAAGCCGGCGAAGATGGTGCCAATGATCAAAGCAATGGTTAGAATAATCCGCCAGTTAACCCCCGAAGCAAAAATCATCCCCGAAAAGATCATCATAAATACCAGGGTTGTCCCAAAGTCATTCTGTAAGAGGATCAAAACCACCGGTACTGCGGTCCATAAAATCATGCGTCCGATAAATTTAAAGTCCCATTTTAACTGTTTAGAAACCGGTAAAGCATCATAATTCAAAGCTTCCGTTCTTTGATTATATTCGCTGACCAAGCGCGACATCATTAAGATGTAAAAAAACTTCATAATTTCCGACGGTTGGAAGGACAAGGTCCCGATGGTGAACCAAGATTTAGCCCCGAACAAGGTATATTGTTGACGGTCATAGAAAAACAGGACCAAGATCAAAAGAAAGATCCCAAAACCGTACAAGACAGGAACAAATCGGTAGAAGGTCTTCTTGTCAATCTGCATGACAAAGGCAATGGCGATAAAACTAACCACATACCAAAAGATTTGCATCAGCGTTGGCTTTAACGCCCCACCCCCAAATTGTAAATACGTAGTGGAGAAAATCACCGCGACACTCATGGCCATCAAGGCTAATAAAAGCGCGATAATAGTTGGATTAATGGATTTTGCTTGGCTAACTTTTTTTAAACGTTGGCTTCTTGAACGTGCCATACTTACACTCCTTAGTTTAACAGCTAACAATACGCTTAGTTATTCTTCTCTAAAGCTTCCGCTTGGATCGCCTTGGAGGCCCGTTTTAAGGGACTATAGGCAATTTCCTTATCATTTAAGTGAGGAAAATTCGGGGATAAACTGACCTTATACTTAATGCGTTGATCAAGATAGGTATCTGCATGTTTATAACGGTAATAAATGGTATTGACTAAGCCTCCAACAATGAGCGCCATCCCATTTAAATATAGATAAAGCATTAAGGCAATGAAGACTCCAATAGTCCCATTTTGAACCGAAGAACCTCCGGCAAACTGGACATAGACACCAAACAAGCTGGAAATCAAGAGAACAACAATGGCTGCAGTCACCGATCCAGGCAAGGCGTATTTCAAGGTCATGGGTTGGTTAGGAACCACGATATAAATAAACAACATTAAGATAAAAACTGAAACTAAGAGCACTGGCCACTTTAATCCCAGTAGTAATTCCACAAAATCTAACGGTAAGGGGACAAAATTGTTAATGATCTGGAGTAAGGTCTCCCCAAAGACAAAAAAGAGCGAGAAGACGCCTACACTCAGGACTAAGAGAAAGGCAATCAAGAAAGAAGCGATCCGAGTAATTACCGCATTCTTGTGGTCAGGATTGCCGTATACTCGGTTTAAGACCCGCTGTAAGGCGGAGAAACCGGCCGAGGATGACCAGATTACTAAGATGGTATTAATTGAAAGACTCCCGGCACTGGTGGAATCTAAATAGGATTCCAAAGTAGGAATCAGCAAAGGTTCAATTTCATTAGGGAGAATGGCAGTAATCCACTCCACCGCCTGTGCTGAATCAAAAGGGAGTAAGGGAATAATATTGGCCACTAAGAGTAGCATGGGAAAAATTGCCAACAAAGCATAATAGGCCAGTTCGGCTGCTGAACTACCTATACTAGCATCCTGGACGCTCTGACTGGCGATCGGCACTAAGACTTCTTTGATTTTCTTCACGGATCTCGCTCCTATCTGGATAGATGTCTTACCCATTATACAATAGATCCGCCTAAGTGTGTCAAACAAGCTGGTGCGGTGTCAGCTTTTTAAGCACCCTACTTTTAAATAGATAGCGAATTAATGAAAGCCTTAGCGGTTTGACTCGAGAAAAGCGTTTCTCTAACGGTAAAAACGTAAAGGTCAAAGTCTCCCGATATTCCTTCAGCAAAAAAATAATTGCGATAGGTCCCCTGGGCCTCATCCCTAATGTGTAGGTCCCACAATTGATAATAGCCCTTATTGGTTTGAATAATTGCCCCTTTATTAAAATCGCGCTGGTAGCGATAACCTTTGCCTTCTAACCAGGAACGGATATTTTTGCGACAATGGCTTTCTTTATAGATCACTTGCATAATTATCACCTGATTTTATTTTATCGAACAGGCGTTCTATTTTCAAGTCAAGTAAAGATACGAAAAACGATTTTCAAAAGATAGACTGGTGAGCATTCGTTTCGCTTTTGAATTTGGTCGTTAAAAAGCCATGGCATCGGTTCGAGCCCTAGTCTCTCACCTAGCGAGCTTCAAACGGCTAGTATGGCTAAAGCCTACTAGCCGTATTTCACATCGCTTGCTTGTTCATGGCCAACGACTAAATTCAAAGCTCCCCTACTGCTCAAAGCTATCTACCAAAATATTCGATAAAAAGTCATTGATGAAATAAATTGAGGAGCAAAAAAACCAGAGCGACTGGCTCTGGTTAGCTGCGTGATAAATGAGGTTTTGAGAAATTAGTTGACCTTTTGCCATTGACCGGACACCAAGTCCATGCTGGTTAATTCGCCAGTTTGGTTGTTGTAACGGTAGATAGCGACGAGGTTGGTATGAATTTGGTTATTAGGGGATTGGCGACGGATTTCTACTTGAACAAGATTATCATCTACCTTGGAAGGCATGAAACTATAATCTTCGCTGCGGTAAATATTGTCAGTGACTTGGTGGATCATAGGCACCACTTTAGCAATAATGTCATTGGAATTATTGGACGGTGTCACTGAACTAGCCGGTTTCTCAGCAGCTTCTGCTTGGCTCTTGCTTGTTGATTGACCTGTTCCTGCTTGATTACTTTCATTATTCGCTTTAGCAGTTTTACCCTTGACTTGGCTACTTGCCTTGTCTGACTGACTCGATTTTTCTTGGTCAGCCTCTAGCTTCTTGTCAGTGTCCGTTTTTTTACTGCTTTCCTTAGCTTGACTGCTGGAAGTTTGTTCAGTCTTGACATCTGATGATTGCTGCTTATCGGCAAACGACACGCCCTGTTCGGAACAAGCCGCTAGCAGGACGGCGCTAAGTGTAACCGCGATAAAGCCTTTTAAATTTTTATTCATAATAAATCCCTCATTTATTTTTAAATAAATCAATTCCTAGTCGAGTGTATTCGTATTCACTCTGCTTCACTTATTATTTTACCACAGCTTTTAATCCAAAGATGATCGGCCTATAATCTTTACAATTTCCTAAATTTTTAGACCTTGAAAAAAAACTTAAGCCTCAGAGTATGATTCAAGGTCTTTAGGATAAGGCATGGCGGTTTGGGCACCTACCTTGGTGGTTGATAGGGTGGCGGCAACCGAAGACAGGCGGAGGGCCTCTTCCAGAGGAGTACCTTGAGCCATTAAAGCAGCGAAGGCCCCATTCATGGTGTCCCCTGCCCCAGTCGTATCTTTGACATCTGCTTCAATCGTTGGAATCGAAAGCACTTGCCCCTCTTTAACATAGGAAATTCCTTGGGAACCCCGGGTAACAATCAATAAGGCCTCATGGGCTTGGCTCCACTCTAACATGGCTGCTTCGATTTCCGAATCGTCGATGTCTCGACCTAACATGCCGGCAAATTCAGTTTCATTAGGAGTGACAATATCTGCCAGATCGACAAATTCATTAATGCCTTGGTCAAAGGGAGCTGGGTTTAAGATGGTCTTGGCCCCTTTTTCTCGTGCGATTGAGAAAGCCTGCTTAACGGTGGCTAAGGGAACTTCTAATTGAGCGAGGACAATGTCATCTTCCTCAACCAAATCAGCAAAGTCTTCACCGACTTCAACTAGACCATTAGCTCCCGGCAAAACCACAATAGAATTATCTGCTTGAACGGAAAAAATAGCCGCCATTCCAGTGAAAATATTCTTTTCCACCTTGATATGGTCAGTAACTACCCCTTCCTTCTTGAGATGCTTAAGGGCCTTGTCACCAAAGGAATCGTCGCCGACACTGCCAACCATCCGTACATCGCTAGCTAAGCGGGCAGCAGCAACGGCTTGGTTAGCTCCCTTACCACCCATAAAGTAATTCACCGTGTCACCTAAAATGGTTTCTCCGATCCGGGGCAAGCGGTCAGTGACCATGGTCATATCAATATTAATGCTACCAACAACAATTACTTTACTCATTTTGCTCCCTATCTTTCTATTCTTCACGCAACTTTTATGATGAGACACAAGTTATGCTTTTCATAACTATAGCGCAATCGCTTACAATATAATCACCTTAAGTTTATCATCTTTTCTAGCCGCTAACAAGCTAGCTATCAAGTCTTAAAAGGGCATCCATTGGGACTAAATTGGGCCTTGACTTTCCTTGATCCAACCCTTTTTCGAAAGCCAAGAAAAAACTAAGATCGTCAGCAAGATAAAAGTCAAGGCGCCACAGGTATCTAGGTAGACATCAGCCAGAAGCCCGGTTCGGTTGGGGGTAAATATCTGCCGCAATTCATCAAAAGCTGCATAGCCAAAAGTCAATAAGGCCGCTAAAGGAGCACGGACTGTTGTCCTTTTGACATCGATTAATAAGGATAGGTAGGCGAGGCTAGCCAGACTGCCAAAAAGGACAAAGTGAGCCCCCTTACGGATAAAGAACTCAATAAAGGCATAGTAGTCGCGAGCTTGAAGCGATATTTCCTCTCCGGCATAGGAAAAAGAAAGACCACTTAATAAACTTTCACCTGGATGATTGGCTAGGGCCGACTCCAAAAGTGGGATTAGACTCTGATCTTGGTAGGAAGTAGCGGAACTCGGAAAAGTCAAGACGAGTAAGAGAATTAAAGCAATAAAGGCAAGGTTTCGGATTTGTTTTAAGGTCACAATAGGCTCCTTTGAAATTAATAATTGTCTTATAGTACCCATTTAATGAGGGCCTGACTCACCCCATGGTCATCGTTAGAGCTAGTAATATCATCGGCAGCCGCTTGAACTTCCTTAGGTGCGTTAGCCATAGCAATTCCTAGCCCAGCTAATTGAAGCATGGGGATATCATTAAAATTATCACCAATAGCTAAACAATTTTCAAGCGGGACTTGGTAGACTTCCGCAATTTCTCGTAAGGCATTTTCTTTGGAGACACCCTTAGCGGTAACTTCTAGGTAATTGTCCTTAGAGAGGTAGAAATCACAATGTTTGAAATCCAGTGCCTTGAGATAGTCTTCTAAGTGACTAATCTTAGTGGGCTGGTCAATCAGGAGAAACTTATTTATGCCAACCCCCTCTTCAAGTAAAGACTGAGGATCTTTAATAATCGGTTTGTCCTGGGTAATCGCAGCTTCTTCATCCGTCCAAGGGCTCCTAGCATTAGCATACCAGTCCGCTCCGGCATAGGGATTGATGGAAACCGTGGGAAATTGACTTTGGAGGATGTCAATCAGTTTTCCGGCTTCATTAGGATCAATCACATGGTTCACCAGGGCTTGGTCGAGTTTTTTCGGGTTACTTGGCACAATTAGGGCCCCATTATAAGTCGCGATTGGGTTCTGGTCGAGTTCCAATTCCTTGGCTAAGCCATACATGCCTCGGGGCGATCGCGCAGAAGCTAAGACAAAGGGAATCCCTTGCTTTTGAAGAGCTTTTACCTGATCCTTCAATTGGTCATCGACCTGGTGGTTAGAATCGAGAATGGTTCCATCAATGTCACTGATCACCAATTTAATCTGAGCTTGCATCATGATCTTCTTCCTTTCTGTCGGTTTCAATGACTTCCAATCCATTAATCTTTTTAATCGCTGGGAGAGCTTGGGTTGTGATTAGATAATCGATTTCTTCCAGGCTTCCCGCTTGGTAGTGGCCGTTTTGTTGGAATTTCTCCGCTTCGGCTAAGAGAACTATACTTTGCGAATTTTTGAACACTAGCTCCTTAACCTGGCAGTCGGCTTGGTCATCATAGGAGATTTTTCCATCCTTTAGTCCCGCAGCGCCAATAAAAGCCACATCAAAATAGAGCTGGTCAAGTTGTTTGAGAGTGTCTAAGTTGGAAAAGAAACGATTCTTTGAGTAATACTTGCCGCCTAGGAGGTTAAAGTCCACCCCTTCTTTGTCACTAAAAATGAGGGCATTATCTAAAGAATGAGAATAAACTGTCATAGATTCTTCACTTATTTGGGCCAGTTGACTAACGACGGTAGAGACATCGAAGAAGTAAAAGCCCCCCTTTTGAAGAAATTTCTTTGCCCCTTGAGCAATAGCTCTTTTGGCTTGGGTTGATTGCTTAGAGCGACTTTGATAAGGAGCAATGACTGGCACTTGCTTAGGCAAGATTAAGCCCCCATGGGTGCGGTGAGCGAGTCCCTGGTCTTCGAGTAGATTAAAATCCCGGCGGATCGTATCTCTAGAAACACCCAAAGCTGAAGTCATTTCCTTAGCCGTTAACCGCCCCCTGTCTTTTAATTCTTTCATTATTAATCTTAAACGTTCCTCTTGGTACATAGCGGCCCTCCTTCTGCGATCTTTTTACTTGCTATCTTTATTCTAGCATGATTTTATGTATTTGTAAGTGATTTTAAGTAATTATATGCTTTTATCATTGTTTTTAAGTATCGATAACTTAGTGAGCAGTCGTTCTGTTTTAGAAATCTAGTCGTTTCTACTAACTTTTTAGCGGACATAAAAAAGAGGCCCCAAGAATGCTTTAAATTCAACATTCTTGAGACCTCTATTGAAATCATTATCACCCGGGCGGGATTCGAACCCGTGATTCCGCGCTGAGAACGCGGCGTCTTAACCCCTTGACCACCGGGCAGTGTATTGTGTCATCGCTTGACGACAGTAACTAGAATACGCCTGATCTTTTCATTTGTAAAGACCTAATTTTAATGAATATGGCTTTTTATAATCAATAATGAAAAGAAAGCTGAAAAATTTGCCTAAATCCCATATAATTACTACTATAAGGGATGAATAATCCGTATAATTAACGAAACCAATTTAGGGGAGGTTTTTCTATGACAGAAAATCAACGTCTACTCGACCAGTTTGTTCCTGACCACTATGACATCTATTTGGACATTAGCCGCCAAGATAAGCGTTTTAGTGGAACAACCACCGTTAGTGGCCAAACTAAGGGTCAAGACATTGTGTTAAACCAAAAATATTTAACCACGGAAAAGGTCACTGTGGATGGGGAATTAGCTTCTTTTTCACAAGATGACCAAGCAGAAACCTTAACTATTGCTAATGATAAGGAAGGTCAGGTAGAAGTCGCAGTGACCTACCACGCTAACCTCACCGACTCCATGATGGGAATTTATCCTTCTTATTATGAAGTGGACGGTGAAGAAAAACAGTTGGTCGGCACGCAGTTTGAGACTACGTTTGCCCGCCAGGCCTTTCCTTGTGTGGATGAACCCGCTGCTAAGGCTACTTTTTCCTTAGCCATTAAATTTGACGAACAAGCAGGCGAAACGATTATCGCCAACCAACCCGAAGTCAAATGTGAAAACGGCGTTCACTACTTCGAAGAAACCGTCCGCATGTCCAGCTACCTGATCGCCTTTGTCTTTGGCGACCTGCAAAAGAAAATTACCCATACTAAGTCCGGAGTTGAAATTGGTGTCTTTGCCACTAAGGCTCACGCTCCTAAGGAACTTGACTTTGCCTTAGACATCAGTAAACGGTCGATCGAATTCTTCGAAGAATTCTACGACACCCCCTACCCGCTGGAACATTCCT
The DNA here is from genome assembly GCF_001543175.1 of Aerococcus urinae. Taxonomy (NCBI): domain Bacteria; kingdom Bacillati; phylum Bacillota; class Bacilli; order Lactobacillales; family Aerococcaceae; genus Aerococcus; species Aerococcus urinae. The sequence goes on from NZ_CP014161.1 coordinate 1,153,331, forward strand.
ACCAAGTTGGCCTACCGGACTTTTCTGCTGGAGCCATGGAAAACTGGGGGCTAGTAACCTACCGGGAAGCCTATCTCTTAATCGATCCGGATAACGCCTCCCTACCAACCAAACAATTAGTGGCTACCGTGATCGCCCACGAACTCGCCCACCAATGGTTCGGTAACTTAGTCACCATGAACTGGTGGGACGACTTATGGTTGAATGAATCTTTTGCCAATATGATGGAATATGCGGCTATCGATGCCCTTGAACCAGAGTGGAAGGTCTGGGAACTCTTCCAAACTTCCGATGTGCCTGCTGCTTTGGAACGTGATGCAACAGATGGCGTCCAATCGGTCCATGTTATGGTCAACGATCCAGCCGAAATCGACTCCATCTTCGACCCGGCCATTGTCTATGCCAAAGGAGCCCGTCTCTTAGTCATGGTGCGTTCCTTATTAGGTGACGACGACCTTCGTAAGGGGCTCAAGGCTTACTTTGAAAAACACCAATACGGTAATGCCAAGGGCCAAGACCTCTGGTATGCTCTATCACAAGCTTCTGGCTTAGATATTGGGGCAATTATGGATTCTTGGTTAGAACAACCTGGCTATCCAGTGGTATCCGCTAAGTTAGTGGACGGCGATTTAGTCTTAAGCCAAGAACAATTCTTTATTGGCCAAGGCCAAGACCAAGGACGTCTCTGGCAAATTCCACTCCAAGCCAACAACGACCAAGTGCCAGAAATCATGACCGAGTCAGAAATCACAGTTTCAAACTTCAAAAAAGGCGACCAAGCCTTAAGACTCAATGTCGGAAATAACTCTCACTTTATCGTTGATTACGATGAAGAACTCTTAAAGGACATCATTGATGAATTAGACCAATTAACCGCTATCGATCAACTCCAAGTCTTACAAGACTTAAACCTCTTAGCTAAGGGTGGTCGCTTATCCTACGCGAAAATTATTCCTTTATTGGACAAATTAGCTAAGGCTGAATCAGCCATTGTCCATGAAAAGATTGCTGCAATCTTATCAGTATTAAAAGACTTTGCCCGTCCAAAGAGTGAAGAAGAAGCAGCCATTAAGGAATATATCCGCTCACTCTACCATGACCAAGTTGAAAAGCTAGGCGTAGAAGCTTGGGTAGGCGAAAGTCTGGATGACGAATTGAGTCGTCCAACGATTTTGGCCGCTTCTCTCTATGCTGAAGACAAGATGGTCATTGAGGGCCTCCATGAACTTTACTTAAACTCTGGTGGTGGAGAAAACAAGGAAAAACTACCCGCTGACCGTCGTGCCCTGCTCTTGAAGAATGAAGTGGTTAACTACGGTTCTGATGACCTCTGCCAAGACTACCTCACCGCCTACCAAAAATCAGCTAATCCAAGTCTCAAGGCTGACCTCCGTCAAGCTCTGACTGCTTCTAAGGATGAAACCTTCTTAGACCAAATCGTGGGCCACTTCCAAGAAACCAATGTGATTAAGCCCCAAGACTTACGGGCTTGGTATCGTGGCGTCTTAGCTAACCCAGCTGGAGAAGAAAAAGCCTGGAACTGGCTACGGAATAACTGGGACTGGTTAGAAGCCAAAGTCGGTGGCGATATGGAATTTGCCACCTACATCACGGTTACCGCAGGCGTCTTTAATACTGAAGAACGCCTAGAAGAATTCAAGGACTTCTTCGAAGAAAAAGTCGATGTCCCTGGACTAGGACGTGAAATCCGCATGGATATCAAGGTCATTGAAGGCCGGGTAGACTTCATCAAGAAGGAAAAAGATGCTGTTTTAAGCAGTGTCGAAACCGCAAATAATAAATAACAAAATAAAATAAGTCTGCCAGCCAGCATGGACTGAAGAATAAAAGCAGAGCATTGAAAGGTGCTTCTGCTTTTTTCTTAGCTAAAATATTCAAAGGATCAAAGAAATAGCATATTAACCATATGATTTGACAAGTATACTTGGCATGTTATCATAAAGGTGCGCCAAGTGTACTTGGCAAGAAAGGTGGAAAAATATGAAGGAAGAAGAAAAAGAACGCATTCTAGCTAAATATCGCTCAGACAATCAGGATGAATATCAGCAACACCTGATTAAGAAAGCCGACGACTATGGTTTCGCCGCTATGTGCGTGGTAGCCATTATTTTGATGGCCATCAAAGCCATTAACGGACAGAGCATTGCTGATATTGAAGTCATCTTATTTACCTTTATATCGGTGAATTTCTATAAAAGGTATAAAATTAGTCAAGAAAAATCTGCCTTAATCCTCTTAATCTTTACCTCTGTACTAAATATTGCCTTTTTCTTACGCTTTATACATTTTAGCTTTGGGGCAGCCTAATGGATAAAGAATTAATCTTACACAACCGTCTCAAAGCCATCCGCAAAGAAAAAGGCCTGAGTCAGCAGGCCTTAGCCGACATGATCGGCGTCTCACGGAACTCGATTTCATCGATTGAAACTGGGCAATTCAACCCCACCGCTAAACTAGCCCTCATCCTGTGTATCGCTTTAGATTGTCAATTTGAGGACATGTTTTATTTTGAAGATGATCTTTCCTAAAGAAAAACGTCTAGTTTTAAAGCTAGACGTTTTTCGACTTTAACTTATATCTCATTATTTCGTAATTGTTCAATGATTTGATTGGCCTTTTCTTGTTCTTCGTCTGAGAAAGTTGGATATTGCGGGTCGATTTTTTCAATGACATCAATTAAAGCTTCCGTCGCAACCTTCCGGGCTAACCAAGGATTGTCAGCGGTCAAAATGTACCAGGGCGCATAGTCACACGCCGTGTTTTGTAACATCTTCTCAAAAACTTCCTGGTAGAGGTCCCACTTCTTGCGGTCTTCAATATCTGAGAAAGAAAATTCATGGTTCTTTTCTCGCTCTTCAATCCGTTCTAAGAGGCGTTCCCGCTGCTTGTCTTTGGACATATGGAAGAAGAATTTGACCACTGGAAAACCATTTTCACACAAGTATTTCTCAAACTGAAGAATTTGCTGGTAGCGCTTTTCGATGACTTGGGGATCATTACGAATTTCACTGGGTTGGTCGTCGGAATCCAGGGAATCATGAACTTGGGGAGCGATAATATCTTCATAGTAAGACCGGTTCAAAATCGCAATCGTCCCCCTTTCCGGCATCCCTTCATGCATGCGCCAGAGATAATCATGGGCAATTTCATTATCTGAAGGTTGCTGGTAGGAAGTCACCTTGAGGGCCTGGGGCTGTAAGGTGGAGAAAATATAGCGGATCAATTCATCCTTACCGGCCGCGTCCAAAGCTTGGAGAGTCACTAAGAGCCCATGGGTCCCCTCTGCGGTCAAGCGGTCATGCCAGTCGACTAATTGAGGGACCAAATCTTCATAGATCTCCTCTTTTAATTTATCGTCTTCCGCTTCACTCAAATAAGCCGTTTGAAAATCAGCCAGGCTGAAGTTACCGTCTGTCACTTTAAAATCTTTAAATTCCATGGCAGATCTTGTCCTTTCTTTACTTATCCTAAGTATTAATTACTTTTAATTTAACATGAAAACGTTTTTATAGTAAAAGAAAAGACTTAATAATACAATTTTAAAATATTTGCTTTTATTTTTCATCTAAAACACTCAAGTTAACACACAACATGTAGTGCTTAAATAGTTTTCATGTACTACATATTGACTTATTTAAATTAAGTGATAAACTATTACTAAGAAAAAACACAAAAATATTTTATTACATCTTAAATAAGATAAGGAGTAGTGAAAAATGGGTAAAAATCAGCATGTAACACCAAAAGGAGAAAAATGGCAATTAAAAGGAGCAGGTAATGATCGTGCAACTAAAATGTTTGACACGCAAGCACAAGCAGCTGAATATGGAAGGAAAGTAGCCAAAAATCAAAAATCTGAATTGTTAATTCATGGAAGAAATGGGAGAATACGCTCAAAAGATTCCTACGGAAATGATCCTTTTCCGCCTAAAGACTATGAAAATTAAATATACTAGCAAAAATTTATTCCCCTAGAAATTTCCCTTACGGAATTCTTCCAAGATCAAGGCAGTGGCCCGAGAATCATTGAGACTATCGTGGGCCCGGTTTTGGATGCCGTAATAAGCTTTGACGGTAGTTAATTTATAATTTTGCGTGCGAATAGGACTGAGACGGGCCATCTCTAAAACATCCATATGGGGAAGCGAACTCAGATCAATGCCAGTATTGGCTCTCAGCATAGGAATGTCAAATTTCTTACTATTATATCCAGCTAGGGGCAGGTCCTTAATAAAAGTCATAAAATCCTGGATTACCAGATCGATGGTTGGCGATAAATAAACATCTTCATCAGAAATCCCAGTCAACTGGGTAATCTTGGCTGGAATAGTACGCTCGGGATTGATTAATTGGTCAAAAGCGCCAATCTCCTCACCTCCCTTAAAATGAACAGCTGAAATCTGAATAATCTTACTAGAAAAGCCTAGCCCCGTTGTCTCTAAATCAAAGGCAACATATTCACTGGGGACTTGGGAAAAAATATTATATGTCATTTACTGAAGATCTCCTTTTTAGACAATCTATTCATTAACTAAAGATGGTCTTCTTAGTGGTAAGTCTATAGTATGAAAAATTTTCCGACTTGAAAAGAAAAACCACCCTTCTCCTGAAATAGAGAAAGGTGGTTGGGCTTAAATTCCTATTAGTCTTAACAGGTAACCTAACAAGGGGCCATAGAAGGCATAGTCAGTTTCAGCTAAGACCCGCATGATTTGGGCATAGTCCCCGACCATTGGTAAGAGGAGGGCTTGACCAAAAATCAGGATCAAACCATTGGTAAAGGAAGCGGCAATGGCTCCCCGTCTCCCACCAGTGCTATTACCAAAGATAGCCGTGATGGCACCGGTAAAGAAGGTCGGAATCAAAGCTGGAAAGACTGGAATCGGATAACCAATCAAACCTAAGACAAAGACACCCAAGAAACCGGCTAATAAGCTCATCAGAAACCCAACAATTACACTCGTCGGATGGTTTGGAAAGAGTAGAGGCACGTCGAGTCCTGGAATGGCGTTTGGAATTAACTTAGCGGAAATGCCATGGAAGGCAGGCACAATCTCAGCTAAAAGCATCCGCACACCAGTAATAATGACCGTAATCCACATCCCAAAAGTCAAACCATTAATTAAGCTAAAGGAGAAAATATCCTGCCCTTTAGAAACTTGATCAACCACAAAACTAGGCCCGGCTAAGAGGGAAAGTCCCAAGAATAGAGCCATCATCACTAAGGACAAGGCAATGGTCATCTCCCGCAAGAAGCCGAGTGACTTAGGAAATTGGATTTCTTCAATATCCCTGCTCCCTTTACCAACCACTTTTCCTAATAAGGCCCCAATCAAGAGACCGACTGAAGAGGAGTGAGCTAAGGTAAAGCCTTCCCCACCCTTGATGTTCTTCATAAAGGGATAAACATAGGCACAGGTTACGGTCAAGTAAATACCAAGAATAATAGCACCGATTAAAACAATGGCTGCGGTAGGCAGGCTGGTATTATATTTTAACAGGGCCGCAATTAAACCTGCATAGAAGAAAGACACATGGGCACTGAGGTGGACAAATTTCAAAGGCGTAAAACGAGCAATTAAAATATTAAGCACAAAACCCAAAGCAAAGATCAAGGCCATCTCGAAACCTACGCCTTCAAGTCCACCCATAGCTTGGTCCAGACTAGGCACATCGACATTCAAATTAAAGATCTTAATAAACATGGGTTGGAGTGGCAGTAAGGCCATTCCTAGGAACTTCCCACCTTCGTTAATTAAGAGAAAACCAATCATGGCCTTAATCACAGAGGAAACAATCTTGTCGAAGGATTTCTTTTGAATCAGGAGCCCAATTAAGCAGACCAAACCGATAATAAAGACGGCCTGGGAAAATATGGTTTGAATGAAATAGAGTAATAGATTCATCGAACCGCCTCCTCTTCGCTAACTAAGCTTAAGATTTGGCTTCTTAAATAAGCTTGGTCTAACATATTATCCATGATAATTAAATGCTTAACTTGTCCCTCTAAACGTTCCGCAAAGGCTGAAGAGGTAATAATGACATCGTAGTCATAAGGATTGAGTGAAGAAATGTCAGCCGCTTCGACACTGCCTGCAATCCCTTCATCCGATAAAATATTTTGGGCGAAAACTTTTAACATTACGCTAGAACCTACTCCAGCACCACATACCGTTACAAATTTCATAAGTCATATCCTCCTAAATCGTTTAAATCAGCTAAAATCGTTTCTTTATCGTTGGCTTGAAACCACTTTTGCTTCAAGGCTTCCGACTGCAAGAGCTCAGCTAGCCGCATAAGGGCTTCAAGGTGTTTTTGGCTATCAGTCGCACTCAAGCACAGCATTAAATGAACCGGATCATTACTAGGATGAGAAAAGACAATCGGTGTCTTGAAGGTCACCAGGCTAAAGCCCGTTGCTAAAGCCCCCTCTTCCGGACGAGCGTGGGGAAAAGCTATTCCCGGCGCAATCACAAAATAAGGTCCCTGCTTATGGTAGCGGTCAAGCATGGCTTGGGTGTAAGCCTGGGTGATTAAGTCACTTGCTTCTAACAAGTTGCCGCCAAACTGAATCGCTGCTTCCGGACTATCCAGTTCGACTTGCAGGGCTATGCGACTGGGTTGAATAAAATCTGCCATGGACTCTTCTCCTTTACTAATGACCAAGATACTTCCGGATGAGAACAGAAAAAAGCCGCATAGAAAGGTTAAGGAGACTTGTGTGAAAACTCACAGTCTCACCTAACTGCCATCTATGCGGCTTCATTCTCTTCGATTACATCCGGCATAGACTCCTCTTCAATTGGGGGTACCAAAATAAAGCGAGTCTAACCGTACTTAGTTATCTCACTTTATTCTATGCCAGCCTTGCCAAGAAATAAATACTAAAGTCATGATGTAATCTCCTTAATAATGTTTTGATTTACTGATAGTTTAGCCTGCCTAGGGCTTTCTGTCAACTTAGGAAAGGGGATCAACGGTGATCGGTTTTAGTGGTATTGTGATTTATTTTTAGGATTAGGTAAATTTTTACTGTTTTCGTGATGTTACTGCAGAAGAAAAGCCCTTGTTGAGCTCTGTTGGTGGAGCTGGCAAGGGCTGAATTTGAAATTACAGAATACCGTAATGCTTTTTATTATATTAAATTCGATTTATAAATAGCAATTATATATTATTAGTTATAACGAATATGTTATCTATAAATAAAATCCCTTTTGTAAGCGTCAAATAGAAACACGGCTATAAAATGTAAGCCCTCCAAACTATACTTCTAATAGTTAGGAGGGTTTTTATATGATTATTAATATGGATGACCTTCACCATATTTACATTGCCTACGGCAAAACCGATTTGAGGAAAGGAATTGATTCGCTAACAACTATTGTTCAGGAAGATTTTAAAATGGATCCGTTCAGTCAGTCATTATTTTTATTTTGTGGAAACCGCAATGATCGTTTTAAAGCACTCTATTGGGATGGCAGTGGCTTTTGGTTATTCTACAAACGATTTGAAGATGGTAAGATGCAATGGCCTAAAAGCCATAGAGAATTAAAACAGATTTCAAAGCAACAGTGGCAATGGCTACTTGAAGGTTTTTCTATCGAAAGTTCTGTGCGAAAAACACAAAAGAAAAAATTTTATTGAAATACCCATCCTCTAAAACAATTGGTAAAATAAGAAAAACGAGTGAGGAGGATGACTATGACTTTAAATCGAGAACAGCAATTACTTGAAGAAATTAAAGTATTGAAGAAAATGATCAATCATCAAAAACGTGTTATCGACAGTCAGCAGTCATCCATCGACAATAAGCAGAATGAATTAAATCATCAAAATAAACTATTGAAAAATAAAGAAGTAACGATTGCTCATCAAGATGAATTGATTCGTTATTTGAAGAAGAAACTCTATGGTCGTTCAAAAGAAAACTTAGTAAATAACAATCAGCTAAGCCTTTTTGAGATTGATGCTTGTGATTTGACCAGTGAAGAAGAGGATGAAGCAATCGAAACGATTAACTATCGTCGCAAAAAGCGACCAAAAGGTCGTAAACAAGTAGTGCTTGAACACTTTTCTGATTATGATCTTCATTACACATTAGAAGGTGAAGATCGCAATTGCTCTAATTGTCAACAAGAAATGGCAGAAATTGGCCAAAAGAAAATTCGCCAACAGTTACGCTACGTTCCTGCGGAAATTCGTTGTGAGAATGTTATTCAGCATAGCTATAAATGTACGAATTGTTCAGAATTAGCGGGTAAAGAGATGGTGATCAGTGCGGATGTCCCAAAACCTGTCTTTAATGGGAGCTATGCGACCGCAAGTCTTGTTTCCCACTCACTTCAACAAAAATATGAACTGAAAATTCCTGCTTACCGTCAGGAAGGTGAATGGGAAAAGATGGGCCTACCGCTTTCTCGTCAAACGCTCATTAATTGGCATGAAAAAGCTGCAGAATATTACTTTGAGCCGCTTTATCGACTGCTTTCTGGAAAGCTAATCAAACAGCCAGTCATCCATATGGATGAAACGAGTTATAAGGTCATTGAGCATGAGAAAGAAAAGACCTACTACTGGTTAGCGTGTTCTTCTCGAGAAACTCAGCAACAAATTTATCTCTATCACCATTCCCCTGGACGAAGCTTTAATGACCTTTCCGAAGGAATGGCTGACTATGAGGGTGTGATTCATTGCGATATGTGGCATGTCTATCCCAAAATAAATGGAGCGACTATCGCTGGTTGTTGGGCGCATCTAAGACGAAAGTTTTATGAGGCCTTACCACCTAAAAAATATCAAGGTCAATTTCTCAGCTCATGGGCAGTGAAACAATGTGACCAATTTTTCACATTAGAAAAGAAATGGCAAGATTTATCGATATATAAACGTCTAGATAAACGCCAGACAACTTTAAAAGTAAAAATTGACCACTTTTTTGAACGCCTTCGTCAGGAATCACCTACTGCTGGAGGAAAATTAGGAACAGCCATCGCCTATGCCCTAAAATATGAAGCTTATTTCAAAACATTTTTGGAAAATGGTGCGGTTGAAATGAGCAATAACCGGGCAGAGCGTGGCATAAAAGCACTCGTTATAGGGAGGAAAAATTGGTTGTTTTCTACCTCTTTTAAAGGTGCTCAGTATTCTGGAATCATTCTATCGATCATTGAAACAGCTAAGGCCAATGGCCTTGATCCTGAAAAATATCTCACTTTCCTATTAAGTGCCATGCCGAATGAAAAGACACTCAGTGAAAAAGTGCTTGAGGATTATCTTCCCTGGCATCCCGCTATCCAAGCGATCTGTCGAAAAAAATCAAAAAGAGAATTACTTAAATAACAAAAAATCTTGATCAGTTGAGCATACAAAGGATTTAAAAAATCCTCTTCGCTAGCTTATCAAGATTTTTTTGAATTCTATTCTCTTATTTGACGCTTACTCCCTTTTAAGCAATTTAACTGTTTTAAAAGCGTATTTCACAATTTTTATTGAAATATAACTTTATCAAAGCTTTCTACTTTAGTATTAGGACTATGAAATAAATATTCTTTTTCTTTTCGAACCTTATTTGCAGAATATTGAATTTTATATTCTAATGCAGGATAATTTTTATAAATGTCCTCAATATTCTTTTCATGGTCATAAGTAACTATCCATTTATATTCATCTAACATCTGTATATATTCATATAGTTCCTGATGATTTTTATGATTAAAAAAGTTCGCATATAAATTTTTACCCTGTTGATAATAAGGAGGATCAAAAAAAATAAAGAGATGTCTTTTATCTTTTTTAGACAATACATTATAAATTAAAGAATTAGCTTCTAAATTATATAATTCTACATTTTTCTTTTGATCATTAATGTTTATTATTTTTTTAATAAGAGCCTCTCTATTAAATCGGCAATCTATTTTATATTTTCCTTTTTGCTCATAACCTCCTATGGGACCACCACTGATAATACCAGAACGATTAGTTCGATTAAGAAAAAAGGTAGAAAATGCTAATTCAAGTGAATATTTATTCTCATGTACTAGGTCTTCATGAATATTCTTTTGATACTTCCACTCTTCAATAGTTATCGGAGTATTTCGAATTAAATTAATAAAATTATCTACGTCATATAGTATCGCATACCATATACTATAGATTCCAACATCTATATCATTAATAATGATAGAATTAACAGTATTTGAGAAAAGTAACTCAAGTCCAGCGCCAAAGCCGCCAGAAAATGGTTCACAGTAAGTTACATCTATCATATTATTTATTTTAATTAAATTGGTTAAAAATCCTGAAAGCTGAGTTTTTCCACCAGGGTATCTTAATGGTGATTTTGTAACAGGCATTAAATTCACCTCAAATCTTATCAAAGTATTCGTCTAATGTTATTTTTGGAATTTTATACTTTTTAACATAGATAGATTTTAATACTTCAATGATATTTTTCTTAAAATCATCTATTTCTCCTTCATGTTCTTCGGCCCAAACTCTGAAAGGGTTATATTTTACACTTCCATTAACAACTTTCTGAATATCTTTACTTTTGTAGAATCTTTTAAAAGATTCTCTAATAATTCCGTGTTTATTTGAATCATTTTTACTAAAAGTTTTTAGCTTATCTTTTAAAATTAGTGATTCATCCGATTTATCAGATGGTTGACCTATTATTTGAGATAATTTTTCATTCACCGTTTCATTATAAACTCTATTAAAGATTGGCTTTGTAAATTTATATGGATTTTTCCAATAATCATCATTTTTAAGTTTGTTAAACAAATATTCAAATAAAAGCTGATCTGGAGGCAAATTTCCTGGAAGAATTAGAAAATTTTTATAAGTATGATCAACTTCTTTATCCCCATCTAAAAAAACAATACTATCCGAGGTGAATTCAGGAACATCTAGATCATGTAATGTAGTTAGTTGTTCGCTACCCATTGATACTTTTAAAATATCCAAAAGCCCTTTAAGTTTTCGGCTCTTTATAATAGATTCAAAAAATTTCTTTGCTTCAATATCTTCGAGATAAACATTTATTTTCGGTAGTTTTAAATCACTATTTTTTATGTCTCGCGTAACTACATGGATATCTGCATCAATATCAGCCCAACTAGCTTCATTTTGAACAATAATCGGACCATATGTATTAGTCAGATAAACAGTTTTATAGTTCTTTTTATCTTTTTGTTCAAAAACTTCTTGAATTAAAGTTGGTGAGTGACTAGTCATTATAACTTGTACATTATAATTTTTTGAAAAACTTCTAAGTATATGAAAAAATTCAATTTGTGCAGCAGGAAATAATCCTGCATCAGCTTCATCAATCAATAGGATACCACCAGTATAATTTTCAAATTCCTGTTGTAGTTTTTTAAAGGATAGCATAGCCTTTACAAGTTGACCAACATTATCCTCACCAACTGAAATAGACTGATAATCATAGCTTTCATTATGTGGAGCCATTGATTCTAAATCTCCGGAAGTTGCAGTTACTTGGGTATTTTCTTGAAGTAAAATTCGATTTGAAAGTTGAAGTGCTAATCCCTGATTATCTCTTAGATACTCGTCATTAGTTTGTTTATAACTCCTATAAGCGATAGGTGTTAAACGATTTACACTAAGATAGATTAAAGGATAGGTTAAATTGCGATCATTATTTCCTCTTAATACCGGACGACTTCTACTTCTATCTTTTGAATCGTAAAGTTTAAGAGATAAATTATCTAATGTCTCCTTAGATATACCATCATAAAAAACCAAGTCGACATCCATAGTTCCTGGCAAATCATATTTTTCTGAAAAGCGGAAATGTTCACTAAATACACTTTCGTAATTTTTCCCTAGCAGAGTTTTATATTTTTTTAACCCATTTCTCTTTGGCTCTTTTTCTGAATAGTCTGTTGAAAAACTAAATACTTGAGCAATGATTCCTAAAATAGTAGATTTAGATGTACCATTTTTTCCACAAATTAATGTAACTCTATCTCCAAAGTCAATGTTGATATTTTCCAAGCCTCTAAATTTATTAATATGCATGCTTTTTAGTTTAGAATTATAACTCATCGTATCACCTTTAGCTTGATAGTTTGCGCTTTTTTAAAAATAAATTAAACTAAATTGTAACCTAATCAGCATATAATTCATCTTATTCTGAACATTTTTTCATTAATTATGATGATTTCTTACAAGTTTAATTTTTTGTTTTTCGATCTTTTTATTACTCTTGATAATATCATACTTTATATACTTGTGAATTAAGAACTATGATACTTAACCCAATGAAAAACCATAAAGAATCTTTTATGATACGATCTGAACTGCTCCCTGTCAAGTAGACAGATAAATAAATAAATTTTTTACCATGTGTGATCTTTGTCATGCATGGTTTTTATTTTAGATTTTAAAGTATTATTTATCAGTGAATAGGATGTTTCATAAAACTTAATCCGAAAGATAGTTTAGCGGTCAGGCTTGTTTGACAAGGAGGGAGCGTAAACAGCTTCAAGCCTTTATCAAGGTCCGCTCCGCTCTCCACCTTGACAAAGCCTATTAGCTGTTTTAAAAGATGGACAAGCCAAACAAGCCCAGACAGTCTAACTAAAACTAGATTTAATTTTAAATTTTTTAGCCAAACGGCTAATCACCTTTGGATTTAAGCTGGAATTTTAAGGCCCATATCCAGTGTGACACGTTCGGTGTTATAAAATTCGATGTAGCGTTTAATATCTTCTTCAAGTTGTTCAAAGCTTTCATAAGTTTTCAACCTATACATCTCTTCTTTAATAATGCCCCAGAAATTTTCCATTGGTCCGTTATCAATACATTTTCCTACGCGAGACATACTTTGAATTAACTGTTTTTCGTCAACAAAACGCTTAAAGAAATGCGAAGTATATTGGAAACCACGGTCACTGTGCAAGAGGGTTTCTGTAGGGATAAGTTCTTCTTCTACTTGAACAATCGTATCTTTAACAAGTTGATTGTTATTCCTTTGTGATAATTTAAAAGCAATAATCTTATTGGCTCCGTAATCAAGAATCGCACTTAAATACGCTTTGTAACTATAGTTATAGCCATATTTAAACTCTGTAATATCCGTCAACAACACCTGCATCGGTTCATAATCTTTATCAAATTCACGGTTCAACACATTTTCTGCAACGTGCTGAGGCTTACTTTTTTTGTAGTGATATCGCCTACGGCGAATAACAGATTTTAAACCCATTAATTTCATGAGACGATAGACACACTTATGATTGACCCGCGCATTCTTAAAGTGATTAAGATAAATGGTGATTCGACGATAACCATAGATGCCCTCATATTTATCATAAGCTTCTTGAATTAAAGTCATTAGCCACTGTAAACGTTGTTCTGTCTTGGATGGCTCTCGGTTGAGCCATTTATAATAAGCAGATCTACTGACACCTAGCGAATGGCATAAGAATGTTATTTTGTGTCCTTCCTGGCTTAATTTTTCGATTGTTTTGAACTCTGCTTGATATTTTGTCCGTCGGACATCAACTCTCTTTCCACTTCTTTCAATTTTTTAGAGCAGCATTTTCCGTTTCTAAGTATTCATTACGTGCTTTAAGCGCAGCTAATTCTGTACGTAACTTCTCTTCTTCATTTTGAATACTCATCGGTTTGCGGCGTCCTCTACTATCAATGAGCCCATTGGGACCATATTTCTTATACTTTTGGACCCATGAGTAAACATTATTGTAGGAAACTTTATGTTTTTCAGCAGTCTCTTTATAAGACATTCCTGTTTCAAGAAAATCTTTAACAATATCAACTTTTTCCTGATAGGTTTTCTTTTGGCTTTTCATTGTATACACCTCGGGTTTAGGGTGGTAGCCCTTTAATTCTTCCCTTTTAGTATACTTAGTAATCCAATTCCTTACAGTAGAAAAGCTAGGGATATTGTATTTTCTAGCAATTTTTGTAATTGAGATGTCTGTATTCAAGTATTCTTGAACGACGTTCTGCTTAAACTTTTCACTATAAGAATTATTCTTTGTCTGTGATTCCAGCCCTGCAAAGCCATGTTCTAGATATTTGAGATAATATTCTCTAAAGACAGATGAATGAATTGAGAGACCATATTGATCACAAAGCTCGGCATAGGAAGTTCCTTCTTCATAAAGATGGATATATTTAGCCAACTCTGCTGGTGAATGCTTTCTATTTGAACGCATAAAAACTCCCCCTAAAGTAGTTTTACTTTTTCAAGTGTCTACTTTAAGGGGAGCATACCAATCTTTCAAAACCATGTTTTTATTTTTAAGCAATAATATAATATTATATAGTAACTTCAAAGTTTCTACCATTCTAACTAATAATTTATAAATAACCAACCAAATAAAATTAATCTCTATATTCTTTTTTCATTAATATTTTCTTACAAAGAATAATTACTACCTGGATACTTAACAAATACCTTATTAGCTAATAGAAAATATTTTCAACTACTCCCCCAAAATTATACAATTTAAAAATATCAAAAGATTAAATAAAGGAATTAGAGCCAACTAAGCGGTTATTAACTGAATTGGAATATTACTAAAAGCTATACCGTAAAAAATAATTATAATATTAATGAAATAAGTTTTATGACTAAAGAGTTATATTTCTTTATATAAACCTTTTTTATCATTCTTATTAATTAACATGTCAAAATTTATAAAGAACTCATCTAAATGTCCAGGTAGCATAAACTTATTCTTTACTTGTAGCTCAATATTAAGTTTTTGATTTTCACGTAATATTTTCTTCAATCTTTCAAAATCAGTTTGAGAAAGACTATTATTTACTACCTTAATATTCTCACTTTCAGTATAATTAGCCATATTTATTTTTTTACCTATATCTGGCAACAAATCTTCAATTTCTTCAGCAAATTGCTTATCAACCATATTATTTTGTTCTAATAAAGATTCAAAATCATATTCTTCAATATCTCTATTTGATTCGTTCTTTAATTTTGCTACTTCATTATATAAATCAGTTAACTGCTCCCTATTTAAATTACATGCCTGAAATTGATTAATAGGACTTGGCAAAGACTCAACCTTCATTCCTAAACAACACAATGGAATACATTTTATTTTGTTCATCCAGGCTGCTCCCAATTCAAAATTTATCCATGGTCTATAAACTGACTTTTTACTGCATACGCTTATTAGCAGATTAGATGTCTTTAAATTATTTAATATTACTTCATTAAAATTGCTACCCAAAACTTAAACTTTCTGTATCTGATGATACAAAAATATCTAAGCCGTCATGAAAATTCTTTTGAATATTATCTTTTAGTTCAATCGCAAAATCATTATCTTCATGATAGAAAGAGATAAATATTTTAGGTTTTTTCATTTTATACATCTCCTTACTATGTTATATCTTACCCAAACTTAACTTACAGTTCAAGAACATCAGTTCTTCTTACTCAATAAAAAAACTCATACCAACAATATTTATTCTTCAGTAACACAATAAATAAAACACACCTAAATCTCATAGTAAATATCCCGTGTATAGATCTCATTATCCACTTCTTATAAGCCCTTGTCTCAGCAATTGGCAATAATAAATTCAGCATCAGCTATAAATTAATCGAGATCACAGTTATAGATGATAGTTACCTTAACACGGTTTATGTATAATCATAGGAAACCCCTCAGACATGATCCCTTCATTACTACTAGATAGGGTATTACAGAAGTTATAATAGTCTTCTTTTATGGTCAAAATGTAAATTAGTACTCTTATAGATCACGTAAAGACTGGATTAGTATTATAATTTATACAAGTATTGTTGACTTAAATAATAGAGCTAATCATACTTTGCGTGATATTTCTCCACAGGTGCTAAGTAATTAATCGACAACCCTAACTATGCAATAAATCATATAGCCAAAAGAATAATTAGAGAAGTTTTAACCGATCCTTATCTACGACTCCGATACTAACGTTAACTTGCTATACTACACCCTCAAATTAACCTTTATAACAGCCCTAGACATTGATGATTTTCAACCATGCCTTCTAATCTAATCAATCAATATTACCATTGGTTCTTAAATTATATAGTTAATTAAATTATTTGAATTATTCTAGCATCCCCCGTAAAATGTATATACATAATTATACCCCATGTGGGGTATATTTACTGTAGCTAAGAAAGGAGATTCTTATGCCTTTAACAATTAATAAATGGGGGAATAGTTCTGCTATTCGATTACCAAAACAGTTGCTTGAAGAATTAAATTTATCCCAAGGCGACAAACTGGATTATCAAGTGAAAGATGGTCAACTGATTATAAAAAAAATAACCGAAGTTCCTGAACTTACGGTTAAAGATTTGTTTGAAAATTATGATGGAGCTCCTGTTAATGAAAAGCCCGTATTATTTGAACAAAGAGGAAATGAAAAATGGTAAAAGTGAAGCAAGGATCGATTATCAAAATAAATTTAGATCCAAAACAGGGACATGAGCAAAAAGGCTATAGGCCCTATATTTGTTTGAGCCATGGTATTGTTACTAAGTACTCAAATATTGCCATTTTTGCACCGATTAGCAATACAAAAAGAAAATATCCCTTTTATGTAGAGTTAGAACAGACAAAAACAACTGGAAAAGTACTCTTAGATCAGTTAGTTACCATCGATTTTAATGCCAGAGACTATAATTATATCGAACAAGTCACAGATGATATCCTCATTGATTTATTAGCTAGGGTAAAAGTATTATTCGAAAAAGAGTAAGAAGTTACCGTGCTCTTACTGTTTTGTTTATGTTGAAGTTAATAAAGATAATAGACAGATACTCTATAAATCCCCAATACTCAAGTAGGATAGGTACCCTAACACCCCACCTAATTCTCATGATAAATATCCCGGGTATAGACCATATCATTAACATCCGCTAAGTCTTCATCCCAGCGGTTGGCGATAATGACATCAGCGTCAGCTTTAAATTGGTCTAGGTTGCGATAGACTTCACAGTTGTAGAAAGTATCTTCCTTAGCGACGGGTTCATAGATAATCACAGAGACGCCTTCAGCCATGATGCGCTTCATGACCCCTTGAATGGCAGATTGACGGAAGTTATCGGAATCTTCCTTCATGGTCAGGCGGTAAATCCCCACCACTTGTGGTTGTCGTTTAAGGACTTGCTTAGCAATGTGGTCCTTCCGGGTCCGGTTAGCTTGAACAATGGCGCTAATGATATTTTGCGGTACATCTTCGTAGTTAGCCAGCAGCTGCTTGGTGTCCTTAGGTAGGCAGTAGCCCCCATAACCAAAGGAAGGATTATTGTAGTGCGAACCAATCCGTGGATCTAAGCCAATGCCATCGATAATTTCTGCCGCATTGAGCCCCTTGATCTCAGCATAGGAATCCAACTCATTGAAGAAAGACACCCGCATGGCTAAGTAGGAATTCGCAAACAATTTGATGGCTTCAGCTTCGGTAGAATGGGTTAATAGTACAGGAATGTCCTCATCCAAGGCCCCTTCCACTAATAAATCCGCGAATTGCTGTCCGGCTTCCCCATGAGAGCCCACAACGATCCGGCTCGGATGCAAATTATCATACAAAGCTCGCCCTTCGCGCAAGAACTCCGGCGAAAAAATGATCCGGTCGGTTTGATATTTCTTACGAATGGATTCCGTATAACCCACCGGGATGGTCGATTTAATGACAATGGTTGCCTTGGAGCCACTGGCTAGAATGTCCTCAATCACTGATTCAACCGCAGAGGTATCGAAATGATTGGTCTCATCATCATAGTTTGTCGGCGTAGAAATAATGGAAAAATCCGCTTGACTATAAGCCTCTCGGTGGTCGGTCGTTGCCTTTAAATTCAAATCAGCATTAGCTAAATAATCAATAATTTCCTTATCATCGATCGGCGACTTACCCGCATTAATTAAATCCACCTTGTCTTGAACAATATCAATAGCCGTAACTTGATGATGCCGTGCCAACAAAATCGCATTGGACAATCCCACGTATCCTGTACCAGTGACTGTAATTTTCATAATGATCCTTTCTTTTCTATGCTAAAAAATGTTTATAATCTTGTTGTTTAAATATTATTAAATCCACATTATTAAAATAACTCGATCGATTCGTCTTTTCAGGATCTTGACTAAGCCTCTTAACTTCTTATCATTTTCCATAAGTCTTTTAATTGATTAGTAATTATCAAGCCTATAAGCATGGTTACCAAGAATACTATTCCTTTAATACACAAGTTGATAAATGAGTTAAAAGTCAAATTCGGCAAAAGTATAAAAGCAATCAAGGTAACCAATCCGACAAGAAGGGGTTTAATGAGTACTGCAAAAAATTCTCCTATCGAGCTGTCAAAAGCTCTATTTAACATCAAATAGTTCGTTTGGAAAAAGTTCAAGCTAAAGCTAATGACTACCATTGTTGCAACCCAATAAATTGATCCTTGGTATACACCAATAATTATACCGATGATGTTTAATGCCGTTGATAATATACCGGAAAGCAATAAGAGGTCAGTTCGATTAGCTGATTGGAAAAATGCACCAGTAGTTGACTGTAACATCTGAATCCAAACAGAAATACTCAAAATTTGAAAGGCTAATACACTCTCTCCCCATTGGTCTCCATAGAGAAAATAAATAATATCTTCTGCTGAGAAGAATAAAAAGATAGTTAAAGGAATGGAGAAATTAGCTAATACTTTAGATATATTAAGATAGCCATTTTTTATCTGTGTAAGATCGTTTTGAAAATCTGAAAAAATAGGCTGAATAGCAGATGTTATAACCCCTGTGAAAATAGTATTGGGATATAAAGTGAGTTGATAAGATTTATCATAATAACCTAACTGATCAGCCGGCATATATCGCCCGATTAAAATACTATCCAAATTCCTTGAAAAATAATTAATGATATTAAACAACATTTGGTTCTTGGCAAACGGAAATATCTTTTTAAGAGGATCCAATGAAAATTTAAATACGAATTTCAATTTTGTACTGAATAAGTAGATTACTAATTGAATAAGTGCTCTAGCAATATTACCAAAAATAATAGAATAAAAAGAAAAACCCATAAAGGCAAAGGTCACAGAAAAAATACCGTTAAACAAACTTCCCATTACTTGCGTAAAATTAACCTGCTTAAAGCGTTTTTCCTTTAACAATAAATTTTGCGGCACCATACACAAGCTATTAAAAAGCAAGGCAACAGCCATAACCGGAACCGCTCGAACAAGCTCAGGTTTATTATAAAATTGGCTAATGGGTTGAGCTAGAACAGCAAAAATAATAGCTAAAAACAAAGAAAAATAAATCGAAAAGGAATAAATTTGATTTGTTTCATGGCGATCAATATCTTTTCTTTGAATTATTGCTGGACCAATACCAAAATCTGCCAGAAGTTGGAAGAAAACTAGGAACACATTAACAATTGCTACAATGCCAAACTCAGCTGGAGTAATCAGCCGGGCTAGTATTACTTGAAGAAGTAATTGTATAACAACATTCGAATACTTACCGATGGCGTTGTAGATAATCCCTTCTTTTAGTCTGTTCAATATCATTCCTACTTTCTAACAGATTGAGATGAATTCAATTATATCTTGAATATATGAATTGCTATCTAATCAAAATTTTGATTTAATCTTTTTTAAAATAGAATTTACAGGCTTAATTCCTATTTTCATCAAATACATATTTTCCTTGAAAGTTAATTTAGAAGATCCAAATATCATTGACCCTAATCGATTAATAGTATTTAAAAAATATTTATTAACTTCTTTATCTAAACTATTCTCATTTGCATATTTGTGAAGCTCTTTTACCACAGTAAGATACCCTATAGCATGCTGTCTGGATGACTTAGCCCTAGTCATAATAGAATCATTACGATATCTTCTTTTAAAAAAAGGTTCATTTACAAACATTAAACGACTAGCATGGGATAAGACAATTGGAGTAAATAATTCATCCTCATGTATAATGCCTTCTAAAAAGTGTAAGTTATTATTTTTAAATAAATCTGATTGAAAAAGATAGATGCATACAGATGATGGAATAATCTTTTGTGACTCAAAAAATTCACTTGTACTGTAGATATAATTCTCCTTAAGTTCATCAGAGTTATACAAAGTTTCACTATAATTTTCTTTATTAAAATTTTGATCAAAAAAACTTTCTGCATTAAAGCGAATAGCATCTAAGCTAAGCTCTTCCATACTATTTACTAACGTTTTTATCATCTCTTTTTCAATCAAATCATCACTATCAAAAAAGTATATATAATCTCCTTTAGCTAACTTTAAACCAGTATTTCGTGCATTCGATAGTCCACCATTAGCCTGTGAATGAATAAGAAATTGAAATTCACTTTCTTCTTTCAGCTTCTCTGCAATTGACAGAGAAGCGTCAGTACTCCCATCATTAATCAATATTATTTCAATATTTTGATAGGTTTGATTAAAAACAGAGAGTATAGCATCCTCTAAATATTCTTCTACATTATATACTGGCATGATAACTGAAACTAAAGGCTGCATAGAAATTACTATCCTTTCAATTTTGATAATTTGATTTCATAGTTAACTTTATTTTTTGCTAAAAAGAACTTCAATCTAGTAATTTTATGTTCAATATTAGTAAATTCATATTTATACAAAGAGTCTTTTAAATATAACAACTCATCTAATGTTGTATTAAATTTCTTCTTCAGTATTGTTCCTGTTAACATCCTAAAATAAGATTCTATGTATTTTTGTACTATAGAATTATCAATATTTTCTCTCTTCAGCAAGTCAATACATAACTGTGACGAATAGATTTGAGTAAGAATTTTTTTATTATATAAATTGTTAGAGATAGAACCTTCATTTATTGAATAATTAATCAATGGCTTCGATAAATATTTAATTCGATTACAATTTAAAACATACTCAACAACAAAAGGTAAGTCACTTGTCACTTTAATTTTTTCATCGAATTCTATTTCATTTTCTCTAATAATATGTGTTGAAAATAATTTGTTCCATAAATAGCCTTTACTTCCATCTGGTCGTATAATATCCAACAATACATATTCCCTATCTTCAATACTTTCATTAAATTTAATAAGTTTATTATTTTGATAATAACTACAAATCGCCAAGTCAATATCTTTTTTATTATGAAAATACTCATTTAGTTTTTCAATAAAATTATTTTCTATGTAGTCGTCACCATCAAGGAAAGTTACAAGATTCCCCGTCATAAGTTTTAATCCTAAA
Organism: Aerococcus urinae; assembly: GCF_001543175.1. Taxonomy (NCBI): domain Bacteria; kingdom Bacillati; phylum Bacillota; class Bacilli; order Lactobacillales; family Aerococcaceae; genus Aerococcus; species Aerococcus urinae. The sequence goes on from NZ_CP014161.1 coordinate 1,174,644, forward strand.
TTTCTAGCTGCTGCAACTCCACCATTTTCTTTATAATGATAGTGGAATCTTGAATCTTTTTCTGCATATTTTTTACAAATTGTACTTGTAGTATCCGTTGAGCCATCATCAATAATAATCACTTCTAACTCACTATACGATTGGTTCATGATGCAGTCTAACATTCGAGCAATATTTTTTTCTTCATTATATGCTGCTATTATAATTGAAACTAGCATATCAATTACTAACCCCCTCTCTAAAAGAAAGAATATGGCACAATTTTATGAGGATTTGTTTGGATATACCCATGATAAAAGAATACTATGGCAAAAAAGAATATAAGAAGTGCTGAATACCTTAAAAACAAATAAACAAACTTATTTTTCCCCATAATATACCTTGCATAACCTTCAAATATGTAAGGAACAAATATAACCATAAATTGATAATAGTATAAATTAAACCTTGTAAAATAATATGAATATGGAGATAAAAGTTGGATGCCAAGAGTTATAGAAGATAATAATTGTAAAGAAATATACAGTCTATCTTTTTTTATCTTTTTATTAAAGAGTGGTAGTAATATACCAGATAAATATATTAATATGATAAATACTTCATCCATTCCAAATCCTTCACTGTAGATTAAATTAAATTTCACAAGTAATAGGGGCTGGAACCATTTAAGTACCTGATAAACGATTAATCCGCCAAAGTATATAATAAAAGGTAAAATCACAACAAAAAATTTATTATATATTTTTTGTATAAAATTCGAATTAATTAAGGGATATGCGATAAAAAAGCTAATAGCTGTTGTGTGAATTAACGTTGCCAATGTAGTAAAAATAAGGAACTTTTTAAAATCTTTTTCAATTAAAAATTTAAAAGAAATAAGTAAGATACTCATTGCAATGATTTGCCTCAACCCACTGAAACCAAAATCATACAATCCAAAAAATAAATATAATCCATATGAAATGAACAAATTATATGAGTACTTATATATATATATTGAAAAGATTAAAATAACAAAAAATGAAATTATTCCTATAAAGGTCTGGAAATTAATCTGTAAAATATTAAAAATATAATTTATGAAATTATATCCAATCTCGAATTTCCCATTAATTACATCTGAAAAATTAGTAGTTACCTGATAAAAGGTTTGGTATCCTGGTAAATCTCCACCTACATGTGTGCCTCTCAACCCTTGGATGATAAACAAATGTAATGAACTAAATGTGGTAAAGAGCAGTCTACTTATTTTGTCATCAGGGATAAAACTACAGACAATCGCATATAATGTAATAAGTAAAAAAATCCACTCGTATATCGTCACTATCTTTCCTCCCCTCAATTAATTTATAAATATACAGCTTTATTCAACAATTAACTTTTCCTTTTAGATTTAAACGTTCGTTATATAAATTTAAATATTGTTTGTAATTCTTCTGTTTATTGAACTTCTCTAGTACTCTTCTACGACAGCTTTTTTTAACGGCTGGAACTTTACCTCCCCACTTTTCAATAGCATTTAATAACATATCAAAATTTCCTTGGTCGACAATAGTTCCGGTATTTCCATTTATACTTTCACCGCTTCCTCCAGTATCATAAGTTATTACTGGAGTTCCACAAGCCAAGGCTTCTATGTTTACAGTAGGAAAATTATCAAAATATGTTGGATTAACAAAAATATCGCTTGCATTATAAATATCCTTTAATTCTTCAACAGAATTCGTTCTTTCAATAGTTATAATTTCTTTTGGTAATTTATTTTTTGTTTTTTCATCAATTCCTACTAATACGATTTGATAGTCGGCAGAAGATAACATTTGATTTAGTTTTATAAAATCTTTTAAACCTTTCCTAGAATCCCAAATAGCTGCAACACCCAAAATCACAGTTTTCTTTTCTGCATTCCATTGCTTTCTTATATAATCATTATTTTTAGAATCTACTGTGAAAACATCGATATCAACGCCGTTATAGATAGTCACGATTGGATATTTATTTAAAAATGATTTTTTTACTATACTTCCTAACCAATTAGAAGGTGTCACTATAGTCATATTTTGAACTGAAGTAAACAGTTTTTCTTTATCTTTTAAATTTTTTTCGAAGTTTGATACGAATATAGATTTAGGATACTCTTTCAAATCTTCTCTATTTAATAATTCACTTGGTATTTCCCCATTATTTGTCAATTCAAAATAGGCACTATGGCCAGAAATTGACCACTGATCATGCAATAACCAAATAATAGGCGTATCTTTTGTAGATAAATAATTGAATAAAATTTCAACATTTAAATAATAGCCATGTATATTGTGGAGATGAATAATATCTGGATCAAATTTTTCAATTTCTTTAATTAACTGTCCAGTCGCTTGTCTTGAGGCAAATCCATGACGATCAAATAGTCGAGAATATACACCATGGAACGCCTGATCTATCTTTGATCCGATTTTAATCGTCTTATAGCCAGGAGTAGACTTTCCTCTTCCATAAGCAATGACACATTCGTGACCATTTGCTTCAAGAAAGTCATACAAGTCTCTGCAAATACGCCCAGTAGACCCAAAATCGATTACTGAATTTATCTGTAAAACTTTCATTTTACTTACTCCACACCACACGATTCACATAATCTGTATAAGAGACAATGATTCTCAACACCTTATCTGAGACATTAGGCATTGAATAATCAGCAACCTGTCTTAGGGTGCCTGGCTCTTGTGTTTCTAAGATAGTCAGCCCTTGTAGAATACGTTCCTTATTTAAGCCAACCATCATCACAGCAGCTTCTTCCATTGCTTCTGGTCTCTCATGTGCTTCACGTAAATTGAGGGCTCTAAAACCTAAGATGGAAGACTCTTCAGAAATTGTTCCGCTGTCGCTAAGAACTGCTTTAGCATTTAATTGCAGGTTATTATAGTCAATAAAGCCCATTGGCTTCATGAGATGAATTAGCTCATTAAACTGAACATCCTTTTCTTCAATCATTTTTCGAGTTCTTGGATGGGTCGAAACGATGACCGGTAATTGATAGTGGTCAGCCACTGCATTAAGCGAATCAACTAAATTTAAGAAATTTCTTTCTGATGAAATATTTTCATCACGGTGGGCCGAAACAACAAAGTATTTACCCTTTTCCAAGTTTAGTTTTTGATAACTATCAGCTTTTTTTATTTCATCCAGCTTGTTGTTGAGAACTTCAAACATCGGACTTCCTGTCTTAATAACCTGATCAGCTGGTAGTCCTTCTGCTAATAGATATTCTCTAGCAATATCTGAATAGGTCAAATTAATATCAGAAATATGGTCGACGATCTTACGGTTCGTTTCCTCGGGAACTCGTTGATCGAAGCACCGGTTACCTGCTTCCATATGGAAAATAGGAATATGGTGACGTTTAGCAGCAATAGCACACAAACAAGAGTTAGTATCGCCTAAAACAAGAAAAGCATCTGGGTCTTCATCAGCTAAAATCGGATCAATGTTAGCAAGGATTTGACCTACTGTTGCCATTGGGGAATCTCCTGCAGCATTTAAGAAGTAATCAGGTCTTCTCAAACCAAAGTCTTCAAAGAAAACTTCATTCAATTCATAGTCATAATTTTGGCCTGTGTGAACGAGAATATGATTAATTGCTTCTGAATCTTCTAATTGTTGAATAACTGCAGACAGACGAATAATTTCTGGTCGTGTACCTACTACAGTCATCACTTTTAATTTTTCCATTATTCAACCTCCAATGGATGAGTATCTGGATTATCCGGATCATACATTTCATTAACCCACATTACAGTAACGAGATCAGTCTCACCAGTATTAACAATCGAATGAGCATATCCTGTGGGGATATCAACAACTTCTAACTTTTCTCCTGACACAGGATATTCAATAATTTTATCGTCGTTTAGTTTTCTAAATTTTACAATCCCTGTTCCTGAAACCACAAGAAATTTCTCATTTTTAGTATCGTGCCAATGGTCTCCTCTGGTAATTCCAGGCTTAGAAACATTAATAGAGACTTGCCCAGCATAAGGTGACTTTAAAAACTCCGTAAAAGAACCACGGGGATCTTCATGCATAATTAAGGGATAAGAAAAATCATCTTCAGGCAAGAAATTCAAATAAGTAGCATACAATTTACTAGTAAAATCATCATCAAGATTAGGTAGTATCCGAGTATTACGATAGTCTCTAAAGCTTTTCAATAATTCCACAATTTCACCCAGTGTTCTAGGATAGGAAATAGGCACTTTATAATACTTACCATCGCTATGACCCTTTCCTTGCATAGCACCTATGAACTCATCAACTAGGTCATCGATATAAATAAGGTCAAGAACTGTATTGGGATCATTGACTTGAATAGGTAAATTTCTAGCAATATTATGGCAAAAAGTAGCAATTACGGTATTATAGTTTGGTCGTGACCATTTCCCAAAAACATTTGAAAGGCGATAAACATAAACCCTAGCCTCAGTACTTTCTCCATATGAAAACACATAGTCCTCTGCTCGCCTTTTACTAATACCATAGGCATTATCTCTATCAGCCTGGATAGAGCTTGTCACTAAAACAGGTACTGTATTGTAATTTTTAACCAGTAAGTCAAGTAAAGTCTGGGTGAGATCGGTATTACCTTTCTTAAAGTCCTCTTCATTTTTTGAGCGATTAACTCCGGCTAAATGAAAAACAAAGTCAGCCTCTTTAGTATAAGTCTCCAAATCTTCTAAAGATGATTCAGAACCGTATGCTAGGATTTCAATATTATCCATATAGTTTAATCGAGCAATGAGATTCTGTCCGATAAAGCCCCTAGCACCTGTCACTAATACCTTCATTACTAATTTTCTTCCTTCCATTTACGCAATTCTTCTTGTATAAGAGGAACGGTTAATAGCTTCTCTTTCACTTGGTCGACAGTCATTAGAATTGTGTTATTTGAATTAAATTCTTCTAAAAGGTTGCGATCTTCATCGCCTTCTTTGAAGTATTTATCATAATTCAAATCACGTTTATCAGCAGGTACTCGGTAAAAATTCCCCATATCAACAGCATGGGCGCACTCTTCATTAGTTAAGAGGGTTTCATACATTTTCTCTCCGTGACGAATACCGATAATTTGACTAGGAGCATCAGGGTTAAACAGTTGCCGTGTTGCCTCCATTAAGTCTCCGATCGTTGATGCTGGTGCTTTTTGGACCATGATATCACCCGATTCAGCATTTTCAAAGGCATAAAGTACTAGTTCTACTGCTTCTTCAAGAGTCATAATGAATCGTGTCATCGTTGGGTCTGTAACAGTTAAAGTTTTCCCTTTTTTCATTTGTTCAATAAAAAGTGGTACGACTGAACCTCGTGAAGCTAGAACATTTCCGTAGCGAGTGCAGCAAATCATGGTTTCTTCTGGATCAACTGTTTTTGATTTGGCTACGATTACTTTTTCCATCAAGGACTTAGACATGCCCATAGCATTAATAGGATAAGCAGCCTTATCAGTTGATAAACAAATAACTTTTTTTACACCTGCGTCAATAGCAGCAGTTAAAAGATTTTCAGTACCTAGAACGTTTGTCTTTACAGCTTCAATCGGAAAGAATTCACATGAAGGGACTTGCTTTAAGGCTGCAGCATGGAAAATATAGTCTACACCTCTTACCGCCGGTCTGATACTATTAATATCACGGACATCACCAATGTAGAATTTCAATTTGTCAGAAAATTCTGGTGCAATTTGTTGGTATTTATGACGCATATTGTCTTGTTTTAATTCATCACGAGAAAATATACGGATCTCCTTTAAATCCGTTTTTAGGAATTGGTCTAAAACCGCATTTCCAAATGAACCAGTACCGCCTGTAATTAAAAGGGTTTTATCTTTAAAAATTGACATAGAAATCTACCTTTCATTGATTAATTTTTCAAATTGATCCATCAATAATTCCTTAGAAAAGTACTTTTCAAAATAATTACGTGAATTAATTGACATTTTTTTCAATTTATTCTTGTCCATGTTAATAAATTCTTTGATTAATTTAGTAAGCTGTTTATAATCTCCCGCTTTACAGGTTAACCCTGCTTGACTCTCATGAATTATATCTTCAACTTCACCGCTAGCACTAACTAGTAATGGCTTACCACAAGCCATGTAGGTCTGCATCTTAGCTGGAATAGTTTTGCTATAGATAGGGTGTTGGTCAAAACTAAGAAAAGCGATATCAACCTCAGCTAAGATACCAGATATTTTGCTGGAAGGCTGCCGTTCGATAAATTGAAAATATTCTCTAACTCCTAGTTGAGTTATTCTATTTAATAAATCCTCTTTTGCTCTTCCGTCACCTACAATAACAAAAAGGACTTTTTCTCCTTCTTGCCTCAACTCACTGGCTACTTTTGGTAAGATCTGCAAGCCCTGTGCATAGCCAATATTTCCAGTAAAACCTATTGTCAATTGATCACTATTTCTTACCCATTCATATTTATCTTCAGATTTATCCAAGGTATAGTAAATCTCTTCAGCATATTGAGGCCAGTATTTGACCTTATTTGAATCAATAGGGTAATCATTTTGAATAGATTTCACAAAACTTTTAGAAGAAGCCATTATAATATCTGTATTTTTATAAATATAAGTAACCATTTTCTTTACAGCACCAATAATTGGAGGATTCTTTATCCCAGCCGCGACTTCTAAATTTTCAGGCCATAAATCTAATACATAGAGGTAAGATTTAATGTTCAATCGCTTAGCTAACCAAGGTCCGATTAATGCTTGAGTCATTGGACTTACCTCATAGGTGAAAATCACGTCAGGTTTAAGCTTTGTTGTCCGGGCAAAATGATAACCTGATGCTACAAAGGACATATAATTCAATGCTAGCCTTACTGAAGATTTCCCACGTGATATTAAAGGAATTCTAATAATTTCAACACCTTTATAAAATTCTCTCCGGTTTGAACGATAATTATATCCCTTATAAAATTTTCCCTCTGGATAATTTGGAATACCCGTTAGAACTTTCACATCATACCCTCTATTAGCGAGTTCTACAGCTATATCATTAATTCTAAAATCTTCGGGATAAAAGTACTGACTAATTATTAGTATCTTTTTTACCATATTACCCCTTGTCCCTTAACGATAATTTGATCGATGTCTCTAAATTTACATTTCGAGTGCGATTATTCGTCATTTCATCATAATAAAGATTGCCAAATACTTTATTTATTATGTTTAGGTTTAAAAATTTATTTATTAAAGGTGTAAAAAAACGCGGTTTTAGTATTCGATTATTTGTGTAATTAGCAATTTGATAAACCATTTGACTAGTGCAAGTATACTCCCTATTCTGCGGATGAAAATATCCTGATAATTCTTTATCCACAATAGCCTGTAATTCTGCCATCAAATTATCAACGTAAATCATACTTCTTTTATTCTCATAATCAGGGAAAATAGGCGTTATTTTTGCTAGCTTGACAAGCTTTGGAAAATTCCCCTTCGAGCCTGGTCCATAAACCATGGGGGGTCGAACAATGGCGACTTTAAACTGATCGTCTTCTAAATCTCGTAAACCTGCTTCTGCTTGTAATTTACTATCCCCATAGAAATTATCAGAATTGGTTGGCGTATCTCGGGTAATCTTACTTACCTTAGAACCAAAAACGATGATAGAACTCATAAAGACAAAATGACCGACGCCCTCTGCTTTTGCTTTCTTGGCTGCTTCAATGGTTAGGTCCCGATTAACTTCATAATATAAGTCTTCCAATTTAGGATCCGAGGAATTATGAGCGATACCTGCCACATGCAGGATGGCATCATAGTTCGACCAGTCACTTTGTCGCCAGGTGCCGTCTCTGAGACTCTCTTTAACTACTTCATAGTCTTCCGACCACTGTGCCAACCATTTTTCAAATTGGTTACCGATATAAGAATGTTTTCCCGTAACTAGGATTTTCTTCATTTATCTTCTTCCTCCAACTCCTGCTTGGCCTTTTCGATAGCTCCGGTGCCACCTTCAACGACGCCTTCATGACGAATAACACTAACAAACGTCCCAAAGAAGCACTTGATATCCATGACTGGCCCCATATTCTCCACATACTGCCCATCTAAGCGTGCTTTCACATCAATAGGAAGTTCATCACGACCATTAATTTGCGCCCAGCCACTTAAACCGGGAAGAACATCATTGGCCCCGTATTTATCCCTCTCATCAGCCAGGTCATCCTGATTCCATAGAGCTGGACGAGGACCAATAATAGCCATCTCCCCTTTTAAGATATTAATTAGCTGGGGGAGTTCATCCAGACTAGTCTTTCTCAAGAAGGCTCCTGATTTAGTGATAAAGGCTGCTGGATCCTTTAATAAATGGGTAGGCATATCGGCCGGTGTTTCCGATAGCATGGAACGAAACTTGTAAATATAAAAAAAATCTCTATTTTTACCAATGCGCTTTTGTTTAAAGAAAACTGGGCCTTTTGAGTCCAGTTTTATCCAGAGTGCTATCAATAAAAATAGAGGAGAAAGTATGATTAGGGCAATGAGCGCTAGTATAAAATCAATAAGTCTTTTTACTTTTATATACATTACTTTCTCCTTTTTATTTACTCCGCTTCAACGTCCCGATGGACAAAAGTAGTCAACTTCTCACTTAACTTATCATCATGGCCACTGAGATCTAAACTCTCTACAAAAGATCTGATTTCTTTCAAGCTCTTATTGTGGACCTTACCCACAAAGATCTTGTCATCCACTTGGCGGTCTGTAGTCTCATCATCCAAGAGCAGGGTTTCATAGAGTTTTTCACCAGGACGCATGCCCACGTATTTGATTTCAATTTCATCTTCACTGTAACCTCTAAGGGTAATCATCTTCCGGGCCAGGTCCTTAATGTAGACTTCCTTACCCATGTTGAGGATAAATAATTCCCCGCCTTCAGCTAAGGCACTGGCTTGAATGACGAGTCGGCTAGCTTCTGGGATGGTCATGAAGTAACGTCGCATGTCCGGGTGGGTCACTGTCACCGGACCTCCAGCGGCAATTTGCTTCTTGAAGAGGGGAATCACTGACCCCCGACTACCTAAGACATTGCCGAAACGCACGGCAGAGAAGGTACATTGACTCTCTTCATTTAGCCCGGTCACAATCATTTCCGCAATCCGTTTGGTTGCCCCCATGACATTGGGGGGATTATTGGCCTTATCAGTGGATATCATGACAAAGCGTTCTACCCCGTTTTCTTCCGCCGCCCGGGCCACATTATAGGTTCCGTAGATATTATTTTTGACCGCTTCGGTCGGGTTATATTCCATCAAGGGAACATGTTTATGGGCTGCGGCGTGGTAGATAATATTGGGTTGGTAAAGTTTGATTAAGTCGTTAATGTGTTTGCGGTCTTGGATATCAGCGATAATCGGCACAATTTGAACCCCACTTTGGTTCAAGTGGTTGAGCTCACGGTCAATTAAATAAATCGAATTTTCTCCGTGGCCCAGTAAAAGTAACTTAGCGGGACCAAATTTGAGCAGTTGCCGGCAAATTTCTGAACCGATTGAACCCCCTGCCCCAGTCACCAGGATGGTCTTCCCACCAATGGTATCAATAGCCGCTTGGTCATCAAGTTCAACTTCTTCTCGACCTAAGAGGTCATTGATTTCAATGTCCCGCATAGCCACTTGCAAGTCGCCGGCCATGACCCGCTCCACTTCCGGCATTTGCTTAACTGAAACGTCTTTTTCATTGGCTAGGCGAATGACTTCTTCCACCTTTTCTGAAGGTAAGGATGGTGCGGTGATGGTAATTTGGTCCACCCGTTTGGCGTCTATGATTTGAGGGATTTGGTCAATTTGCCCCAGAACTGGATAACCTCGTAAATATACGCCCTGTTTGTTGGGGTCGTCATCGACTAAACCTACAATGGAAAAGCGGTCGCCAGCCTTAGCGAAGCTTTCAATAAATAAGTTTCCGGCATCCCCTGCCCCAACTAATAATAAGCGTGGAGCATTGGTATCACTCTTAGCTCTGACATGGTTCTTTTCGTCAACATAGGTCCTCCACAACATCCGCGCTAGTAACATAAAGGCGGTCGCAAAGAATAATAAGAGGAAACTGTAACGGTTACTTACCCGGCTGAAGACCATAGTGCCAGTGATAAAGGCTACTGCACCGGCGATAATATTAGCTAGAATAAGTTGACGGGCATCCGAAAAGTTAAAGAAACGGATGATGCCTGAAAAATTATGTTGCTTGAAGGAAAATAATAAATAGACCAGTAGATAGATGCTGGCAATAGTCGCATATTGGAATAAATTATTATGGACGTAGAACTGGATCAAATAGACCGACAAGCTTGCACTTAGCAAGACACTAAGGGCATCAGATAAGATGATCGTTGCCTGCTTCCTTCTTCGGGTTAATTTCATTCACTAAAACCTTCCATCTTTATCAATCCTTTAAATGTTGACATCTACTTAAAACAAACCCAAAAACTTCTTCTTCCGAACCGAACTCACCCCACCAATATCAATGGGATCGCCATTGACTAAGTCCCGGGCAGTCTGGTCAAAACGCTGGCTGACTTCCTTACCGAAGTTCTTTTCCACTTGATCATAGGCCGGAGCCAAGTCAAAGGGACGGCGTTTGGGGTGGTGGGCATCTGAAGCCACCACATGGATGAGATTGGCTTCAATCAGGTCCAGGGATAGTCGCTTGACTTGACGGCCTAGTTTACCGTTCAAGCTAGCCGCCGTGACTTGACCTAGAGCCCCCCTTTCCACCAAGTCTTTTAAGATCTCGGGATCCTTTTGAATGGCCTTGTTGCGCTCCGGATGAGCAATGACTGGGCGAATACCCTGAATACCTAGTTCATAGAAGACCCGGTCGGTATATTGAGGAACTCCTCCAGTGGGGAATTCAATCAAAAGGTACTTGCCAAATTCATCATAGAAACAAATCTGACCCTTTTTGATGTTATCAAGGATTTCTCCATGCAAACGCAGTTCCTGACCGGGGAAGAGTGTGAGATCTATTCCTTCCCGGTCTAAGAGAGCTTGGAAATCTTGGATAGCCTGGGCCACCTTGGTCCTAGGATTCATCCAGGACCGGTTCATGTGGTGGGGGGTGCAGACAATATGGGTCACGCCTTGAGCTTGGGCTTGCCTAGCCAGGGCTAATGAATCTTCAATTTGCTTAGGCCCGTCATCCAAACCCATTAAGATATGGCAGTGTAAATCAATCACAGGACTTTACTCCTTCTCGGTTTATTCTTCCTCGTAGTAGTAATAGTAGTCTTCGGTTCTTTCGGTCCGGTTCATAATGACTCCAAGGACATTGGTATTGACCTTGTCTAGGAGGGCTTGGCTTTCCTTGACTTCATCTTTGCTGCATTGACCATAAGGCACCACGACCACCGTTCCGTCTGCCCGAGCTGAAACTACTTGGGCATCGGTAGCTGCTAAGACTGGTGGGCAGTCCAAGACAATAATGTCAAAGACATTGCGCAATTGTTCCATTAATTCCTGCATTCGTTTGGAAGCCAAGAGCTCCGAAGGGTTAGGCGGAATCGCGCCACAGGTTAAATAGAATAAGTTAGGCACATAGGACTTCTTAATCACTTGGTGGATTTCCAGCCGGTTATCGGTCAAGAGATTAGTTAAGCCACGATCATTAAGGACACCAAAGGTCTTATGAACAGTAGGCTTACGCATATCAGCGTCCAACAAGAGAACCCGCTTATCATCACTGGCAAAGGCGGCAGCAATATTAGCCGCTAAGAAAGACTTCCCTGATGAAGGGCCTGGCGAAGTGATATTGAAGGTCTTCAGTTCCTTATCCAACATCGAGAACTGAATATTGGTCCGGATGGTCCGGAATTGTTCCGCCATAGCTGAGGTGGGATTATCAACCACCACTAAACCGGGACGGTCGGCTGGCTTTTTGATTTCTGTTTTTTTCTTTCTACCAAACATAGCTAATAACCTCCTTATACCCGTTCACGACGGCGCTCTTGCCCTTGGTCTTGGTCAGGGTGGTAAATTTGTTGTAATTCATTAGCCTGGTGGGTGACTTTCAAGTCATTTTCAGACAGTTCACTGACCCGACCTAACATGTTCCAACCGATTTCCTTGGTCAAGAAGTCAACATCCTTAACCGTGTTATCGGTAAGTTCATGGATAAAGGCGATCACCAGACCAACCCCCATGCCTAGGACTAAACCGATTAAGAGGGCTAAGCCCTTACGAGGGGAAACTGGTGTCTGAGAGGCTTGGGCCTTAGAAATAATGGACACATTATCGATATTCATCATTTTACGGATAGCCTTTTGGAAGACTTCTGCGGTAGTGTTAGCGATGGTCGCGGCACGTTCAGGGTTAGGGTCGTTGACGATAATGGAGAAGACTTGGGAATTGTTCTTACTTTCCACTGAAATCTTTTCCCGGAGTTGGTCAGGGTTTTCTTGTAAATTGAGTTGGTCAATCACTGGACTCAGGACCACTTCGTTACGAATAACATCAGAATAAGTATTAATTAATTGCAGGGAAGCGTTAATGTCCTGGTTGAGGGTATTATTTGGCCCTTTACTATCGCTTTGGTTAACTAAGATCTCGGTAGAAGACTGGTAGATAGGCGTCGCTAAGACGAAGGCGTAGCCCGCTGCTAAGAGGACTCCTACCAAACTACTGATAAAGATGACATAAATGTGTTCTTTGATGATCTGCCAGAGATCTAATAAACTAATTTCTTCTTCCATCGCTAATCAACACGACCTTTCCTAATTTATTGTTTTATGCATGGAAATAGCGCTGGATTAGAGCGCTATTTGATTACTTTCTATGATTTGAGTCTTAGAGATTTAATTCTGCTTTTAAGGCTTGGGAAGCTTGATTGATATTGGCTTCTGGAATCATTTCGTAGTAGACCCCATCAATCATTTGCCCTGAGCCCTTCAGTTGAGCCTGGTTAATCTTATTGGTCGCTCCCCGGTAGTTAGTGAAGAGATCCTTCATATCCGAAAAGGGCATATTAGTTTGGACGTTACTGCCAATGGTATTTAAGATTTCTTGGTAGTTAGGCAGGGATGATAAGGAGGCTGCTTCCTTGAGGCTGGCCAAGATCACTTGCCGTTGGCGAGCTTGGCGGCCATAGTCCCCTTCCGGATCGTCATAGCGGTTACGGACATAGGCTAGAGCAGATTCCCCATTTAAAGTCGTCGGTTGCCCTTGGATAAATTGGTGGCCATCTTCACTGAAGCTGATCGGTGGTGTTACCGTTACCCCACCTAGGACATTGATCATATCTTCCAAGCCCTGCATATTGACAGAGACATAGTAGTCAATCGGAATATCTAGCAGGTTTTGTACAGTTTCTACTGCTCCCGCTGCCCCGCCATAAGCATAAGCATGGTTGATCTTGTCTTTGTTGCCATTAGGGAGAATAGTGGTATAAGTATCCCGAGGTATGGAAAGCAAAGTGCTTTGCTCCATCTTGGGGTTTACCGTCATGACCATCATGGTATCGGACCGGCCTTGTTCCGTTCGACCCAGAGAACCGGTATCAATTCCCATTAAGAGAACCGAAAAGGCTTGATTACCTTGACTAAGGTCAACTTGGCCATTCCGCTTGGACTTGTAATCTGCCGCTTGGTACATTTGGTCAGACGTCTCTTTGACATCACTATATGCTTTAAAAGCAATCCAGCCCCCGATGCAAAGAAGGACTAGTAGAATGCCCAGCACCCAAGGCCAAATCCGCCGTCTTTTCGGTCTTTCTACTTGGGATCGATAGTCTTCCCGAGTTGAATGCCGGTCAGGTCGAGTTGATCTTTTATTATCATAATTATCTGTCATAAACTTTCTTTCCTTAAAAGTTGTTTTGCAAATTTTAATTAACTGATCACCATATATGAACACAATAAATAAGGCTGAAAATTAGTCCTATTTACCAATTTTCATAATAACACAACTTTTTTTGCAATAACATATGAAATTATTATAAAAACGTTATCATTTGGCCAAATAAAAGAGTCTTATTGGACAAATAAATTAAATAAAGGCCCAGTCTCAGACCAGGCCTTTATCGTGTTTATGTAAATTTAATTTTCAGAATTATTAACTTGTTTATTCTTTACTCTTAGCAATGGCATCCGCTACCGCTTCTTTAAGGGCATTAGAACTTAAGGTAGCACCAGAAATAGCATCAACATCAGTCGAATTAGCAGCAATCATAGCTTGGGGTAATTCAGAAAAGACTTCGTGACCTTGTTGTTCACTTTCATTGTGATTCAGAACAGTAATTTCTCTTAACTTATCTCCATCGAGAGTTACTACCACGTTCAACTCATCTCCCATCCCGGAATGACTTGTCCCCAGGTATTGGTTATCCTTTAATTGCAGGTCTTCCGTAGTCACTCCCTTTTCTAAATCACTTTGCAAGTTGACTTTATTTTCTGTTGTCGGTGTACCTGTTAGCTGACTTATCGAGTTCTCCTTTGCTTGGGCAGCATTTTCACCAGCAATCTTACCAAAAATCAGACATTCAGCGATATTCATCCCACCTTGGTACATGCCAGGGGTAATCCCACCCAGTTCACCAGCTCCGTAAAGATTAGGGATGACTTGACCATGGCTATCTAGAATTTCTGCCTTAGCGTTTCTTCGCGGTCCCCCTTGGGTATTTAACATGGTTTGGACAATCGGAATAGCGTAATATGGCCCTTCCGCATCAAAAGCAGTCATGGAGTCGGAAGAACGACCAAAGGCATAATCCTTACCTGCTTCGGCAAAATGATTGAAGTCCTTAACTGTGGCTTCTAAGACCTCACTATCAAGGTCAAGTTCTTGGGCTAATTCAGCCAGGCTATTGGCTTTTACCGCTGCTTTGGCGTAATCAACAAAGAGACCGTCAGCTTGGGTGAGTTCTTCATATTTCTTGTGGTCAAAAACAATATAAGGTCTTGTTTGACCTTGAGGAACTCGCCAAATCCCGTGGTTATAAATATGGCCGTGGCGGTTAGCTTCATCTTCCTTAAAATAACGCGTTCCATCGTCCCCAATGACTAAAATGCTGCCATGAGTCAGAGGTTGGGTACCAAAGGCATGTAAGGTCGCCCTTTCTCCAGCAGGCACATCAAAGGCCGTCCCGTGGTACATACCAAGCGACTCATAGTTAGCCATATGCCAGAGGTCAGCTCCAACTTCAAGGGCCATGGTCACCCCATGCCCTTGATTATATAAACCACCTAAGGGAGCCAGACGACTTTCGTTGAGATAGTCTTTAATCATTTGCGGATTATTTTCAAAACCACCAACAGAAAGAACTACCCCATTTTTGGCAGCAATGTTGACGGTTTGCCCTTGCCGATCGATTTGGACGCCAACAATAGCTTTCGTACTTGGGTCTTGGAGAAGATGTTGGGCAGCTGACTCGAACCAGACATCAATGGAATCAGAACGTTCTATAACTTTTTGCCGTAAAACTTTCCACAAAGCAGCGTCAAAGATTCCTTCATGGACAGTAAGGAAGTTATAGGTTTCTACCCCCTCAAATTCAGGATATTCGTAAACCGCTGACTCGAGAGGGAACTTATCAAAATGGTCCTTAATACTGTATGGTTCGACCTCTAAATAGTCACGAATATAGTCTTCCATATTGACTAGGCCATCAATATAGGTGGACTTGACTTCTTCATTTAAGTCCATCCCCGCCATCAGTTCATCATAGTACTTGTGCATAGCTTCCTTATTATCAGCCGATCCAATTAACTGGGCACAGTAGCGAGTATTACCGCCCTCATGACCATTGGGCGCAGCATCGACCAAGAGAACCTTAGCACCCGCATCGCTAGCAAAGCGAGCCGCTGTTGCACCCGCTCCACCGAAACCAAGCACAACCACATCATATTCCGCCGCATAAGTCGTTTGTTCATTCACTAACATTTTGATCTCCTTCCTTTGTTGCTTATTTATTGGTCAGCGTAAGAATACGCTTACATTTATACTTCCATCATACTCCAATTGTGAATAAAATAACAGAGTTACACTGGTAATTTATTTTCAAAAGAATGTTTTAATCAATAAAATTTCAAACAAAATAAAAAACGCTTTAAACAAGCGTTCGTAAAAAGTATTATTTAATTTATTCTTCATTACTGAAAATACTCATTATATTCATAATTGGAATGGTTACTGGATTTGCTCCACCCAAAGCTGTTACAGATGTTATATAAGACCTAATGTAAGGAAAGGCAATACTAATCATATTAATACCATATTCATTAATAATTTGGTTCTTATCGCCTTCTAATGAAGAACAATCAAAATCCGTTTCTTGACGCAAATGAAGATATAAGCCATTTTCATTATCGGATTCTTTTTCTGATAATACGATAACCATTTCTAAAGTAACGATATCGGATTGGTCATCATTTCCCAAAAAATTTGGGGTCATTTCTACATTAATCTCTGTATTAGGTTCTATAAAATAATTATTAATTGTGAATTCAGTCACTCTATTATTTATAATTCTTAAACGGCTAAACTGAGACATTCTTTTCCTCCAAGAAGTTTATCAATGTTTATATTATTCTTGCCTTTCAATGTAAAGTTATATTGTACATTATTAGTAAAAGATTCATTATTAATTACAAAATTCATATCTATTTCATCATTGGCAATATTATTTTGTTCAGTTAAGTGATTATCTATATAATCTTGAATAGTGTTAATTACCTCTTCATAACGCGATACAGGAATAGAAGTATTACAAAATTCTAATTGAGCATATTCAGAATCAGTCATACCTAGAATTTGATTCATTTCATCTAAAGTTAAACCATATGAATATCTCAAATCTAATATTTTTTCCGATAGCGGATATTGTTCACTATTCTTAATAGTTGAAATATCATTATTTATCATATCGTAAACTCCTCTCCTATAATAATTTCATTATTATTAATATCATACACGTGGTCACGTAGCTTTTGAGTATATTCAGTTAACGGCTGAGTCGGATCACTTCTCCCTTTTTCTTTGATATAAGAGTAGCAAAATATTAAATTAGGATCTTTCTCTAAAGATTGATTATCACAAGGGAAAAATAAAAATCTTAAATGTTGATAAGCCGTATCCATTCTTATTTCATACACATGTCTTACACTTATCATTTTCTTTATAATTTTTGCTCTCCTATACTCCCCGCTAACAGCATCTGGCAGCATAATTTCCCAATCTCTATCTAATGGATCATTCTTGTTAATAAAAAGATATCCCTCATTAATAAAGAGAAGCATAACATTACGGTAAATTTGAAAAAAAGTTTCTTCAAAATATTTATTGTTTTTTAGTAATTTAGGGTAGGCAACAGTAAAAATATATCCATTATCATTAAAAGTTACATCATTAAAAAACGTTTTAACAATAGGATAAATAGCTTCTACCTTTCTCATATAAGTCTCCCTTTAAACATAACTATATTTAGTATGACAAAGATATTGTTAATATACAAGATTTATGAAGTAAATTTCATATATTAACCTTATATTCCTGATATAAATTAGTAATATAACTATTCCTTTTTATCTAATAATTATTTCGGATAAGTATATCAATGAAATTAATTTTCCCTCTTTAATTAGATCGGTTTTAGCATTTAAACGCCCATATTAGCATAAAAGCTTGACAAGGTCTGCTTAAATTGAGTAGAATATAAGAGTTGTTAGTTCTCGGGGTAGCTCAGCTGGATAGAGCAACGGTCTTCTAAACCGTGGGTCGCGAGTTCGAATCTCGCTCTCGAGATAAGTGAGTGTAAAATATACACTCAGACAAGTTAAAAAAGCTGGTAGATGCACTCTGCCAGCTTTTTTCTATATTTTTATTTTAAGAGACTTATGATAATAAAAATATTATTTTGGTAATTAACTTTGAGCAGTAGTGGCGCTTTGAAAGTTGGGTCTTAGCCATGAATAAGCAAGCGATGTGAAATACGGATAGTAGGCGCTAGCCGTACTAGCCGTTTGAAGCTCGCTAGGTGAGGGATCTTAGCCCGAACCGATGCCATGGCTTTTAAAGACCCAAACTTCAAAAGCAGAACGTATGCTCGAAATTTTTTATTCAGTTTTAGGTAGTGGAAGATAGTCAGGCTTATAGCCCATAATTTGATAGGATTCGCTATCTTTATCAAATTCAAACTTCTCAATATAGAAACGGTTTTGCCATCCTAACCATTCATTAGCCGCTTCCGGCGCAACTTGAACCGCAAAGGGTTGGTAGATGGTCTTGACCTGGTTAACAATGGCTTGACGCAAGGCTTCAATGTCCTGGCT
The DNA here is from genome assembly GCF_001543175.1 of Aerococcus urinae. Lineage (NCBI taxonomy): Bacteria > Bacillati > Bacillota > Bacilli > Lactobacillales > Aerococcaceae > Aerococcus > Aerococcus urinae. The sequence continues at coordinate 1,192,970 of NZ_CP014161.1, forward strand.
ATCCTGGGCCGAGATCAAAAGATGGGGGCTGGACGGGGTAAGCACTTGTTGGCCCGCTTCCACTTGGTCCCGCTTATTATAGATATAGAGCTTAGGTAGGTCTTGCATATCCAGGTCTTCCAGTAATTGATTAACCACTTCTTCTTGTTCAAGAGCAAAAGCTGAGGAGGCATCGACAACGATCATCAACAAGTCCACATTGCGACTCTCCTCCAGGGTCGAGTGGAAGGCATCGATAATCATAGGTGGCAAGTCTTGGATAAAGCCAACCGTATCCGTTAGGGTAATTTCAAAATGATTGGGCAGGGAAAACTTCCTCGTGAGCGGCGTTAAGGTGGCGAAAAGTTGGTCAGCCTGGTAGGTTTGGGCATCGGTTAAGGCGTTAATCAAGGTCGACTTACCGGCATTGGTATAACCTAAGAGGCCAATTTTAAAGAGACCTGACTTTTGCCGGCGTTCCCGGGTTAACTCCCTCTGCTTTTCCACTTCTTTTAATTCATGGCGGATTTTTTGGATTTCATTACGGAGAACACGGCGGTCTTGTTCCAACTTGGTTTCCCCTGGGCCCCGGGTACCGATCCCCCCACCAAGTCGGGATAGGACCGTCCCCATCCCTGCTAGTCGGGGCAAGAGATATTCATTTTGGGCCAAGGCCACCTGCAACTTCCCTTCCTTAGAGGTTGCCCGGCTGGCAAAGATATCTAAGATTAGCTGTACTCGGTCAATGACTGGACAATCAATAGCCTCTTGGAGGTTGCGGTTTTGTGACGGGGATAATTGTTGGTAGAAGATCACCAAGTCAATATCTAATTCCTGACTCAAGTCATGGATTTCTCTAACCTTACCGCTTCCAATCAGATAGCGGGCATCCTCTTGGTCGCGCTTCTGACCTTGCCGGCTAACCACTTGACCGCCCGCAGTTTCTACTAAGGCCGCTAATTCATCCATTTGCATGGTGAAACGCAGGTCAGTGGTTTGAGGAAGTTGTAAACCGATAATTAATACATTTTCTGGCATAGAAACCTCCTTTCATTTTCTACTTATCTAGGAAAGCCGCCACATCACTAATGACGCTAGCTAAGCTATCCTCTGCTTCTACTAAATTATACCAGTGGACCTGGTCCATCCGATTCTTCAACCAGGTCAGCTGGCGTTTGGCATAGCGCCGAGAGTTTCTTTTCAGACGGTTAAGGCTAGTGTCCAAGTCCTCTTCCCCCCTTAAATAGGGAAAGACTTCCTTATAGCCGATCGACTGCAAGCTTTGGCTTTTTGGATCGAGGTCCTGGTCTAAGAGCCACTGGGCTTCCTTTAAAAGCCCCTGGTCCACCATCAGGTCAACCCGCTGGTTAATCCGCTCATACAAACGCTGGCGGTCACAGTAAAGGCCAATGAAATAATAGTCATAAGGACTTTGATGGTCACCATGAGTCTCCTTGGCTTGGGAGAAGAGCTGTCCGGAAAAAGTTCCCACTTCTAAGGCCCGGATCACCCGCTTGACATTATTGGGATGGATCTTTTGGGCAGCCTGGGGATCTAAGTCGACCAATTTTTGGTGGAGGGCCTGGTTACCCTGACTGCCTGCAAAGTCCTCCATTTGCTGTCTAAAGTATGGATGAGGCTCCACCTGTCCACCCAAGGAGAGGTCAAAGAGAAAGGATTCCAAATAGAGACCGGTCCCGCCCACTAAAATCGGCAAGTCTCCAACTGCTCTAATGTCTTGGACTGCTGTTTGGGCGTCCCGTTTAAAGTCAGCTACGGTATAGGCCTCATCAACTTGGCGGATGTCAAGTAAATGATGGGGAATCCCTTGGCGCTCACTTTCTGTTGCCTTAGCTGTCCCGATATCTAAATCCTGGTAGACCTGCATGGCGTCTCCATTAATGACTTGCCCTTGGAAATGTTGGGCCAGTTCGATACTAAGGGCCGTTTTCCCCACGGCGGTAGGTCCACCGATACAAATTAACTTAGTTTTCATTACTATCTTGCCTTCTTTGCTTGCGGTAGGCTTGGGCTTGCTTTAATTGGTCTTGGGCGGCCCGACGACTAGCCTCAGTCATCACTTCACCGGTTGTCATGTGGCCAATCTCCCCTACCCGCTCTTGGTCATTCAAGCGACTAACCTGGGTTTTGGTCTGGTCGTCATGGCTGACTTTAGAGATATGTAACTGATGGTCAGCCATAGCCGCCACTTGGGGCAGGTGGGAAATACAGAGCACCTGGGCCGATAAGGCAATCTCAAACATCTTATTGGCAATGGCCTGGGCTACCCGGCCACTGACTCCGGTATCCACCTCGTCAAAAATAACTGTGGAAGTTGGTCGGCTAGCCTGTAAAATGGCCTTAATGGCTAGGATAATCCGTGACAGTTCCCCGCCACTAGCTATCTTATGTAAGGGTCTTAAGGGCTCGCCAGGGTTAGTTTGGATATAAAAGGTTACCTCATCAGCTCCAGAAGCGGCAAAGCTTTTTCTTTGTTTAAAGTCAACCGCAAAGCGGGTATTCTTCATATATAAGTCGGCCAACTGTTCTTCAATAGCCTGCTCCAATTCCTCTGCGACCACAAGACGTTTTTGGTGGAGGGCCTTGGCAGATTTTGAAATGGCTTGCTTGGCCTGCTTAAAATCAGCTTCCAATTCTTCTTGGTGGCTTTCCCGGTCTTGTAAGGCCTGGTAGTCCTTTTGAGCTTCTTGGTAATAAGCTAGGATATCAGCAATAGCCTTGCCATACTTGTGTTTCAATTGGTCTATTGTGGCTAGGCGTTCTTCAATTTGGTCCAAACGTCTGGGGTCATAGGATAGGGAGTCCAAGTTATCCCGGATACTGTAAGCCAGTTCTTGAACACTATAGTAGGCGGATTGGGCCTGTTCATAATAGGCCTTATAATCGCTATCCAAATCTTCAATTTGTCCTAGAGCCTGGCTAGACTCACTCAGTAAGTCAACCGCATTGCCCTGGCCTTCTGACAAGGCATTCAAGGCCTGGCCTAGGGAAGAGACAATATTTTGGTAGCTTTGGAGCTTTTGCCGCTCTTCACTGAGTTCTTCGTCCTCACCTGGGACCAATTGAGCTAGTTCGATTTCATTGAGCTGAAACTTCAGTAAGTCCAAACGTTGGGCCACTTCCTGCTCATTTAAGGCAAAGTCCTTGACCGCCTTTTTAGCCTGACGGTAGTTTTGATAGTCTTTGGCGTAGGCTTCCTGTTCCTGAGCAATCCGACTCCCCGCATATTGGTCGAGGAGGTCCAAGTGGTTTTTAGGGTCAAGTAAGGTTTGATGTTCATTTTGCCCATGAATTTCAAGTAAATAGTCGCCCAATTCTTTGAGCAGGGAAACCGTTAAGGGCACACCATTGACCTTGATGGTATTGCGGCCCTTTTGGTCTAGGGCCCGGGTGATAAGAAGTTGGTCATCTTCAAAGGGAATGTCCTGGTCCTTAAGAAAGTCTCGTCCTGCATCGGAAAAATCCGGCAGGTAAAAGATCCCCCGTAGTTTAAGGGCCTTGGTCCCATAGCGGATAAAGTCGACGGAGCCCCGACCACCAGCTAAAAGGCCCAGGGCATCGATAATAATGGACTTCCCTGCCCCCGTTTCCCCGGTCAGGACCGTCATGCCTTCATCAAAGTCAATGGTCACTTGGTCAATAATGGCGAAATTTTCAATGACGATATTTTGTAACATGACCCCTGTTCCTTTCTAATGAAATTGTTGGTGGGCAGCCTGAACGACTTCCAGGCTATTAACCGAATCAGAAATCTCTCCTTGCTGGTCTTCTTGGTGGTTTTCTAAGAGCGTGAGAAACTCGATATTTCCCGTGCCTCCAGTAATGGGTGAATAGGTCAGGTCTAAGACATCATAGCCCATTTCGGTCGCCGCCTGGAAGATCATTTCAATGACCTCTTCATGGATTTTTCCGTCTCGGACCAACCCTTTCTTACCTACCTTGTCTTTGCCCGCTTCAAATTGAGGTTTGATCAAGGCCACCACCTTGCCTTGGTCTTTGAGGATGGCCTTAAGAGGCGGCAAGATGAGCTTTAGAGAGATGAAGGAAACGTCGATCACAGCAATATCAGGAACACCCTCAGTAAAGTCTTCCGGTTGACTGTAACGGAAGTTGGTCTGCTCCATCACGGTCACCCGGTCATCATTACGGATTTTCCAATCCAATTGGTTAGTCCCCACGTCTAGCGCATAGGAGTGGACCGCTCCGTTTTGTAAGGCAACATCAGTAAAGCCCCCGGTAGAAGAGCCAATGTCTAAAACATTCAATCCGGTAAAATCTAAATCAAATTGCTTGATGGCTTTTTCTAATTTGAAACCACCCCGGGATACATAGGGCAATTCATGCCCTTTTCTTTCTAAGACAGATTCGACTGGGATCTTTTCCCCGGCCTTGTCAATCCGTTCTTGTTTTTCGGTATAGATCTTGCCCGCCATAATTAAACGCTTGGCCTTTTCCCGGGAATCGGCTAGGCCTTGGCGGACCACCATAATATCTGCACGTTCTTTTGTCATGGCTATCCCTTTCCATAATCCATGCTGAGGTAATTGAGGAAGTCAGTCAGTAATTGCGGATCGAAGTTCCTTTCCTGACTGCTTAAATTGTCAAGGGCCACTTGGCAGGCTTGCCTTTCGCTAGCTAGGGCTGCTAAAGCCCCTTCCTTACCCAGGAGACTAGGATAGGTATTCTTATCACTATCCTGATCTCCATGCGACTTCTTGCCCCGCTCTTCATCCGTCCACATGACTTCTTGGAGATCATTTTGAATTTGATAAGCGATGCCAAAATGCTGGGCATATCTTTCTAGGGCATCCTGAGCCTCTTGGTCAAGGCCCATGATCAGAGCGGCTGACATGATAGCGAAGTGAATCAAGGCACCAGTCTTCTTGCCATGCAGGTTTTTCAGTTCTTCAATCGTCAAGTGTTTTTCTTCACTGGCCATATCCATAACCTGTCCGTCCACCATGCCAGACTTACCAGCTGCTTGGGCTAAAAGTTGAACTAATTCGAGTTTAAGTTGAGGGTCAATGTCATCCTGATTTTGGCTCAAGACTTCAAAGGCCAGGGTCAGTAAGGCGTCCCCCGCTAAGATAGCGGTAGCCTCATCAAACTTCTTATGGTTGGTCAGTTGGCCCCGGCGGTAGTCATCATCGTCCATAGCAGGTAAGTCGTCATGGATGAGTGAATAAGTGTGGATATATTCCACCGCGCAAGCTGGAGCCAGACCTAAATGATAATCATAGCCAAAACTGGCTAGTGTGGCTAGTAAAAGACTAGGACGGAGGCGCTTGCCCCCATTCTCTAAGGAATAGCGCATGGAAGCCAGGAGACTGTCCTGGCTATCCTGACCTAAATGAGCAATTAAGGCCGCTTCTAAGTCCTTATCAATGCTTTGGCGGAAGCTCTTCAAATCCATTATTGGTCCTCATTTCCCTTGGCGACTTCAAATTCTTCTAATTCATCTTGGTCATTCATGAGTTTAGCCATGGTCTTTTCAGCTTTTTCTAAGCTTTGGCTACAGTAGTTAGATAGCTTGACCCCTCTTTGAAAGGCGTCCATAGATTCTTTCAAGGGAATATCGCCGTTTTGTAGTTGGGCCACAATCCCTTCGAGTTCCTTCAGGGCTTCTTCAAAGCTTAGTTCCTCAATCTTACTATTCATTATCATTCTCCTTATTTTCTAATGGCTTTAGGGCTTCTTTCTTGGATCCAATGACCTGACTGTTTAAGTAACCATCGGCTAGTCTGAGCTGGACCTTATCACCAATAGCCACTTGGTCCACCGATTCAACCGGTACCTGGTTTTTGCTTAAGTAAACGTAACCTCCCGATAGGCGCTTGAGGGGGGATAAGAGGTCTAACTTGCCCGCCAATTGCTGTAATTGGTAGTGCTTGCGTTCCAAGAGTTGGCCTTGGACTTGACGTAAAGACTCGCCTAGACTGGCCAACTTGTGCTTGTTTTCAAGGACTAAGACCTTGGGGCTCAAACCCTGTAATTCAGATTGGACCTGTCTCAGTCGGCGCTCTTCTTGGTAAACTTTGTTGGATACCAGGTCATTTAAACGGCTATCCAAGTCAGCCAATTTAAGCCGGTAACCGTCGTACATTTTTTCCGGTTGCTTAAATAAATAGGATGACTTGACCTGCTGTAAGCGTTGTTGGAAATAGTTTAAGCGGTTAAGTTGGATTTGGATCAGACGCTGTTTATAGTCGTTAATGGTAAAGACCAGGTCATTGAGAACTGGGGTAGCTAATTCGGCTGCTGCCGTTGGGGTAGCTGCTCGTTGGTCACTGACATAGTCCGACAAGGTCGTATCGGTCTCATGTCCAATCGACGAAATCACTGGGGTTTGGCAGGCAGCAATGGCCCGGACCACTTCCTCTTCGTTAAAGCACCACAAGTCTTCAATAGAACCCCCACCCCGGCCAACAATAATGGTGTCATAGGCACCACTTGAGTCCGCACGCTCGATATTTCTCACAATACTCTTAGCTGCTTCTTGGCCTTGGACCACGGTTGGATAGAGGACAATTTGAACAATAGGATAGCGGCGTCTGGCGGTTGTAATAATATCCCGAATCACAGCTCCAGAGGGTGAAGTCACTACGGCAATCCGCTTGGGGTACTTAGGAATCGGCTTGGCCTCAAAGGTAAAAAGACCTTCCTCACCTAGTTTCTGCTTCAATTGTTCAAAGCGGACATAAAATTGACCGATCCCATCCGGCTGGATATGGTCAATAATGATGGAATAGCGGCCGGTTTTTTCGTAGAGACTCAGTCTACCGATGACTTGAACCTTCATCCCATCTTCCAAGTCAAAATTGAGTTTTGAAAAGGTCCCCCGAAAGATAATGGCAGAAATATAAGCGTCATCATCCTTGAGGCCGAAATACTGGTGCTTATTCCTACCTCGGTTTCGAAAGCCTGACACTTCCCCTACCAAATGAACGGTTTGCATATAGGGGTCGCGGTCAAACTTGGCCTTAATGTATTTGGTTAACTGGGAGACCGAGAGATACTGGTCTTGGGCATCATTCATCAATAACACTCGTTTCTATGGCATGGATTAATTGGTCAAAGATCAGGGTAGTGGTTAGGGGGCCGACGCCACCCGGAACAGGGGTCAACCAGCCTTCTTTACCTTCTAAGGCTTCAAAATCCACATCCCCACTAACTTTCCCGTTTTCATCATAATTAGTTCCAATGTCAATGACTACCGCGCCTTCCTTAACCATATCAGCTTGGATAAAGTGGGGCTTACCGATGGCCACACAAAGGATATCGGCCGCTTGAGTAATGGCTGTTAAATCTTGGGTCTTAGAGTGGCAGACGGTGACTGTGGCGTGGCGAGAGAGAAGTAACTGGGACAAGGGCTTACCAACGATATTACTGCGCCCGATAACCACGGCTTGCTTACCCGCAATGTCAATCCCGGAGGCTTCAATTAAGCGCAAGGCAGACAAGGCGGTATTAGGAATCATTTTGGGAGTTCCTTTTAACAAGTAGCCCAAGTTCAAGGGGTGGAGGCCATCCAAGTCTTTTTCTGGGGCAATGGCTTCGATGACTTCCTGCTCATTGATATGCTTGGGCAGGGGCATTTCCACCATAATTCCATGAACATTGGAATCAGCATTCTTTTCTTTAATGGCTTGGACTAATTCCTCAGTAGAAGTGGATGCTTTTAGGGAGATAAAATCATAGGTCACCCCTAATTTTTCTGCTAGACGGCCTTTGACCTTGGCGTAGGCAGCGCTGGCATCATCACTCTCCACTAAAAAAGTCACCATCCGCGGCTGAATGCCCTGGCCTTTTAAGGCTTGCACCCGTTGGCTCAAGTCAGCCTTCAGGGGCTCTGTAATCGTCTTCGCTTGCAATGCTTGCATGTTATCGCTCCATTCACTTTACAAATTCTCTTACCTCTAAGTATATAAGAATTTCCCCTAAAACAAAAGTCAGGAAAACAGGTCAAAAAAGCCCTGAACCACTAAGACAAACCCAAGCCGGTAGTTAAAACTACCTGCTATGGTTGGCCAAGTGGTGGTCAGGGCTAACTATTAAAACACATATTTAGTTAACAAAAGGAATGGATGGGAGGCTCGGCGACCTTAATCAGTGATTCTCCTCTGACTGCTTGTCTTCGGCTGTGGCTAAGATACTAGAAAGAACCCCATTGATAAAGCGCCGGGAGGCTTCATCAGAATAGCGGCGAGCTAGATGAATGGCTTCATCGACTGCTACGACACCTGGTACCCGGTCATGGTCCCCATAAAGAATCTCATAGACGCCTACCCTTAAAATAGCCAGATTCATTGCCTCTAAGCGGTTAAGCGACCACTTGCCTTGGATGTGATCTTCAATGGCTTGGTCAATACTTTCTTGGTGGGAGGCAATCCCATCTAAAAGCTCTTGGTAATAAGACGGTAAGCTGAGCTCTTCGTCTTCTGAGACAGGTGCTTGTTTGAAGCGCTTATTGGTCTTCATTTCGCCCTGACTCTTCTCCAAGGGAAGCCCCTGATTCTTCAATTGATCCAATTGTTCTTGGTCAATTTCTTCATAGCTTAGTTGATCTTCCAGATCGCCGAGATTAGCTAATAAGTAAGCAAAACTCTCTTCCTTAGTGCTTTCCGGTACCATGGCCTCTTGGTAAAGAGTGAGTACCGCTAGTTCACGTATTTGTGATAATCCTAAATTCATTATTGCCACCTAACTATTGTTCCCAAATGGCGAGATCGCAAACCACAACATTGACCCGGTCTACCAGAATGTCTGTCATTTCATAGATCGTTTCTTTGACATGTTTTTGCAAAGCCAGCATGGTTTTAGGAATATCGCGACCATATTCACTAACGACTGCCATTTCAACCACGACTTGGCCTGACTCGTCATTATAGAGTCGGACACTGTTGGCTTTGGAAAAGAAAGCCTGGAACGATCCTTGATATTCATTGATGGGTAGCGCGCCTTCGATATGCTCACAAGCAATGCGGGCTATGGTTTCAATCACTTCTGGAGCTATATTGATACTTCCCTTAGCATCCACTTCATGGGAAAGAGCATCCTTTGCTGTTGGTGTTGTCATATTATCGCCTCTCTTCATGACATCATTCTTAATGAGATAGACAAAAGGATTTACTATTTTCTTTAATAGATAGTGTTGATAAGCATTCGTTTTGCTTAGAAATATTTACCAAACTAAACTTTCGTCAAATAATCATCAACAATATATTATGATAAAAATAGTTTTTACTTAAAACTAAGCGCGAGAGATGTATTCGCCATCGTTGGTGTTGATGACTAATTTATCCCCTTTGTTAACAAAGAATGGCACATTAACAACTAGGCCGGTTTCCATAGTAGCGGGTTTGCTTCCCCCTGATGCGGTATTGCCTTTGATGGAAGGTTCAGTTTCGGCTACTTCAAGTTCCACAGTGTTAGGTACTTCTAGACCAATGACTTCGCCTTCAAAGGAAACCACAGAAACGATCATATTTTCTAATAAATATTTTAATTCATTTTCGATTTTTTCAGTTGGAATTTCAATTTGTTCAAAGGTTGTGGTGTCCATGAAGACATGGGAATCCCCTGCTGCATATAAGTATTGCATTTCTTGGGAATCGATGTGGGCAGTTTCCACTTTTTCACCGGCACGCCAGGTCTTATCAGTCACGGCACCTGAACGTAGGTTTCTTAATTTAGAACGGACAAAGGCAGACCCTTTACCAGGTTTCACGTGTTGGAATTCAATAATCCGATATAAGTTACCACCGTCTTGGATAGTTAAGCCGTTTTTAAAGTCATTTGTTGTTATCATTCTTTATCTCCTTTTTTCTTGAAATCATATCTATTTTAGCATAGTCTAGCTAATTTAGCATAGTCGAGCTAATTTTTCCCTAACTTGCTTGATATTTTACAAAACAATCAATTCACGTGGGGATTTGGTGATGTATTCGTTGCCATCTTCATGGATGAGTAAGTCGTCTTCAATTCGGACCCCACCCAAGTTTTCTAGGTAGATCCCAGGTTCATCGGTAATAAATTGGTCCGCTTTTAAGACATTTTTGCTGTTTGGTCCAGCCATTGGCGCTTCATGGACTTCAAGACCGATACTATGGCCCAGCGAGTGCCCGAAGTTCTTACCATAACCTTGGCTTTCAATATAGTCTCTAGCGATGGCGTCCAGTTCTTGGCCAGTCATGCCAGGTTTCAAGGCGTCTTGGACCATGCGGTTAGCATCAAAGACAATTTGGTAGATCTTTTCTAAAGTGGTGTCGACTTGCCCCACTGCTACGGTCCGGGTCATGTCGGAGCAATAGCCTTGGTAGTAGCAACCAAAGTCAATAGTAATTAACTCATGGTTGGCGATTAATTTGTCGGTAGCGACCCCGTGAGGCATGGCTGAGCGTTTTCCAGAAGCCACGATAGTATCGAAGGAAATCCCACTAGCACCAAATTCGCGCATCTTAAAGTCCAGGGTATTGGCAATATCAATTTCACTGATTCCCGGTTTAATATAACCTAAGATATACTCGAAGGCCTTATCAGTAATCTCACAGGCCTTTTTGATCTTGTTGATTTCGTCAGCGTCTTTAACTTGACGAAGAACTTCAATCATTCCAGAGGCAGGCACCAATTGAACTTCTAAAACATTTTCAAAGTCGTCAAATTGAGCGACTGTCACATGTTGTTCTTCATAACCGAGTTGACTAACCCCATTTTCTTGGAGTAATTCTTGGATCAGACGCAAGGGGGAAGAATGTGAGGCAGAACCACCTGCTTCAATGACCTCATAACCTTGACACTGAAGTTTGGCTTGCTCGGTGTAACGAAAATCCGTAATAAAGTAAGCATTATTGGTTGTTACTAAGGCTAGTCCACTTGTCCCAGTAAAGCCAGTCATGTAGCGCAAATTATAGGAATTGGTCACTAAATAAGCGCCCAAACTTTCTTCTTGCAAACTCGCTTGGAGCTTTTTGATACGTTCTTTCACAATAGTTCCTCCTTATTTACTGAGTAAGTAATGTAAATCGTACACTCCATTCTACCACAAGTTGGGAAAAATATTTTATAAACTTTATTTGATGCCTCTTTCTTAGATGACTTGTAGTTTTTACACAAAGTCGGTCAAATTTTATAGAGTCAAAGATAAAAAGGCTGTGGATTGAACCACAACCTTCTTTAAAACAAATATTCTAATTAAAATCTACTCCAGCGATTTTGTTTTTTGTGACTGTCACACTCTCTAGCTGATTTTGGTCGCTCTGACGGCGTCTTCACATCCTTCTTCTAATAACTTAGATCATAAACGTTGTCACTAGCATAGATGATTACTCGACAGTGTTGCTGGTCATTTTGAGTGTAATATTCAACTTGGCCGAGGTTAAAGTAAAAACGTTTGTTGAGCTTTAGATTTGCTCGTTGATCTTTAATCTGTTGACTGATTTCCTTATCTTGCTGGTCTTTGAGTTTGGCTTTGACTTGCCTGAGCTCTTTTTCTTTAGCCTCAACCATTCTTTTCTTCTTAGCTTCTTCCTGGGCCTTTTCTTCTTCAGGAGAAAGCTCCTTATCTTTTTCTTCAGGTAAATCTTCCTCATCTAATGCCGCTTGCTCCTTATTAACCTCTTCTTCTGCTCTTCTAACGGACAGGTCTTCTTGGGCCTGGTCGTAGTTTGGATAGACATTAACCAGTAAGATTTCTGTCTCCTCATCCTCATTCTCCAGCATTTCCTCTAAACCAGGTCCATTAACTAGGACCTCCTCTGAGTCTAAATCTGTATTGACTTGGATAAGATAAACTTGGTCAGGATCAGATATATCCAATTTACCTTGATCGATTATAGCTGCCAAATACTCCTTATTTAATGAAGCAATTGGTTCATACACGTCTTGGTCTTGATTCTGTTTTTCCTTGTCGTCCTTTAATCTTGCCTCTTGTTCTTCTCGTTTCTTTTCCTGAGCCTCTTCTTCCTTGTCTTGAATCGCTTTTTCGATCCTTTTTTCTTCTTGAGCCAAACGGTCTTCATATTTGGCTTCTATTTCACTTTCTACCTGGTCTTCAATTTTCAAGTATTCATGTTGGTAGGCTATTTCTGCCAAGCTATGGGCCAGGTAACCTTCCGCTACTGTTCGCATATTGGTGATATTGACTTGGTAGAGCTTGAGACTGGCTAGCGATAGTAAGCTCAGGATAAAGAGCAAAGAGAGGGAGTAAAAGAGAATGGAGCCAGACTTATCCTTAATCACTTTCCCTAGCCTCCTCTCTAAAGGAAATCACTGCCTGGTATTCCTTTTGATCGGCCAAGCGGCAATTTACCCTCACTTGGTGAGAATTGACCATGGTAAAATTTACCCATTCCACCCCCATCAGGTAAGGTTGGTGGCCGCGACCAGAGACCAAGCGGCGGATCATGGAAGACTCCCGGTTACTGTAATACTCCATCTGAATCCGTTGACCACTCGCCAGTTGGTAGTTCAAGCGAGTGCCGGTCGCCCAGTTGAGCCGACTATGACGGGCCTCTCTTTGCAGTTGCATCAAGAAAACGCCCCAATCATCTTGTTGGATTTCCTTGACGGCTTGGTAGTGATTAATCTCCACCTCGACCACCAGGACAAAGAGGGATTGGATCATAAAGAATAAGGCTAAGGCCAGGACTGCCTCAATTAAGGTAAAGGCCGACTTATTCCAAGTTTTCCACACTTTCCAATTCAATGCTGACTGCCTCCACTTCTTCTCGACCGGGAACATAGGCGGTCCCCCGAATAAAGTCTACTTGGCTAGTTTTTTCTTGGCCGACGCTAGCTAATATCTCATTATATAAGGCTTCCTGTTGGTCAAGGGCAGCTTGCTGGCGGTTGAAGTGCCCTATCTGTAAGGGAATCATAGTGACAAATAATGAGACAAAGGAGGCAATTAAAAATAAAGAAACCAGAGCTTCGACTAGCATAAATCCCGTCTTATTCCTTACGTTTTTCCACCACATATTTGCCCACTCCTAACTGAAATTTCACCATGTAACGCCCCTGTGGGTAGCGTAGGGTAACCGTTCGCGGCTGGATATAGCCGGTCCCTGGTTGGATGCTGACCTTTTGGTAGGACTGAATTCGGGTATTCTTAGGCAAGAGGATAATATCTTTGATATAAGGATCTTGCCCTTCCTTAGCCTGCATAATCCGCACCTGGTCAGAGAGAAAATAAAGATAGTAGTATTCGCCCTTGATAATGGCCTCCTTTTGACAGGCTTCGTAGCTTTGAAGTATTTTCTGGAGGCAGGTTTCAACAGCTAAATTTTGACTGACTTTTTGACTTTGAATCATGGTCACCGTTAAGATCACCCCCACAATAAATAAGGTTAAGACCATGGATAAAAGGGTCATCCCGGCCTTAGTCTGAACTGACTTAACTTTCATTCTTATTCAGCTGGTAAGGCATTAAAGCGGTCAGCCTGTTCACGACTTAAATAGTCTTCAGCCACCAATTGGTCAATGGTCCCCTCTTGGCCGTCATGGTCATTTTTGTAGAGAATCATTTGGGTTTCTACGGTTTGCCTTAGGGCCTCATCCCCAGTTTCTTGGGCATTGTCTCGCTGGTTCATGATATTGGGTAAGAAGAGTAAGATCAGTAAGCCTAAAATGAAGAGGACAACGATCATTTCTAAAAGCGTAAAGCCCTCTTGCTTATGGACACCTAATTTTTTCATCATTCGATTGGCTTTATAGTTTAAGACATTCATCATCCTGGTATCTCTCCTATCATATTAAACATGGGTAGCATCAACATCAGATAAATCGTTACGATAAATAGGGCAATCACGATAAATAAGCCATTTTGAATCCAACGCATGAGGAGCTTGACCTGGTCTTGGTAATTCTTCAAACAGCGCTGGCTGTAAAGACGCATCTTGAGCGCCAATTGACTCAGTAACTCCCCTTGGTGGACAATGGCAGGAAATTCTCGGGTAAAAATATTGACCTTCCGCAACTGACCGACAATGGCCTGGCCTTCTTCATAAGAATGGGCCAGATAGTGGCCAAAGTCATAGAGGAAGGGAACTTCTTCTTGCTGGCTAAAAGTGTCAATTATCTGCTTAATCGAATAGCCCACCTGGAAGAGCTGGCTGAATTCATAAGCAAAGTAATAGGTGTAATAAAGCCTCAAGAGTCTTCCTAAAATCGGAATTTTAACCAAGGTCTGGGCTTGAACCAAGGGGCCCACCTTTTGCTTCCAGAGTCGAAAAAGCAAATAGAAAAGCACTAGCGCCACGACAAAAATTCCTAAAAGTAAGGGGAGGTTTTCCAAGCACCAAAAAAGTAAGCCTAGTACTCCCGAGTCAGGGCTGGCTTGTAGGCGGTCAAATTGAGGTAAGACAAAGCCCCGCATGCCCAGTAGCATCACTAAGAGTAAAACCACCAGAAAAATCGGATAGCGTAAGCTTTGTCTGATAACGGCTTGCTGCTGAGCCCTCTCCTTGAGATAGGCACTAATCGTCTTTAGTCCTGGGGCAAAATCACCCCAGCGTTCAGCCACTTGGATTTGGAATTGAATATCCTTTGCCAGTTTCATCTCTGCGGTGGTTTCATAGAAGAAATGCCCTTCAATTAATAAGGCTTCCATAGCTTTAAAGGTTTCTTCCTGCTTAGGATAAAGAGCGGCTAAGAAGGAAAAGATATCAATCATTTGAAAGCCTTCCATTAACATATCAGCGATATAGGCAAGCACTTCAGCTTGGAGGGTTTTATTCCAAGAGGAAGTAATTTCATAATTAGCAATTTTCTTCCAACTGATAGGCCGCCAAAAGTTCGGCTTGGATTTTTCCATGGGTATAGGCCTCCTGCAATTTACCATTTAAGGACTTAAAGTCACTGGCCACTTCTCCCTTAGTGAGGTAGTGGGCCAACATACGGGCATTCATCCATTCACAAAAGAGCTGTCGCGAGGCCCCTTCTCCCTTGACAGGGATGAGGCGCTGAGAAGCGACAAACAAGAGCGTTTGCAGCAATTGTTCTTGGCTCAGTCCCAACTCTTTCAAGCGGCCAATAACGCCAATGCAGTTCTTGGCATGGATGGTGGCAATCACCAAGTGCCCGGTTAAGGCTGCCCGCATCACCATCTGAGCAGTTTCTTCATCACGGATTTCACCGATCAAGAGGATATCGGGATGGTGACGGAGACTAGCCTTGATCAGGCGTTCATAAGTTAAGCCTGCCTTGCGATTGACTGATATTTGTAAGAAATTAGCCTCCTTAATTTCGACCGGGTCCTCCATGGTAATCACCTGACAGGCGCGTTCCTGGTAGACCTCTCTTAAGAGATGATAGATGGTTGAAGTCTTTCCCGAGGCCACCGGGCCAGAGAAAAGCATGAGTCCACTTTTTCGATAGAGGTATTTCTTCATCTCCTCTAAGTCTTCAGCCTCCCGCTCACTGTAGAGCCACTGACTTTGGTCATAGAGCAGACGGATCACCAAGGATTCCTGCATGAGGTAGTTGGCTAAGGTAGACAACCTAAGTTCAATTTCTCCCTGGTCTAATTGATAGATCAAGGCCCCTTCTTGGGGTAAACGCTGCTCACCCACATCTAAATGACTGATATACTTCAAATAGCGAATCCAGCGGCTTCCAAAATCTAAGTCAAACTGGCGCACCGGCTTTAGGATTCCCTCTTGGCGGAAATAGACTTGGTAAAGACCCTTTTCTGGCAAGAGATGGATATCATCCACCCGTGTTTGGTAGGCTTCCCTGAGTATTTCTTGAGTGATTTCCTGCAAATTATCCCTCCTTTTCCTTCATTAAATACAGTGAAAGGCTTAGGCGTTAACCGCCTACTTATTGGTCCGCAAAACTCTTCACTTTTTATTTTTAATTTTCTCAGCTTTTTAAGCTAAAAATCAGTTTGCTGACTCTCACACGTCTGAGGCCAAAAATGTCAAATAGCTAAAGCGCTATCATTTTTATCCATGCAAAAATCGTCAGCGAACGCCGACTTTTTACTGTTTTTGCAAGATTTAATCCCGGGTAAAAATGACTTTAATTGCCTTCTGTCCTATAATGAATTGCAGAGCTCAAACTGGCTTTGTGCTTATAAAATAAAAAAAGAAGGATGGTGGAATAGATGGATAAAATCATAGAGCAATTGCACCATATGGAAGTTGATGCCAATCGTCATCTTGAGAGCGTTCAAGAAGAAAAATTAGCCTTGCGTCAAAACTATGACCAAAAAAAAGCTGATTATAAGAAACAAGCTCAAGCAAAATATGACGAAGAATTAGCCAGGGTTCAAGCCCGTAACCAAGACTTACGCGAGAAACGTACCCAAGACTTGCAAGCAAGCTACAACCGACAAATGGAGCAAATCAAACAGCTCGTTGATCATGATCAAGACAGCTACCTCAAGGATTTCTTCAATCAATTACAGGCACTCGGAGTGACAGGCGATGACTAACTATACCGCTATCAACACCAAGGTCCGGGCCATGAAAGGCAAGCTCGTCTTGACTCCAGAAGAAATTGATGACCGCTTAGCAGGTTATACCTTGTCAGACCTCTACCAGGTCCTCGACCAATTGCCTTCCTACCATCAAGTGATGCCTAGCGAACAGAATAAGCTTAACCTCACTGCGGAAAACTTGATTGAACTGATTGATCGGGGCTTGCGCTATGACTTTCTCAAGCTCTACCGCTTTTCTGGTTTCGAACAACGGGCGGCCTTGTCAGTCTATGGGATTCGTTTTGAGCGCGAATTTATCACCAAGGTGCTCAGAGGCTTGGAGCGCCAAGAGTCGGTTCCCTTTGTCGTTAACCCCTTTACTGACTACTTGGAAAATCACCGCCACTTTCACATCGGTGAACTAATTACCAAGACATCGGTCCTTGATGCGATTGATACCTTTAGAGATACCGATTACGGTAAATTCTTTGACGATTACCATGATTATTTCCATGACCACGACTACAACCATTACATTATCAGTACCGTCTTTGAACAATACTGTGCGGTCTTGGTTTGGAAAAAGGCCAGTCGGGTACTTAATGATAAGGCCCTGACCCGCTTTAAGAAGTTATTTGGTAGTGAGATGGACTTAGCCAATATCCGGACCATTTTTCGTTTGAAATTCTACTATAAGGTGGATGAGAACTTTATCCGCTCCCAACTCTTTAGCCCAGGTCGCTATCTCAATGAAGCTAATATCAGTGCCCTCCTGGCTAGCCAGGACAAGAACAGCTTCTTCAACCTCTTGACCAACTTGGGCTACCAAGATTTATTCAAGAGTGGGGAGAATAAAGTCGTAGGCGTGAAGCAACAAAAGGCTTGGTTAAAGGCCATTGAGCACCGTTTTGCTAAGAGTTTACCGCAGTCGGTTTTGCCTCTCTTTGACTATCTCAGCCTCAAAGAACTGGAAGCTGACCTCCTCAAGGAAAAGGTCGAAGCCATTGCCTACCAATCCCCTGTTACTATGCCATTCCATAATTGAAAGGAGTTCCTTGGATGATTACAAAGATGAGTATGGTCAACATCTCTGGTCCCCGTGATGATATCGACCGGATGGCTGACCAATACTTAAGTCATTATGATATTCATTTAGAAAATACGCTAAAGGAATTATCAGAAATTCAGACTTTAAAACCTTATACCAGTCCTGATCCCTACCAACCATGGGCTGATCGGATTGATAACTTATTACAAATCACGAGTGATGAAGAAGAAGAATTAGAAGGCGATTGTCGCGACTTAGACTTTGACTATATCAAACGTCTAGTGACTGAGGTCGAAAAAGATTGCTCCGATGTCCAAGGGCAATTAAATGAAGTCAATGAATCACTGGAAAAGTTAGAGGCTGACTACCACACCTACCTGCCTTTTTCTGAAATCGATTATAACTTAGCAGATATTCTTTCCATGGAAAAGATTAAGTTCCGCTTTGGACGTTTTACTGAAGCCAATTATCGCAAGTTTAAAAAATATATCGATAATATGATTCCTTCTATATTCATCCCCTCTAAGACTGAGGATGGCTATGTTTACGGCCTTTACTTTGTCCCTGCTGAAGCCCGGCAACGGGTAGACGCTTTGTATTTCTCCTTGGCTTGGCAAAGGATTTACCTACCAGAAGAAACTGGGACCTTTAAGGAAATCTTGAGCCGCTACCAAGGCGAAATCCAAAAACTTAAGAAGATGCAAGCTGACCTCGAAACCAAGCTCAAGGCCTTCCTCCTCCCCGTAAGAGACAACTTGCTGGAGGCTAAACAACGTCTCCATAAGTTATCCAAAGCCTTTGGGGTCCGCCGTTATGCAGCCATTACCCGTAATGAATTTGCTAAGAAGGAAACTCGCTATCTCTTAATCGGCTGGATGGATGAAGATGATGCCAAGTCCTTAGTCAACGACGTCAAAGATGATCCTAACGTGACCATCTATATTGAAGACGATAGTGATGAAGATAATATCGAACCTCCCACGAAATTGAAGAATAATTTTTTTACCAAACCCTTTCGTATGATCACTAAGATGTATGGGACCCCCAATTATGAAGAGATGGACCCGACACCCTTAGTGGCGGTAACCTATTCCTTAATGTTTGGGGCTATGTTTGGGGACGTGGGCCACGGGCTCTTACTCTTTTTACTGGGCTTAGCCTCCTACCATCTACCAAAAGTCGCCATGGCCAAGATGTTCTTGCCAGTGGGTATTTCATCGATGCTTTTCGGTTTCTTATACGGTTCCGTGTTTGGGATTGAAGACAAGATTATTGAACCTATCTGGTTGAGTCCAAGTAAGGCTATGACCAATGTGCCCTTCTTTGGAACTTTGAACACGGTCTTTGTGGTGTCAGTTTGCTTTGGGATGTTCTTAATTCTCTTAACCATGCTGATGAATTTTGTCTTACGGCTTAAAGAAGGCGAAAAATTAGAAGCCATCTTTGACCGCAATGGTTTAATGGGCTTGATTTTCTACGGGCTCATGGTTTTGACCTTGGTCCTCTATATGACTGGTCATTCCTTACCTGCCCTAGGAATCATCATTGCCATCATGGTTATATCCCTACTCTGCATTGGTTTTAAGGAACAAATCATTAACTTTATTGAAAAGAAAAAAGCTGACAACGAAGATGGAATTGTTATTCAATTAATTACCGTGTTCTTTGAAGCTTTTGAAACCTTATTATCCTTTATTTCTAATACCATTTCCTTTGTCCGGGTGGGTGCCTTTGCCATCAGCCACGGCGTGATGATGGGGATTGTTTTAATGTTTGCCAATCTAGAAGGTAATAACCCTAACTGGTTGGTCTTTATCCTAGGTAACCTCTTCGTCACTGGATTCGAAGGTTTGGTTGTCTTTATCCAAGTCTTACGGCTAGAATTCTATGAACTCTTCAGTCACTTCTACAAGGGCGACGGAATTGAGTTCAAGAGCGTCTGGTCATCAACCAAGTCATAATTCATAAGTTGTCGATTTAATTCAATTTAATTTTTAAAAAAAGGAGAATGAAAATGTCTATTGCTACAATGCTTAAATTAACTATTGCCCTAACCTTTATCCTTGCTTTTGTCCTTCCAGGCGCTTACTACTTCTTAGGCCATGCCGGTCGGGAACGTTATAAGAAAACCTTGGCTTGGAATGTCTTTGCCCTGGTATCAGGAATTGCGATTGCTTTAATTATTGCCTACCACCCAGAAGTGGCCTTTGCAGCTGGTCAAGAAGCTGGCGCTGCTAGTGACGGTTTAGCCCGTGGCCTAGGTTTTATCGGTGCTGCCCTTTCTACTGGTCTCTCCTGTGTAGGTGCTGGTATTGCCGTATCTAACTCTGCTTCTGCAGCTCTTGGTGCCATTAGTGAAGACGCTTCTATCTTTGGTCGTTCATTGATCTTTGTTGGTTTGGCTGAAGGTATCTCCCTCTTCGGTTTAATTGTTTCCTTCTCTATCCTAGGTCAACTTTAATGAAACAATATCTCATTAGTGATAATGTGCATTCCTTAACCGGGATGAAACTGGTGGGCGTTGACGGCGTCTTAATCAAGGACCAAGATTCATTTGAAGAGGCTTTTCAAGCAGTCTTGGAAAGAAATGATATTGGTGTTTTGATGATTTCGCCCCAGCTGATTGCTGACCACCAAGACCTAGTCGATGAGGTGCGATTCAACCGCTCAACACCTCTGATTGTAGAGATGTTAGGCCCCAGTGAATATGCATCCGAACAATCCTCAATCGCTGACACCATCCAGCGTGCCATTGGGATATCCATTTAGGAGAGGAGCCTAGTATGAAACTTGAAGAAAAAATGGCTTATTTTAAGGATCAAGTGACCCAACAAAGCCAAGCTGAAATTGACCAACAAATTAACCAATATCGGCAAACGCTAGAAGACGATTACCAAAAATTTCAAGAACAAACTGATGAAACTTATGCTCACCGCTTAGTTAACGAGAAAGAAGCCTTACGCAAGGAAAATAATAAGGCCATTTCCCAAATTCAAATTAACCAACAACGGGAATTGTTCTTAACCGAAGAGAATATGAAATTGACTCTCTTCCAAACCTTCACCAAGCAAATCGAAAGCTATCAAAAGAGTGAGGCTTATATTGAACAATTGAAAAAAATGCTGAAGAATATTCAAGCCTACGCAGGTCGTGAAAAATACGACCTCTACATCGATGAAAATGATAGTCATTTAAGAAGTCAATTAGAAAGTTATGCTTCCCACCCTATCATTATCTCTGACCGCCCCTTCATGGGCGGCATCCGGGCGGTATTAAGAGAGCGTCAAATCTTAGTAGACTACTCCTTCTTAACCTTTCTTGACCGCCTCAAAGAAAACTTTGTCATTAAGGAGGCTGATTAATCGATGGGAGAAAATACAATTTATGCCATTAATGGCCCCATTGTTACCGTCAAGGGCAATACCGATTTTTCCATGCAAGAATTGGTCCATGTCGGTAAGAGTCGCTTAGTTGGCGAAGTCATTCGTATCGACCAAGCGAAAACCACCATCCAAGTCTACGAAGAGACCGCCGGCTTAAAACCAGGCGAACCTATCTATGGCAGTGGTTCTGCCATGACGGTTGAGCTGGGTCCTGGTCTCTTGAACAATATCTACGATGGGATTGAACGGCCCCTAGAAGATATCGCTGAAGCCAGTGGTTTCTATATTAAAAGAGGGGTCAACGTCGACTCGCTCGACCGCCAAAAAGCTTGGCAAATCACCCCGACCGTTCAAGTTGGTGACCAAGTATCAGCTGGGGACGTCATCGCTGAAGTCCAAGAAACCCAAGCCATTAAGCATAAAATCATGGTGCCTAATTCTGTCGTGGGTGAAGTCGTTGATGTGGTGGCTCCTGGGTCTTATACCATTGAAGAAACTCTAGCGACTATCCGCCAGTTTAATGGGGAGGAATATCAAGTCAAGGCCTATCAAAAATGGCCCATCCGTACTCCACGTCCTGTGGCTAAACGGCTGGAAAGTACTACCCCACTTTTAACTGGGCAACGGATTATTGATACTGTCTTTCCGATTGCTAAGGGGGGTACAGCGGCCATCCCAGGTGGATTCGGTACCGGAAAAACCACCATGCAACACCAAATCGCTAAGTTTGCTGATGCCGATGTCATTGTCTATATTGGTTGCGGGGAACGGGGTAATGAAATGACGGAAGTCTTGGAAGATTTCTCCAAACTGATTGACCCGCGTTCTAATGCCCCATTAATGGAACGGACCGTCTTAATCGCTAACACTTCCAATATGCCCGTGGCAGCCCGGGAAGCTTCGATCTATACCGGCTTAACCATTGCTGAATACTACCGGGATATGGGGTATGACGTGGCTATTATGGCCGACTCCACTTCCCGCTGGGCAGAAGCCTTACGTGAATTATCCGGGCGTTTGGAAGAAATGCCAGCTGAAGAAGGTTATCCTGCCTACCTGGCTAGTCGGATCGCCACCTTCTACGAAAGAGCCGGCGACATGGAAACCTTAAACCACGACAATGGTTCAGTGTCAATTATCGGGGCGGTCTCCCCTCAAGGTGGGGACTTCTCTGAACCCGTCACCCAAAACACCAAACGTTTCGTCCGTTGTTTCTGGGGATTGGATGCTAACTTAGCTCACGCTCGTCACTACCCAGCCATTAACTGGATGAATTCCTATTCCCAATACGTGGATGACTTAACGGCTTGGTATAATAAACAAGTTTCCGAAGACTTCGTGGAAAACCGCTCACAAATGATGGCCCTACTCCACGAAGAAGATGAATTAAATGAAATCGTTAAATTAATTGGTTCAGATATCTTACCTGATTCGCAAAAATTAACCCTGCAAACCGCACGGATTATTCGTTTAGGTTTCTTACAACAAAACACCTTCCACGAAATCGACCAAGCGGTGCCGATTGCTAAGCAAGCCAAGATGTTAGATGTGATTCTCTATCTCCATTCCCGCTGCCAACAATTGGTCCAATGGGGGATGCCCATGTCTTACATCGCTAAGGCTGATATCTTTAACCAATTAATTACTATGAAGTTTGATGTACCAAATGATGACTTAGATGCTTTTAATCATTATTATGAAGATATTGATCGTTTCTATGAAAAAGCAATGCAAGAAAATGGATAAGGGGGAAAATAAATGGCAATTGAATATTTAGGATTAAGTTCGATTGAAGGCCCTCTTGTCGTGGTCGACGGTGTTAGAGGGGCGGCTTACGGTGATATTGTCCGCTTCCGTACTAACCGTTCTGACCAAAAAGTGGGTCAAATCATCACAATTGAAGGCGAACATGCCCTGATACAGGTTTTTGACTCGACTACTGGGATGTCCTTGGATAACACCCATACCCACTTTACCGGTAAGGGAATGGAATTAGGCCTAGGTCCTGATATCTTAGGACGGACCTTTAACGGGATCGGTCAACCCATTGACGGCTTAGGCGCTATCCACGCTGAAGTGAGCCGTGATGTCAATGGAGCGCCCCTCAACCCCGTTTCACGGATCTATCCCCGTGACTATATCGAAACCGGTTTTTCCGCCATTGACGGACTAACGACTCTAATTCGCGGGCAAAAGCTACCGATCTTCTCCGGTGATGGGATGCCCCATAACCAACTCGCGGCCCAAATTGCGAAGCAAGCCAAGCTCGGTGACGGCGTAGACGGCGAATTTGCGGTCGTCTTTGCAGCCATGGGGGTTAAACACGATGTGGCCGACTTCTTTAAGCGGTCCTTTGAAGAAAGTGGCGCCATGGAACACGTGACCATGTTCGTCAATACCGCTGACGATCCCGTGATGGAACGTTTGATTACCCCACGGATGGCCCTTACCACTGCCGAATACTTGGCTTATGATTTAGGTAAGCATGTCTTGGTTATTCTGACCGATATGACTTCCTTCTGTGAAGCTTTACGTGAAGTTTCTAATGCTAAGCAAGAAATTCCATCCCGTAAAGGTTATCCTGGCTACCTCTATTCCGAGTTAGCTACTATCTATGAACGGGCAGGTATTGTTAAAGGGCGGCAAGGTTCAGTGACCCAAATTCCAATTCTAACCATGCCTAACGACGACATCACCCACCCGATCCCTGACCTTACCGGTTATATTACTGAAGGCCAGGTGGTATTGGACCGGAGTATTGAAGGGAAGAATATCTACCCACCAATTAACCCTCTCCCTTCCCTGTCCCGTTTGATGAAAGACGGGATTGGGGACGGTTACACGCGTGAAGACCATGACGCGGTATCTAACCAACTCTTTGCTGCCTACTCCCAAGCGATTGATGCCCGTTCGCTAGCATCGGTTATTGGGGAAGAAGAACTTTCTGACTTAGATAAGAAATACCTGGCCTTCGGGGAAGCCTTTGAACAAGAATTTATTGGGCAAAAGCAAGATGAAAACCGGACCATTACCGATACCTTAAACTTAGGTTGGGACCTGCTCCGTAGCTTCCCACGGACCGAGTTAAACCGGATGGATAGTCAATTACTCGACAAGTATTATGAAAACACCACTTATTCTTACAAGAAAGATGCCCTAGATAAGGATAGTAAGCAGGACGGTGAAGACTAATGGAAGTCAACCACACCCCCACCAAGGGGAATCTCATGCAGGTTGAAAAAACCTTGCGCTTATCCAAGAACGGCCACGAATTAATGGACCGTAAACGGATGATTTTAATGAATGAAATCATGTCCCTGGTGCAAAAGGCTAAGAAGGTCCAAGAGCAATTAAAGGAGGCCTATCAAAAGGCCTATGAATGCCTCTTTGAAGCCCAAAGAGAGATTGGTTTACATACTATTGCGGACTGGGCCCAAGATGTGCCCCAATCCGATAGCCTTAGTCTCAAAGTCCGTAGCGTGATGGGCAGTGAGGTGCCTGAGGTCGACTACCAAGCTGAAGCCATGCAACCGGCCTATTCCTTCTCACAAACTACCACAATAATGGATGAAGCACGGATTGCCTTTGAAGTAGTCAAGGACTTAGAGATGCAACTGGCCCAAGTGGAAAACGCCGCTTACCGGCTAGCCTCAAATATCCAAAAAACCCAAAAACGGGTTAACGCCTTGAAGAATATCACTATTCCGCAATTACAAGACGCCCAAAGAGACATCTCCTCGGCCCTAGAAGAAAAGGAAAGAGAAGAATTCACCCGTCTTAAAGTGGTTAAACGCATCTTAACCGCCAAGGATGAAGCCCAAAAAGAACGCATGCAGTCTGAAGCATAAAAAAGAAGCCCCTAGAGGCTTCTTTTTTATGTCTATTAATTTATCCTTTTTGCCTTATATCTCCAAAATAAAAAGGAAGCTGATTGATCCCAGCTTCCTTTTTATTTATCTTAAGCCTTATTTTTTAGCTTGGCTCTTGGCTTCTTCTTTGCCGTCTTTAGCTTCTTTTTTAGCGGTGTCCGCAACGTCTTTTGATTTTTCTTCGACTTCTTTACCTGCTTTTTTAGCTTCGTCTTTGGCGTCTTGAGCAGCTTCATCGACATATTCCTTGGTGTAGTCGTAAGCTTCCTTAACGTCGTCTTTAGCCTTGTGGTATTGTTCGTTGGCTACACGGCCAGTTTCTTGTAGGGAGTCTTTAAGAGTGTCAGCACTTTCTTGTAAGTTAACGCGGATGTCGTTAGCTGCATCTGAAGTGGCTTCGTAGATAGTGTTTCCTTTTTCAATAGCAAGATCAGCATAGTCCATAGCTGTGTCCTTTAAGTTGTTCGCTTGGTCATTGATGTCTTGACGTAATTCTTTACCAGATTTTGGTGCGAATAATAAAGCTGTTACAGCTGCTGCTGATCCACCAATAATTGCTCCGAGTAAAAATGCACCTGTTTTATTTGACATAAGATATACTTCCTTTCCTTTTTAACACATTCACTATATTAGGCTAAAATGCCTTGGTTTCAGATTGTTCTTGGGCCTTACGCATGTCGCGTTTTTTCTTAAGTAATTTAGCTGATTTTCCAATCTTTTCAAAACCAGAAACCTTAGGATCAACCTGGCTATTTTCACTGGCTTGACGCACTTTCTTATAACCCGCTTTGGCTTGATCAACTTTTTCATCCGCTTTATTGGTGATATTCAATACCAAATCGCGGGTAGAATCATTCACATCGGAAATGGAAACTCCAACATCTCCCACTGCTTGGAATAAAGGATCAACCTTAGCTACCTTACCGTTAACGTCTTCCAGTAGTTGGTTGGTCTTATTAAGTAGGCCTTGAGCTTCTACTGAGATACCGTCGACATCGCGTCGGAGAACGGCAATTGTTTTATTGGCCTCATCAACTGTATTCACAACTTCTTTAACAGTTTGTGTCAATTGACGGATAAATAAAACAAGAAAAACCACTAAAACAGCGAAGGATACTGCAGCAATAATTGCCGCTATCTCACTCCATGTCATGCTATACATCACTCCTCACATTTTTAAGTGACTTTCTTATTTTTAATATACCTATATGATACCATTTTTTACCTATAATACAAAATATAATCGCTTCCAGTGGCTTGGCTTTACCTTTATTGAAATAACGTATAAACTATATCTATGAACAAGAAAGGAAAGTCTCAATGCAATTCATCAGTCAATGGTTCACTAATTATCTTGGCAATATCGATATTGAAAGTATTTTATCCCACTTACTCACCACCCTCTTACAATTAGTTCTCACGGTAGTCTTGCTATACATCATTCGCCGGATTACGGTGCGTTTGATTAATACCTACTTTGATAAAACTGCCCGTTTTTCTAACAATAACTACCGGTCAAAAACCATGAAAGCCTTGCTAACAAATATTACCCAGTATGTCTACTACTTCCTGCTTGGTTACTCTACCCTAGCCATTCTTGGCGTCCCAGTTGCCACGCTCTTAGCTGGTGCTGGGATAGCCAGTATTGCAGTAGGTATTGGTGCCCAGGGCTTGGTGACCGACATGGTCAACGGCATGTTCATTCTGCTAGAACACCAGTTAGACGTTGGTGATTCTGTAGTGATCGACCAAGTCAGCGGGATCGTGGAAAAGATTGGGATTAAAACCACTGTTGTTCGTGGATTCGACGGGACCATGAATTTTATCCCTAACCGCCAAATTGAAGTGGTAGTCAATAATTCCCGAAACCCTATCCGTAGTGAAGTCGATCTGTCTTACTTTGCTGATACCGATATCAATGAATTTGTCGCTGTCATTAAGAAACGTCTTGATGATTTGGCTCCTGACAAGAACCTGTCTAAGCCACCGGTTTTACTGGGAGTGACTCGCAATGTTGACCATCAACTTATTTATCGAATCCGCTTCTTTTGTGTGAATGGTAGCCACGAAGATATCCAAAGTAAGTATTACGAAGAGCTCACCAATGCTCTAAGAGAAGCAGGTATAGAACAACCTGACTCCCAAAGAGCGGTCTCTCATATCAGCGTCGATTATAAACATGCCGAAAGTAAAAACGAAGACAAATAAAAAGCCATGACGATCGTCACTGGCTTTCTACAGTAAGATATTTTTTTAGACAAACTTATAGGCTGGAGAGAAATTTCCAGCCTTTTTCATATATTTAGTTTAGGCAAGATCTATACTTCCATTGATCTTGCTCTTTGGCTCCAGTTTCTATAGCTGTTCGAAGCGCTAGCGAGTTACAGATATAGTATGCGTAGCTCTCTCCCCTCTTGTTGCGCTTGTCACACTCTATTCCAAACCTGCTCCAAGCGCAAGGCAAACGTCCACTTCGCGAAATGTCAACGAATCCTCTCCGTGAATTCTTTCGCCTTTTCACTCCAGTGGTCTTGCCTTTTGGCGCGCTTGTCGCACTCTCTACTAAACGTGTTCCAAGCGCGAGGTGAGCTCCATTTCAGAAGTCCTTGCAAATCCTCCTAGAGGATTTACTGCGAACTTCTTCCAATGGTCTCCCCTCTTTTTGCGCTTGTCGCACTCTTCTCAAACCTGCTCCAGTCACAGGACGAACGTCCACTTCAAAAACTGGTAACGCTCAGCTTAGCTGAGCTTATCCCAGTTTTCTCCAGTGGTTTCGTCCTTGGTTGTGACTGTCGCACTCTAATCTATGGCAGGAATTTTTCGGGGACTTTTTCGCCGTTTCTTTGGTAGAAGGTAACTTCTTCTTGGTCAGCTTGCCAGTCTAGGATGGCATAGGTGGGGATGAGATAGTTGCCACGGGGGAAACGTACGGAACCTGGGTTAATTAAATGTACCCCATCAAGGACCTGGTCATCCATGATATGCGTGTGACCATAGACAGCAATTTGACAGCCTTGTTTCTTGGCACATTCAGCGTATTTCTCTACCCCAGCCTTGACGCCATAGAGATGACCGTGGGTATATATCAACCGGCCTTCTGGTGTGTCTATAATCCGCTCAGGCTGGTAGGAGCCAAAATCACAATTGCCCTTCACCGGTTCGATCACATTCCAAATACTGTCGCTAGGATCTAATTCAGAGTCACCGCAATGGAGCATGAGGTCGACTTGATCTTGGTAGCGTGCAACCAGGTCTGATAAGATTTGGCTATCCCCATGACTATCTGAAATTAGTAATATTTTCATTGCAATTCCACCTTTCCTGCTTCAATATCGGCTTTGAGTTGGGCCATGGCTTGGCCACGGTGACTGATCTTATTTTTTAAGTCAGGATCCATTT
The DNA here is from genome assembly GCF_001543175.1 of Aerococcus urinae. Lineage (NCBI taxonomy): Bacteria > Bacillati > Bacillota > Bacilli > Lactobacillales > Aerococcaceae > Aerococcus > Aerococcus urinae. The sequence goes on from NZ_CP014161.1 coordinate 1,221,086, forward strand.
CGGCTGTAGTTTTTTGGTAGTCTGGAACATAAAAGATTGAATCATAACCAAAGCCGTTACTCCCCCGCTCTTCCCTTAGGATTTCTCCGGACAAGTGCCCAATATAATGTTTATAGATTTGCCCATCCGAATGACTTAAGACCAAGGCACAAGTGAATTGGGCCTGACGCTTGCCATCAGGAACAGCTTCCATGGCCAATAAGACTTTTTGCCGGTTAGCTTGATCATTCTTGTCTAAACCGGCATAGCGGGCCGAATAGATTCCTGGTTCCCCGTTGAGGGCTACAATTTCCAAGCCAGAGTCATCAGCGATAGTGGGAACCTGTAAGCGTTTTGCTGCCGTACTGGCCTTTTGACTAGCATTTTCTAAAAAGCTGGATCCCGTTTCCGGAATGTCATCAATGTCCGGATAGTCTAAGAGGGTTTTGATAGTAAAACCTAAGGGGGCAAACAATTGTTGGAATTCCCTGGCCTTGCCAGGATTTTTGGTGGCGATTAAAAGATCATTATTAGCCATGGTCTACTCCTTTTTTGCTTCTAATTGACTGAGGGGAATCCGACTGACCGGAATGTCTTTTTGCAGCCAGGTTTTGGCAATGTCCTTAAACAGGGCCACCCCTCCGGTAGTATAAAACTGATAAGTGGCGGCTTCCGGGTTCCATGAAGATTCCGCTAGATTATAGAGGTCGAGAATTGCCGAAACATCACTCACGGTTTCAGCTCCGGAATTGACCAAACGTACCTCTGGGCCCATGAATTTTTGGATCAGTGGAGCTAATAAGGGATAATGGGTGCAACCCAGAATCAAGGTATCGATAGCTGTCTGTTTCAAATCATAAAGGCTTTCGGCCACGATTTTTTTAGCTATCGGCGAGGAATATTGGCCACTTTCTACTAAAGGCACGAATTTGGAACAGACCAAGGGATACAAGGTTAAATGCTTGTTATGGTCTAGTAAAACATTTTGATAGAAATGACTATTGATGGTAGCTTCAGTAGCCAAAATCCCGATATGGCCGTTTTCACTATAACGGTTTGCTGCCCGGGCACCGGGGTGGATCACACCGATGACCGGAATATTCACCCGTTCACGAATCCGTTCCAGTGACACTGCTGTCGCGGTATTACAAGCAATCACAAGCATTTTAATATTTTGCTCCAAGAGAAAATCAACTAATTCTTGGGTGAATTCGTTAATTTCCGCCACTGGCCTAGGCCCATAAGGACAGCGGGCATTATCCCCAATATAAATTATCGACTCATTGGGCAACTGGCGCATAGCTTCTTTGACAACAGTTAATCCACCCACTCCTGAATCGAGAAAACCAATGGGACGCTTCATGGTGACACTCCTAACAATAAAAAGTCAAATCAATACTCCTATTATAGCAAAAGTGTTTTTCTAATTATAGTAATCCCTTAGCTAAAAATATTGAGATCCAGTGACCTAACATAAGCGAGTCATTTCTAATGTTATTTTTTATTACATTTTTTTCAGTCTTTAAAAGAGGTAAGCTTCCGATAAGCCTTAATTTGATCGCTTTTTCTCTGCTATTAATTGGCAATGATTTACCTAGTAAGTGGACCAATATGATATATTAAATGACATAATTAATGACATTAATTTATAAGACATGGTATTATAATTATAAGTACTTATTTACATACAATGTTCAATCATATTGAGGAGCGATTATATGATTACAATTAATTTTGATATCGTTCAGACACTCGGCCTCGCAGTGCTTGCCTTATTTTTTGGTAAGTGGATGACCAATGTCTTTCCGGTGCTCGAAGAATATTCCCTGCCCCCTGCCATTGTAGGTGGCTTAGCCTTTGCCTTAGTCAATATGTTCCTACGCTTGACTAACCTGGTCACATTTAACTTGGACACTTCCTTATCTACCCTATTTATGGTGGTATACTTTACCACAATTGGTTTTTCCGCTAGTATCCAAGCCTTGTCTCGGGCTAAGGGTGTGGTGATGAAGTTCCTCTTTATTGCCATTTTAGCCATCTTTATCCAAAATATTCTGGCCCTGGTTCTGGGGAAATTCCTAGGTATTTCTGGCCCCTTAGCCCTATTGCTCGGTTCTCCAGCCTTAGTCGGTGGCCCAGGGACGGCGGCAGCTGTCTCCCCTACCATTGTCAACTTGGGTTACGACAATGCCACCTCAGTAGGGATTATTGCAGCTACTCTGGGAATTGTGTTGGGCTCACTTTCTGGTGGCCCAATTGCCTCAGGTATTGCCAAAAAATACTCCCTATCCGCTAAAGATGACAATGCCTCGGCAAATACCAGCAACCGCTACCACCGCCATCCCCAACACCAACGCTTAACCGCTGAACGGATTGGTTATATGTTGTATGGCACCTTACTCGTCATTTTTGTGGGAACCTTTGTCACCGAAATTATTAACACCGTAGTGGGTAAATTAGTGGGAGGAATCACCTTCCCCGTTTATATTGGCCCAATGATTGTGGCAGCTACCGCTCGTAATATCTCTGACGCCAAGGAACGGCCTATCCTTGATGATGCCGCTCTGGATGTAACTTCAGATATTTCACTCAATCTCTTTCTGGCCCTAACCATGGTGGGATTAGAGTTATGGACCATTATTGATATGGCCCTACCGATGCTTTTAATTATTGTGGCAGAAACACTAGTTACTCTGGCTTTTGCTCGTTATATTGTCTTTTATACGATGGGTAAGAACTACGACTCAGCCGTGATGACCGCAGGATTTATTGGCTTCGGGATGGGGTCCTCCTCCAATGCCATGGCCTGCATGCGGCAAATCACCCATGAATATGGCGCTAGCCCATTAGCCTTTCTTGCAGTTTCTATCGTAGGGGCACTCTTTATTGACTTTATCAACATCTTTGCTATCTACGGCTTCATCCATCTGATTGCTTAAGGCAGTTAGTAGTCATCACTTAACTTTCTTTTCCCTAAAAATTTGTTTATGATATAAATGAACAATGTTCTATTACACAGGAAAGGAAGACCTCCATGCGGATAGCACTCATTGCCCACGACAGTAAGAAAGAATTAATGATCCAATTAACCACTGCCTACCAGAATATTCTAAGTCAGCATGACTTAGTGGCGACCGGGACCACTGGCAAGTGCATTAGTCAAGCGACTGGTCTCAAGGTCCATTGCTACCAATCTGGCCCCTTAGGCGGTGACCAGCAAATTGGTGCTGAAGTTTCACAAAATCAGATCGATTGCGTCATCTTCTTAAGGGATCCCCTAACAGCCATGCCCCATGAACCCGATGTGAATGCCCTGATTCGTCTCTGTGATGTCTATAATGTTCCCTTAGCCACCAATATTGGTAGTGCAGAAGTCCTAGTCCGCGGGCTTGGTGCGGGTTTAATTAATTGGCGAGCGAACTACGCCGATGGGGAAGTTAACCGCGATATCCGCGAAAACCTCAGTCACGGCAGCGTCAACCGCCCACTTAAAGAAGATTAAGCAAAATAATAAGGTCAACTCAGACTGCTCGATTAAGAGAAAATCCGAGTTGACCTTTTCTTTTTTACTTATTTTCTAGTGATCAACCAGCCGCCAGTTATGGTTATTCCAACATAATAGGCCTGACAAGACGAACACTGAAAGGTATAATCCATAGACGACAAAATCAGTATTTAACTGGGTTCTTGCCATCAAAAAGTCGTCAATAGGAAAGGCTGCGTAATAAATCGCATTCATAAAGATAAGGAAGAGCGCGTGTTTCTTCAAGGCTTGTTTGGCTTGAGAACTGCCCTCCTTAAAGTAAACGAGAAGACCTAAACTAAGCAGGAGAATGGAAAATAAACCGATAGCTGGGTAGGAAATCACTATCAGGGACAGCAATAATCCTCCTAGGGCTTCTAAAATTTCGGGGCTAGACATTACCCAGGCCAGACCTGACAAGGCAAAAATGACCAGGATATATATAAAGGGAATTGCATTTAAGAAACGAAGTAACTTAACCATCTGGATCATCTCCTTATTGGTGTGCTTTCTGAGCTTTACTAAGGTTTTCTTTCCCATATATTTTTAGTATAAATAAAAATCCGTCCATGTAAAATCATAAGTCTCAAAGAGAGTTATAAGATAAAAGTTTAAATTTGTGAACAAATCCGCCAGTCTCTAGAGCGAGTAACACTAAAAATTAAATAATAAATCCTCAGAATAATAAAAAAAGCGCCGCACTTAAATGCAGCACTCCTTTAACTCTTGCTTAGTCTAAATGGTTTTCAAGGATACTTTCCAATTTTTCTTTTGGTGTGTAACCAACCAGTTGTTCAACGACTTGGCCGTCTTTTTTAACGATTAAGGTTGGGATAGACATAATACCAAATTCACGTGGGGTTTCAGGATTTTCATCCACATCCATCTTAGCAAATTTTACTTGGTCGCCCATTTCTTCATCAAGTTGGTCAACAATTGGAGATTGCATCCGACAAGGACCACACCAAGTTGCCCAGAAGTCGATTAAAACGACGCCTTCACTAGTTTCTTCTACAAAATTTTGATCAGTTAATGTTTGTACCATTTAACTTCCTCCTCAAATTATTTCAATTAGTCACTCTGTGAGCAATGCTTTAAAGTGGCAGGGAATTGCTATTGACCATCCCCTCACTTTCAGGATTAATTATAGCATGTTCTCCCATTTAGCAAAAAATTTTTGCTTACTTTTATTTAGTTAAGGCTCCTAGTCGCCAAATTTAACAATAGTTGCCCCCTGGCCACCCAGGTTATGGGGAGCGTAGGAGAAGGACTTGACCCGTTTATTATTTCTCAAGTATTTCTGTACCCCGTCCCGGATGACTCCAGTACCGAAGCCATGGATAATCGTCACTTGGGGATAATTCGCCAACAGAGCTTGGTCGATATAACGGTCCAGGGCAGTCATGGCTTCTTCATAGCGCATCCCCCGGAGATCGAGTTCTGACTTAATATTCTTACTTTGACTAGCACGTACGCTACTCGAGCCCTTCTTGCCCTTAGACTTGGGTTGGCTCTTTTCTTGGAGCTCTAAGTCTTTTTCAGGGATTTCCATCTTCAGCATCCCCATTTGTACCAACCAGTGTCTATCTTCTCGTTCTTCCACCAAGGTTCCCATCTGACTATAAGGAATAACCTTGACTTCGTCACCAACTTCCAAACTTTTATGTTTTTTACGTTTTTGACGTTTGAGAACCTTGTTCTTTTTCAACTGTTCCTCTTCCTGGGTCAAGTTAGAAATTTGCTTTTGCTTGTCAATCATTTCATGTTCTTTGACGTTTTGGCCCTGAGGGTTATTCTTCTGCCATTCTCTAATATCACCCAAGAGCTTATCGGCCTTTTCCTGGGTCTTAGCCACCAGGTCGTTAGCTTCTCGCTTCGCCCGGTTTAAATAAGTAATCTTATCATTTTCCAGGGCTTGGTAGGCCTTCTTCAAATCAGTTAATAATTTATCAGCTTCTAGCAAATCATGGCTTAGGGCTTGGTTATCCCTTTCGTAGGCTTGACGTTTCTCATCCAAATCATCGATCATTTCGTTTAAGGACTGACTTTCTTCTCCTACATAATAGCGGGCCTCGTCCACGATGCCTTGGTCTAAGCCTAGGCGTTGGGAAATATCAAAGGCGTTAGAGCGACCCGGTTGACCGATTAATAGTCGGTAAGTCGGCGTCAGGGTTTTCTCATCGAATTCAACACTGGCATTAATCGCATTGGGCTCTTCAAAGGCATAGGCCTTGAGTTCAGGATAATGGGTGGTCGCCAGAACCGTACAGCCCACTTGAGCAAGCCGGTTTAAAATCGCCATCGCCAGGGCGGCCCCTTCCTTAGGGTCAGTTCCTGAACCCAACTCATCGATCAAGACTAAGGACTGGTCATCAATCGCCTCTAGGATTGCGATAATATTGGTCATATGGCCGGAAAAAGTCGACAGGTTAGCTTCAATCGATTGTTCATCCCCAATATCAGCAAAGATACGGTCAAAGACCCCAATACGGCTATCGGCCTTGGCAGTAATATAGAGACCTGATTGTCCCATTAACTGCAATAAGCCAGTTGTTTTTAAAGTAATGGTCTTCCCACCGGTATTGGGTCCGGTAATGATTAACATGCGATAGTCGCCGTTAAAGCTAATGGTATTGGCCACTGCCGTCTTAGGATTTAACAAGGGGTGGACGGCTTCTTCTAAGTTCAAAGACTGGTGATCTTGGGCAATGAGAGGCCGATGGGCGCCCTGCTTTTTGGCATAGCGCCACTTGGCTTGGATGAAATCAAGTTGCCCCAAGATTTGGTTATTTTGATTTATTTCTTGACTATGGGGAGACAGGTTGGCTGATAATTCCGCAAAAATCCGCTCGATTTCCGCCTGCTCTTCGATCCGCAGGCTATGGACCTTATTATTGGACTCCATCACGACCTGAGGTTCAATATAGAGGGTCTGCCCTGAGGCACTTTGGTCATGAACCACGCCACCGAACTTGCGTCGGTATTCTTGCTTGACTGGTAAGACATAGCGATCATTACGGATAGTCACAATTTGGTCACTCAGATAGTCGGCTTGGCTAGATTTAATGATATTATCCAAACTCATCCGAATATGGGCCTCTTCCGCCTTGATGCTTTGACGAATACTGTGTAAGTGGCTGCTAGCTTCATCATAGACCGAACCATCACTTGAATAGCCTGGTTAATCTTTTTAGCCAGGTCCTTATGATTAGCAAAGTCACTCACATAGCCTTGCATCTGTTCAACGGCAAGGTCTAAGTCCTCGATCTCTTTGAAGAAATGACTGACTTCACTGACACTTTTCAAGACCCGACCCACATGGGCGAGTTCTTGGCCATTCAAGATGCCGCCGATATCTAAGCGTTTCATCAAGGGCCCCACATCAACTAATTGCCCCAGTGGCAAACTGCGTTGGGCTTCATCAATGCTTTGCATTTCATCAATATCAGTCAAAGCGGCTTCGATTTTTTCGGGTTCAGTCATGGGTTTAAGCTGTAAAGCTAGGTTTTTACCCAGGGCCGTCACGGTTTCTTTGGCGAGACCCCCGGTAATTTTATCGAATTCTAAGATTTTTTCTATTTTTTTATTCACAGAGATGCTCCTTTTTCACGATAAACTGACCATCTGATAAAAAAAGAGACTATGACAAAGTCCTAACTCTCTTCAAAATACTAACTTTCTAATCAAAATATGTTCCAAGTACAGCGCAAGCATTCGCTTCAGAAAATGGCACGAAATTCTCTAGTTGAGTTCGGACACCAGACTTGAAGTCACTTCAGAAAATTCCAACGCACAGACATGTCGAGTTCGGAAGGGTGAGGGGATGTCCTTTCAGAAAAGTTGAACGATCAGCAAGCTGATCTTATCATCTTTTCCTCCAAGGAATCTCCCTCACTAATCCTTCCTCACATCCTTATAGCTGTGCTTATGGTATTTTCTTCCAGAGATTCAAGTCTTTGACGGCGTCCTCTCATCCTGATTGAGAATTTTGACGCCCTTTTCTTCCAGTGGTCTTGCTCTTTAATGCACTTGTCACACTCTCCTTTAGCTAAATAGCGATTGCAATGCCGACAAACCATAAGTTAAAGACTTCATGGGTAAGGAAGGGGGTGCGACGGATAAAGAACTCTGCCACACTGTTATGACTTAAGAAGCCTTGCACACCTTCCAGTCCCAATAAAGACAGGATGGCAAAGACAAAAAACAAGGTGAACCAGGCAGTGATAAAACCAGTAAGGAAGCCTCCCAGGCTCAGGACTTTTCCTTGGCCTTTTCGATATTTTGAGGGTGAGAAGAGGTAAAGAATAAAACTCTTAATGACTTGGACCCCCACTAAAATAAGGGCAAAGGCCATGGCCCGGTAGTAAATTACATCCATATTAGTCAGGACTGCATCAGGATAGTATGAGAAGTCACTAGTCATGGAATAGCCGGGAAAAGGGATAATCAATTCTAACTTCTCCGCTAAAGGTAAAAAGTACTCCTTAGCCACAAAGAAGCTGACTCCCAAGGATAGGACCTGCAGAAGCTGCACGCCAAAAGTCCGGCGACTATAATCCATAATAGTTAAGGCAAAAAAAATCAGGACTAAGATTAAGGTAATGGTGGTATTAGACAAGCCAAGTCCTCCTTTCTAATCACGGGGCGTCTTGGAGAGGCCTTGGGCTTTCTTGGCTGCAAAGGGGTCATAGTAAACCGCAGAAGAGTCCGCTTTTTGCTTACCTTGACTTGGATTAGCCGACTTGGAAGTCTTTTTACCACTTTGCCCTTTGTTTTCACTCATCTTAGCTGCCTTGACTTGTCTCTGACTTTCACTAAGTAAACTTCGACTAGCTTGGCTATAGGAAGGTTGACTTTTAGCTTGAATCAGCTTGCCCCCTTCAGAAAAAGCCGTCAAATTAGGTTGTTGGACGCTTTGCTTCAGGGTTTCTAATTCCGACTCTAAGCGGGCTTTTTGCCGGCTTAGACGTTCAATTTGCTCTCTTTGGCTGGCTATTTCAGCTTCACTTTCCAACCAATTGGAAGTCGCATTGACAGCGACTAAGAGGGCCATTTTCTGATTAGAGAGAATCGAAGGTTTGCTTTTAATTTGATTCAAGGCAATATTCACCCGACGAACCACTTCTTCAATATGTTCTTCGGATTTATTGCCGACGATTTTTACAGTTTGTTTTCCAAAATGAGCGGTATATTCTTGCTGCGACTCAGTCATGAACAGTCTCCTTTCCTGAACATTTACTCCTTATTTTACCATTGACACGAGGGCTTGACTAGTCATTGCCTTAATAATAAAAAGAGCTGAGAAAGTTATCCCAGCCCTTAATCATTTTTATGAAAACTAGTTTTTATCTCGGCTTTTATCTGTTTCTAAAATCTCTTTTAATTCATCGGCAACAAACTGAACATCAGTACCGACTACGATTTGTAAATTATGTTCGTTCACTTTTCTTAAACCAGGGACACCGGTAGCCTTGATTTTTGCTTCATCAATGGCATTGCTATCCTTCAATTGCAGACGTAGGCGGGTAGCGCAGTTAGACACTATTTCGAGATTGTCTTTGCCCCCAAGCCCTTGGTAGATATTTTCAGCCATGACTTGGTATTTATCGCCAGTTTGGCTAGAAGCCTTAGCTGTATTGCTTGCTGTTTGGTCTGCTTCACTAACCGCTTCCCGTCCTGGCGTTTTAAAATCAAAACGGCGGATTAAGAAGTCAAAGAGGAAGAAATAAATAACAAACATGACTAGACCTAGAACAAGGATCATCCATTGGTTATTAGCCATAGGCATCCGCCAAGACAAGGCCATATCAATCAAACCTGCTGAGAAGGAAAAGCCTAGGGTTGCATGTAAGGCTGAGCAAATAAACAGGGACAAACCGGTTAAACAAGCATGGACTGCATAAAGGGCTGGAGCGGCAAACATAAAGGAAAATTCCAGGGGCTCGGTAATTCCAGTCACAAAGGCTGCAACAGAACCAGCAATCAGTAAGGAAGCAACCGATGCCCGATTTTCTGGGCGGGCATTCTTATACATGGCTAAAGCAGCCCCAGGTAAGCCAAACATCATAATCGGGAAGAAACCGGCTAGATAGCGCCCTGTCACCCCAGGTTCTCCTTGACTGGACCAGAAATTACCAATGTCATTAATCCCAATGGTATCAAACCAAAAGACATTGTTAACGGCATGGTGGAGACCAAAGGGAATCATCAATTTGTTGGTAATGCCGTAGATGCCAGCCCCGATATCCCCTAAGTTAGCGATTCCGGTTCCAAAGGCTACTAAACCACCATAAACAGTGGGCCAAAGGAAGAGTAGGATAACCGCTAAAAGTGCTGACAGAGCAGCCGTTACAATAGGAACGGCCCGTTTACCACTGAAGAAACCTAGCCATTGGGGTAACTTAACATTGTGGAAACGGTTATACATTTCCCCAGCAAGGACCCCAGAAATAATCCCTATGAAGACATTATTGATGGCTTTAAAAGCTGGGTTAACTTGGTCGATGGCTTGGCCGGTAATCCCACTTAAAATTTCCGGACTTAATAAGGTTGTGATCATTAAGAAAGAAACCGCCCCACTCAAGGCAGCTGCCCCATTATTATCTTCAGCAATCCCCATAGAAATTCCCAAAGCAAAAAGTAGCGGCAAGTTATTAATCACGACTAAACCCGCTTGAACTAAGAAAGTCGCTAAAACGTTGGAACTTCCTTGTAAGGCATTCGCATCGATGGCATAGCCAGTTCCCATGAATAAAGAGGCCACTACCAATACAGAAACAGGCAGCATCAGGGACCGGCCGATTTTTTGTAAGTAATCTAACATATAAAATCTCTTTTCTTTTTAGTATTCAACAATTTAACGTCTCAAGGACTGAGCCATTTTGAAATAAGTGTGGCGCTTACCACGAACAGCAATGCTTAAGGCCATAATATTTTCGGGGTCTGGCATTCGTCCGTAACTGCCGTCACCAATATGATGAATATCCGCCCCAACCTGCTTATTATTTAAGGCAAAGGCGCGAATAGTTTCTGGGCTAGCGCTTTCTTGGCTGGTGCCAATGGTTGCCATAACTAAGCCATCTTGGGCTTGGGCCGCTTGGCAAGCCTGATGAGCTTCTTCTAGTAATACTCCAGGCACTGTACCGACACTAGGCATCAAGACCCCGTCCGCACCTGCTTCAATAAATTGAGTAAATAGACTAGCATCAATCAAAGTTTCTCGTTTACCAGCGCCATGCATTTTCCCAGCTAAAATTAAACCAGAATAGGGTTGGCGTCCCGTTGCTAGGGCAGCTAAGATATCGGCATTAGTCACACCAGTCGAGGGATTAGCGGTTACCATGACAAAATCCACGCCTAGTTTTTCTGCCGCGGCAAAAGCTTTTGAGCTTGCCCGTCTTCCAGGACTAATTTCAACTTTTTCATCGAGGACCTGACTGTCAGCAGAAACGGGTTCCAGGTTGATACCAATGGGCCGCCCGGTAAGTTCCTTAATGGCTTCAATCACAGGCTTCTTACTTTCAAAGCCCTTGATATGAGGGTGAAAAACATCCAATTCATTCAAGCAAATGAGGTCGGCACCAAAAGCCGTCATCACTTCGGCGTTGGTTACCCCCTCAATTAAAGGAGCAGCGGTTACCACCGTTTCAGCCATAATAATCCGTCCTTCACTGGCTTGAATGCTTCTTTTGAGCTCCTCCTTAGTAAATTTTTTAACTTCACTGGGATAAGCACTAATCAAACGTTTCATAAATCGACTTCCCACCTATCTAAGAAAAATCGGAATTACCTGCAGCATTTATAATAATTGAAAAAAGTAAGCATCTCAATATCTTTTTAGTTATTCATTAAAAACGTGTGACAGTCACAAAAAAGGACATCTCCTACCCATTCCGAACTCAACTAGACTGTGTGTTGGAGTTTCCTGAAGCTGACGTTCGTCCTGTGACTGAAACAGATTTGGATTAGAGTGTAAATAAAAAGAATGGAAGTTTCATCCATTCTTTCAAAAACTTAACGATTATCGGGTGAATATTTCTCTTCGATGCCGCTGAACCAATAGGAGAAGATGACTCCCGCAACAAACATGACTATAGCCAGAATTAAAGTCGTCATAAAGCTCAAGCCTGTTTCCATTAAGCCTTCTGTGGTAAAAGCTGGGAAGACCACGGTCGGAAAGATGGCTAAGGAAGATCCGATCACAGTCCCTAAAATAAAGTGATACATCTTGGCATAGTAGTGGTCAAAGAGCCAGTTGGCCACTTTAGCTAAGGCCAGGACACAGAGGATAGCACCGAGACCTAGAGGAATAATGACGCCCATATTTAAGTGAGAAATTCCTGCTGACATCTTTTCGTATAAGCCAAAGTAAATCAAGAAATTACTTGGACTCATCCCTGGCACAATTACGCCTAAACCGATCAAGGCCCCAGAAAATAACCAGACTCCAAAAGAAGGCGTTAAGTGAGAAAAATGTTGGCCACCAAAGACCATTAAGGCAAATAAGGCCAAGGCAGTCAGACCCATGACCAGGTAATCGGCTGTGCTGCGCCCTTCTTGACCGGCTTGTTTAAAGAGAGAAGGAAAAGTTCCTACCACAAAACCGATAAAAAGGCAGGTAAAGAGGGCCTCATAAGAGCCAAAGGCCTTCATGACGAAGAAAGAAAAGAGAATAATCCCGATGACAAAACCGATACCTACCGGGATAAAATAACGGACATTTTGCCAAAATTTATGGGTAATATTACCCAAGAAGTTAAGTAATTTGTCATAAATACCAAAAATTACGGCCAAAACCCCACCGGATAAGCCCGGTAGGATCCCCCCGATACCGACAAAAGCCCCTTTGACTAGGCGTAACCACCAGTCCTTTGAAAAGACTTTGTCTTCATTTTCAATGTCATTATTATGTGAATCAGTCATTAAAATGCCTCCAAATTAATCATTAATTTCACTATTATAACCGAAATTCAGCCTTATAGGTCATTTTTCGGTAAAATTAAACTTTCTTTAAAGAGTGGGCCGATTCACCCGACTACCATTTACTCTGCCCGTAAGGCTTCGACCGGGTCAAGTTTGGAAGCCCGGTTGGCGGGCAGGAGGCCAGAGATAGTAGCAATCACCACGGCAATCGCTAAGCCGATAAGTAGGAATTGCCAAGTAATATCTAACATGGAAACTTGGAATAGCTGGTTTAAGACCTGGTTAGCCAGACCAGCAAAGGCAATGGCCAGTCCTCCTCCCAAAAGTCCGGAGAAAAGACCAATCAAGAAGGATTCAGAAATAAAGATACGGCGAATATCCTTACGCCGTCCTCCAATGGCCTTAATAACCCCAATTTCTTGGGTCCGCTCCACGACACTAATATAGAGAACGGTTAAAATCATGATCGCAGAGACTAGTAAGGAAATACCGGCCACACCGATAAGGACAAAGGTGAAGATATCAATCATTTCCGTAAAGGTTTTGACCAAACTTTCGGTGGCCGAGCCCCGATAACCCATATCCGCGATGTTCTCCTTGATTTGAGGAGTCAGACTCTCATCTTCAGCCACTAAATACACCACATTGGGCTTAAGTTCAATGTCTTGGTCTGCTGCTAACGTTTCCAAGTCATCATAGTTTAAGTAGACGGTGTCAAAGATAGCAGCTGATCCCATAGTTTCGTCAGCTTGGTAAATGCCAGAAATAGTAAAATCTGCTTTGAGATCTTTTTGTTTCAAAGTCAACTTGAGGGTCAGCTTTTGACCGATTGCTGACTGACCAGTATCTTCAGCCAGCTTATCGGCAATCCCCCGACTAACTAAGATTTCCCCCTGTTCGGATAAATGGCCTTCAGGCAGGTTGGCGGGCGTGATTAATGACGAAATCGTCTGTAAGTTCATGAAGGGGTAGGTCTGATCCTCTTTTTTTAGGTAATCGGTCCCTAAAGAGAAATTGGTATAGCCAACTTCAAGTTCCTCTACTCCCCTTATCGCCCCAAGTTCTTCAATATTTTCCTGGTCAAAGGCCGGGTCTTGAAAATCGGGGCTGATAGTGGTTTGGGGAAGATTTTGTCCCTCATTTGACCGGTTGCGCTCTTCCATGGCTTCCATTTCTGGATTATTCATAGGCATGCGGACTTCAGTCACCTGGGGATTAACCTGGCTTTCCATGGTATCCGTCAAATAATTATTGACCCCCGATCCTAAGGCCAGCATCAAAATAATACTCATGATCCCTACTGAAAAGCCAAAGGCAATCAAAAGATTACGCGACCACTTAGCCCGCATATTCTTTAAGGCCAGTTGGATAGCTGACCAGAAAGAAAAGGCATTGGATCGGGCTTTTTCCACTTGGGGCAGCTGGCGCATGCCTTGGTACTTGGCCAGTGCTCTTTGATTTTCATTAACTCTTTCATCGGCAACGATTTCGCCGTCCCCAATCCTGACTAAACGGCTAGCGATCCCAGCCACTGCTTGGGAATGGGTGACGATGAGAACTAATTTTCCTGAGGCAGCGATGGCCTTAAAGATATCTAAGACGGCGTCAGCTGTCTGTGAATCTAAGGCCCCAGTCGGCTCATCAGCGATAATAATTTCTGGATTATTAACTAAGGCCCGGGCGATAGCCACTCTTTGCTTTTGCCCACCCGATAACTGGTTGGGCCGCTTATGGATTTGCTGACCAAGGCCTAGTTGTTCAAGGACAGCCTGGGCTTGCTTTTCCCGTTTGCTTTTAGGAATATTAGATAAATTCATCGCTAGGGCCACGTTCTCTAAGACGGAAAGATGGGAAATTAAGTTAAAGTTTTGAAAAACAAATCCTATCTTATCCTTATGGTAATTGACTAAGTCGCGCTCCTTGAAGTTAGCGATGATCTCTCCTTCAACACAAATATCTCCAGTAAAATCAGTATCTAAACCACCAATTAAATTCATTAGGGTGGATTTACCGCTGCCTGATTCACCAACAATGGCGACTAATTCTCCAGCTTCAAAATCCAAGTTAATGTCCTTTAAGGCATGAAATCGGTCGCCATTAGCCAGGGAATAGTATTTGTTCACGGCATTTAAGCTTAATATTGCCATATGCTTACTCCTTACTTTTACTTGCTTTTTAAGAAAGGCTTGGCTAAGACAGTCTCTTGGCCAGCCACTAGGTTGAGTGAGGACTCACTTTTATCTCAAGTACAGTAACACTAAGTCCTCTAGAGAGCAAACAATATGATAATAATCAGTTTTTAATGGCAATAATTAATTTTAGCAACACAGTCCCCTGACAATAAAAGCTTCAATATAAGACAAGGCTTGAGCAAAATCTTTCTGACTCGCACTCTCAAATTGAACCCACTGAAAGGACAAAATCGGTGAAATCATGAGCCGAATAATCAGGGCATTGGGCCAGTTATTCAGTTCTCCCTTGTCTTTAAAATACTCTAAAATGTTAAAAAACCCCGTCTTTAAATGGAACGGAATTAATTCAGCCAAGTGCTTTAAGAAATTTTCCCGGTAAAGCATCTCTTGGGCAAATATTTTCATTACCTTGTAGTGGTCAGAATTCTCTTGGAAACAATTGGCTAGAATATGGTGGACAAAGTCTTGGAAGGTCCACTGGTCATCTTTAATTCGTTGTAAGTCAAATTCTTGGGCATATTTTTCCTTAGACATTTCAGCAATGATAGGTAAGATACAGGCGAAGAGTAAGTTTTGTTTGCTGCCAAAATGTTTGAAGAGGGTTCCTTCCCCTACGCCAGCCCGGCCAGCGATTGCTTTCGTCGAAGTATTGCTGTAGCCATAATCAGCAAATAAATCAATACTTGCTTGGAGGATAGCATGCTGGCGCGGGGTCAAGGCTTCCTGGCGCGAAAATTTTCCTACAAAGTTTTTTATATATGCATCCATCAACAAGTCCTCAATCTTTTTAAATTATAGTAATGCTTTTATTATATCAAAACCTTCACTATTTAATAAATAAATTAAAATGTTTTTAACCTAAATATAAACAATATTAGTGACTCTATCCTTGTTGACAAAATAAGGCCGCAAAAAAAGGCAGGACCTTGGCCCCACCTCTTCTAGAGTCTAAAATAATGTGTATTTTAGCGGGCACCGCCGCCTCCGCCTCCGCCGAAGGCTCCGCCCCCGCCACCAAAACTCGAGAATCCGCCGCCACCACTGGACATGGCTGAAGTCATTTCTGGAGCTATGGATTGGGTATAAGAACGGTTCATAACATTAGCAATATAGTAATACTGCCAAAAGTTAATATCACCAGTACCGGAATAAACCGATTGTTTTTCAAAATCAGGATAGAGGTTGGCAAATTCTTTAGCAACTTCTGCAGCGATTCCTAAAACCGCTGCATAAATTAATAAGCGGTCCCACAGTGCCACTTCTTGAGCACCACGTTCATTTAATAAGGAGAAATCCTTAAGATAGTTATAGAATTTGACCCAATTATCTCTTAATTGATGACCTTTGTCGGTAAAGGGATAAGTCACCTGGCTATCCGCTAGGTAACGCTGGTCTTGGTCTTCCTTAGCCTTGGCATAAGTCTGACTTTGAATAAAATCGCCCCCTAGCAAATAATTTTTACTATAAGACCGGTAAGATATGGAGACGCCTTTTAGTCGATCCGTACGGCTTTGACAATATTTTTTGAAGTCTTTCTCTGAAAACTGGCCCTTATCATCTGCAACTTCATTAAAGATCCGCCACCAGTCCTTAATGGGATCCAAATCTGGCGCTTGGTAAGCGGAATTCACCATAAAGTAATGATTATCCTTGAACAAACCCGTTTCGCCTCCTAACTTGAGGCCGCCTTCTTTCACCAAGTAAAGGATGGTCCCGGTTAAATAGTTGCTATCGAGGTCATCAATAGCTAGTTGGTCCAAAATAAAGTAATCCGAATAAATATTATCAGCAGGCAGATCACGGTAATACTGACCGTCTAATTCTTGACTTCTTTGTTTAATAGAGGGGTACCACTTCTTCAAAGCTCGTTTTCTCTTGATGTACTGGAACTCACCAGCTAGGATACCGACTACCCCCAGTCCACCAAGTCCTACCAGACCCCATTTGATCAGCTTAGGCATCCCCTCACCCGGCATGGAGGTAATGTCTTCAACCGCAGCATTACTATCATAATCTTCCCAATTATAGTCAGATCCCTCAAAGGCTTCCTTGACATAATCGTCAAAGGCCTTATCCGAAGTCCACTGGGTTGGGTAGGTTCCTTGAGGAATACGGACTAAGAGGATGCCGCTTCCAGAGCTAGGTAGACTTTCCTTGGATTCAGCCACGACTTTTCCATCTTCAATATGGACTTGTCCACGAAAACCAAAGCCCCAAACCCGATTGTATTCCAGGTTAAAGTCTTCCTTTTCAGAAGCAATGGTCATCCGAATATTTTCCGGGCTGTCTGCCAAATTATCGGAAATAAAGCGCCAATAGATCATTTGATTAGTCGCCGTCTGCATGACAAAGTTAGAGATCCGGTAGGAAACCTGGTAAGTGTGACGGCCATAGTCAGAAATTCCCCAGTTGAGCTCACTATTTTCATTGCGACCAAATTGATAGGCCTTGGCATTAAAAGAAGCATCCACATCCCAATTTTTTATGGGACTAAAGGGCTGACCATCCATGCTGACCTGGTAGTCAGATAATTCTTGGGCATCCGTCAAGACCAGGGGTTTATAAATTTCGGTTCCTTCATGGGTAGTAATATCCCAGTACTCAGTAATCTTGGCCGAACCATCTTCCTGGAGGACAGTATCCACCGTGATGGAATGGATATCCTGGTCAACCGCTAAGACGGGCTCCTGGTCTGAACGAACCAGATCAAAAGAAAAGATAACAGCCAGGGCTAGGGCTAGTTTTAGTAATGGAGAAAATAGGCGTTTGACTACCATTGAGGCATCTCCTGTTTTTCCTCACTACCCCGGAAGTATTCTTCAGGATAGAAACCAGTCATTCCCGCAACTAAGGAATTAGGGAAAGTTTTAATGGTGCGGTTATATTTAGTGACCGTGTCATTAAAAATCATCCGGGCTTGACGGACATTGTTTTCATAGTTGTTCACACTGTCCATAGTGGTTTGGTAAACAGAAGCTGCTTTCAATTCCGGATATTGTTCGACCACGACGTCAATCGACCGCATGGCTTTTTGGAAGAGGTCTTGGTCATGTTCCACTTCTTCAACCGTTGCATCAGGATTAATTTTTTGCCGGTTTTTCACCACATTAATCAAGGTGTCGGCTTCATGACTTTGGTAGTTCTTGGTAGCTTGGATCAAATTCGTCAAGGCGTCCCAGCGTGATTCCACTTGAGCAGCGATTTGACCCATGGAATTATCAATCATTTCCTTGGATTGGATCATGCGGTTATAAGCACCGATCCCCCAAACAACAATTAAAACGAGAATGACAACAAGTGCAATTGCGATAATCATTAGATTTCCTCCCTTTTTGACGGCTATCTGTATAAACAGTAATTATTTCTGCCCTTATTTTACCCTAAGTGACTCCGGAATCCCAGTTAGATCCTAGTCGCTAATCGGGTCAAGGGATAAAATATAACAAGTCTGGTCTTTCACTTCAAAGCGAATATTATAGGATCCATAAAGCATCCCATATTCACGATCTTCCTGCCTTTGGTAAGCAGGCCTGGGATCAGCGGCTAAGACCTCAGTAATCCCCTCTCTTTCCGCTTGAGAAACTTGGTCCGCCAAGTCTTCGGGCCAGTGGACTTGGAGGGTATTAAAGGCCACCTGGTCAATAAAGCCAGATTGCCCGTCATTTAGCGCATCCGATTCACTAGAATAGGGTTTGATATCATAAATTGGGGTGCCGTCCACCATGTCGATCCCCGACACAATTAACTTGGGTCCCTCGGGACTATCACTATCTAACCCCTCCAATTTCACTGCTGACAAAGCTAAACGGTTGGGACGGAAGGGTGAGCGCGAAGCAAAAACACCAACGCGCTGGTTGCCACCTAAACGAGGTGGGCGGACAGTCGCTTTAAAAGTTTCACTCTCCTTGACTTGAGAAAATCCCCAGATTAACCAGAGATAGGTAAAGTCTTCAATTCCTTTAAAAGCTTCCAACTGGCGGTATTCTTTTTCAAAGATAATTTCTCCATAAGAATGTTCGGCCTTAACCCCTTGGCGTGGAATGCCAAACTTTTCCTTAAAGGGAGTATGGATATGAGCTATGGGATGAATTTCCATCGAACGACCTGCCTCCTTCTTATCCTATTATTTATTAACAATTCTCTTAATACTTATCAAAACAGGCCCTGACACGATCAGCAAAGCGGTCAGGATCATCAAGATAAGGACTATGACCGCAATCTTTCAGCAAGTAAAAAGCCTTATCGGGAGCGGTTAGGGACTGATAATAGTTAAAGACCTGACTAAAAGGCGCAGTCCAGTCTCTTCCCCCAGAGACAAAGTAAACCGGTACCTGGTAGCTATCCCCTTGGGCCAATTTAAATTGATTGGAAACAATCATCAAGGGCGCTTGGATGGCAATATAATGCGACAATTGAAAGAGAAAAAGTCCATACCATCTTAAATCCAGCCAAGAAAAATCGGGGGCAGTCAGGGCCAGCCATGTCCCTTTTAAAGCGTCTGCGATGGGGTTACCCGGTAAATATTTTCCTGCTACCTGTTCAATGGTTAAGTAGTCTTGGGCGGGAATCAGACGATGGTTGAGTTGATCATCACTGGCCCGTTTTAAAGAACGAATTTCTAGTAAACCGTCCCTATTCCCTGCTGCTCGGGCAGTGTTTTCTGCCTGGTCGAGAAGGCTTCTCTGGGAAGCAATGATATCAATAATCTGGCTCACTCCCAGATAGGCCCTAACCTTATGGGGGTGGGTCTTAATATAGAGGCTGCTCACTTGACTCCCCCAAGAGTGGCCGATAATAAAGATTTTCTCTTGCTTAAAACGGGCCCTTAAATAATCCACGACCTCATCCATATCATCAATAATTTGGGCCAAGGTCATTTTGGAAACCTGCCCTTGGTTTAAGTAATAAGTCCGTCCCGCTCCCCGCTGACTCCAATAAGCAAAGGTATAATCCTCTTCAAGGGCCGGTTGATAGGCATAGGTTAAAAAGGGATTAGCCATTCCTGGCCCACCGTGAACCCATAAAATCACTGGATTAGTCCTTTGATTACCTCTTAATTGCAGAGCCTGTGGGATGCCACCCGCTTGAATGATGACATTTTCTTGGATTCCTAGGGGAGATGCTATTCGACTTTGACAGGCATGCTTCTTCCTCTGTAAAAAGATCGCTAGACTACTAAGTCCTAAAACGCTAAGACTAGCCTTGAGGAAGCCTTTAAAATTCTGTTTCATGGTCGCTCCTTTCCTCTTCTGTTATTTGTTCAATTATAACACGATTTATTGGCCAGCCTGCCCGTCAACTAGGATTTTTACTGGATAAATGCCCCGACCTCTAAGGGGAAAATTTATTTTTCAGCGAGGTTACAGATAACTTATTATTTGATTAAATATTAGCCAAAGTTTTTTATTTGTCTTTGGGATTTGCTATACTTAATGCAATTCGTAAAAGCGCTATGAAAGGAGTCCTCTGATGAAATTACAAAAGTTCTCACTGATAAGCCTATCTCTATTAACTACTGGTCTCCTCCTCAGCTCTTGTCAAAATCAAGCCAATGAGGCAGCCAGTGCTCAAGCTCAAAACGAAAGTCAGTCTCAAGCCCATACGATTAAAGAAGATGCCGATAAAGAAGCTAGTCAGCACAACCTGGAAAATCCCGCTGATAGTACCAAGCAAGAAAATATTGACCAAGATGCCAACTACCAGGTCAATCAAACCATTCCAATCTTCTGCCCTGACGATCCAGAAAAATTAATTGCCGAATTGAAAGTAACGCAAGTGTCAAATACTGTCAACGCCCTGCCCCAAGACATGGTTGAAGACCCTAACTATGACCACAAGACCCTGGCCACAATTGAAATTGAATATAAGAATATCGCTTCCCAGGATGCCATGGCTATTGGACCAGAAAACTTCACAATCACAGACCAAAATGGTAATCAATTAGAAGCCATCGACCGAGTAGATGGGGACAAATCAGTCGACCAAGGCCAAATTGCTCGCTCACAATTCTTTGTCAAGTATGACCCCAGTCAAGCTTTTGACCAAGTCACCATGGACCTCCACCCCCTTAACGCCCAAGAACCCCTCGCTCGTATTCATGCTAAGGTGAGCCACGACTAAGGGCTAAGTGATCAGCTTACCATTAAATAGTAGCAAAAGTGCACCAGACAGCCTTAACACCCTAGTCCGGTGCACTTTTTGTCATGTATGGAAAACGTTTTTCACTAAAGCCTATGCCTTCTCGCTTAAAACGTGCTAAGCTATGATTAATTATAGATAAAGTTCTGCTTTGGAAAGGGCGTTTGATGATGGATTATTTACAATTAATTGAAGATTTAACCAATGCTAAAGGGATGTCTGGCTTCGAAGATGAGGTGATTGAAGTCATTAATAAATATAAGGGCAATTATACCCTGCAAGTTGATAATTTAAAAAACTGCTACCTTAACTTGGACCAGGTCGACCCAGCTAAACCTACCGTTATGCTAGACTCCCACCTCGATGAAGTCGGTCTCATGGTGAAAGCCATTGACAAGGATGGACTCATCCTCATTCAAACTATTGGCGGCTGGGTCCCCTCTAACTTAACCGCCCAAGTCTTCTATGTCCGTAATCGTGACGGAAAATATTACAAAGGGATTTCAGCCACCAAGCCCATTCACTTTATGACCCCTGAAGAGCGGGAGAAGAAAATCGCCATTAGCGATATTAAGATCGACATGGGCGCTACTTCTAGAGAACAAGTCGTCAATGACTTAGGGATTGAAATTGGTCAACCTATCGTACCAGCCACTAAGTTCTCCTATAATGAAGTCACCCGAACCATCCTAGCCAAGGCCTTTGACAACCGGATTGGAACCGCCTGTGCTGTCGCTATTATGCGCGATTTAGCGGATGAAGTGGGCGATTTTCCCTTTAACTTAGTCGCTGCCCCTGCTGCTCAAGAAGAAGTAGGCACTCGGGGGGCTTCGCTAACGGTTAAGCGGGTTAAACCCAATATCGCGATTATCCTGGAAGGCACCCCTGCCGATGACTTTACTAATTCCAAAGAGCTCCTACAAGGGCAACTCGGCCAGGGTCCGCAAATCCGCCACCGTGACAATTCCTATGTGGCTAATACCCAATTAATCGACCTCTTTAAGCAAACTGCAAGAGCTGAGAATATTCCTAGTCAGCACGCTGTCCGCGAAGGAGGAGGTACCAACGCTGGTCCTATTCACCTGGGTAATCTAGGGACCCCTTGTGCCACCATCGGTATCCCCAGTCGCTACGCCCATACTAATGCCTGCTTCTGCTCCTATGATGATTTTTTGAATACGATCCACCTGGTTAAAACTTTCCTCCGCCGTCTAAGTCTCGAAGATATCCAACAATTCGACCTGATGACCTATTAATAACAAATCGCGGATTTTACTGAAAGGAGCCTATGTTTTGAATAGCATGGGCTCTTTTGTATCGAATTGGAATATACCCTTTATCTTATTAAAAGCCCCTCTGTTAAGTTCCCTTACAATTGAATTGTATGTACAAATTATATTTATTATAGCATTATTTATATTTTAAAAATGAAATAATTAGCTGTTTAGAAGTCTTTAAGTTGGAAAACGCTTTTATTTTTATTTAAAATATAATTAAGCATAAGTAAAGTATGAATTGTGCGAATTATATCACTGTAATTGGATGTCTTTAGAAAGGGTGTATCATAATGACTAAGCGTTTTGTCTATGATGTATTTTCAACTAATGATCAAGCCCGTGCTGCGATTAGCGACTTGATCAGCAAGGGTGTTCCCCGTTCTGCTGTCGTTTTAGTATCCAATGCCCCAATTGACCAAGAATATGGTTCAGAGGTTGACGTGGTCACTTCTGATGAATTAATTGAAGGAGAAGAAAGAAGTTGGTGGGACAATGTCTTAGGTTTCTTCTCTGATGACGAAGAAGACTCAAGAAGTGACGATATCGACTACAAGGGTTATGAAGCTTCCTTGAACCGTGGCGATATCTTAGTCCTCATCGACCAAGAATATGAAGGTGCGGTAAGCAACTTGGAACGCTCTCCTTACACCACTGGCCCTGAAGCGACTGAAGAAGCTACTGGCTATGCGGCCGCTGGTGTGGCAGGCGCAAGTGCTGGTAGCGTTGAACCTGAATACGAAAAGGAAGCAGTCCATACTGATAACCAAAGACCAGTAAGTGAGGCAAGCTCCCGTCAAGAAACTCCTCCAAGCGCTGCTAAAACAGCTGATAATGATACCGAAAGAATCCGTCTCCACGAAGAACAAGTTGACGTTCAAAAACACAAAAAAGACCTCGGTGAAGTTCAAGTGTCTAAGAATGTCGTTGAAGACACCAAGACGGTAGAAGTTCCTGTGCAACGGGAAGAAATTCATATTAAGAAAGTTACCCCTAGTGAAGGCGAAGTGGATGACAATGCCTTTGAAGAAGAAGAATTTGTGGTTCCAATCTCTGAAGAAGAAGTTTCTGTGAATAAGAATACCGTGGTAACTGGTGAAGTTGAAATTGAAAAACAAACTCACCAAGATACCGAAACCGTTTCTGAAACCACCCGTCGTGAAGAACTTGATGTTCAAGACGATACTGGTAAGGTCATCGACGACGATGCCAAGAAATAGTTTCCTATAAGCCAGCCTTTCATTACAAAATGATCCGCCATTAGAAGCTTTTAAATGGCGGATTTTCTTTTTTCTTTACTATTTATATTATATTGGGGATTTAATAAAAAGGAATAAGTACGAAAACTAAGTCTTAGCTACTTGAGCACGAATCAGCAAATTAGGAGGAAGAAATCATAATGAATACCTATCTAAGAATCACTAATGAATCAAGTCCCTTTGAAATTCAGCAAGGGCTCAATTTATTAGCTGATGTCGACTGGAAAGCCGCTGACTACCTAGCCAATAAATTAAAAAATAAGCGCTTGAAAAATACTGAAATGATTTATTTTTGTAGGTACCAAACTGGTCAATTAATCGGCTTTGCGGCCCTATTTTTAGAAGACATCATCTCCAATGCCGATTTTGGCCCATTTTTAAGCACGGTTTACGTCAATCCTCCCTACCGCAAGCAAGGTTTTTCATACCAATTGGTAAATGAAATCGAGTTAGTTGCGAAAAATATTGGGTATACAAAGCTATATACGATTACCCAACATGTCGGTCTCTATGAGAAAATGAACTATCATTTCTTTCGCCAAGATGTTGACGACATGGGGAGGACTGTGCGCGTTTTAGAAAAAAATTTATCAACCGATAAGTAGCTAGTAAAAATCATAAAATTACTAGTAGACATGATAACTCCCCTTAGGTGGCATCATTGTTTATAGAAAACTTAAGTCTGCCTTTCCTTATAAAATTAGTCACTGCTAGATTGCTCAGGAGTGGCTTTTTTTATTAAAAAAATCTGTTCACTTGTAAAGTTTATTTAATAATTGAAACTTTATTTTATATTTACACAGATTACTTTTCTTGTATAATAACCCAAAATATATATGGTGTATTAGAGAAAGACTTAAAAGGTCCCACTAGCAATCCGATAAAGGCTAAGCTTAAAAGAATTGGTCTGGCTTGTTTATGAATGCTCAGCCCGAAAATGAAATGTTTCTATCCAATTCAAGGCTGGATTTTACAAGTGCTCCCTTTCAATTAACTTCCTTTAATACACTAATAAAATCACTTAAAGGGGAGATTTTATGAAGAAATCTATACAGGGATATCCTGGCTGCCTAGGAATAATACTTTCCATCTTATTCATAGGCATTATTTTTATGCTTTTTGCTTATCTGGCACCATTTATACTTGCCCTATCGCTCTTTTTTATCTTCTATTTTACCAAGAGAAAAATCAATCAGAGAAATAGGAATATCGCCATTCTTTGTGCAGTAGTCGGCCTTTTGGGGACATTATTTGCAACCCCTACCCTATTTGACCATAAAGAAAACACTTCTAATCAGGCTGCTGTCAGTCAAAGCGCTTCAAAGAGTTCAGATTCCAATAAGGAAAAAGCTAAGAGCGAATCGGAAAGCAAAAAGTCGCAATCCGATGCTGAAAAAGAATTATCTAAAACCAGAGAGGTGCCTCAAGATAAGGCTTATGTTGAAGTCAATAATAATAAGCCTTTCTTTACTGATGATGATTTAAAGAGTAGTGAAGCCTATGAAAAATACGGTGACTTAGATAAACTAGGCCGGGTTACCGCTGCCAATGCCGTATTAGGGACAGAATTAATGCCCGATAAGGTAAGAGAAAGTATCTCTGAAGTGAAACCTACAGGCTGGAAGCAAGCCCGCTATGTAAATATCCCTGGTGGATGGTTATATAATCGTTGCCATCTGATTGGTTATCAATTGACCGGCGAGAACGCCAACCCTAAGAATTTAATGACCGGTACCCATTGGTTTAATAACGAAGGCATGCTCCCCTTTGAAAACTTTGTCGCTAATTACATTGAAAAAACCAACAATCATGTGAGATATCGGGTAACTCCAGTTTTTGAAGGAAAGAATTTATTAGCTAGCGGTATCTATATGGAAGGCTATTCCATCGAAGATGAAGGAAAAGGACTCTGTTTTAATATTTACATTCCTAACCGACAAAAAGATGTTGAAATTAACTATGCCGATGGAAGCAGTAAAGGCCCAGCTGGCCCACAAGAATATTCAAAGGATACCCAATTAGAAAAACTGCCACAGTCAGAAAGCAAGGCTAAGACTGAAAACAAGACGGAGTCTGAAAAGCCGAGTCCTGCTGCTGAAGATACCGCTCGTCCAGAAGCAGAAGACAAGCCCGCTGATCAAGCATCCGCTCAAGAGCCAGCGCCTAGTCCAGCTCCGGCCCCAGAACCAGTACAACCGCCTGCACCAGCACCAGCTCCGCAACCAGTACAAGCCCAAGGTCCACAATCTTCGTTAGCCGGTATCGATACAGATGGCAATGGCATTGTTACTATCAAAGAAGCTAGAGCGGCAGGTTTCTCCATGCCAATCAGAAGCGACCACTGGTTATATCCATATATGATCGACCGCGACGGTGATGGTATGGTGGGCGAATAGAAGAAAAATGAATTACAGAGGTAAAGAAAATGAAAATTCCTAATTACGTCGTCTTACAAGTTTCCTTAAAAGAAAAATTTATCCAGGTTCTAAAAACCTGGATAAATTAGAAACTGTGATTAACCAGCAAGCTAAAAAGGGTTATCGCTTACATACAATCGCCACCAGTAGCGCCAATAGTACAGGCTTACTGGGTGGTGACCGGATCCAAGCTACTTTGGTTTTTGAAGAAATTATTTAAAAATAAATAGAAAAGGAATAATAGCTGATAAGTACTTAGAGTGTTAATGAATTGACTGATTTTATTAATATCTATTTATTGATACCTCAACTTAGGCAATGTAAAATTAAATTAATCGAAATGAACGGCTGAAGTTCAGCCAACCAGGGGGAGCTCTTTAAAAAGAGCTCCCTTTGTGCATATAGCGATTTTTTGTTATCAATATCATATATATCATATATAAGCTAATATAAAGGCATAAAGTAGTGTATGGTAATTGAATTAAACTGAATTTTTATATGAAATATATACAGTAACACTACCCTTTGGATTATGTTTATGATAGTTTAACAGTAGCCGATATATAAACATAAATTTTTTTAACCCTGATCATATAAAATAATTAAAACCTAATACAAGGGATTCTCTACTTGAATACTTTTCCTAATCTGATACCATATGTATAGAGAAAGCGCTGGTATCTCTCAGGAGGCCAGTACGACTAGCACCTCTGTTCATTTTGGATAGAGGTGCTTTTTTAATAAAGAATCTAATTCACTCGAAAACAATTAGATCTATTAAAATATAGGAAATTAATGATTGAATTTTTCTAATAAGCCCAATTTAAGCCCAAAATCTCCATTTTCAGTTCTACATTTGTAGACACTAAGCCAAAAACTTATTGTAACGACAAAAGCCGCTACCAGAAATTCTAGTAGCGGTTTTTTTATCTTTTAAGTTATTCCCACTCCACGGTGGCTGGCGGCTTAGAGGTGACATCTAAGACCACGCGGTTAATACCATCCACTTCATTAACAATGCGGCGGCTGATGTGGTCAAGGACATCATATGGAATCCGAGCCCAATCCGCGGTCATTCCATCCACTGAGGTAATGGCACGGATAGCAATGGTGTATTCATAGGTCCGTTTGTCACCCATAACGCCAACTGACTTAAAGCCAGGGAGGACAGTGAAATATTGCCAAATGTCGCGATCTAGACCGGCATTGGCGATTTCTTCACGGAGAATGGCATCTGATTCACGGACAATATGAAGTTTTTCCTTGGTGACTTCGCCAATGACACGAATGGCTAAACCAGGACCTGGGAAAGGTTGGCGCCAAACAATGTTATCTGGCATACCTAATTCAGTCCCCACAGCACGCACTTCATCCTTGAACAAGGTATTGAGGGGCTCAATGAGTTCAAATTGCATGTCTTCAGGTAGTCCCCCAACATTGTGGTGAGACTTGATGGTTTCGGCAGTTTCAGTCCCTGATTCAATCACGTCTGTATACAAAGTCCCTTGGGCTAGGAAATCCATCCCATCTAACTTGGTCGCTTCGTCATCGAATACGGCAACAAATTCATGACCAATAATCTTACGCTTGCTTTCAGGATCAGAAACACCAGCTAATTTACCTAAGAAGCGTTCTTGGGCATCGGCTTTGATGATGTTTAAGCCAAACTTACCACCTAAGGTTTCCATCACTTGGTCAGCTTCGCCTTTACGGAGTAAACCGTGGTCGACAAAGATACAGGTCAATTGGTCTCCGATCGCTTTTTGTAAGAGGACACCGACCACAGAAGAGTCTACCCCACCGGAAAGACCGAGGAGAACTTTCTTATCGCCAACACGGTCACGAATGCTTTTAATTTGCATGTCAATGAAGTCAGCCATGGTCCAGTCTCCCTGGCAGCCACAAATTTCATAAACAAAGTTTTTCAACATTTGTTGGCCATGGATGGATGAGCGTACTTCAGGATGGTATTGGAAACCGTAAACTTGGGCTTCTTCGTTTTCAAAAGCAGCAGCTGGGCTGTGAGGAGCCACACCTGTGATTTCAAAACCTTCAGGAATTTCAGCAATACGGTCGCCGTGGCTCATTAAGACAGTTTCTTTTTCAGCTAAATCTTTAAAGATTTTAGAATCGGTCTTTTGAATGGTCATTTCTTGTTGACCATATTCACGTTTGTCAGAGGCTTCAACCACACCACCAAATTTCTTAGTGATCAATTGCATGCCATAGCAAATTCCTAAAACGGGTATTCCTAAGTTAAAAATTTCCTCGTCAATATCGAAGGAGCCTTCTTCATAAACTGAGTTAGGTCCTCCCGAAAGAATGATTCCCTTCACCTGGCCCTGGTCTTTAATTTCTTGAGCAGTTTGCCGGTGAGATTGTAATTCAGAATATACACCCAATTCACGAATACGGCGGGTAATCAGTTGGTTGTACTGGCTGCCGTAGTCAAGAACGATGATCTTTTCTAGGTCCTTTAAGGCTTTCATCCTAAGTTATCACTCACTTCCCTTATAATTTCTTTCTCATTTTATCAAAAACGCGCACATAATTCTAGTATTCCTTTCCTTTAATTCGGATTTATTCCTTTTTCTATCTATTTAACCGATACCAAGAGAGATCCTTTAACAATTCTGTCTTTTTATAAAGTATTTATTAAAATGCTGTGGGAGATAATTCAAAGTTGTTATAATTAGGGCTTTTATTGTATGATAAGGCTATTAGAAATGGCGGAAACGAGGGAAAATCATGCGCGAAATTTGCGGCAAATCACATGGAAAATTAATTTTAATGGGCGAGCACAGTGTGGTCTATGGCCAGCCATCCATTGCCCTACCCTTTCGAGCGGTAACCATTCAAGTGACTCTGGAGCCCGCTGGTAATTATTCCTATTTATTTAGTGACATCTATGAAGGTCCGGTAGAAGAAGCGCCTAAGAAACTTGATGCCTTGGTCGGTCTCTTTAACCGCCTTCGCCATGATTTCTTAAGCAGTCATGACCACTTCCTAATTAAGGTGAATAGTAATATTCCCGTTGAACGCGGTTTAGGGAGCTCAGCGGCCTTGTCGGTGGCCTTTATCCGTGCCTTTTTTAATTACTTAGGTAAAGATTTGTCCAATGAAGTCTTACTTGATTATGCGGACTTTGCCGAAACCATTAGCCACGGAACCCCTAGTGGCCTTGATGCCCGGGTAACGGCCTATAACCAACCCCTCTACTTCAAAAAAGAAGAAGCAGCTCAACCCTTCCATTTCCATACTCCCTATTGGCTAGTGATTGCTGACACTGGGATTTCAGGAAATACCAAGCAAACCGTGAGAAATGTCCGGGATGCCTATGAAAGCCCCTTTGCTAGCCGGCAAATCGCTACTCAAAAAACCATTAAAAATCTAGGACTCTTAACTACTGACCTGACCCAGGCCTTAAAAACCCCACAGCCTTCCTTAGAAAAACTTGCAAAATTAATCAACGCGGCCCAACATGATCTAACTGCCCTTCAAGTCTCTAGTCCAGAATTGAGTTGGGGGATTGATTACATGCGCCAACATGGGGCCGTGGCCGCCAAATTAACCGGTGGCGGAGGCGGGGGCTGCTACTATGCCCTGGTTCCTGACCGACAAACCGGTGAAAAACTCATCCAAGCCCTAGCTGATAGTCCTAGTGCCTGTCAAAGCTGGTTAATGCCTTTTTCAAGTGAATCAAATACAAGTGAAAAGGAGTAAACTATGGAAAAATATCGTGGTATTTGTCGAGCCCACACCAATATCGCCCTGATTAAATATTGGGGAAAACGTGATGATGAACTCATCCTACCAATGAATAGTAATCTCTCTTTAACCTTGGACCGTTTTTATTCAGAAACCCAGGTCCGTTTTTCTAAGGATATCGTGGAAGACTGCTTCCAACTCGATGGCGAGTGGCAAGACAATAGTGAAGTTGAAAAGATTAGTCGTTTCGTTGATCTTTTCCGTCAATTAGCCCAGGTGGATCTGGCTTGCGAAGTCATTTCCTACAACCATGTGCCCACTGCGGCAGGCCTGGCCTCATCTGCTTCTGCCTTTGCGGCCTTAGCTGGTGCTTGTAACCAAGCCCTCCGCTTGGACCTGGACCCTCTTGCCCTCTCCCGCTTAGCCCGGCGTGGATCGGGGTCAGCCACCCGCAGTATTTTTGGTGGCTTTGTCGAATGGGAGAAGGGAAGTGGCGATCATGATTCCCAAGCTGTCCCTTTCGATGATGCCAATTGGGATGTAGGCATGGTAGTCCTAACCTTAAACACCAAAAAGAAGGCTATCAGTTCCAGACGAGGAATGAAGCACACGGTGGCGACCTCGCCCTTTTATCAATTATGGCCCCAAGTGAGCGAAGAAAAACTGCTAGAAATGAAAGCCGCTATTAAGGCCCGCGACTTGGATTGGATGGGAGAAATTGCCGAAAGCCATGCCATGTTAATGCATGCCACTACCCTATCTGCCAACCCCGCCTTTACCTATTTAGAAGCAGAATCACTCAAGGCCATAGAAGCAGTCAAAGGTCTACGCCAACAAGGCTATAAGGCCTACTTCACCATGGATGCTGGACCTAATGTGAAGATTCTCTGCCCTTATTCACAGTCACAAGCCATTATTGATGCTCTGGCTCCTGAATTTGGGGCTGACCGACTCATAGCCAGTCGTCCGGGCCCAGGTATCCAATATTTAGAAGCATTACCTGACCATCAGGCTAGCGATAAAAATTTTCAATTCTCAAGCCCAGAAGGAAGCCGTGAAGACGACAAGTTAGAATTAGTCAATGAGGAATTGAATGAAGACGGCGTGGACAGCCAAGAAGAATTTATGAAACGGTTGGCTAAACAAAAGCTCACCCTACAAGAAGAGTTAGAAGAAATTTTTAACCATTCTGCCCCTCACAACTTTTTTAGACCATCAAATCGGCTCCCCCATGATCCTAATGATTCACAGGAGGAATTGTAAATGGAAACCATTATTAGTAAACGCCCAGGGAAGTTATATCTGGCTGGCGAATACGCCATTGTCCATTCCTTTCAAGGGGCTTTATTAGTAGCGGTTGACGCCTATGTCACCGTCGAATTGCGCCCCCTTGACCAAGCTCAGTCGCGCTTATCGACTAACCAGGCTCCAGAAACTTTTAGCTGGACAGTTAGTGATGACGGTGAGATCTCTGGGATCCCTAAGCAATTCTTATTAATCAAGACCTTGATTCAAACAGCCTATCAATTTTTACAGGAAAGCGGTCACGTGGAAGATTCCTTTAAGAATATTGACCTAAAAATCTCCAGTGACCTGGATAGTCCTGACGGAAAAAAATATGGCCTAGGCTCCAGTGCTGCAGTCAGCATCGCTATCCTAGACGCGATTCTTAAGTTCTATCAGGTTGACCAAGACCACTCCAAGAAGGCCTTTGCCTATCTCCTCTACCAACTAGGAGCCATCGCTCAAATTAAAATGGACCTCAAGGGCTCCTTTGGCGACTTGGCAGCCTCTGCTTTTGGGGGATGTATTTACTATCAAAATTTTGACCATACTTGGTTGAAGGAAAGGGTAAAACAGGAGCCAATGAATCTCCTAGACCTCATCCAGATGCACTGGGATGGCCTGCTCATCGAACCACTGACTTTATCTTCAGATTGGAAGCTCCATGTAGCCTGGACAGAAAAACCGAGTTCTACCGAAGCCATGTTAGCCGGTAGGTCAACAAGAAAAACAGAGGACCATGAGTTCTCACTTAGCGAACGCCATTTTCGCTATGCCAGTCAACAATGCGTGATTCTAATCCGCCAAGCCATTATCGACCAAGATTACTTTGTTTTTACTAAGGCCTTAACTTATAACAGTCATTTATTGTATAACTATACCAAACACCGACAAAAACCTTACTTAACCGCCGCTTTAAAGTCAGCTATTGATTTGGCCCGAGCTGCCGGAGGAACAAGTAAGGTTTCCGGAGCGGGAGGCGGGGACTGTGCTATTGCCTTTAGCGACCAGCCAGCTATTGGGGAGCAGATTGACCAGGCCTGGCAGGAAGTCGGTATCCACCAACTCGACTTGGGACTGTGTCCTAGCTTCATCCAGTAATCCATCCACTTCTCACAAATAGGCGCCATTGACCAAATTATTCTAAAGTTTAAAGGAGAATTCTATGAAGAATCGTAAAGATGACCACATTAAGCTTGCCGATTGGCAGTATGCTCAAAGCGCTACCGATTTCGATGCCATCCGCTTTGTCCACCATTCCCTGCCCCATATTGATGCTGACCAAGTCCAACTCAATACCCAACTCTTCGGTCAAGAATTCCCCTTTCCTTTCTTTATTAACGCCATGACTGGAGGCAGTGAATGGACCAAGGCCATTAACGAAAAATTTGCTACCGTGGCCCGGGAAACTGGCTTAATGATGGCAACGGGGTCAGTCTCCCAAGCCATAAAAGATCCCGACACAGCCGATAGTTTCCAAATTGTCCGCCAAACTAATCCTGAGGGCTTCATCATTGCTAATGTGGGCATGAATCATGGCTTATCAGGAGCTAAACGAGCGCTTGAAATTACCGAGGCTGATGCCCTTGCTATTCATTTAAATACCCCTCAAGAGCTGGCCATGCCAGAAGGCGACCGCCACTTCCAAGCCGTTAGGGATAATCTCCAAGCTATTGTTGAAGGGGTTGACCGCCCAGTCATGGTCAAGGAAGTTGGCTTTGGCATGAGTCGTGAAACGATTGAGGAACTTCTCTCACTAGGTGTCAAGACCGTGGATATCAGTGGCCAAGGGGGAACCAATTTTATCGCTATCGAGAACGAGCGCCGCAGTCTTAAGGATATGGACTACCTGACGCAATGGGGGCAAAGTACCGCAATCTCCTTACTCGAAGCCCAAAGCTTAAAAGATGAAGTCGACATCATCGCTTCAGGGGGCGTTAAAACCCCACTCCATGTGGCCCTGTCACTAGCCTTAGGGGCTAAGGCAGTTGGGATGAGTGGGCAATTCCTCCACCTGGTTCTCAATCACGGCGTTCAAGAAACCATTGATTGGGTAGAAGAATTCAAAGACCAGGTCCGCATGCTTATGGTCCTAACCAATAGCCAAAGCCTTAGCGACCTAGAAAAGACTGACTTGATTATTTCAGGACACGTGAGAGACTGGTGCCAAGCCCGTCAGATGCCCTACCAAAACTTTAGCCACCGTTCTCACTAATAAGCTTATTAACTAATAGCTCCCTAGCCTATGGTTAGGGCTTTTTTTATTGGCTAGAACTAGCGATCAGTAATGATTGGTAATTTATTCCCAGCTTTTGAAGGGGTTAGCTTTGCAGAAGAGGTATTATGCGTTATAATAGTATTAGCTACTTGCTAACAAAAAGTAAGTGACAATTTATCTTTCTATCCACAGCTTAAGGAGGAATTTTAAAATGGTTTATAACAATATTTCTGAAGCAATTGGTAATACACCAATTATTAAATTAGCACACGAAGACAAGGATTCTGCTGATATTTATGTGAAGTTAGAATCTCGTAACCCAGGTGGTTCAGTCAAAGACCGCCCCGTTAAATACATTCTCAAGAGCCTACTCGACTCTGGCGAATTAAAAGAAGGCGGAACAATTGTTGAATCGACCTCAGGAAATACTGGGGTTGCCCTTTCCATGTTAGGTGCCGCTTTCGGACTCCATGTGATTATCGTGATGCCAGAAACCATGTCGGTTGAACGTCGTAACTTGATCCAAGCTTACGGGGCTGAACTGGTCTTAACCCCAGGCTCTGAAGGGATGAAAGGTGCCGGCGAAAAGGCAGCAGAAATTGCTAAAGAAAAGAACGCGCCAATCTTTGGCCAATTTGTCCGCCATGAAAACGTTCAAGCCCATGAAGAAACCACCGCTAAAGAAATCTTAGCCGACTTAGACCAAGTGGATGGCTTCGTGGCTGGTATTGGTACTGGTGGTACCGTAACTGGTGTTGGTAAAACCTTAAAAGCCCATGACAAAAACACCGTGGTTTGGGGTGTTGAACCTGAAGGCTCCCCACTATTAAACGAAGGTAAAGCTGGATCACACAAGATTCAAGGGATCGGGGCTAACTTCATTCCTAAGATCTTAGACCAAAATGTTCTCGACAAAGTTGATATCATTTCCAACGAAGATGCTATCCAAGGTGCTGTTCATTTAGCCCATGAATACGGTATCCTCGCTGGTTTCTCATCTGGTGGTAACTATGTTTCTGCTAAACGTCTAGCTAAGGAACTTGGCCCTGGCAAACATGTTGTAACTGTTCTTCCTGATACCGGTGAACGTTACCTCTCTACCGGAGCATTCTCAAATGACGGAGAATAAGGCAAGCGGTCAAGACCAGCTTCCCTCTGACATGGAGAAAAAAACCATCAAAATTCAGTCACGAACCGTTCCTGGTATGTCTCTCTCCTCACTCACAAGAGATACCCTAGAATCGATGGAAGATAATGAAGATAAGTGGATCCGCCTAGCCAAAATCATCTATGATAATGACCCCGCGGCCCACTCCTGGCAAGAAGTCTATGACCTCTACCCCAGCATTAAAGCGCTCCGGGCCCATGAACAAGCCCACCATTATTATAATAATGGCGACTACTACCTGGCCCGGCAGTTAGCTGAGGAATCTCGACGAGAAACCGGGATTGAAATTCACCCTGGTGCCAAGCTCAGCGATACGGTCTTTATTGACCATGGCATGGGCGTGGTGATCGGTGAAACTGCTGTGATTAGTGATAATGTCAAACTCTTCCATGGTGTCACTTTAGGCGGTGTCGGTAGAGAAAAAGGCTGCAAACGCCACCCTACAATACAAGACCATGTTGAAATTGGAGCGGGTGCTAAATTATTAGGCAATATTACTATTGGCCACCACAGTAAAATTGGAGCTAATGCGGTTGTCCTAGAAGATGTACCGCCCTATGCAACAGCAGTCGGCATGCCGGCTCGGATTATCCTCCATGATAAAAACTGGAACCGAATTGGTGACTATGTCATCTAATTAAAGCATTCAAACAGCTTATCTAGTCATGAATCACTCCCCTAACTAAGACATCATTTCATGGCTGATAAGCTGTTTTTCTTTATCCATTCTTAGGAAAAAACTTATGTTACAATAGATACCATTATCAGCGTTTGTAGAAAGGAATGTGGGCATTTTGACGATTGGATTAGTTCTTGAAGGTGGCGGTATGCGAGCCTTGTTTACCGCAGGAGTTTTAGATGTCTTTTTATCAGAAGGCATTCAGGTTGACCAGATTGTCGGGGTTTCAGCAGGTGCTCTTTACGGCGTTAATTACCCTTCTCAACAAAAAGGGCGCGCCCTGCGCTATAACAAAAAATATATCCAAGATAAGCGCTATCTTAGTCTTGGTAATTGGCTGAAGACCGGTAATATAGTATCCACAGATTTTGCCTACCACCAAGTGCCCTTTGAACTCGATCCCTTTGACGAAGAAACTTATGAAGCCAGTTCTAGCGATTTTTATGCGGTGGTTACCAATGTCGAAAGTGGTCAGGCTGAATATCTCTTAGTTCAAAATGCTGAAGAGCAAATTGATATCTTAAGGGCCAGTGGTTCGATGCCCTTTGTTTCAAAAATTGTTCCAATTGACGGTAAACAGTATTTAGATGGTGGGATTGCGGACTCTATCCCCTACCGCTTCATGCAGTCTTTGGGCGTGGACCGTTTGATCATCGTCTTAACCCAACCCTACGGCTACCGCAAGGCAGACAAGAATAATTTCCTTGCTAAAGCGGTCTATGGTAAAAATTATCCTCAGCTGGTGGAAACGATTGAGCAGAGAACCTCTATGTACAATCAAGAAGTCACTGGCGTGGAAGCATTAGCCAAGAAGAACCAGGCTTTTGTCCTCCAACCTGCCCATCCCCTAGAAGTCAAGCGACTAGAGCGTGATCCTGAACGCTTACAAGCCACCTACGACCACGGTGTTGAAGTCGCCAAAAATCAAATAGACAGCTTAAAGCATTATCTCCATTAACTAAAAAAGCATGACAAGCTTTGAATCTCAAATCATTGAGAGATTAAGCCTGTCCATGCTTTTTAATTTCCTATATTACGATTATTCTAGTCCTATTCATGGGCCGTTAGGAAGACCGTCAATAAGATAAAGGCCATACCTAAGTAATCGATCCAGACGAAACTTTCACCTAGGATCATAACAGATAATATCGTTGCCGTTAAAGGCTCCACCGACCCAATCAGGGAAGCTGCCAAGGGTCCGATAAAGGTCACACTGGAAAGATAAAAGATATAAGGAACAATGGTCCCTACAATAATGGTTAAGGTAAACCAAGCTAAAAAGTGGAGGGAAAGTTCTGGTGGGGCTAGACGCTCAATATTGAAAAAGATAAGGAAAATCCCGCCAAACAACATCCCAATTCCAGTAACCGGTAGAGAACCGTAGTGCTCGATTACCCGCAAAGGTAAGATATTATAGAGCGCTAAGCCAAAAGCTGACATCAAGCCCCAGAAGAAGGCTTCAGTCGATAAAACAAAGTGGCCCAATTGACCATGGGTAACCAAGAGGAAGACCCCAATAATAGTGAATAAGAGGGCCACAATTTCCCTTCTAATCGGCCAACGGCGCCCGACCAAGCAATAATAAACCAATAGAAAAATAGGCCCGATAAATTGGAGAATGGTCGCCATCCCCGAATTACTATAGTGAATGGTCATTAAATAAGAAAATTGATTAAAGACAATCCCACATATCCCAAAGATTGCGATTTGTAAAAGAGACCTTTTATCTTGTTTTAACTTTTCTATGGGTAACTTCTTCTTATAAGCCAGGAAAAGAAAAATCGAGATTCCTGCTGTTAACATCCGGTACATGGTCAGCTGCAAGGGTAACATGTTATAAGTCTGCATCAGGTGCTGACTCAATACCCCCCCTAGCCCCCAAGAACTACAGGCTAAAATCGTGGTAATAATTGCTCGTTTTCTAATCCCGCTCTTAATATGCATAAATAACCTCTCATCTTTATTAATTAAGTTGTTTAATAGTAATAAAAACTATTATTAATTAACCTAAGTAATATTAATTTTTACTCACTTAAGAATATAAAATATCTAATAAGTAAATTCAATGAGAACTTGGCAGTTTTTCAAAAATCAGTTTCCTATTTTCGATCAAGCTTGACTAAAAAAGCCAGTGACTCATTGAAGAGAAAGCTGGCTGGAAAAGGATTATTAATCGAATAAGTTGTTAGATCATTCTGACGAATTCCTATCCTCTTTGAGTAAGGATTTTATCATAGCTACCATGGCACTCACTTCATCTGTAGCAAAGATCTGTCCCCCATCAACTAAGTCTGGTCTGTGGACGGTGGATTCAAAGGCGACCACCGGACAGCCCCTTTGGAGGGCGCGGCTGACAATATCGTCGACTTCGTCATAATAGTTGATGTCTAGGTAGATGTCAGCTTGGTTAAGTAGGTCTTCGATTAGGTCGTTGTGAGCAAAGGGATGGATGAAAATATTCTCTAGACTTTCAGCTAAGTCGATAAGACTAGGTGCCACTACAGTATAAGCAACAATATGGATGCAGAGGTCAGGAAGAGCTCGTGCTAAGTCTTCAACTTGTTCTATTTCGGCTGAGTGGGTTAAGATGAAAGCATGTTGGGAGAAGTCCCTCATACTGAAGTATCTGGCATAGTCTGTATCCCAGGCAGATTTTACATCATCGTCAAAATGTTCATAAAGGCTCTGGCCCCGATATAATTTATCAATATAAGCGTTTAAAGTTATATGAGGATCATAGCCAAATTTTTGCAAGTCGGAGATTTTTTTACTTAAATTCTTGATATTATCATTGAAATGTTTAACTAGATTTCGACTACTTGTCGACATAATTGAACTATCATGTTGCCGATAGGCATATAAATTCAAATCAATGGCAAAAATTTCCGAGGCGGCCATATACCAGCGATAGGTTGTCGCTGAATCTTCATACCAGACCCCTATGGGAAATAAATTCTGGCGCACAATATCTGCTTTGACCAACTTACACCATGCCGTCGTGAAGGACAGGGGAATCACCCCATCTTCATCTTTTCTAATAGCATCATGACTATCATAGGACCTTATCGTAGGCAACCCTGTCGTCATCATCCAGTAATGGCCAGCATCATTAAAGTATTTGCAGGCTCCGATGACGATATCTGCCTGCTTATTCTGAGCAATGCGGTGTAAGATTTCTAGTGTATTTTCAACAATTTTATCGTCTGAATCCAAGAAGAAAATATATTCTCCCTTAGCCTGGCTCGTTCCAAAATTCCGTGCCGCAGACAGGCCTTGATTCTCCTGGTGAAACAGCTTAAAGCGTTCATCCCTTTGGCAATAGTTATCTGCAATAACGGGAGAAGCATCTGGAGATCCATCGTTAACCATGATCACTTCAAAATCTTTAAAAGTTTGATTTCTCACTGACTCTAAGCATTCAATCAGGTATTTTTCAACTTTATAGATTGGAATGATAATTGAAATTTTGGGATTCATAGCTACTTCCTTTCATTACCTTTCAATTAAAATATATTTAGTAGTCTTATAATCAAAGCTAAAAAAATAGAAATAACCATTAGAAAAGCTATCAAATAAGGTAATTTATTTGTGCTAGTCTTTTCGTCTTCCTCTTTTTTTGATTCCTTTTCTTCTCGCTGATCTTTAATCATCTTTTTTATTTCATTATCAACGTAGTTTCCCTTATTATTCTTCATAAGCTCACCTCAATACGGCTATCTTCTTTATGCAAATTGAATTATAGGTTGACCATTTTTATCAGCCACAACTCGACTCAATGATAAATAATAGACAATTTTTTGATAAATCCGATCCTTCATTTCATTATAAGACCATAGCGCTTCTTTTTGGTATTCGTAAATGGGGTTGCGCTGAGCTGAACTCCTGGTTACAACAACTTGCTTAAATTGGGTCAAATAGTCCACTTGCTCCACCCAAACTTCATCAATGGCTTTTAATATACACTTACGCTCAAAATCCTCAAAATACTCTCCATGGCCTAAATGTTCTTTTTTAGATTCTAAAATAGTGAAAAAAATATTCATTAAATAATCGATGAGAGCTTTGTCTGACAAATGATCGATACTTCTAGGTTCATAATTATAAGTTAAATTATCAAAAATCCAGCGGTCAATCTGGGCCTTACGACTTTTATCTGGATCAAGGTTATCAACAAGGTTTTTCATGACTTTCTCTGCTAAGTGACCAAGGTTGACTTCCTCTAATCCTTCACCTTCTAACAATTGATCGCGGGTTTGATAAATCAGTTTTCTTTGAATACTCATATCTTCATCCATTTGTATGATCTGTTTTCTAGCACTTTCCCCACTAGCATCACTAGCTTCTTGAGCTTGATTAAAGTATTTC
Organism: Aerococcus urinae; assembly: GCF_001543175.1. NCBI lineage: Bacteria > Bacillati > Bacillota > Bacilli > Lactobacillales > Aerococcaceae > Aerococcus > Aerococcus urinae. Next base: position 1,260,212 of record NZ_CP014161.1, read on the forward strand.
TCATAGCGAAAATTAGATAACTGTTTAATATCATCAATCTCTTCATCAGGATCCGACTGATAACGAATATGCTCTGGTGCCCATTTTTGGATGAGTTCGTCTTCTAAGGACACAAAGAACTTACTCATTCCTGGGTCTCCCTGCCTTCCTGCACGGCCACGTAATTGTAAATCAATGCGTTCACTAACCATACGTTCGGTTCCAATAACTGCTAAGCCACCTAAGTCAGCAACTCTCTGTCCTAACTTAATGTCTGTTCCGCGGCCAGCCATGGCAGTCGCAACTGTCACAGCTCCATGTTGACCAGCCTCTTTAATCATTTCCGCCTCTTTAGCTTCATTATAGGCATTGAGCACGTTATGGGGGATACCATCATTCAGCAAAATCGTTGAATACAACATGGATAACTGAACAGATCCGGTCGCAATTAATAGGGGTTGACCAGTAGCGTGTTTTTCTTCGATGTATTGGATTGAAGCAGCCAGTTTTTCTGGAAAACTGCGGTAAATTTCATCCGGATAGTCTTTGCGAATGACGGGCTTATTGGTTGGAATCGAAATGACTTCCATATTATAAGTGTCAATAAATTCGTCCTCAGCCGGTTTTCCTGTTCCTGTCATTCCTGCCATCCGGTCAAAGAGTAAGAATAAATTTTGATAGGTAATCGAAGCCATAGACCGATTTTCATCAGTCAATTCAACATGTTCTTTGGCTTCGATAGCCTGGTGCTGTCCTGCCTGCAAGCGTGTTCCTTTTAGAACCCGACCGTCACGACTATCTAATAATTCCACCTCACCATCACGAACCACATAGTCCTTCTCATTGGTGAATAATTCATGGGCCTTAAGGGCTAAACTCACATGGCGTACCAGCTCACGATTGGATTGGGCATAAAATTTATCTAAACGGAAATATCTTTCTGCATGTCCTATCCCCTCTTGGGTAAGCCAAACCGCATCCTTTTCAGCAGTCACTTCATAATCACGTCCTGCTTCAAGGCTTTCTACAAAGTCATTAGCTAGCTGATAGAAATTCGATTGAACTCTTGGAGAACCTGAAATCACTAAAGGACTAGTCGCACCATCAAGTAAAACTGCATCCACTTCATCAATAATGACATAATAAAAATTCCGTAAAAATTGATCTTCTTTATCAGCAGCTAAATTATCACCCAAATAATCGAAGCCTAGAGCAGAATGAGTCGTATAGACAATATCAGCTCCATAAATTTTCCTTTTATCTTCAGCGGTTAAATCGTCTGAATTTTCGGGGACTCCCATTGCAATAGATAAGCCCATAAAGCGATAAAGGGGCCCCATGTCTTCGGCATCACGGCGGGATAAATAATCGTTGACTGTAACTAGAATTACTCCCTTACCAGTTAAAGCATTGAGGTATAAGGGCATAGTTGCAGTCAATGTCTTACCTTCTCCGGTCTTCATTTCAGCGATATTTCCCTCATGGAGTACAATAGCTCCGATCACTTGGACATCATAGGGATACATCCCTAAAACACGTTTCGCTGCTTCCCTTACTGCAGCATAGGCTTCGGGTAGGAGGTCGTCTAAAGACTCACCTGCTTGATATCGTTCTTTAAATTCATTAGTCTTCTCCTTGAGACTACCATCTGATAAGCGGGACATAGCTCCTGCATAAGAATTGACTTGGTCAAGAATACGATTCAGTCGCCTTAAACGTTTTTTATCTAAATCAATTTTAAGCATGGTATCCTCCTTAACTGATGGTTTGCCCGTCTAACTTCAAAAGATTATGGTGATAGTCCAATAATTTCTGTCCGAAATAAAGGTCTTTAGATAGTCTATTTTCATAATAGCACTTTATATTTTCTGGCCTTTGATCCCTGTCTCCCTGCAGCCAATCAATAACTTTTTCGTCAAGGCGAGATTGCTGGGCAATTTTTACATATTGATAGGTCTCTAAATAATCATCTGTTAATAGGGCTTGGGAATTAAGATAGCGGTCAGCATAATAAGAAGCTGCTAAATTAGAAATAGGACCATAGCCTATAAAATAAAAATTGCTCGCTTGACTAGACTGAACAAAGGTCTCTACGCCAGACATGGCTTCTTCTGATAAATAGAGCTGGGCGTTTAATAATTCACTAGCCAGCAAATTAGCCTGGTGATTAACTACCGGCAATTGCTGTAACTTATTCACTTCTTCTTGGATACTCCCTATTCCTGGCTCAACAAAAATCAAATGCTGAAAGGATTTATCATTTTCAATCAACAATGTATCTTTAGCCATCACTTTATCTAGGATGAGTTCAGCTATTATCAAGCGTTTAAAAACGATAGAGCGGCAGCCTGCATTAACTAAAGATATAGTGTAGTGTCCATAATTATCTGGTACAGTAAAAAAATCCTCACTCGTTCGAACAAAATCCTTTTGCATGGATTCTCCGTAATAATCAAAGAATTCAACCGTGAACATGAGGGAATTTTCGGGTTGAACCTGCCCAATAAATTTAAGAAAGTAAGATTTACTACTAGTTAAAAGTGGCAAATTAGGCGATGAAAAATAGAGTCCATAAGATTTCTCAGAAGACCATTGGTTAATAACTATTCCCGAGTGAACCATAGAGTTTTTAAAAGATACCTTATCCGGTGACAGCCACTCTATTTGAGAACCATGACTGTATATATCGTCATGCATCAAGCCCCAACGAACAATATAGTAATCTTTCACTCTTCTATCTCCTTACTTTCAAAATCTTCCCAGAGAATTCGCTTGTATTGATTAATAAACCAATTTGCAACAGTAGGTGTATTATCATTATGTCGTCCCATCACGGATTTACTAATAATTTTAATTGGCTTATCGCTCAAATTTTTCAATAATCCATAATATGCCTCATTATCATAATCTTCATTGAGCATGTAAGTCATTGCAAAGGTAGATTGACTATAATGAGTCTGTTTTAATCTAGGCATTAACATACTGTCTAAAATATCTAAATCAGTGTCCAAATCATCATTGTCACCAAATTTCAAGGTTAAATCCATTGATGTTTTAAATGAGTCATTAGGACGCCTTAAACGTTGATTTCTGGTAATATTTCCTAAATAGACAAGTGGCCGCGCCATAATTATGGCATAAGGGTCTAAAAAACTTCCATAGTACAAAGCACCAAAGGTTCCCATAGACATACCTGAAAGGATTAGTTGATCCTTAGTAAAATTTAACTCATCTAATACTTCTATTATCTTAGCAACAATGGTAGCCTCGAATTGGGCACTTCCTCGATAGAAGGCCCCGCCCTCTAAACGTAAATCATTGATCAATATAAAGGGATGCTTTAAGTTCTTCATCATTGGAAAGCCTTCAAAACCTTCTGCTGTACGATAACCAGAAAAATAAACATTTAAAGGAGGTTTTAAATTCCCAGGATTATAATAAAAAGCAAACTCTTCACGATTATTATCAGCTATAATTTGTCCACCTGCTAAATAGTCTCCCCACTTTCTCCGGGAATGTCTAACATGTAAGGGACCAATTCTTAGTTGACCAGAGCCTTTGACACAAAGGGAAAAGCTCGCATAACAATTCTCAGGCGGATCTAATAAGATTCTCTTTTTAATTGCTTCATTATCGTAGGAAATGCGCTCAACCACCTGATTAGAGCTTCCCCTACGAATAAAGGTAATCGTCAATTTTAGATCAACAGTCTCGTCTTTTATAAACTCTAACCAGATATCGAGATAGCGATCTATATTAGAGATAATAAGATGTCGCCAATATAACAAAGGTGCCATTTGTTCTGTTTGTTTAATTTGGAAAAGAATATAATTGTTTCCTAGGTATTGATAGTGGCCAGGGAAATTGGCTTGAATAGAAACATCTTGAACGCCACGTCTTTCGCCATAATTACCGTCAAAGAAAACTTTTGCTAATTCAACAACCGTCTCAGCAATATTTTCCACTTCAATAAACTGGGCCTTTTTCATGGAAAATAAAAGTTTGAAGTCTGGAGCTGAGTAATAAGCTTCAAATTGTTGATCAATTACTACGGCATAAGCTTCCATAAAGGGAAGTAGCTTATCTATGAGTAATTCATTAATAGGAGCAGTCAGTAATACAAGGGAATAAGGTCTTTGAGGCAAAGTATCTTCTTCTAAGGATTTTTCATAAAAATCAGCAAGTTCTGTATTCAGGACAAAAGTCCAGTCGACTTCATTCTTAAATGCTACCCCCTGTGACCAGTCACTATAGCCAATTTGTAAAACTCTAGTCATAGCTGTCCTCTCCTAACAAGGCTTTCCATTGACTCACTAATTCCCCACTATGATATTGATTAATCTTTTCTACAGAATAAACCAAGGCCTCATTCCAATGTTTAAGCCCCTTAAAGTAATAATCAATCCCTTGAGCTAATTGATCTATGTTCTTAGCAATTAAACCATTCTTTAAATGCTCTACGTAAGCAGATTCCACTCGGTTGATCTGAGGAATTCCTGCACTAATTCCGGCAATTTGTCCGTAAACCCAGGGATGGGATGTCCAATCAATCATTAAGCGCACATACTTCAAGCTTTGGATAAAGTCCCGCTCGCTATGGTTAATTTGCACCTGACAGACTGGCTCTTCTTCCGCGTCAGGCATCTTATCCGCAAACTCAACAACTTCTCCATAGTTAGGATCAAAGTATTTATTTAAACGATCTGATAAGTTTTCTATCGCTTCAATTTTAGCTTGATCAATCTGAAAGGCGCCTAAAACTAAGCGAATACGATTGTCTTTTTTCATCTTATCCTTAATAACTTCCATAACTTCTTTAATTTCTTTAAGCCCCAGATGGCTTACTTCAAAGTAAATAATTAATTCCTTAATCCGTTGACTCAATCCTAACTGTAAACGAGTATCAAAGGGAGATAGTCGATAAATTGGTGTCATCAGAGAATAAGCTTTCTCATATTCGTTAACTTTATCCTTCAATTGGTCAGTATCCGTAATCAAAAGCTTAGCCCTATCCAGCGACTCCAGGAAAGTGTTTGACTGAGAGTCAAACGACCGCTGACTATAAAGAGAATAGACTAAATTAATATTCTTTCTTTCAACAAGTCGATTAAACAATTCATTATGCTTATCGTTATAAGCAACAACAAGAACATCCTTTTCACCTATATGTTTAGCCAAATATTTGCTTGTGACTTCCTCTACTAGGTCAACGAGTGATTGGTAAGTCGGATGAGAAAATTGTTTGCTTCCGGGCTGATCTTGGTTCACTTCTATTTGACCACTATCTAAAAATTCACGGATAACCCACTGACCAGACAAAGTTAAATAATCCTGGTGACTGCTTTGATCATCATTATGATAAATAATACTCGATAAGAAACCTCGATCATCAAAAAGGTAGCGTCTTGATACTTGCTTATCTTGGTAATAATCAATAAAAGCAATATACCCATTTGATTGGTAATGAACATCGGCAAAATGTTGGTCTTGAACAAATACCATCATTAAAAAGGGGGTAGGCACGAATTCAGCAAACTGCGGAAAGGATAGGTCTTCTAGGGTAATCGGTCTTACCTTATTTAAATGAATTCCTTGAATAGCATCAAAAACCGACCAATAATGATTCATCTCGACATTTTGATCATGCAAGTTCAACCGTAACATTGGCGCATAATCAAGCATTAATAGCTTATTAGCCTCCTCAGCCCGCTGAAATAAACGCAGTTGATTAACTGTATCATCAAAATATAAGTCCATATAGGAAGGTTCACCAGATCCCCAGTGATTATTTGTATACCAGGATGGAATAAAGTAATACATTGTTTTCCCTTTCTAATGTTTATTAAATAGCGGTCGATATTGATTTCTTATTCTCAAGGCCCGTATTTCATCAATGATATTTAAAAATAGAGCGACCAAAATAACTATACTTCCCGGCAAATTGAGCCATTGGGAATATTCTGGAAATATAACCCCTAAAGACATGGGAAAACCCACTACAGCTGTCATATAAATAGCTCCTATAATGGCCATATTTAATATTTTTCCTCTTAAAAATTTTTCAGTTGGCTTACCGGGATTGATGCCATCGATATAGTCCCCAGATTTTTGTAAGTTTTCACTTAATTGTTCGGGATCAACATTAACAAAAGCAAACCCAAGGCTTAATGCAATAATTAGTAGGACATACAAGAAAGCGCCCAAGGGCTGAGTCATACTCAACTGGTATTGTAAATTCCTCAATAAGTCAAGATTAGGAAAGAATATCAGTATTAAGTCAATGATATATCGCGGTAAGAGGGCTAAAGTCATGGCATACATGATAGCCATCCCCCCACTCGGATTTAATTTAATCGGCAAGTAAGATTTTTCAGTAAAATTATTATTTATCATTACTCGGTTTATCGGAATCCTTAATTCAGCCCGATCCATTACAATAGTAGTAAATGCTGTCATTAAAGCAAAAACCGAAACACTAATTAATAATACTTGTTCAATAAATGACGCTCGATAAATTAAGAAAATCCTCAATGCAGCAAAATTACTTGGCATCCTTAGAAGCATATTAGCTAAAATAATGATCGTTTGGCCACCAATCCCAGCTTCTTGGTTACGTCCACCTAGCCAAATGGTAAAGAAAGTCCCCGCAACTAAAGCTAAAATAATTGTCCCATAAGCCATAAAGTCACTAGACATTATAGTCCCTTGTAAGGGAGTCAGCGGATAAGTTACCGCTAAAGTAATCGCTTGAACTAAGGCAAGGATTAAGGTCAGCAGGTTGCGATAATAATTATCCAGTCTAGGAGGGACTTTCAGTGCTTTATACCATTTAGACATGGAGATAAAACGCCAAATGATCATAGTCGACATATATGGCCCTAGCCCTAAACTTAATAAAGAAGCTTGTTCAAAGCTACCACCAGTTGCACTTAGGGCTAATGAAAGAAAGTCATTTCCAGAAGGACTTTGCTGAATAGCCTGCCAATCAACTAAGGGTAAAGGAATGGAACGTCCAATGATATAGACAATCAGAATTATGGCAGTAAATAATAACTTTTTATAAAGAAGTGGTAGACGAAATCTGTTTTCTTTATTTTGGATAGCCACTAATTAAACAACCTTTCATACCATGTAAATAGTAAATTAGAGGCAAGGAATTGATTGCCTTTGCCTCTATTGTGACATAAGAATAACTTGTATTTATTCTATTTGTTTACTCGATCCTCTTGCAATTTTATCTGACCAATTAGATCTTGATAATTTTCTTGTCCAAAGATATTATTAGGATTCAATAAATCTATCTGATGACAATAACCTTCAAATGAATATATCCTTAAACCAAGATTGCTAGCTTTTGTCACTATATCTTCCACTTCTACCCCGTAATTGATATCTAGATAAATATTAGCCTTTAATAAAAGAGTATTAATCTGTTCTCTTCCTGCCGCTGGATAGAGAGACACATTAGGATATTTTTCTAAGTCCAATAAGCGATCTGACATTTGCGTTTGAGCCGCAATATGGAATTGATAATTGGGTAAAGCTTGAATAATTTCATCAATATGCAATAAGTAATCCTGAGCCGTCAAAATAAAAATATTATGGTCTTGTCGCATTAACGGACAATGACTGAGGTCCCCTTCAAAAGCTGAAAGTCCCCGACTAAAGATTTTAAAAACAGTTGCCGTTAAGAGACGTTGGGTAAAGTAGCCTTTGGTGATCAATTGACGAAAGTTAGCAACACTATTGATTAGTTCCTGATAAGTACTTTCTGACATGTTTTCTATAACCTCATTAGCTTCTTCTAATGACTTGACGACAAAGCCTAGGCCATTGTCTTCAATAATTTTTTTATTTGATAAGCTTTCAGGAACAAATACAGGAATGCCTGCAGCTAAATACGTACTCAATTTATGGGTAATACACATTTGGAAATAGTCTTGAATATAATCTTGATCAGTCCAGACCAGCCCAAAACCGCCCTTAGATAAGTTTGTTAAGAGTTCATAATCAGGTAACCAGCCCTTAATAGTGACCGATTGCGGTAAGTCCAAGTCTCTAGCATGATTTGAATAAACATCGATAGGAGTCTCAAGTGACCAGTGCTTGATAAAATCAAATTTGTTGATATCCCCCGCAAAATGAATCCTCTTTTGAAAGGAAATATCCCTAGGTTGGAAATCAGTTGGATGGTCCCACATAGCTTGGACTAAGATCTTATTGACCGTTAGCCCTTCTAAGTAAAGGCGTTGATACATTTCTTGAGAAGGAACAATTACCAATTCAGCTTCATTGTAAATTTCAATAAGAGAACTCATCAAATAATAATTTTGAGGGAACATGATTGGTGGTATATCATGTATAAACACTGCTAGATGTGCTTTGAAAGTATACTTAATTTTATCAATTAAGGCCCTTTCAAAACGACTATCGTTCCATGTTGGTAATTGAACAACCACTAGGTCACCTTGACTAACTCCAGCTAAGATGCCATCCAAGCGTTTACTTAATTCCTGATCAGAATCGTAAGAAGACTCATAGGCATAAATAGCTAATTCATTAAAATCTAATTTTTGAGCAATTGACATTGTCATCTCTTGAGAAATTAATGCTGTACTTGCAGCAGAGTGACCATGCAAATTGGTAATATGCTTTCTCATCGATTAACCTACCTTCCTAGCAACTTCTTTATCCATTAAATATAGCTTGGTATACTTCTTTACCAACATGATTGGATTGGACAATTTGGGAGGAAATGGCTTGCTGCCATTGCTTTTGATTATTTCCTAAAATTTTGATTGTATTTGACAAGGAAGCAGCTTCTTCAATTGAAAAAATAAATTCATCGGCGATATAGGCCTTCTTGTGCATGGTTTCTTCAAATGCCATGTTTAAGCAATGAAACTCAAAAGCTGCGCGAACTGCATCAACAATTTCATTGCCATGATTAATATCTAAGTAAAAACAAGCCTGTTTGAGTAGTTTTTGAATCAAATCCATAGAAATATTAGGATAGAGTTGTACATTAGGATATTGCCCATAATCCATTAATCTCTCTGACATTTCCGTTACGGCACCGATCCTAAATTGAAAATCAGGCAAATTGTCTAACAAAAGATCTAATTGTTCGATCTGATCAGAATTAGTTAATATTAAAATTTCTTTAGCAAATTCTTTGCCCTCAAGTATAGGATAAATATAGCCTAAGGGTTTAATCGCCTCACTTGGTAGTTGATTTAATTCACATAATTCCAGTGCACGTTGGTAAGTGGCCTGGTCAGGAATAATGACCTGATTACACCGTGGTGTCTGCCCATTCAGAATGAGCTGCATATTACCGGGAATCTCTTCTGACAAAGTTTCATGCCAAATTAAAATATCCTGACCTTGTCGTGGAAGAGTGTGCGAAATTAAGAAAGGAGTTGCCAATGAATTTATAATTATTCGCTCCAAAGGTAGACCAGATCTCAATAAGTAAAATAGGAAAAACTCCCTTTGATTATGAAAAATCTTCTTTTTCCCTTGCCAATCCAAGATAACGTTACCAGTCACAAAGTTATCAACAATAACATCATGACCCCTAGTGTCAAAATAGATCTTCATGTGCGTATCCTGGCCATGTCGAATGATTTGAGCATAGCGACGCCCAAACTGATTATAACAATCCGTCCACATGATCTGCTCTTTATCATTCAACCAATCCACTGTCTTAACTAGACGCTGTCCACTATTAGTAAAGTAATGGATATTGGCCCGCTTATGGTGGTAATCCCAGACGCTGGCTGAAGTATTTGTTGCTTTTATCTCCCAATTTAAGGGAACTGGCACTTCATTAAAATATAGCGGACTCCCTTCCTCTTCCCCCATAAAAAAGCGATAAGGAGAAGTCGTTCCTTGGGGTAAAAATCCATCCTCATTTAAAATCACAGTGGGAAAATTAAATCCAGCACGGAGCATGGATTGGTGAAAATCCCGCGTGGCTTCATCATAATTATCAAATAATTGAATCATGCTTGGACCTCCTCCACTAACTGCTTCCATGCATTTTCTACTTGCTTGTGTAAATATTGCTTAGCAATAGAGTATGACCATTCGCGCATAGCTGGACGGTCCGCTATTTGGAAATAACTTATAATCGCTTGAGCAAATGAGTTAATAATCTCTTCTCGCTCCATCTCACGGTTAAAAGGTAAGAGATAACCATTTTTCTTATTGTCAATGAAGGTTGGATTCCCATAAGGAACATCTAAACCAATCATAGCCTGTCCTGCACTCAGTGCTTCAACTAAAGTTAATCCAAAGCCTTCACTGGTTGAGGCGGTGAGATAGAGAGGATATTGTGGGTAAATTTCATCTAAATGTTGATGACCCTTGAGTTCAATATAATCTGCTGCATTAAATCGGTTGATTTGCTCCTGTAAACTCTTTCTTTTTCCACCTTCGCCATAAATATCAAATTGCACTTGTGGAAGTTGATCGTGAACCTTGACGACTGCTTCAATGAGCCAATCAATATTCTTCTCCCCAGCTAAACGAGAAGCAGTCATCATGGCGTAAGGATTGGTATGACTATCAGCTAGCGTTAAGTGATCAACACTTCCTACTGGAATTGTATAAACCACCGGCTGTATGCCGAAATAATGATCAAATTGCTCTATGAGTTTCTGGGTCTGAGCTTGGGTTGAAGTAATATAGAAATCAAATTGTCCATAATGCATAAAAGGATACTCATAATGATTATTCCACAGGATATTCTGATCATTAGTTAAAGGCTGATTATAATGCTCAGCATGCACAACTGATCCTAGCTTAGCTCCATTTAAATTGTCTAGGAGGCCCTGACCAATGCCATCGGAGCGGTCTAGTAAAACAATGTCTTGATCAGTTAAGGCTAATTTTTCTATAAAGTAAGCGACTAACTCTTCCTTGGAATAGATAATACGATCTTTAAAGCGGTAAGTCGAACCGCCTTGGTTAATAAATTCTTCATAAGCGGTGGTGCCATCTTGATTAAAATAACGTCGCATATAGAGCAAAGCTTTATTATTATTTGGGGCATAGTATTCAGTTAAAAATTTAAAACGATTAAAGAAATCTTTCCGAATTAATTTGTTGTTAGCAGTATATTCTACCCGATCAACAAGATCTTCCCCTTCTCTTGACAGGTAACACATAGCAAACTGCTTACCTTGATCATAGGTCAATTTTACCCGGCGATTATCTAGCCTTTCTTCCTCAGGGCTATCAGATAGCTTTTCTTTAATTTGGTCAAGTGTGACTGTTGTTTGACTAAGTGGGATATCAGTAAAGTATAAATACATCCAAATAACATCCTCATTAGCAAAACCAATATTTTCAGTAAAATGAGCAATATTTTCATTCAAAATCAGATCGGTAAAAATAAATTTACAGTCTAAGGATAATTCTTTAAAAATATGATAACGGTAAATCTGCGCATACTCTACGCCACTCGATGCCCAGCCTATTCCCTTATTAATATTATAGATAGTCAGAGTAACCACTTCCTTACTTTGTATTATATCAAAGCTTTATCTTTAGGATGTTAGAGAACCATTCTCTAGCATCCTAAAAACAAAGCTAGAGGGTAAGATATAAATTCTTACCCTCTTTTGCTTTGCTTAAGATAAATCAACAATTCTATGCATCATTATCTTTCTTTCTCTTGAAACCTAAAGCACTTAGGCCTGCAAGGATTGCAGCTAATCCTGCGCCGAGAACAGAAGTATTTTGGGCTCCTGTTTGAGGCAAGAAACCTGATTGCTTAATTTCAACTTGAGAATCTTGATCACTTATCAAAGCACTTTGTGAGCTTGATTCTGATGTAGATTCAGAAGCTTCGATAGTTTCAGAAGAGCTAATGCTTGCAGATCCATGTTCTTGAGCAGGTTCCAAATCAGAGACACTTGCTGATTCTGAAGCTAATTGACTTTCGCTAATACTTTCAGAACTTGAAGAGTCAGACTCACTAGAGTCGATTGGCGCTGCTGCATCTTCAGATTCAGAGGCAGACACACTTGCTGATTCTGAAGCAGATACGCTTACGGACTCGGATGCCGAAGCACTGCTGCTTGCAGAGTTAGAGGCTGAAGCACTGGAGCTTGCGGACTCAGACGCTGAGGCGCTGGAGCTTGCAGACTCGGACGCTGAAGCGCTAGAGCTTGCGGACTCAGACGCCGAGGCGCTAGAGCTTGCGGATGCCGATGCTGAGGCGCTCGAACTTGCAGACTCAGATGCGGATGCACTTGAACTTGATGAGTCTGACGCTGAAGCGCTGGAGCTTGCGGACTCGGACGCTGAAGCGCTGGAGCTTGCAGATTCTGATGCCGATGCACTGCTGCTTGCGGAGTCGGATGCGGAAGCACTCGAACTTGCGGACTCGGACGCTGAAGCGCTAGAGCTTGCGGACTCAGACGCTGAAGCGCTGGAGCTTGCAGATTCTGATGCCAATGCACTCGAACTTGCAGATTCAGACGCTGAGGCACTCGAACTTGCGGACTCGGACGCTAAAGCGCTCGAACTTGAGGACTCGGACGCTAAAGCGCTCGAACTTGAGGATTCAGACGCGGACGCACTGGAGCTTGCCGATTCGAATACCGAGGCACTGGAGCTTGCAGACTCAGATGCGGATGCACTTGAACTTGATGAGTCTGAAGCTGAAGCGCTAGAGCTTGCGGACGCAGACGCTGAAGCGCTGGAGCTTGCAGAGTCTGATGCCGATGCACTGCTGCTTGCGGACGCAGATGCAGAGGCGCTGGAGCTTGCAGACTCGGATGCTGAAGCACTGGAGCTTGCGGACGCAGACGCTGAAGCGCTGGAGCTTGCAGAGTCGGACGCTGAAGCACTGCTGCTTGCAGATTCCGATGCCGAGGCACTGGAGCTTGCGGACTCGGATGCTGAAGCACTCGAACTTGCGGAGTCTGATGTTGAAGCGCTGGAGCTTGCAGATTCGGACGCTGAGGCACTCGAACTTGCGGATTCCGATGCGGACCCACTGCTGCTTGAGGACTCAGACGCTGAAGCGCTCGAACTTGCAGATTCCGATGCGGACGCACTGGAACTTGCAGAGGCTGAGGCCGATGCACTCGAACTTGCGGACTCAGACGCTGAAGCGCTGGAGCTTGCAGAGTCAGAGGCCGAAGCACTGGAGCTTGCGGATTCCGATGCCGACGCACTCGAACTTGCAGAGTCGGACGCTGAAGCACTGGAGCTTGCAGAGGCTGAGGCCGATGCGCTCGAACTTGCAGAGTCGGACGCTGAAGCACTGGAGCTTGCAGAGGCTGAGGCCGATGCGCTCGAACTTGCAGAGTCAGACGCTGAAGCACTGGAGCTTGCGGATTCCGATGCCGACGCACTCGAACTTGCAGAGGCTGAGGCCGATGCACTGGAGCTTGCAGAGGCTGAGGCCGATGCGCTCGAACTTGCAGACTCAGACGCTGAAGCACTGGAGCTTGCGGATTCCGATGCCGACGCACTCGAACTTGCAGAGGCTGACGCTGAGGCACTCGAACTTGCAGAGTCAGAGGCCGAAGCACTGGAGCTTGCAGAGTCGGACGCTGAAGCGCTCGAACTTGCAGATTCCGATGCGGACGCACTGGAACTTGCAGAGGCTGAGGCCGATGCACTCGAACTTGCAGACTCAGACGCTGAAGCGCTGGAGCTTGCAGAGTCAGAGGCCGAAGCACTGGAGCTTGCAGAGTCGGACGCTGAAGCGCTGGAGCTTGCAGAGTCAGAGGCCGAAGCACTGGAGCTTGCAGAGTCGGACGCTGAAGCGCTCGAACTTGCAGAGTCGGACGCTGAAGCACTGGAGCTTGCAGAGGCTGAGGCCGATGCGCTCGAACTTGCAGACTCAGACGCTGAAGCACTGGAGCTTGCGGATTCCGATGCCGACGCACTCGAACTTGCAGAGGCTGACGCTGAGGCACTCGAACTTGCAGAGTCAGAGGCCGAAGCACTGGAGCTTGCAGAGGCTGAGGCCGATGCGCTCGAACTTGCAGACTCAGACGCTGAAGCACTGGAGCTTGCGGATTCCGATGCCGACGCACTCGAACTTGCAGAGGCTGAGGCTGAGGCACTCGAACTTGCAGAGTCAGAGGCCGAAGCACTGGAGCTTGCAGAGGCTGAGGCCGATGCGCTCGAACTTGCAGAGTCGGACGCTGAAGCGCTAGAGCTTGCGGACTCAGACGCTGAAGCGCTGGAGCTTGCAGATTCTGATGCCGATGCACTCGAACTTGCAGAGTCGGACGCTAAAGCGCTCGAACTTGAGGATTCAGACGCGGACCCACTGCTGCTTGCAGACTCGGATGCTGAAGCACTGGAGCTTGCGGACGCAGACGCTGAAGCGCTGGAGCTTGCAGAGTCGGACGCTGAAGCACTGCTGCTTGCAGATTCCGATGCCGAGGCACTGGAGCTTGCGGACTCAGAGGCTGAAGCACTCGAACTTGATGACTCGGATGCTGAGGCGCTGGAGCTTGCGGATTCCGATGCCGAAGCACTGGAGCTTGAGGACTCAGATGCGGACGCACTCGAACTTGCGGATTCCGATGCCGATGCACTCGAACTTGCGGACGCAGACGCTGAAGCACTAGAGCTTGATGATTCGGACGCCGATGCGCTCGAACTTGAGGATTCCGATGCCGAAGCACTGGAGCTTGCAGACTCAGATGCCGAAGCACTCGAACTTGCGGACTCAGACGCGGACGCGCTCGAACTTGCGGACGCAGACGCCGATGCGCTCGAACTTGAGGACTCTGAGGCTGAAGCGCTCGAACTTGCAGACTCAGATGCCGATGCGCTGGAGCTTGCGGACGCAGACGCTGAAGCACTAGAGCTTGATGATTCGGACGCCGATGCGCTCGAACTTGAGGATTCCGATGCCGAAGCACTGGAGCTTGAAGACTCAGATGCGGATGCACTTGAACTTGCAGATTCAGATGCGGACGCGCTGGAGCTTGAAGACTCGGACGCTGAAGCGCTGGAGCTTGAAGACTCAGACGCTGAAGCGCTTGAGCTTGCTGATTCGGACGCTGAGGCGCTCGAACTTGCTGACTCAGACGCGGACGCACTGGAGCTTGAAGACTCGGACGCTGAAGCGCTCGAACTTGCTGACTCAGATGCGGATGCACTCGAACTTGCGGACTCTGATGCAGAGGCACTGGAGCTTGCGGACTCTGACGCTGAAGCACTTGAACTTGCGGAGTCGGACGCTGAGGCGCTGGAGCTTGCGGATTCAGACGCGGACGCACTTGAACTTGCGGATTCGGATGCTGAAGCGCTAGAGCTTGCGGACTCTGATGCGGACGCACTTGAACTTGCGGACTCAGACGCTGAAGCGCTAGAGCTTGCGGATTCAGACGCGGACGCACTTGAACTTGCGGATTCGGATGCTGAAGCGCTGGAGCTTGCAGACTCTGACGCGGAAGCGCTCGAACTTGCGGATTCTGACGCCAACGCGCTTGAGCTTGCGGACTCTGATGCAGACGCACTCGAACTTGCGGACTCTGATGCAGACGCACTCGAACTTGCGGACTCTGATGCAGACGCACTTGATTTTGCAGATTCCGATTGACTAGCACTTAATGAGCTAGATGCTGACTGACTGGCACTTTCAGATTGTGATTCTATCATAGCAGATTCACTTTGAGAAGCGCTGACAGACTCAGACTTCACTGACGATTCGGAAGCTGATTCACTCTGCGAAATGCTATTGTTGTCTTTCGTCACATTAACAGTAACATTAGTATCATCCTTGGTTCCATCTGGATAATTCACAACAACTGGAATCGTTAGAGTGCCATCTTCAGGCCGTCCTTTACCCGGAGTGAAAGTTACTTCACCGGTATTAGGATCAATTGTCGCTGCGTCTCCCGTATTCGGATCTGTCCAGTTCGTTGTTCCATCACCAAAAGTAAAGGTCGTACCAGCTGGTGGTGTCACATTATCTTGGTGGGTCTTCGGACCTGTTGGATCGTTTGGATCAGTTGGGAGGTCACTACTGAAGCTTGGACTTACAGTCGTTGGTGTTGGATTTTCACCTGATTCTGCTTGTCCAGTTGGGTAAGTAGGTTCATAGCTATCGCTGTTTGGATTATCTACAATCACTTGTACCGTCACTGGATCTGTTGTCCCATCTGGATAAGTAACAGTTACAGGTACTTCATAACTGCCTGGGTTCTTGCCATCTGGTAAAGCATCTGGATTGTCAATCGAAACGGTTGGCGTTTGACCTGGATGAGCTGGATTCTCTTGGTAACCAGGTACAGTTACGGCCTTCTTGATCTCATCTTCAGTGGTTGCTTGGCCATAATCTTTCTCAACCGGCGTTACAGTTGGATCATAGAGTTCATTCTCAGGCTTACGAGTAATATCAACATAAACATTAGCGGTGTCTGTTGTGTTATCCGCATAAGTAATGGTGACTGGAATTTGAACTTTTTGGCCAGCCTTGCCTTCAGTGAAGCTTGCAGGGACAGTGATTGAGCCGTCAGCATTAACGGTGACACCCGCTACACTAGTCGTGAATTGGCTAACTTCTGGTTGGACCACTTGACCGTTCTTGATGAAAGTCGGTGCAGCGACGGTGTCAGCTTGACCTTCTTCAACAGAAATGTTGTCATAGCCTGGCTCGAATTCTTCAGCCATGGTAACTTTTTCCCATTGGGCATAGACGGTAGTTGAGTTTTGGAAGGCAGTTTCAGGTGTAATGTAGTCACCTGAACCGTCCTGGGCGGTATTCCATCCTAAGAAACGGTAACCTTCCAAGGTCGGATCCTTGGCCATGTTGCCTTCGAGACCGTTATTGGTGTAGCCCACTTCATTGGAGAAGTCTTCGTTCCGAGGAACATCAGAGTTCTCGATAGCTGTCGTGTTACCTGCTGCATCATTCGTTTCTACTGGCGCAGCGTAAGTCATCACGCGACGAGCGGAGGTCCCGTTAGGATTATTGAGGTCGTAAGTCACCTGGATAAGAACGCGGGCGATAACCGCATCCGAACCCACTGCTGTTTGGATGGCTTCTTCATCTTCAGAAAGTGCTTTTTCCTCAACACTAGCGGTTGTATAATCAAAAGCTCTTGCAATGATTGGCGAATCCTTGACTAGGCGATCTGTATCCGGAATGACATATTCGAACTTGTACAAACCTTGGCCTGGTTCTGGATAGGTCTTGTCACCTTCAACGGTGTAAGTCGCACCTGGTTCTGCTGTGCTGCCTGATAGTGTCCGGACATAGCGAGTCTGACCAGAGTTAGCATCAATATAGGAAATTTCAACTAATTGGTTAGGGACATAGGTATAACCGGTAATCACCTTATCAAAGTCATACATATCCTTAACTACTGGCATATATTGAGTACGATCAAGAAGTGCAGACGACTGAACTTCTGTACCGATTAGCATCCTTGGAGCGAAACTTTTCTCAGCTTGCCCTTCACCAAAGGCAGCGACTTTTTTGCCACCAATATAAATTTCACCAGAGTTATTAACTAGATTTCCTAATTGACCTGTAAATAACTTAATTTCTGTGCCTGGATTTACTTTTGTATCATAGGGCATAGTATAGGTATAAGTTTTCCCATCACTTGAAACTTCAAAGTCATAACGATCATAGACTCCACGACCACCTGTTGAGTTAGGATAAATCCCTAAATTACCAAAAATTGGTGCTTCACCAAGTTTCATAGCTAGTTTATTAGCTGTTTCTGATAAGTTAACTCCTGATTCACTTCCATTAACTACTTCGTTAAGGGGTTTGGCAAATCGAATTTCAACCGTTTCCCCTTCTATAGCAGTTCCCTCATCAGTAGTAAGAATACTTAAGCGATCAATACCTTTTGGAGTTTCTAACAAAAAGGACGTATGAACATCTATAGAAGTCATTTCTGGCTCTTGGCCATTAATTGTTGGATATAAACTCTTAAGATTATCTGAATCAATATTTAATGTTGTTAAAGTGAAAACTTGGTCAGATACACGGGTTCCTAAGTTATCTGTAAAACCATTCATGTTACCTTCAGTATAAATAACCTGTCCAGTTTCCGAGTTAGAATCAAAATCATTAGGCGCATAAATAACATATGCCATATTGCCAACTACATTTACTTGGTCTCGAGTAAATCCTGTTCGGGTCTGATTTGGATTCACTCCGGCTTGTGCTCCAGATGTTTTCGATGGTTCAACGTAACCAATATAGCCAAACTCATCTTCTTTTAAAACATCAAGCAGCGACTTGTCAAAAGCTAAACGATATGCAAATGAATTACCATTTTGCGTTTCATTTGCAGTAGTTGCTCCTTTGACTGTCTGAGTAGCGATATATAGTTTATTTTCTGAAGGTTTATATGAAACATTATTTTGACTTGATATAAACGATGGAGCCTGGTCAGCTAGGAAGCTGCTGACTACTTGTAAGTAGGGAGATAAGCCTGTTTTTAAATTTGTCTCGTCTAATCTTGGTATGGAAGCTGCGGAAGTATAGGAGCCATATCCTGTCAATTCTATATTTGAATCGCTAGTTCCACCCATATAGCGCGTATAGACTCTGCCTCTCCTATCAAGGATTCGAGTTTGAATCGTTGTATCAATATTATCTAATTCTTCCCGAGTGGTATTTCTTAAATACAGCTTTATTGGCGTATGCTGAGCAAATGTACCTTGTTCCATATCAATAAACCGCATCAGTTTATCTGTTGATGAATTACCATTAGAAAAACGTTTTATGCCATTTCTACCACTATAATAAGACTTAGTCCAATCAACCCGTTTTTCTAACTCATCTGACACTTTCAAGTTTACTTGATTCCAGACATTAGCTGATCTTAAGAAAAACGAATAAACCATATCGATAACAACATCGCCATCTGGAGTTTCATGATATCCCTTATAGTTCAGCTGATAAGAACCAACTGGGTCTGATATATTATTAACTACTCGTAATTCTTGACCATCTTCTAATGGCCAACGCGAAAGGCCCTGTCCTTTAATAGACTGCTCATCCCAGTTAGGCTCCAGATAATACTTCTTACCCGTATCCTGATCTTCAAAATATTTCCGGCCAGCTTGGTCAGTCTTAGGGGTCAAGATAGTATCCGCTGTGGTTGAATCGTTGAGGTCAGAGATAATCTTATCGACCTCTGCAGCGGACTTAGCCTCATCAATCTTGGCTTGAACAGCGGCCACATGAGCCGGGTCAGCGCTAGTTGCTTGCGAATTAGTCGCCTGGGTTCGTGCGTCTAGGATGGTTTTGGCGCTAGCTTTAGCAGACTCTTTGATGCGATTGAGTTCCGCTTCCTTCTGCGCTTCTTCTTCAGCAGTTTCCTCTTCTGGCCCGACATTAGCGGAAGGATACTTGGCTTGAGCTTCTTGGACCACCGCGCCAATTTCTTCAATGGTATTTGCCGCATCGATACGCGTCTTATAAGAGGCTAAATCACTGCTTGCTCCTGCCTTGTCGGCTAAGGCTTTCTCTAAGTCTTCCTTGACTTGGGCCTTATTACCCGCTAGATTGCTGACAGCCGCATAGTAAGCTGCATGGTTGCTGTCATCTTCTTGGGCGGTTGATCGCTCTAGGCTTGCTTGTAAGTCATTAGCTTGACGTTCTGCTTCCGCTTTGGTTTTTCCATTGTTTAAACCTGCTGCACCAGCTAAATCAGCGGCATCACTAGCAGTTCTCGCCACAAAATTGTTGACTGGCACTTCAGGAATTTCTACCCCGCTAACTCCATAATGCTTTTCTGGACTAGAGGCACTTCTTAAGCCAGCACCATTTTGAACCGCCAGGCGATCTTCAACAGCTCGTTCTCTTTCATCAGCCGCTACTGGTTCTTGAATGCGTGAAGCAGATTCTTCTTCACTAACATTAATATCTTCATCAGCTAAGCTTTCTGAACTTTCACTAGAATTGGATTCAGATTCCGTGTCATTTTCGCTAGTGGCAGCCGATTCTAATCCACTGATGGCCGCTGACTCTGAGCTCGACACACTAGTTGATTCAGAAGCTGATAATGACTCGGATTCGCTAATCGACTCAGACTCACTAATAGAAAGTGATTCCGATTCACTAGCGCTAATGGAAGCCGATTCGCTTGCTTCAATATTTTCTGAAGCTTCATCCGCGACTTCACTTGCTTGAACCGTTTCGGTCGTTGATTCGACTGCTTTTAAGGCTGCTGAATCGGTATTAACTAAGGTTTCTTTTTCAAGAACTTTTTCCTTAGGTAGTTCATCCGCGCTCACTTGTGGTGTGGTTAATGCTGCACCACCGGCTAAGGCACCTAAGGCAGTCAGTCCTTTAAATAGATACTCCTTCTTATCCGCTGAAGAATTCTCTTCAACTTGGGAAGATTCAATATGCTCAATTACGGGTGATTTTCCGAAGAAACGCAGTAAACCAAATTGTGAAAGACATGATTTCACCCAGGACTTCCCGGCTTTGTACATCTTCACTCGTGTTTTACGTTCAGTTTCTAGATAATCCCCATGCCTAAATTTCCTCATATGCAACTCCTTCTTAATAACGATTTAAAGACATAGATCAGACTAAAAATATAAGAAAATACCCGAGACAATAAGGGCTCAAGGTACATTATTTAGTTAGGATTATCTCATATTTTTTGTAAAAATAAAGCAAATTTAAGATTTTATACGCTTTAGTATATTGTTTTTCGCAAAAAAGAACATTATTTTAGAAAATTGTATTTATTTATATATTTATCCAATTGTGGTCAGGCTGAAATGGTCATTAATGGTTCTTAGAACTGACTTTGACTACGACTTTAAAACAAAAATTTTTACCTTTTTCCAAGAAAAAAGCCCCTAGCTTAGCGATTAACTAAGATAAGAGCTTAGGAGGTTGTTGTGTATTTAGTGTTAACTGAATCTCTTTAACGTGTTTGGCTAGACTAGTTGCCCTTGGCTAAGGCTGCTTGGTGGTCTTCCTTAATTTGGGCTAACTTATCAGGATCAAGAATTAAATCCAAACCGGTTAAAGCCAGTAGAGTAGCCGCAATGCGGATGGAATCTAATCCCTTTGCTGATTTAGCTGCGGCCACTAATGCTTTAGAGTGTCCGGGTACGGGCTCCTCAGAAATGGCTAGAAAGGGTTGGATGGTCGGCACCACATAAGAAATATTGCCAACATCAGATGACCCATGGGCTTGGCTGTCCGCTTCCTTAACTGTGTCTAAGTCTAAGCCCACTTCGTCAGCATGACTGAAGAAAACATCATCAAAGGAAGGAGTAATGATCATATCATCGACCTTGTTTTGGAAAAGGCCAAACTTCAACTCTGCACCTGTGGCATGGGCGGCTCCTTCAGCAATTCTTTTTACTTTCTCTCTGACCTGGTCCAGAGTATGACGATTATAGGCACGAATATAGAAACGTCCTCGGCAGTAATCAGGAATCACATTGGCAGCTTTACCGCCATCGAGAATGACACCGTGGATGCTGACATCATCATGGAGGTGGAGGCGTAAAGCATCGATCCCGTTAAAGGTAAGAATTAGTGGTTCCAGCGCTGAAATCCCATCTTCTGGGTTAGCAGTAGCATGGGCTGACTTGCCAAAGAATTCGATATCAACAGGGTCATTCGCGTATAAGTGGCCACTAGGACTGGTGTCACCACCAGGATGCACACAGAGAGCCGCATCGACATCATCCAAGAAACCTTCGCGGACAAAGCTTTCCTTGGCTGAGCCGTTCTCCCCACCTTCTTCACCAGGCGTCCCGTAGACCCGAATTTCACCGCCCACTTGGTCAACGACCTGCTTCAAGGCCGCTGCCGCCAGGCTGGAATAATTACCAAAAAGGTTGTGGCCACAGCCATGGCCGATATCGGGTAAGGCATCGAATTCGGCCAAGTAAACCAGAGTCGGTCCTTCCTTGTCGCTCTTATAACGGGCATCAAAACCAGTAGGATGGCCAGCGACGTCTTTTTTCACGGTGAAGCCTTCCTTTTCCAGCTGATCGGTTAAGATTTCTTGGGCATAGTATTCATGGTTACTGGTTTCTGGCTTGGCATGGATTTTTAGGGCATTGTCTTGGTAAGTGGCCAAGTTTTCCTTAACATAGTTTTTGATGGTTTCTTGTAGGGCTTTTTTATCGGTAGTGGTCATTTGACATACTTCCTCTCCATATGTTCGTTTCATTTTTCGCTAGCATGTGGCTAGGGTCTAGTTACGGCCAAATTGTTTCCAAGCCGCAACATTAGCCCCGTTTGATTTATCCTTAATGACTTGTTCGGTTTCATCAGTTTGATAGGTATCGACAATCTTCTTATAGGTTGGGTTATCCTTATCTTCTTGGCGAGCGACCACAATATTGACATAAGGTTTAGACCGTTCATCGACCGGTTCTTTGAAAATAGCGTCTTGGGGTTTTAAGCCAGCATCCACAGCATAACCACTATTAATGAGGGCAATATCCACATCGTTTAAAGTCCTTGGGGTTTGAGCAGCATCCATTTCTTCAATCTTTAAGTTTTTAGGATTTGAAGTAATGTCATCCACTGTTGGGGTAATGCCAGCGGCGTCATCCACTTCAATGAGTCCAGCAGATTCTAAGAGGATAATGGCCCGACCACCATTGGTCACATCGTTAGGAATCGACACGGTGGCCCCGTCTTGTAATTCCGACAGGTCCTTAATTTTATGGGAGTAGATCCCTAATGGTGCCACCACGGTATTCCCGATGGAGACTAAGTCAGTGCCGAATTGTTCATTAAATTTATCTAAGAAGACTTGGTGTTGGAAGGCATTGAGGTCAACTTCCCCCTCTTCCAAGGCCTTATTAGGTTGGTTGTAGTCAGAGAATTTGACGTATTCAAGGTCGATTCCTTCATTTTTGAGACGTTCTTTGACGGTATCCCAGTCCCGGGTATCGTCCCCAACCACACCGAGTTTGACTGTGGTTTCCTGCTTGCCTTCACTGCCACTACCACTATTAGACCCACACCCTGCCAAGGCGAGGATACTTAATGCACTTGTTACTAATACTTTTTGCCATTTCTTCATTATAAAGACCTCCTCATATTTTCCATAAAAAAAGTCCCCTACTATTCACTTGAATAGCAAAGGACGACGTATCGTGTTACCACCTTTTGTTCAGAGTACTACTATGGATACCATTGTAGTAACCCCCTCGACCTAGCCGAGACCCTAAGTGTCTAGACTAGCGCTCTTCTTATCGACCGAGCCCAGCCGACCTTGTCTACTTATTGACAAGATATCCTCAAAGGCCATCTTCAGCGCCTTTCACCTGGTTCCTCTCACCAAACGGAACCTCTCTTCAAAGTGGCTAACACTTACTCTCCTTATCACCGGATAATTTTATGGATAATTAACTATGTACTTAGTCTATCACCAGGAATCGCTCCTTAGCAAGTGTTCGCCTGATACCGGTTTATCATCACTAGTGTTCGCTTTTATCGATACCTCACTTAAATAAGACTCTATTTCTTATTTTTACGGTTACGGAAGAAGAAAAATCCGCCCACAATCAGTAGGACGACACCGACAATGAGGGCTGTCCTTGTCACTTGGGCCCCAGTTTGTGGCAGGCTTTGGCTGTAATAAGTTCCCGCTAATACACTAGTCCCATCACCTAGTAAGAATACCGCTAGAGCAGTGAGAAGACTTAAGAAGTAAGCCGGGAAATTGTTACTTAATTTTGACAAGATCTTTGTATTTTTCATCAGAATCTTCCTCTCTCTAATTTTCTAAGCCCATTATAGCAAACATAAGCCTTACACCAAATCCATAGCCACCCTGCTGGCTTCTCAATCACGATTTAAGCCTGGTGGCCGCCGATCAACTTATTGCGCTCCAGACCGGTCGCCCCTTCCACCAAACTATTGGCATAGAAAAGTGAGCTGGGTCCATAGTGGTCATGGATTTTTTGCATGGTGTCATAGAGGCGTTCTTTCTGCAAGGTACGTTCAGGGTCTTCAAAGAGACTGAGCTGGATACCTACCTTCTCTTGAAACTTGCTGGCGCTGAGGGCGATTTGGCGGATAGGTTGCCGATCTTCATAATACAAACGAAAGAGCTCCACCCAGGCGGCGTTGAGATCTTCGGGACGGTCGGTGGGATCAATGGGGACTTGGTGACGGAAGCCGCGATCCACTACCTCGTGGGAATACCCGATTGACAGAGAGACTTGACCGGCGAGCAAATGGTGCTGGCGCAAGCGGGCCGCGATATCGTTACCCATCTCGCGAATAATAATCGCCACTTGGCTCGGATCAGTATAATCACGCTGGAGAATTTGACTCTTACCAAAAGACCGCGAGGAAGGTACATATTTGTCACGGATAATACTGTGGTCAATCCCGTTAGCATGTTCAAAGAGTTCCACACCAATAATTCCTAGTCGCTTTTGTAGGAGGTAGACATCCGCATGGGCCAAGTCGTCCACGCTGTAGATCCCTAATTGGTTGAGCCGGCGTTCTAAACCCTTGGCAATGCCCCAAAAATCCCTCAGTGGGTCAATCTTCCAAACCGTTTCGGGGATCGATTCATAGGACCAGTAATCAATGTAGGGAGGGGTCTTCTTGGCCGAGTTATCCAGGCATAATTTAGCTAAGAGCAGATTATCTCCAATCCCCACCGTGGCGGTAATTCCAAAAGCCTGGTAGACGTCGGCTTGAATCTGACGGGCGATAGCTTCATTACTGCCAAATAACTTGTGACTATAAGAAACATCCAAGAAACTTTCGTCAATACTATAGATATGAAGATCTTCTGGAGCAACATAGTTCAAGAA
The DNA here is from genome assembly GCF_001543175.1 of Aerococcus urinae. Taxonomy (NCBI): domain Bacteria; kingdom Bacillati; phylum Bacillota; class Bacilli; order Lactobacillales; family Aerococcaceae; genus Aerococcus; species Aerococcus urinae. Next base: position 1,284,968 of record NZ_CP014161.1, read on the forward strand.
AATCTCGTTAATATCCAGGTTAATCTCAATATATTGGCTCATATTGGGAGGGACAATTTGAATATTGTGGTGGCGGGGAAATTCAAAGAGCCGGGACCCGGTTTTCAAGCCATACTTAGCTTTGACAGTTGGGGTAGCAGCAAGAACCAGCCCACCATTGGCTTCTCCCCGTGACATGACCACCAATTCTGCTGTCAAGGGGTCCAGTTGCCGGGCCACACATTCCACACTGGCAAAAAAAGACTTCATATCGATGCATAGGATGTCGTGTTTGGGTTCTTTACTATAATCAAAATCATAATTGTAGCGCTTCATGACTATTATCCTCTAACTGATTCAGTGATTGCTTGAACAACTTTTCTTCATTTTAAGAACATACGTTCTATTTGTCAAGTTGATTAATGAAGCCACTTCTTGCTCACTTATTAAAAGTACTTACTTTTTGTGAGCATAAAATTTGTCATTGCCTTTCTAAGCCGTTAAACTAGGTAATGTAGTTAAAAATTAAAAAAATAAAAAATGAAAGTAGGAGATATTATAATGACTAAATATGGTGTTGTTTTAGGTTCAATCCGTAAAAACTCATTTTCAGAAGCTATTGCTAAAGGGCTCGTGAAAGGTTTACCTGAGGATGCTGAAGTTACCTTCATCGAAACCGCTGACCTTCCGCTCTATAGCCAAGACTATGACGAAGCGCCAGAACAACCGAAAGAATATACTCGTTTCCGTGAAGAAGTGAAAGCTCAAGATGCTATCATCTTCGTGACTCCAGAACACAACCGCAGTGTTCCAGCAAGCTTGAAGAATGCCATTGACCTAGGTTCCCGTCCATACGGTTCCAGCGTTTGGGAAGGTAAACCAGCACTTGTCGCTTCACAATCTCCAGCGGGTATTGGTGGGGCCATTGCTAACCACACCCTTCGTCAATCCTTAGTCTTCTTAGATATGCCAGTAATGCAACAACCTGAACTCTACATTGGTAACTCCGCAAACTTCATCGGTGAAAACGGTGAAATCACTGCCGAAGATACCCAAGAATTCTTAGCTAACGCTGGTAAGGCTTTCGCTGAATTTGCCACAAAATTCGTTTAAGCCTAAGTTTTTAACCAGATAAAATATCGACATCGGGCCGTGACTCCACAAGAGACACGGCCCTTTTTAATGGTTCACTTTGTATAAAATAGTCAAGCGATTCGCTATTTAATGACTTGAGGAACTTCATTTTTTTCATTTTTAAATAAAGTCTGCTGTGTTATCCTAGACTTAAGAAAATTATTAGTCACTTAAACTCAGGAAAGGAGTTTATTATGGATAAATTAGCGCTTCCTAACCGGGCGATCCGTCAAGCAGAAAAAGAAATTACCCCAAAAAGTCTCAAGTTCTTACTGGCTGACTTTGCTATTATTGTGATTCTTAGTTCTGCCATTGCATCAATTACTGACTTTACCTTTGCCCGTTTTCAATTCTCTGAGAATTCCATTGATTTGGTCAACACCTTGATTTCTACCCTGGTCTTTGCCCTGCTGAGCTATGGCATGACCTGGGGCTTGGTCGACGCCGCAAAAAATCATACGCCCTATCAAGCTTTGAGTGTGTTCCAACCTTTTAAGAAGCATTTCTGGCATAATGCTTGGACCAGCCTCTTAGCACAAATCGTCAATATTATTGTGATTTGGCTAATCTCTTTTCTAACAGCCTTTGCCCTCCTCGTTTTTGCCTCTCTAGTCTTTGGCTCTGACGATGCCTGGCTCATAGTGGTCCTGGTTGGCGGGGGACTTTTGATTGGCTTAATTGCTTATTGGGTCAATATTAGTTTAGCCATGACCCCTATCCTGTTGAAAGAAGAACCTGAGATGGGTGCTTTCCAAGTCATCACGACCAGCTGGGGCTTAATGAGAGGCAACCGCTGGAGATATTTCTGCTTGATGCTTAGCTATAAGTGGATCGCCTACCTGCTCATTTTCATCTCCCTCCTTGTAAGTTTTGGGGTGATTGTCGCTGTCGACACTAGCTATGGTTCTGGACTCAATTTCTTAGGCCTAGTCCTCTTCTTTGCTGTCGCCCTCTTCATCGTGTTCGTTTCCGTTTACTACGGTCTGCGTTCGAAGGTAGCCGCTGCCGTCTTCTACCAAGCCCGGCTCGAACAAGAACGCGGTATTATCGAAGGCCAATTTAACTAAGATTAAAAACTTTAAAATAAATGATTAAGAGTGACTCACTAATCGGTGGGTCATTTTTTGTGCGTCGATTGCTTAAATAAGACCGGCAAAAGTCTTTCTATGCTAGAATGAGAGTAAATGACTGGCACAAATTATCCAGGAAGGAGATTACTATGGCAGCCATCAGCGAAGAACAAAACCACTTACTTTTATCCACTTGTTTACTGGCTGGCAGGATTATGATGGAGTCTGGTTCCGAATCCTACCGGGTCGAAGATACTATGCAACGAATCGCTCAGAATAGTCATCGTTTCGATACCGCCTCCTATGTCACCAATACTGCCGTCTTTATGAGTTTGAATAAACAGTCAGATATGCAGATGGTCTTAGTCAAAAAGACATCCACCGACTTAGCCAAAATTGATGACACCAACCAACTATCCCGGTCTTATGCTGAAGGGAAACTTAGTCTGGAAGAACTCTATCAGGCGCTCCAGGCCGTTGATAAGCAAGAAAAAACCTTCCCTTTTAGTGTACAATTATTAGCTGCGGGCGCCGCCAGTGCTGCCTTTATGTTAATGATTGACTCAACCAACTACTGGGATATTGGTTTTGCCTTTGCCATTGCGATCATCGGTTTTGCTATTTCTGAATACTGCAAGGTAGAATTTGAAATTACCTTCCTCAGTGACTTTTTTGCGACTACCGTCATCGGCTTTTTAGCCCTGTCCTTAAACCGCCTAGGCCTAGTCAATAACCTGGATTCCTTGATCACGGGCTGTATCATGCCTCTCCTTCCTGGACTGGCCATTACTGGTGCCCTCCGTGACCTCTTCGCCCGCCAGTTAATTTCGAGAATGGTTCAAGCGGTTAACGCCATCTTAATTGCTATTGTACTCGGTGTCGGTATTGCCCTCACCCTGCAATGGTTAGGTTAGAAAGGAGTTTGGCCATGTTTACGATTATTGAACAATTTGCCCTCTCCTTTTTTGGAACGGTGGCTTTTTCCACTATTATTAATGTCCCCAAGCGAGCCCTAATTTATTGTGGCTTAACCGGAGCCAGTGGCTGGATGACCTATTACTTTTTCATGTCCTGGTTTGGTGACTTAATTGTGGCTAATTTTATGGCCGCTATTGTGATTGGGATTATCTATATCTATCTCTCCCGTAAATTGCGTTTGCCAGTAATTATTTTAAATACCCCCGCTATTCTCCCCCTGGTGCCTGGAAATGCGGCCTATCTCTTTATTCGTTATGCCGTACAAGGCAATTATCAGTTGAGTGTCTCCTACCTAATGGACGTTTTCAAGGTATCCGGAGCCATTGTTTTTGGTTTTATGTTTGTTAATTTAGCCGAACAACAGATCCGTCGCCAACGCCAAGAACGGGCACGCCGACGTTTAAAGAAAAAAGCCGCCAAAGAAAAAGCTCAAAAAACGAAAATAACTAAGCCTTAATTCTTCGATTAAATCGCTCCTCATCAAAAAAATCAGTGCCACTTTGAGCACTGATTTTTTTTCTTATTTTATAGCAGCCTGCTTAAAGGCTTCTACTTTTTGAAGAAAGTACTGGTGGATTCGGTAGTCCTGGGTTAATTCGGGATGGAAGGCGAGACCAATTTGATTTTCATATTCAACTCCCACCACCTTACCATCCACTTGGGAGAGGACTTCAACTGCTGGACCATAGTCAGCAATATAAGGCGCCCGAATAAAGATTGCCGGGTAATCACTAAGGGGACCCACTTGACTTTGGGTGGCAAAACTCCCCAGTTGCCGGCCATAGGCATTCCGCTTCACCGTCACCGGTAAGGTTCCTAGGTAACGGTGGGAGTCATTGGCTAAATCATCAGCCAGGAGGATAAGTCCAGCACAAGTGGCTAAGGTTGGTAGGCCCGCTTGAATCAACTGGCGCAGAGGCTCTAGTAGGCCTAACTTTTCTAGCAATTGCCCCTGGACCGTACTTTCGCCTCCAGGTAGAACCAAGCCATCAATATCATCCAGATCTTTGAGTTGACGGATTTCTTTGACTTGAGCTCCCAGCCGGCGGAGGATATCCTCATGTTCAATGAAGGCCCCTTGGAGGGCAAGTACACCAACTGTCATCTTACTGGCCTCGCTCTTCCATAATGATTTGAATTTCGCTCGGGTTAATCCCTACCATGGCTTCTCCCAAGTCTTCAGACAAGTGGGCAATTAATTGGGCATCTTGGTAGTTGGTAACGGCTTGGACGATGGCGGAAGCCCGCTTAGCTGGATCACCTGACTTGAAGATTCCTGAACCGACAAAGACCCCTTCCGCCCCTAATTGCATCATCAAGGCGGCATCAGCTGGGGTGGCTACTCCACCGGCAGAGAAGTTAACCACAGGTAATTTGCCATGGGCATGGACATATTGAACTAAATGATAAGGGACTTTAAGTTGTTTGGCAGCTTCATAGAGCTCATCTGTCGATAAAGAAGCGACTTGGCGGATTTGGGCATTAATTTTCCGCAAGTGACGGACCGCTTGGACGACGTCGCCTGTTCCTGGTTCCCCCTTAGTTCGAATCATGGAGGCTCCTTCTTCAATCCGACGTAAGGCTTCACCTAGGTCACGAGCCCCACAGACAAAAGGCACCTTGAAGGCGGTCTTATCAATATGGTAGACATCATCAGCCGGCGAGAGAACTTCCGATTCATCAATATAGTCAATCTCAATGGCTTCTAGGATTTGCGCTTCAACAAAGTGACCAATCCGCACCTTGGCCATGACGGGAATGGAGACAGCTTCTTGGATGCCCTTGATCATCTTAGGATCACTCATCCGCGACACCCCACCGGCTGCTCGGATGTCAGCGGGAATCCGTTCTAAGGCCATGACCGCTGCAGCTCCTGCGGCTTCGGCAATCCGGGCTTGTTCTGGTGTGGTAACGTCCATAATCACCCCACCCTTTAGCATCTGGGCCAGGGCTTGATTTAATTCATATTGTGTCTTTGTCATCTGATGACCTCCTTGATTTGTTGCTTGTCGCTTGTTAAGCTATATCATAATTCAAAAGTGGTCATAGACAAATAGTCAAAGTCACAATAAAAAAGAAGCCAGTAAGGAGTAAAAAAAGATGTTAACCTACCATCTAAAAAAAGGCCCAATCCCCCTTTATCAACAGTTATACCAAGCCATTAAAAGCGATATCATTGCCGGCAAACTGGAAAATGAAGAAAAACTACCTTCTAAGCGCAGCTTAGCCAGAAATTTAGGCGTTAGTACCATTACGGTTGAAAATGCTTATGACCAGTTGATCCTAGAAGGCCTGGTCTATAGTCGGGAAAAACGCGGCTATTATGTCAATGATTGGCAAGGCCTTCCCAGTCTCAAGGAACGCGAAAAAATTGACCACCATATCCGCCTACCTGAAGAAGAACACTTTACTTTTAACTTTTCCGAAAAGCAAAGCCAGTTAGATAGTTTCCCCTTTTCGATTATGAACCGGATGATGCATGACACCATCGCCAACTACCAAGCTGACCTGCTCAAACCGCCCCTGGGTGGTGGAGTGGCCGCCTTAAGAGAGGCGATTGCTAGTCACTTGGCTTCTTTTCGTGGGATGGCCGTCGACCCCAAGCAGATTATTGTGGGAGCAGGAACAGAATACCTCTATGGCTTATTGATCCAACTCCTAGGGCGGGATAAGGTCTATTGCATTGAAAATCCGGGCTACCCCAAACTACGGCAAATTTACACCAAGCAAGGCGTTGCCTGTCGTTTAGCGGGAATCGATAACCAAGGCTTAAGGGTGGAAGAACTCGAGAAACAGCAGGCCCAAATTGCCCACCTTAACCCCACCCACCACTTTCCGACTGGCACTACCATGCCGGTCAGTCGCCGCTACCAATTGCTGGCCTGGGCCAATCAAGCGGAAGGCCGCTATATTATTGAAGATGACTATGATAGTGAATTTCGTTTTCACGGTAAGCCCCTTCCTACCCTGCAAAGCATTGATGCGAGTGCCAAAGTGATCTATCTCAACACCTTTTCCAAGTCTCTGGCTCCGACCATTCGAATTTCTTACATGGTGCTCCCTGCCCAACTGGCCAATCGCTTTTATCAAGAGCTGGCCTTCTATTCCTGTACCGTGTCCACCTTCGAGCAGTACAGTTTAGCCCAGTTTATCCGAGAAGGTTATTTTGAAAAGCATATTAACCGGATGCGCCGCCACTATAGTAAGAAAAGAGAAAAAGTCACCCAGTTGATTAAAGACCACTTTCCCAATGACCAGTGCCAAATTATCGAAGGCGAAACCGGTCTTCATCTGGTCTTAAAATTACAGACATCCTTGTCCGATAGAGAAGTAAAAGACCGATTGCTTAAGCAGGGTATCGGGATTAAGAGTGTTTCCGACTATGATATGGAGCCAGTGGTAGAAAGTCGCCAGCTCTTTCTCTTGAATGATGCGGCAGTTGACCTCAGTAAACTCCAGGAAGCCCTTGCCGTCGTCAAAGCAGAATTATTTTCCTAACCCCTTCTAGCAGCCACTATAGAGCTGCTAGTTTTTTTATGGGAAATGATATATAATGAATTAACTTTTGGGGAGGTTAATTATTATGAATCATTTAGGTAGCCAACAACTAGAAAGCAAGCGCCTCATCTTACGGCCCTTTGAATTGATTGATGTGGACCAAGCCTTCAAGCACTGGACCAGTGATCCAGAAGTCACCAAGTACCTAACCTGGCCCAGCCACCAGTCTCCAGCTGTGACTAAAGAAGTGATTGCCCAATGGGTCTCTAACTATAGCCACAAGGACTTCTACCAATGGGCCATTGTTTTAAAGGCAAGTAATGAAGTGATCGGTAGTATTTCCGCCGTTGATGTCAAAGAAAAAATTTCTGCCGTCCATATTGGCTATGCTATCGGTAAAAAATGGTGGGGCTTGGGGATAACCACCGAAGCCTTTAAGCGTATTATTCCTTTCTTCTTCGATGAAGTCGGAGTCAACCGGATTGAATCCATGCACGACCCCAAGAACCCAGCCTCCGGTAAGGTCATGGAACATTGCGGTCTAGTTTATGAGGGAACCCTCCGCCAAGCTGACCGTAACAACCTAGGCCTCTGTGACGCCGCCTACTACGGCCTTCTAAGAGAAGATTATTATCGTTAAGACAAAAAGCAGCGAATCAATCGCTGCTTTTTAGCTTGTTCTTAGTCTCATTTTCTAGTACAGAAGTTTTTACCAGTTTTCCTTATCCCAGGACAGACCATCTAATTGACCGCTGGCTTGCTGGTAACGTAAGTCCAGGGCTTCAATGGCTGCTTGACAGGCCTTTAGATAGGCGCGTTGTCCGTAGTCTTGACTTTCCTTTTTAGCCTCCTTGAGAACCTCTTTGGCCCAGGGGCCTAATGGATCATGTTCAATCATAATAACCTCCTAATGCCGGGTGGTTTTTGGCAATTCAACTTCCAGCATATCTAATTCATCCAGTCGCCCTTCCCAGGCATCGACTAACAAATCAACCTGCCCCCTCAGTCCAGGGGAAAAGTCTTCCTGCCGCTTGCTCAAATGCTCAATTAACCAGCGACTCCGTTGACTAAAACTACCCCGCTTAGGGTTTAAGAGATAGTATTGAACGGCAACATACTTTTGGGCGCGGTCCGCTTCACTGAGATAGTGGTATTGACTGAGGATAAAGGCAGGTAGAAATTCCCACTTCAAGGTCTGACACAGGGTTTGATAAGGACTAAAGAGGGTCGATAAACTGACATTATTCTTCCCGCCAGCCTGGTAATAAGATAAGGGGCTCCCTACAGTCACTATCAAGCCCAGTGATTTTCCTACAAGATGCTTACCATTCTGGTCTAGGAAATCATCACTTAACAGGTCCTGTAACCATTGCACCATATGACCGGGGGCTTGGTACCAATAGAGGGGGAACTGTAAATAGATTCGCTCACTCTCTAAAAGGGTTTCTTGGGATTCCTGGATAAACTCATCATTATAATTGGTTGGGACAGGGATGAATTTAATTTCTTCAGGACAAGCGGCCCGTAAAAATTGATGGCTGCTGGAATTTTCCAAGTCAGGGTGTCCACAAAAAATACTTACTGTCACGCTTCCCATCTCCTTTTCCTGGTTCGCTTCCTATTGTAACAAATCACTCAAAGCTTAGCAGTCTAGCTAGCTCAGAAAAAACAGTTTTAGTAAATCTTGTTAAATTTACTCCTTAAAAAAGCCAAGTCAGTTTTGTGCTAACTTGGCTTTTTCCTGTAACATTTTTTTCTTAATCTTCTCTAGCTTTGACTTGGTCTAGGGCCTTTTGGGCGGTTTCTTGGGCTTCAGCTAGGGCTTCTTCAGCAGGAATATTTTGCAGTTCCACCTTATCACGGGCGTCAGATAGGGCTTGATAAATTTTGCCTCCGGTAGGATCCGTAAAGCTATATGAAGCATGGGTCGATTGGTCCATGGGGGTCTTATAGGCCGGGTTTTCAGCTAAGAATTCACTAAAGCCAGGCACCTTATTCATGGTTTCGTCAACACGGACCGGTACATAACCCACCGCCATGGTCCAGTCAGCTTGGACTTGGGGACTGGTAAAATATTTGATCCATTCAAAAGCCGCCCTTGCTTCCTGGTCAGAGGCTTGGTCAGGGATAGCCAAGTATAATCCTTCCGACATAGGACGGGGTTCATGGCCATTGTAGCCTGGTTGTTCGGCTGACCCAATAATATCAAAATCAAGGTCAGCCTTATCCCCAGATGAACCCGTATAGCCAATCGATTTCCCCGTCATAACGTTATCGATGGTCCGGTACCAATATTCCCAACCTTGACCCCCAGATTCAATAGGACTAGTCCCATCATGGATATTCTCCCGGATGAAGTTCCAAGAATCAACCCAAGGGGCCTGGTCAATGAGGACCTTGGTGCCATCATCAGAAATAATTTGTCCGCCAGAACTATAGGCGATGTCAATCAAATTATCGGTCCCCCACATTAACTGGTGGCCATTTTCGACATAGCCCTCCTCTTGGAGTTGCTTAGAATAGGCCATCACGTTTTCCCAAGAAGCATACATGTCCTCGGGATCAACACCCGCCTCGTCTAAGATATCCTTACGGTAATACATGACCTGGGTGGTCCCAAAGGCTGGGAATCCGTAGACCTGACCGTCAGAAATGGCTAAGTCCATAAAAACTGACAGGAAGTCATCAGGATCCATGCTAGAATCCATGAAATCGTTGAGGGGTTTAAGAATTTGCGAGTCAGCTTGTTCCACGATGTCATCCGATAAGACCACAGCCGGGGCAATGTCAGCTGCAATAGCTGCTTGGAGTTTCTGATAGGTTTCATCATAATTGGCTTGAGCCACACCGATCACACGGACTTGGTCTTGGCTGTTATTGAAGTCTTCAATGATTTCTTCCATGGTTTGCCCGGCAATCGATCCCAAACCATACCAAAATTCGATTTCCACCCGGTCGCCGCTTGCTTGGTCGCTATGTTTGCGGTCATATTCAGCCAGGGCTTGCTGGGCTTGTTGGGAACATCCACCCAGGAAGAGCAGAGCGGTAAACAGAGTCAGTAAAAATTTTACAAATTTCTTCATCTTGATCATCCTTTCGTCCCTGAACCAGAAATTCCTTTAACAAACCATTTTTGTAGGAGGATAAAGAGAATTAATAGCGGAACGACAACCAGGGTATTGGCTGCCATCAGCCGTGGCAAGTTATCGATAAAGTTCCCTTGGGTGGTGAAGAGCTGGTTCAAACCATTGGAGACCAGCATCTTGGCTTCACTAGAGATGATCAAGGATGGCCACATGTAGTTGTTGTAGTGGGTGACAAAGTTGATCAGAGCTGTCGTTAAAATCGCTGAGCGCGAATATGGAACGATAATCCGCCACAAAATTTGCCAGGAATTGGCCCCTTCCACTTGGCCGGCTTCGACTAATTCAATCGGCACCGAGCGGAAGGTCTGTACCAAGTAAAAGATGGAAAAGACGCTAGCAATATTAGAAACGATTAGACCGGTTAAGGTGTCTAAGAGTCCCATTTGGGCTAGGATCACAAAGGATGGCACATAAGTGGTAGCCACCGGTAACATGTAGGTTAATAAGATCGAAGTATAGAGGAATTTCTTCCCTTTAAAGTGGAAAAATACCAAACCATAGGCCATCAAGGCACTCAGAACTAACTGCACAATAACAATGACTAAGGCCGTAAAGATACTGTTGAAAATATAGAGGTCAAAGGGGCCTAATTCAAAGACGCCGGCAAAATTCTTAAAGGAAAGAAAATCTGGCGCTAAAGAAGCCGGATTAGATAGGATGGTGGCTGCCTCTTTAAAGGCATTTGACGCCATCCATAATAAGGGATAAACCATTAAAAAGCTGAGGAATAAGAGTAAGATCGAACGAATAATCCCCTTACTATCCCATTTTTTATTTCTCATGCCATACCCTCCTTACGATAGTGCCCTTGTAAGCTAAAGATCGCAAAGGCTAAGAGACCAGTAATGACCAGCATAATCACTGACAAGGCTGTGGCTTTGCCCATGTTAAACTCTTCAAAGGCCAGTTGATAGAACATGTATAGCAAGGTTCGCGTCGCCCCAGCTGGCCCCCCTTGGGTTAAGACGTTAATTTGGTCATAAGCCTGGATGGACGAAATTAAGGTAATCACCGATAAAAACAAGGTCGTCGGTAGGGTCATAGGAAAGTAAATCGTCCGGATCCGTTGCCAGTAACTGGCCCCAGCGATATCACAGACTTCATCATAGGCCGGAGAAATACTGGACATGGCTGTGGAATAAAACAACATGGCCCAGCCCGCATTCTTCCAAACGGTCACGATAATGACTGCCACCATGGCAAAGGTTGATGAAGACAACCAGTCAGGTCCCGAAACCCCAATATGGGCTAAAAGATTATTGATGAGTCCTTCTGGTTGATACATCCAGGACCAAACAATGGAAACGGCAACCATGGGCGTTACCCAAGGAGCAAAGAGACAGGCCTGGATGAAATTATGCATAAATTTCTGCCGAATTAATAAAAGAGCTAATAAAAAGCCGATCACTAAGGTTGGAATCACTGTTCCTAGTGAAAAGACTACGGTATTCCACAAGGATGAAGCAAATTCTTCAGAAGTGATGAGGTCGGTATAATTTTCTAGTCCGACAACGTCATAAGTGGGTGAGATATAATCCCAGTTAGTAAAGGAAATAAAAAGGGAAATAAACATTGGTAAGAACCAGAAAATTAATAAAGGCAGGAGTGGGACTAAAATATAAATGAGCCACTGTTTTTTATTCATGTCTTTAATCATTTTCAGTCACCAATCTTTCCCCACTTTTCTTATCGAAGTAGTAGAGATCCTTACTATCCAGATTAAAGGCAATTTCTTGGCCCGCTTCAAAACGCTTATCAGTCGCCTCTTTAATGATTACTTGTGAAACTTCTAACTTCACGTGGAGGTCATAGTCAGCGCCTAGGAGTTCTACCATCTGGATAGTCCCAGTAAAGTGGGCCTGGTCAGAATTATCCGTCACTTGGGCCTTTTCCGGTCTAAATCCGACGACAATGTCTTGGCCTTCAGCGAAATCACCTGGTAAGTGGTCCACTAAGACTCGGTCCGTTTTGGATAAAATCTTGCCCTCTTTGACGTGGGCTTGGATGGTATTCATTGGTGGTGTGCCTAGGAAGGTTGCCACAAATAGATTCTTAGGGTTGTTATAAACCTCCCAAGGGGCTCCGATTTGTTGGATTTCTCCTTGATTCATGACGACAATCCGGTCGGCCATCGTCATGGCTTCGGCTTGGTCGTGGGTCACGTAAACAGTGGTGGCATGGAGGTGTTTTTGTAAATTAACAATTTCACTCCGCATCTGCACCCGGAGCTTGGCGTCCAAGTTACTCAAAGGTTCATCCATCAATAAAATACCAGCTGACTTAACGATGGCTCTGGCAAGGGCAACCCGTTGCATCTGACCGCCTGATAAGGCACCTGGTTTTTTATCTAAATAGTCGCTTAAGCCCACCAATTCAGCAGCCTCTTTGACCGCTTTTTGACGGGTAGTCTTGTCGACTTTTCTAATTTTTAGGCCAAAGCCAATATTATCGGCAACCGATAAGTGTGGGAAGAGTGCATAATTTTGAAAGACCATGGCAATATTGCGGTCCTTGGCATCTTTATTATTCACCACTTCACCATCAATTAATAAGTCACCTTGGCTAATCTCTTCCAAGCCGGCAATCATCCGCAAGGTGGTTGATTTACCACAACCAGATGGGCCGACAAAGACAATAAATTCACCGTCACCAACATCTAAATTAAAGTTTCTGACGGAGTAATTTTTATTGCCCGGATAACGTTTACTCACATTTTTCAATTCAATTGTTGACATTAATTATCCCCCTATCTTAAAGAAACAGGGACTAATCAGTAAGGAATAAGCAATGCCCAAGCTACTGATTAATCTCTCAATTACAATCGAACAAACGTACGTCAATCCTACTCTAACATATATTTTTTAAATTTTCATTAAATACACTCTTCTATTAAAGGAATGCCCTAATTTACTTTTGATTAACGAACAAATTATAGGAGTGGGGATATCGCAATCTGCATGCAGCAGTGATCGATAAAACCGTTGACAAGAGGTCAAAAAAACAGTAAACTAGACTCCTAATAATTTTTTCATTGCTTTCATAATCCATTACTTATGAAAGCATGTCTGCTAAGCACAAAATCCCTGTTTTGTGACTAGCTTGTAGATACAATTGATCACGTAAAAAGGCCCAGTTTCTAAACTGAGCCTTTTTCTGCTAACTTTTATCACACTCTATTTAAACCTGCTCCAAGCGCAAGGCAAGCGTCCACTTCACTAAAGGTCGACGAATTCTCTTTCAGAATTCTTACGTCCTTTAGCTCCAGTTGCTATAGCTGTTCGAAGCGAAGCGAGTTACAGATATAGTATGCGTAGCGGTCTTGCCTTTTGACGCGCTTGTCGCACTCTATTTCAAAAACGCTTTTTCAGGGAAGAGATAGTGGAGCAAGGATTCAGTCACACGGACGCCTTGGCCTTGGGCAGGATAGACGTGCATCATCATCATGGGGTTGAAGTTGGCTTCAATAAAGCCATAATTGGTCCCTGCTTCACTGACTTGGGCAGCTTTGGTAATGTCTTGGACCATTAAATCAATGCCTGTAATGTTAACGCCTAAGGATTGAGCCATCTGACTGGCGATGTCTAGATAAGACGGATGAACTTGGTCAGTGACATCGACGGAGTCGCCTCCGGTGGAAATATTGGAGTTTTCTCTTAAGTAAGCCTTTTGCCCTTCTTCTAAGACACTGTTGAAGGTCAAGCCCTGTTGTTTAAGGTTTAAGGCTTCAATATCGCCCAGCTGAATCTTTTCCAATGGGGTGCGGTGGTCTAAGCCTCGCTTAGGGTCTTTATTCTTCTCAGCGACTAATTCTGCGATGGTCGCCTTCCCATTACCAACCACATTAGCGGGCACCCGAAGTAAAACAGCGATGGTCTTGCCATCCAGGACAAAGAAACGGTACTCCACTCCTGGCACATAGTCTTCTAAGAGGACACTATCATCGGCTTCAAAGGCAATCCGACAAGCTTCTAAGAGTTCCTCACGACTAGGCCCCTGTTTAAAGATAGAAATCCCAATCCCCATATTGGTCGATTTCGGTTTAACCACTAGGGGACGATTTAGATACAGTCCGGCCGCCGCTTCAACCTCATTCAGACTGTGATAGGTCCGTGATTTAGGCGCTTGAAAACCAGCTTCTTGGATAATTTGTTTGGTGACCTCTTTATTAGCTAAGAGATAGTGAGAAATATAGGTGTCCTTACTGGTGATATTTCCATTTTTGACATATTCAATATGGTCCCCAACCGAGAGACGGAGTAAGTTATCTGTTCGGTCTAATATTTCCACTTGGATCCCTGAGCGAATCGCGTCAGCTATAAAGATCTGGGTGGACAATTCCATATCGGTAAAGCCGCCTAATTGATAAGGGGCCTTGAGGGCATTTTTCCGGTTCTTTTCCGCAATGGCTAAGCCAGATGCTAACCATTCTTCCACAGTCGGATAAGCCTTGACAATTTGAGCCGCTGGGGTTTCATCTGGAGCTTCCAGGCGGTGGAGAACCTCCTCAATCAAGTCTACTTTGTCTTGGCTCACGGCTAGGTCTGCAAGCATGTCGCGCATGCCATTTGCGATTTCCTTACCCTCGTCATAGTAGGCCGTTCGACTGAAGGGGTCTTCATTAGCCACTTGGGTCTTCATCTTAACCCCTTCTTCAATTTCAGGGTCATCCGCCATTTCATCTATCCAAAGCAGGTAGAGTAAGAAGTATTTAATAAAGACAAGTTCCCTTAAACGAATCCCATAAGGGGCATCGCCTTGGATATCGGTATTACGCACTTCTAAATATTTAATCCCAGTATGGAGGAGGTCTCTAACCTTAGCTCCACCGCGTAAGCGGACATTGGAATAAAATTCCTTCTCAGCAATAAGATGACCAGTTTTAACATTATTTTCCAGGGTGGTGATGTAAGTTTCTAAATCGTGGTAAGAAACATGGACATCTTCATGGTTAACATAGCCGTGCTCAGAATTACGGATACTCCGCACCGGATGATTAACTGGCTCCACCCCGGGTTCAAAGAAGGACTCGTGGGCATAGGGACTAGCCCCTAAGAAATAAACAATTACCCATTGATGGCGTAAAAAATTACGGGCCAATTTTAAGTAGAGAGCATTTTGGGTGTCAAAGAGGCTCCCATAGTCACTATAACCAGCTTGGTAGAAGCCCTTGATAAAGTCGGGATCGAGACCAAAGTTATAGTGGAGGCCTGAAATCATTTGCAATTTCTTACCATAGGCTCCTACTAAGTACTCCCGATAATCCACAGCTGCAGGATCATCCAGTTGGGCCACCTTAATCTGGTCATCACTAGGTAATTTTGGTGGCATGCTGTAAGGCCAGATCGCTTCTTCCTTGTCTAGATGCCTGATGGTGACATCATAGATCGCGTGCATCCACTCGAGCACGCCCTCTTCCCGGCCAATCACTGGTGGTGAGACGAGTTCGGTTTGTGACTCCGCAAAGTCACGCTGAATATACTGGTTTTCACTGGACCCGTCCACCTTTTTGGGATGAGGGGTTTGAGCAATATGCCCTTCTGGGGTTACCCGATGGCCTTCTTTTTCGATTCCAATCGAAGTATTTTGAAATAAGGCTGAAGTATTTTCATTTTTGATATAGTTTTGTATTGGATTCATCACTTGTTTTCTCCCTAATAGTACTTGGAAGTACTTAGACTGTTTCCTTAACTTTACCACGATTAGATATTGGGAAAAAGTGTTTAGCTTACTTTTTGTTATTAAATTTTGATTATTAATATGATATCACCCTTGAACCTCACCATAACCTGGCTAGTATTTACTAGCACTGCAGGACTGCTTGCATTATCATCTATAAGTAAAGAATAATGGTCATTTTTTCATTAACTAAGAAAGGAATCCTCTAAATTGATTGATATTAAAGCCATCATTGAATCAAGCCCAGAACTCATGCACTTACTTAAAATAATTCAATCCTTTCAACTACCGGATTGTTGGCTCTGTGCGGGTAGCTTACGAAATTATATTTGGGACTATTTAAGCCACGGTGACCTCAGAAAAAGTCTTTATTTTTCAGATATCGATGTGATCTTCTATGATGAAAACATCTCCTACCAGCAAACACTGAGCATCGAAAAAAGCATCAAAGAAAAATACCCCCACTATAATTGGGAAGTCAGAAACCAATACTATATGCATAAGCACAGCCCCCATAGACAAAGGTATAGCTCATCTCAAGATGCTGTCAGCAAGTTTCCTGAAAAGTGTACGGCTATTGCTGCCCGTTTGAATGAAGACGATCAAGTCGAATATTATGCTCCCTACGGTGTTGAAGATATTATCCACTTTAAAGTATCACCCACCCCTTACTTCCTCGACAACAGTGACCGCTTAAAAGTGTATCAAGCACGCATGAGAAGAAAAAATTGGCAAAAGGTCTGGCCACAACTTTCTATTGAAGGCATTAAGCAAAAGAAAAAAGCAGCCAGGGACTGAAGCCATCCTAGTCACAGAGACAGGAGCTTTCAATCACTGGCTGCTTTATGAAGTATACGGAACACAATTTAAAAGAAAAATTTTCTCTCTTGATTTATTAATAGAATCTTATCTCAGATTTTTAAGGATTTGCTAGAAGCCTTACAAGGTTTCCTTCCATTGGTACTGACGGATTTCTACCCCTTCAGCTTCTAGGTAATCGGTTAAAGGTTTGAGATCTTCAGCGTAATAGCGTTCTTTAAACTTAGCGATGGCTTCTTCTTCATGAAGTTTAGGATCGAGTTCTAAGTGTTCCACTGGGATTGGACGGTCCAGACTGATCTTACAGTCAATCACAACCACTTTACCGTCTTTTTCATCAGCGACCGCTTGGGTGAAGACATCTTTTAACTGGCTGATTTCAGTCACTGTGTAAGACACAGCGCCTTGAGCCTTACCAATCATGGCGAAGTCAACATCGGCAATATCGATCCCATAGAAGTTATCGTTAGTATCTTCTTGTTCGTCACGGATAAAACCGAAACGCTCATTGGTGAAGACCACGTTAATCATGGGGAGCTTGTATTTGACTGCGGTAACAATATCTTGCATGGCCATGGAGAAGCCCCCGTCGCCGGCTAAGTTCCATACTTGACGGTCTGGCATTTCCAGTTTTGCAGCAATGGCGCCTGGGAGGCCATTGCCCATGGTAGCGAAGATATTAGAAGTCCGCCAGGTGTTCTTAGGTGTCATATGTAAGTGACGGATCGAAGTTTGGGTAGTGTTCCCCACATCAATGGAATAAACCGCATCTTCATCAGCCACTTGGTTAATAGCATGGTAAACTTGGAAGAGTTGCAAATCTCCGTCCTTTCTTTGTTCTAGACTTTGGAGATAGTCTTTCCAGTTTTTGGCATTGTCGATATTGGCCTTGTACCAGCCATTATCAGTTTTTTCTTCAATTTTTTCTGTGATTTGACGGATAGCTTCTCCCGCATCTCCTAAGATGCTAACATCAGCATCATGACGCTTACCAAGTTTTTGTTGGTCGATATCGATTTGGATGAAATGTTTGACATGGTCAAAGGTCCCTTCAACCTCAGCAAAAGGAAAGTTAGACCCAGCAAAGAGAATGGTGTCCGCTTCTTCTAAGGCTTCATTGGCAGGCTTCCAAGCCACCCGGTAGGCAGAACCTAAGAGGGCATCAAATTCATAGTCGAAGTTATCAAAGTTAATCCCGGTCACTACTACTGGGGCTTTGATTTTCTTAGAAAGTTCGATCACTTCTTGGCCACTGCCTTGAGTCCCAATACCAGCATAGATAATTGGCCGTTCACTGGCCTCTAAGACTTTAACCGCTTCATCGATATCCTTTTCACCGGGTGTCATTAGCGGATAGTCCCGGTAGCTCTTGGCGGAAGAATACCAGGAATCTTCTTCGAGGGGTTCCCAACCAAAGCTGACTGGTACTTCAACTGCAGCCACGCCTTTTCTGGCAATGGCGGTACGGATAGCTTCGTCTAAGACCTTAGGCAATTGTTCAGCATAAGCCACCCGACGGTTATAAACAGCTACATCGGCAAAATAAGGATTTTGGTTAAACTCTTGGAACATGTCATAGTTAGACTGCACTTCAGGGCGTTGGCCGATAATTGCTAAGACCGGCACGTTATCCTCTTTGGCATCATAGAGACCATTGTAGAGGTGGGTTGCCCCTGGTCCTGCTGAACCGATACAAGCCGCAATCTTACCAGTGAATTTAGCACTCATGGAAGCGGCCAAGGCCCCAGTTTCTTCATGACGGACCTGGATAAAGTTAATCTTGCCCTGTTCCTTTTCAAAAGCATCCATTAAAGAGTTGAGCGAACCGGCTGGAAGGCCGTAAACATTCTTAATTCCCCAGTCTTCCAATACACGCAGTCCTGCCACCCATGCATCGATAGTCGCCATTCTATTGTCCCTTTCCTTTCTTTTCTTTTAAATTAATTATCTTTTCACAATCACTTTAACAAAAGCGAACAAAAAATTTGAACAATATGCTCAATTTTTCTTTTACCAGGAAAAATATGCGTTATAATTTATAGCAAATTAATTTAAAAAGGAGCGATAGCTTATGCATAAAAACAATTCTCTCTTTGAATGGGTAGCCATGGGGATGTATGCAGCTCTCATTATTTTAGCCATTACTTTTATTCACATTCCCATGCCCTCCGCCATTTCTAAGAGCTTTGTTCATCCTGGCAATGCACTAGTGGTCCTCGGAGTCCTCTTAATGGGCGAAAAACGGGGTACCTTAGCTGCCGCAGCGGGTCTCTTTCTCTATGATGTCCTCAATGGTTATGCCTCGGTGGCTATTTTCACAGTGCTAGAAAACCTGGTCGTCATTGCCGTCGTAAGCCTACTCTTCCGCAAGGTCTTTCATTCAGAGTTGACCATCGGACGCTTAGCCAGCATTGGAGTCGTCGCTGGAGTGACCAAGGTCATTGTCATTTTCATTAAATATACTTTCCGCCAAGTTTTACTGGGAAATTCATTAGCAGCTGCCATGGCCATCGCCACTACCGGTATGCCGGCCAGCCTATTTACAGCAGCCGTAACCGCTGTGTTGGTTACCCTGCTCTACTATCCAATGAAGAAAGTCGTTGACCGCTACCCAGCCTTATCTGCTTAAAAACTTCTAAAACTATGACAAAAAGGGACTGTGAGTAAATTCACAGTCCCTTTACTTATAAGTCTTAGT
The DNA here is from genome assembly GCF_001543175.1 of Aerococcus urinae. Classification (NCBI taxonomy): domain Bacteria; kingdom Bacillati; phylum Bacillota; class Bacilli; order Lactobacillales; family Aerococcaceae; genus Aerococcus; species Aerococcus urinae. The sequence goes on from NZ_CP014161.1 coordinate 1,303,966, forward strand.
TTTTAGGATTTTTAGCCATTAAGTCTTCAAATTGGTCAATATAGGATTGAACAAAGTTGATGGTTGATTCTTGTTTGAACTTGCCGTTTTCATCTAAAAGATCAGCCGAATGCCCCAAGAAAACTTCGGGTTGTTGGATGGTTGGCATCACAAAGTAAGATAAGGCCAGACGTAAGTTCTTGTTAGCACTGTAACCCCCCATGGCACCGACCGAATGCGAGATAATTGCTGCAGGAGTATTGGTCCAAGCCACTGCTCCCTTAGGTTTTGAAGCTACATCGACTGCATTCTTCAGGCAGGCAGGAATAGTCCGGTTATTTTCGGGGGTGACAAATAAGACTCCAGCGGCATCACTAATGGCTTGACGGAAGCTTACATAGCTTTCTGGTAAAGGTTTATTAGTCATTTCAGCATCATCATAGTCCGCATCATATAGAGGCAAGTCACGAATTTCAACAATTTCAGCGTCATAGTTGTCACTAAACATGTCGATCGCATTTTTAGCAATCTTGCGTGCATAGGATCCCTCACGTAAACTACCTACTAAAACTACAACTTTTTTTGCCATAATAATTCCCTCTCTAGATTAAAATAATGTTTATTAAAATTAAACTATATTAACTTTATTAACATTAAATTATAAAAGCAAGTAAGATGCCTATCTTTTTTATGATCTTTTTAGCCAATCATTGCAAGCCCCTAGAATGCTTGTTAAAGACTGGCTTTGGCAGAATAAAGCGCTTCACCAGGCCAATAACAAGGTACAATTTTTGGTATTTCTTATTGGCTTTATCCTTAACTTAGTGAAAAGATTTCTCCCATAAAATGATTGGAGTGAGAATTTACTTTAAAGAAGCTTTTATTTAAAATAGAGAGGAAAAAATCAATGGAAGGAGTAGGCTTATGCTTATATTACTGCGTCATGGACAAAGTAGCTCCAATTTAAATAACTTATTTACTGGTTGGTACGATGCCAAACTCACCCAAAAAGGAAAGGACCAAGCCTATGCTGCGGGGCTCCGACTGAAAGCCGCTGGATATCAAGTTGATGCTATCCACACCTCGCTTTTAAGCCGGGCTATCCAAACCAGCAACCTCGTTTTGGAAGCCATGGAACAACTCTACCTGCCTTTACAAAAATCTTGGCGGCTAAATGGCCGCCATTATGGGGCTTTGGAGGGAATGAATAAAGACTTAGCTCGGGAAAAGTTCGGCAAAGACCAAGTCCACACCTGGCGACGTTCCTATGATGTTCGTCCTCCCCTGGCTACTGATAGCCAACTCAGCGAGCGCTATTCCTTTTTAGATAGTCAAAGCCTTCCACAAAGTGAAAGTTTAAAGGATACCCAAACCCGCTTACTGCCTTACCTAGAAGACCAAGTCATCCCCCAACTTAAACAGGGGAAAAATGTCCTTATTGTCTCCCACGGTAATCTCTTACGGGCATTGACCCTAGTCATTGAAAACTTGGATCCCAAAGAAGCCAGCCAAATTGAGATCGCCAATGCCCTTCCTATTGTCTACCATTTTGACCACGACTTCCACATGCAAAAAAAGGAGATCCTATCATAATCACAGGCTAGCTTTTAACTTGGTGAATATAATCACTTTCTTTTAAAAGCTATTGCCCTCTGCGCTTTTCTCAAGTAAAATAAGAATAAAGTGAGATATTATGGCTTAGGCCACAGTGTTTTGCAAGAATTATTTAGGAGGAAAAAAATGAAATTAGTATTCATTCGTCACGGTGAAAGTGAATTAAACTTAGCCAATGTCTTTACCGGTTGGTTAGATCCAAAATTAAGTGAAAACGGTCGTAAAGAAGCGGCTAAAGCGGGTCAAGATTTAAAAGAAACGGGTATTGAATTCGATTGCGTACATACTTCCGTACTAACCCGTGCTATCCAAACCTGTAACATTGTTTTAGAAGAAATGGACCGCCTCTACTTACCAGTAGAAAAAAATTGGCGTTTAAATGAACGTCACTATGGTGGTTTGCAAGGTTTAAACAAAGCTGAAACCGCTGAAAAATATGGTGATGAACAAGTTCATATCTGGCGTCGTTCTTACGATGTACGTCCTCCACAAGCTAGCGGCGAACAAGCCTTTGACCATCGTTATGACCACTTAGACACCCGCCACATGCTTGCTGGTGAATGTCTAAAGGACACCCTTGACCGTACCCTTCCTTACTGGGAAGACCACATTGCTCCAGAACTAAAAGACGGCAAAAATGTTTTAGTGGTGGCTCATGGTAACAGTTTACGTTCCCTAACCAAACACATTGAAAACATTTCTGACGACGACATCATGGGCGTTGAAATCGCAACTGGCGAACCAATCGTTTATGACATCGACGAAAACCTCAACGTCGTTAATAAAACTGTCTTACATAAAAAATAATTTTAAGTAAATCAAAGCAGCTCCTTCCTTTTTCAGGACAGGAGCTGCTTTTTTGCATGCTTTTAACCGTTAATTCACTAGGAGTTTTCGCCTAGATCATACAGGATTCACATTCCGAGTCGCTATTGCAGGACGGACGATCTGGAGTCGTTAGACCTGGAGAGAGCAGTTCATCACTTTCTAAATGTTCACTGCCGGCTAAAACATCTTGACGGACGCGAACATAGTAAATGGTGGAACAGCCCTTGCTATAGGCATAGATATAGGCCCGGTTCAAATCACGGGTCGTTGCTTCCGACGACATAAAGAGAGTCAAGGAAATAGCTTGGTCCACATGCTTTTGGGCAGCTGCCACAATATCGATGATGGCTTGAGGACCGACTTCATAGGCTCCTCGTTGGTAATAAGCATAGTTGTCATTATCAATTTGATAAGCAGGAACATAAACCCGACCTAATTTACCTTCTTTGCGAGTTTCTACCGGTGAAACCACTGGTTGTAAGCTCGGTGTGCATGAAGACAGGTAGGAAATTGAACCAGTTGGAGCGACTGCTAGCAGATGAGCGTTAGCGATACCTTCTTCTTGAATAACCTTAGCGAGGGCTTGCCAGTCCTCTTGACTTGGCAATTCTAAGCCGTATTCTTGAAGTAATTGACGGACTCTTTCTGTCTTGGGTTCAACCCTTGCTTCAGTGTATTTCTTAAAGTAAGAACCATCCGCATATTCCGATTCAGCAAAGCCGGCAAAAGGCCCATGTTGCTTCACTAAAGCGTGTGAGGCCTTGAAGGCATGGTAGGCCAGTGCATAGAAGAACATGTCAGTAAAATCGACTGCTTCTTCTGAATCATAGTAAATATGATTGGTGGCTAAGAAACCATGTAAATTCATGGCCCCCAATCCTACAGCATGGTTGGCTTGGTTACCCTTCTTAATTGATGGAGCAGACTCCAGGTCAGACTTTCTCGAAATCCGGTCCAAGGCCTGAATGGCGTGGTTAACTAGATGACCTAAGTCTGGGGCTTGATCCATAGCCTTGGCGATATTAAGCGAACCCAGGTTACAACAAATGTCTTCTCCAATAGTGCGGTAGGAAAGGTCTTCATTAAAGCTGGAAGGAGTAGATACCTGGGTAATTTCCGAACATAAGTTGGACATCACGATCCGTCCTTTTTTCTTATGAGGATTGCGGCGGTTAACCGTATCTTCAAACATCAAGTAAGGATAACCCGATTCAAAATGCAATTCCGCAATCACTTGGAAAAGCTTTCTCGCCGAAATATAGTCCTTATGAATGGCTGGATTAGCTACTAATTCATCATATTTTTCGGTAATGGAGATGTCTGACATGGCCTTACCGTATACTTTTTGAATGTCGTAAGGAGAAAAGAGCGCCATATCCTTATTTTCCTTAGCGAGTTGGAAGGTAATATCTGGAATCACGATACCTAAGGATAGGGATTTAATCCGGATTTTTTCATCGGCATTTTCACGTTTGGTGTCCAGGAATTTCAAGATATCAGGGTGGTGGGCATGGAGATAGACCGCCCCTGCTCCTTGCCGTTGACCCAGCTGATTGGCATAAGAAAATGAGTCTTCCAAGAGCTTCATCACGGGCACCACACCAGATGCCTGGTTACCCATTCCCTTAATAGGGGCAGTGGTCTCTCTTAAATTAGTCAGGCAGAGTGCTACGCCCCCGCCTCTTTTGGATAATTGCAGACTGGTCGCAATACTTCGAGCGATAGATTCCATATTGTCCTCTACCCTTAAGAGATAGCAGGAAATATATTCACCCCGTCTTTTCTTAGCCGCATTGAGGAAGGTTGGCGTCGCCGGTTGAAAGCGATTAACCAAGATATCCGCTGCCAAATCCTTGGCTAAGTCTTGATCACCATTGGCTAAGAAGAGCGCATTGGCAATTACCCGATCTTCATAAGTTTCTAGATAATAAGCCTTATCATCCGTCTTTAAGGCATAGGCGGAATAGAATTTCATGGCCCCAATTAAATTTGGAAAGGCAAAATCTTGGTCCTCCGCCCATTGGTAGAGTTCATGGATAAAGTCTTTAGAATATTGGTCAAAGACTTCCTTTTCGTAATAGTTATTTTCAAAAAGGTAGTCCAACTTACTATCCAAGTTAGCAAAAGTCTTGGTCTTGGCTTGGATATAGTCTCTCATATAGACGGCTACAGCTTCTTTATCGGCTTGAAAATTATAGTGACCTTCTTGGTCTTTAAAACGGGTTAAAGCATTCAGTGACAGGTAGTTTTCCTCTTGCTTGAATGTCATTAAGACATGCTCCTTTCAATAATTGCCACTCGGGCTTGGCTTACACTTGCTTATTGGTCAGCGTTAAAGGCTTCGGTAATGATGCGGTTAACTTCTTCGACATCTTCTTTAGTCCCAATCAATTCAAATTGATATAAGAGCGGGACTTTCAATTTATAGGAGATCACTGGCCCGGCAATGGCAAAAGAATCTCCAAAGTTGGTATTGCCAGAGGAAATCACCCCAAGGCAGTGTTTGCGATTATCTGGATCATTCAAGAAATGAATAACCTGCTTAGGCACGGCGCCGTGGGCATCAACCTGGCCGGCATCCGTGACTTTGCCGCCTGAATAAGTAGGTACGACTAAAACATAGTCTTCATCCACCTTAATCCGGTCTTCTTCATCTATAGGAATACGGATGGAATCGGCGTCTAATTTTTGAACGAAACGGTGGGTGTTATTTGATTGCGTTGAGAAATATACAATTAATTCTTTCATTAGAAATCCCAGTCCTCATCTAGTGTTTCTTCACTTGTTCCAATAATATAAGATGACCCACTTCCTGAGAAGAAGTCGTGATTTTCGTCGGCACGTGCAGATAATTGCGCAAAGACCTCTGGAGCAATCCGCGTTTCTTCCTTGGTGAATGGTGATTCATAACCTAGGTTTTGTAGGAATTTACCTGCATTATATAAGGAGAAGCGAATGGCTTCATCAGCTAAACCAAAGCCGTCATAGAGTTGGCGTAAATAAGTTTTTTCTAAATCGATCATCTTATACAAAAGATCGAAAACAAATTGCTTCATTTCAGCTTGTTTTTCAGGACTTAATTTAGCCACCTTTAATTGATATTTATAACCGCTATAGAAATTATGAATCACTTTATCCCGCAAAATAAGACGGATGATATCTGAAGTGTTAGGCAATTTTCCACGGGCTGACAAATAAAATGGCAGATAGAAACCACCATAAAGTAGGAAACCTGGCATCAAGGCAGCAGCAATTTTAGATTTTAGAGGATCATCTGCGGTGTAGAAAGGAATCAAAGCCTTGGGACGGGCTTGGAGGGCTTCATTATCTACCACCCATTCGTGGGCTTCTTCGATTTGCTCACTGGTACATAAGGTAGAGAAAATAGTTCCATAAGAACGGGCGTGGACACCAACCATGAAGGCAAAATTGGCATAAATCACTTGTTCTTGTTCAGTGAGGGAATTCTTTATCTGAGCCACATCCCCGACCGAGGCTTGAACAGTGTCTAACAGGGTGAGTCCGGTGAAGGTTCGGGTAATTAATTGTTGCCAATCATCATCGAGCTCATTCCACGACGGGAGGTCATTAGAAACGGGTATATTTTCAGGCAACCAGAAGTTTTGGGTAACTCGATTCCAAACTTCTAAGTCTTTTTCATCGACTATTTTGTTCCAATTGATGGCTCTCATATTTTTGCTTTGATCAAAATAGGCATATTCTACCGGCGACACGGACCGATCATAATAATTTTTTGTCATGATTTCTATCCCACTTTTCACTTAAAATTTTCCAGGACTACATGCATGCGATCTGGCATAGAATAAATTAGCACAAGATATAGTGGCTAACAAGTCGATATCCACATTATATTGTGTATGTAAAAATACAAGAGCATAAGCGAAAAATTTCACTAGTAGCCAAGCCTATTTTGATAAGCATTTTCACGGGAGATCATTTTGTCAAGGGGGTAAATTATTTTCATGAAAAAGGCGATTTCCAATACAATTTTTGTATAGAACCTTAGCTAAAAGCGATCAAAGGATAAACAATTGTCACTTTATCTATTAAATATTATGTAAAAAAGAGCCTGGGACAAAAGTCCCAGGCTCTTTTTAAAACACGAACCATCTATTCAAAACGTGCTCCAAAAGTCAGCCCTGACGTCCACTTCACTAACTATGTCCGATAGTTTTGCAACTATCTACCATAGTTCGCTCCAGTTGCTATAGCTGTTCGAAGCGCAAGCGAGTTACAGATATAGTATGCGAAGCGGTTCAGGGCTCTTTTGACTTTTGTCACACTCTCTTTCATTCACTAGTGATTAATAAACTTTTTCTCCATTGAGATAAGTGGCTTGTAATTGCCCTTGGTCATTGAGAACGATGAAGTCCGCGTCCAGCCCTGCTTTGATTTGGCCACATTGGTCTTCAATCCCTACTGACCTGGCAGGATTATAGGAAGCCATTTGGACGGCTTCTTCTAAGGAAACCAAGTTCCAGGCCACCAAATTCTCCACGGCCTTAGCTAGGGTAAGGATAGAACCTGCTAAGTTACCGCCGTTAACTAAACGAGCGGCCCCGTCTTTAACGATAACCGGAAGTTCACCCAACATTGAGGGGCCTTCTGGCATGCCGCCTGCCCGCATACAGTCTGTAATTAGCACCACTTCGCTTTTCTTCCGAGCCTTTAAGACGACATTAATGGCACCAGGTTGAACGTGGAAGCCGTCACAAATTAATTCGGTATATAAGTTATCTAGAGTCAGTGCTGCTCCTACTAAACCGGGTTCACGGTGGTGGAGCCCACTCATGCCGTTATAAGTATGGTTAATTAAATGAGCACCAGCTTCAACAGCAGCTTTGGCTTGATCGTAAGTCGCATTCGAGTGTCCGAGAGAAATATGAACTCCTAAGGCCTCAGCTTGGGGGATGAAGTCTACAACACCTTGCCTCTCTGGCGCTAAGGCTAATTTATTGAGGAGTCCCTGAGAAGCCTCTAACCAGGTCTTTACTTTTTCGATATCAGGGTCAGACATATAGTTCTCATTTTGGGCGCCCTTATGTTCTTCGGTGAAGAAGGGGCCTTCAAAGAATATTCCGCGAATTTTAGCACCGGAGACTTGGTCTTTACTTTGAGCGATTACTTGGCAGGCTGTGGTTAAGTTCTCACTGGTATCGGTTAAGGTGGTTGGTAGCCAAGAGGTCACCCCACAAGACAAGAGCCCCTTAGAAATCGCCTCAATGCCTTCTGGGTCTTTGTCCATAACATCGTAACCGTGGAAGCCATGGATATGGGTATCCACTAAACCAGGAGCTAGGATACTATCACTATAATCAATCACTTCTGCCTGGTCGGGAACCGCCTTAACCACCTGACCAAAAGTCCCATCATCATTAACGATGAGATAGGCCTCCTGATCCTTGTGGTCAGCTAATAAGATGGCCTTTGCCTTGATATATTTCATCACTAACACCCTTTCAATATGCTTTTCCTTTGAAATGGAAACCTAATCCTTCACACCAATCCCCAAGAAGTGAGCTACTTATGCAAGCGGATAATCTCGTCTCCAGGACCGACTTCCCCATTAGCCACCGTTTCAATTTGATCATAGTCACTCGTATTGGTTACCACAAGAATTACCGAAGCATCATAGCCGGCAGATTCAATGGCTTGGCGGTCAAAAGTGATCAGATGGTCACCAATAGTTACCTTGTCGCCTTGTTTAACTGTTGGGGTAAAGCCTTGGCCCTTCAATTCTACGGTATCTAAGCCAATATGAATGAGGATTTCAATACCCTCTTCACTGGTTAAACCAATAGCATGGCCTGTTTCAAATAGGCTGGTCACTACCCCATTGACAGGAGAAATCACCTGGTCACTTTCAGGGCGAATGGCTAATCCTTGTCCCATCGTTCCTTGGCTAAAGACTGGGTCATTCACTTCACTTAAATTATAAAGGGACCCCGCCACTGGTGTAAAGAGACTCATGGCTTCACTTGCTTTGGAAAAATCGGAATCAGCTAAAATTTCATTAATTTCAGCGCTATAAATATTCGACTTACCTCCGTAAATGGCTTGAATACCGTTCTTGACATCGAGCACCCCAGTAGCCCCTAAACTTTTGAGGGTGTCTTTATTGACCTTGCCATTTTCTTTAACCGATACCCGTAAGCGGGTAGCACATGCGGTCACATGGTCAATATTTTCCGGTCCACCTAAGCCTTCAATAATGGTAAGGGCCTTGTCATGAAGAGAGCCTGATGATTGACCCGAGCGAGTCTTTCCACTGTTCGCCTGGTCAGCGGTCATTTCCATCCCAGGGATCGTCACATGGAACTTCTTAATACAGAATCTAAAGACGATATAGTAAAGAATCGCCCAGATAATCCCTATTGGAATCACCCGGAACCAGTTGGTTTGGCTGTTGCCTTGGAAGGGACCAAAGAGCAGGAAGTCAATCAGTCCTCCTGAGAAAGTATTACCGATCCTGATTTGGAGAATATCGGCAATATAGAAGGACACCCCATCAAGGAAGGCGTGGATCACATATAACCAGGGAGCCGCAAAGAGAAAAGAAAATTCAATCGGTTCAGTAATCCCGGTTAAAAAAGAAGTCAGGCCACTCGAGAAATAAAAACCTGCATTGGCTGGACGATTTTCCTTAGGGATAGAATGATACATAGCGAGAGTTGCTGCTGGTAAACCAAACATCATGGTCGCAAAACGTCCCGCAAAAAAACGGGTTCCATAAGTATAGAGACCAGTAAAGTTAGGGTCAGCTAATTGGGCAAAGTAAATATTTTGGGCCCCTTCAATGGTTTGACCAGCCACCGTCTCTACCCCACCCAGTGAGGTATACCAGAAAAGTGGATAAATGGTATGGTGGAGACCCACCGCACCAGTTAGACGGAGGAAGAAGCCATAGAAGAAGGAACCAATACTTCCCATGGCTGCAATCTGTTCACCTAAGCCCACCATGGCTTCTTGAATTGGAGGCCAGATCACGTAAATAATCGATCCTAGGAAAATGGCTGCTATGGCCGAAACAATAGGAATAAAGCGGTTACCCCCAAAGAAACCTAAGAATTGCGGAAGTTCGATCTTACGATAGCGGTTATGTAAATAGGTCACCGTTAAACCAATTAACAAGGCGCCCAGCACTCCGGTATCAATCGTCGCATCAGGTTCGGAGAAGAGTTGCAACCAGGCACTGATGGTGGCTGTATAGACGAGGAAAGCCACCCCAGCGGATAAACCAGCCGTCCCGTGGTCAGCTTCTGACAGCCCCACCGCGATCCCAATGGAGAAAATTAATGGCAAGTTAGCGAAGACTGCATTCCCCGCCATGGTCATCACGGTAAAGACCGCTTGGATAAAATCGTTAGCTAAAAAGGGAAATTGAGCCAGAGCGGCATCGTTAGATAAGGCGCTCCCTAGGCCCAATAAGAGCCCCGCTACCGGCAGGATAGCAATCGGCAGCATAAAGGCCTGACCTAACTTAGAGAATTTTTCAAACATGACTGTTCCTCCTTATTATTCATCCAAAGCCTGGATAAAGCGTTGGGCAATTTCTTTAGGCCGGGTAATCGCCCCGCCAACAACAATACCTTTAGCGCCCAGGTCTTGAATCTTCTTGGCTTGACTGGGATAGTGAATTTTTCCTTCAGCAATCACATCACAACCGGCTTCGACCAGTTGGCTAATCAAGTCATAATTGGGTCCATCAATATTTTCGCTATAATCGGTATAACCTGCCAAAGTCGTTCCGACAAAGTCAATCCCTTCTCGGTGGGCATTAAGGCCTTCTTCAAAGGTTGAAATATCAGCCATAAATAATTGCTTTGGATATTTCTCCTTAATTTGGTGGATAAATTCATTGACCGTTAGCCCATCATGGCGTTTGCGGTCAGTCAGGTCCAGGGCGATCACTTCACAACCCGTTTCAACCAGTTGGTCAATTTCATCCATAGTAGCCGTGATGAAGGGTTCTTCAGGTGGGTAATCTTTCTTGATAATTCCAATAATGGGGAGGTCGACAACTTCCTGGATTTGTTTAATATCTCTCACTGAATTGGCCCGTAAACCAACCGCTCCAGCCTCCTGAGCAGCCTTGGCCATTAAAGGCATAATGCCTCCTTCTTCGGTATAGAGGGGTTCGCCTGGTAGGGCTTGGCAAGAAACAATTAAGCCGCCAGAGACTTGGTCGATAAATTCTGCTTTATTCATTTGCTATCAATCTCCTTTTTTTCTTTAATATATAAATTATCGCGATCAGGATTTACATTTAATGATTTTAAACTTTGTTGGAAGTTGGCTTGACGTTTGAAGCGGTCTTCTTCCATTAAATAGTCATAAATCACATCACACATGACTATCAGGGGCAATTGGGGAGAAATACGATTACCAAAATTAAGGTTTTTGACACTGGCAATTTTAATCAGGTTATCTAAATCCTGATTCTTATTGGCATTGCTATGGGCCGTAAATAGAACAGTATAGGCCTGATTTTGCTTGGCCGCATGGAGGGCTTGGTTTATGACCTCTGTATGACCTGAAACTGAAAAGCCTAGCACACATGATTTGGCATTAACTACCACATTATGAACCCGGATTAAGTCATAGTCAGTAATAGCCTGACAAGGAAAACCTAGTCGCATCAGTCGTTGACTAAACTCACGAGCAGCCAGTCCAGAACTGCCGATACCATAGATATAGATCTGGTCTTGATTAATCAAGGCATTCACTAGGTCATGAATATCATTTTCATCAAGTAAGTTATAGCTTTTATTGATGATGGCATTGTAGTCCGAGAGCACCCTCATGGTGTGTTTGTTAGAAGTCTCGATCCTCCGATGCCTAGGCATTTGCTGGTACTCAAACAAAAATTCCCGATAGCCCTTGAAACCTAATTTTTTGGCAAAGCGGGTAAAGGTGGAATCCGAAACATGAAGTTTCTTACCCAGTTGGTCAACCGCTAAATCCCCCTCGCCTGGATCAGCCTGGATAAAATAATCGCCAATGATTTTCTCCCCAGGGGATAAGGATTCATAAGATGCTTCAATTAAAGGAATAATGCTATCAGTAAACTTTTTCATTTTGCCCTCCTTTCCAGCTGTAATCGCTTTCACCTATAATCATAGACTTTTGTGAATGCATTTTCAATATTTAATTTAAAAAGTGGTTCTTCTTTCAACTATTTACGTAATCTTCCTGCCCACTTGAAAGTAAAATTAGTCACAAAAAAGGCCCTTGCCAAACGACAAGGACTAAATAAGAGTCAGATCAACTTAAATTTTCTTAATCAATACAGCAAATTCTTTATGGCTTCAATTTCCTGATCTTGGTAGCCTAAGTGACGGAAATAATTCTCAATGGAGGTGTATTTTGTCATAAAATCACGGTTAAAATTTTCCATAATTTCTGGATAAGATCGGTTCACATTTTGAATGTGGCCTTCCTTAATAATCCTAGGGTCATGCTTGATATAGGCATAGGAGACTTGGTAATCGGCAACAATATCTACTAGGGGGAGTCCAGCTGCCTTATAAATCAAATAAGTAATCACCCCAGTCCGGTCCTTACCAGCACTGCAATGGATGACCGTCCCCCAACCCTTGGCCTTATTGCTCAATAACTGGTCAAAAACCCCTTTAATAGCTGAGTAATTATCACAATATTCTAAATAGCGAATGGCCATAAAATAAGGATCATCACTTTCTTTGGCCAATTGGGCTGATCGCCCCACATCCTGGCCTCCACTTAAGTTAATATTTTGATAATCCTTG